>NZ_JBITBX010000005.1:0-605360 GCF_044452725.1 Actinoplanes sp. NPDC051859 | reverse complement strand
AGGGCGACCACCACGGGCCGTCACCCCGGCTCTCACCGGCATCTAACCACGGGCACCTTCTCAAGTCCCGTAGAGAGGAGGGTCCACCAGTGACCACCGTGACCACCGCGCCGAAGAGAGGAACAACGCCATGCCACGGGTAGCCGTGATCGGCGGGCGGCTGCACGCCGTCAAGTACGCCCGCGAACTGGACGTCGACGTCGTGCTCGTCCACGAGCCGGACAAGTACGAGCCGGAGTTCGCCGACCACTGTGAGCGGATCGTGCACGCGCCGGTGACCGACGCGGCCGCCGTGCTCGAGGCGTTGACGCCGCTCCACCGCGACCGACCGTTCGACCGGGTGCTGTGCACCACGGACCTCGGCACCGTTCCCGCCGCCGAGGTGGCCGCCGCGCTTGGCGTCCCGCACACGCCGGTGTCCGCTGCCCGCACCATCAAGAACAAGGCCGAGGTCCGCCGGATCCTGGCCGAGCAGGGCATCGATCCGGTACGAGCCCGGCTGGTGCGCAGCCGCACGGACGCCGCCGAGTTCGCCGCCGAGCTCGGACGCATCGTGCTCAAGCCCGTGGACGGCTCCGGCAGCGCCGACGTGCACATCGTCTCCGGTGCGCACGAGGCCGAGCTGGCGTGGAAGGCGATGGAGTCGGCCGGTTACCGCGAGGCGGTCGCCGAGGAGTTCCTCGAAGGTCCGCTGGCCACGGTCGAGGCGTTCTCGGTGGACGGCCGGCATCTGACCCTGGGCCTGACCGACGAGACCATCAACGACCATCTCGTCGAGGTGGGGATCACCGCCCCGCCCCGGGTGATCGGGCCGTACGAGGCGACACTGCGGGACCTGACCGTGCGGCTACTGGACGCGATCGGGGTGACAGACGGGCCCTCGCACACCGAATACGTGATCACCGACGCGGGTCCGCGGTTGATGGAGACGCACAACCGGATGGCCGGCCTCGGCATCCCCGAGGTGGTACGCCGGGCGTACGGCCTCGACGCCAACCGACTGTTCCTCGGGGCAGCGCTGGGACTCACCGAGTTCCCGACCGAACCGCCGGCGTTGCAGGGCGGGGCCGCGCTGCGGGTGTTCGCCCCGCCGCCCGGCACCCTCACCGCGCTTGGCGGGCTGGACGAGCTGACCCGGATGGGTGCCGTGGTGCGCCGGGTGCCGCCGGGCACTCGGGCGTTCGGCTTCCCGGGTCTGTTCGAGGAGCTGGCCGAGGCCGAGATCGGCGTCCTGTTGCCGCTGAACCCGGGCGACCCGGTGGTGCCGATCCGCACCGGCTGGGACATCCGCATGGGCATGGTCATCGCTTCCGGGGCCGACGCGAGTCAGGCCATCGAGCGATGCGAGCAGGTCCTCGACACCGTGGAGTGGCACACCGCATGACAGTGACCAGCACCCGCGACGAGGAGCAGAAGGCGTCCAAGAAGCTCTGGAGCAACCAGGGCTTCCGCCGCCTCTTCGCCGCGGCGACGTTCAGCCACATGGGCTCGGAGATCACCTTCGTGGCCATGCCGCTGGTGGCGGTGATCGTCCTCGACGCCTCCGCGGCCGAGGTCGGTGCTCTGTGGATGCTCAAGTTCGTCGCGTTCCTCACCGTCGGCCTGCCCGCCGGCGCCCTCCTCGACCGCACCCGCAAACGCTGGGTGATGGTGTCGGCGGACGTGGGCCGGGCGATCGCGCTCGGTTCAGTCCCGCTCACCTGGGCCTTCGGCGTGCTGACCATCGAGCAGCTGTACGTCGTGGCGCTGCTGGTCGGCGTCGGCGACGTGTTCTTCGACGTCGCGTCGCGCAGCTACCTGCCGTCGCTGGTAGGCCGGGACAATCTGCTACCAGCCAACTCGAGGCTGAGCAGCGTGGAGGCCACCAGTTCGTTGGCCGGTCCCAGCGTCGCCGGCTACGTCGTGCAGTTCCTGTCCGCGCCGATTGCCCTGCTCATCGACGCGGTGAGCTTCGCATGGTCGGCTCTGTTCCTCTCCGGGGTGAAGCACCGGGAGCCGCGCCCGGAGCGGCCCGAGAATTCCCGACTGTTCCCCGAGATCGGCGAGGGGATCAAGTTCGTGTGGCGGCATCCGCTGCTGCGGCCGATCGTCACCGCCGGGGCGCTGACCAATCTCTTCCTGACCTTCGCCATCGTGGGTGCGCCGTTGCTGCTCGTCCGGGAGCTCGAGCTGGGCGCCGGTTCGGTGGGCATCTTCTTCACCTTCGGCGGCCTCGGAGTGCTGCTCGGCGTCTCCACCGCCACGAAGGTGTGCGACCGGTTGGGCGCGGGTCAGTCCCTGTGGATCCTCGGCCTGATCGGGATCCCGTTCGGCTTCCTCGTGCCGATGATGGACGTCGGCCCCTGGCAGTGGATCGGCTCGGCCGCCTGGGCGGTCATCATCTTCCGGGTCGGCCACAACAACGTCGTCCTGGTCAGCTTCCGTCAGCGGGTGACGCCGAACCACCTGCTCAGCAGGATGAACGCGACCATGCGGTTCGTCATGAACGGCATGGAGGCGATCGCCGCCGCCCTGGCCGGCGTCCTGATCACCTTCCTCGGTGTCCGGACGGTGATGTGGATTGCCGCCGTCGGGCTCGCGGTGGCGTGGCTGCCCATCGTGTTCTCGCCCCTGCGCTCCATGAGGACCTTCGACAGCACCTATGAGGGCGCGCCCGCGCCGGAGGAGACGCAACGAGCATGACCGACACCGCTACCAGGACCGACCGGGTCACGGATGACTATCTCCAGCGGTGCCTCGGGGGCGACCGGGGCCTGCTGGAGGCGATCGCGAAGGCGCCGTTCGGTGCTGCCTTCCTCGCCGCCAACGAGGGTCACCTGCTTCCGCGCCCGTTGTTTGTCGACGAGGACGTCATCGGCGGGTTCAGCGCCGACCTGGGGGGCTTCTTCGACCTGTTGACCTCGGTGCCGCAGCGCATTTTCGACGGTGACGTGGCCGCGTACTGCGCGACGCTGGGCATGGAGCCGCAACGGGCGGCGATCCTCAGCCGCTACCCGGGCAAGCCCACCAAGTACGGCCGGGCCGACGCCTACCACGACGGCGAGCGGTTACGCCTGCTCGAGGTCAACGTCGGCAGCGCGCAGGGCGGCATCGACTATTCCGAGATCGGTCGCATGCTGCTGAAGGTCGACGCGTTCGCCGACTTCGCTGCCGAGCACGGCCTGGTTCATGTGCACATGGGTGAGAACATCGCCAACCTGTACCGGGAGGCCGCCCAGGGAGTCACCGGGGGAGCGGACCCGGTGCTCGGCCTGGTCGAGTCCGACTCCGGCTTCGGCTCGTACGTCACTCAGGCGCAGTCGTACGTGGAGATGATGGCTGCCCAGGGCCTCGAGGTGGTGATGGGCACGATCGGTGAGATCACCGAGCGCGACGGCCGCCTGTGGCTGCACGGCAAGCGGATCGACCTGATCCAGCGCCATTTCACCGAGAACGAAATGGTGACCGAGCCCGGTGTGGCCGAGACCGCTGAGCGGGTGTTCCGCGCTCACGACGAGGGCCGGGTCGTTCTGTGGACGTCGTTGCGCAGCTCGCTTTACCACAACAAGGCGGCGCTGACCTTGATGTCGGACTCCCGCCTCCGGTCGGCGTTCAGCCCGGACGAGGCCGCCCTGATCGACCGGGTGCTGCCCTGGACGCGGTTGCTGGCGAACACCACCACGGACGCCGACTCACAGACCGTCGACCTGATCGACTACTGCCGCGAGCACCGGGACGACCTGATCATCAAGCAGCAGCGCAGTTTCCGAGCCATGGGGATCGTGCCGGGCTGGGACACGTCTGACGCCGATTGGGCCGCGGCGCTTGCTGAGGGCGTCACCGAGGGCGCGTTGGTGCAGCGTCGGGTGATCCGCCGGTCCGAGCGGGTCGTGCACCCCGAAACCGGTGTGGTCGACGAGTACGCCGCCACCTGGGGCGTCTTCTTCACGCCGCACGGCTACGCCGGTTCCAGCCTGCGGGCCATGCCGATCGACGACGAGATTCCGCGCTACCGCCCCGGTCGGCGCAACGCTGCGGTGTTCCAGTTCCCGACGAGCCCCCCGGCGGCCCAGCCGTGACCGGCACACCGCGGGACCCGGTCACCGCCGAGTACCTCCGGCGCTGCGCGAACGGCGACCGGGGTCTCCTCGACGCGATGGCGGCGGCAAAGCTGCCTCCCGCACTGGTCGAATCCATGCGGGGGCGGTTCCTGCCGCGGCCGATGTTCATGAGCGATGTGGCGATCCACGGTTTCGCCCAGCGGATGAGCGCACTGTTCGACCTGCTGGTGTCGCTACCGGACCGGTTCTTCGGCGGCGACCGGGAACGTTACGGCCGCGCGGTCGGCATGGACGCCGCGCGTGCCGGCTACCTCGCCCGGTTCACCGATCGGCCGCAACAGTACGGGCGGGCCGACCTCTATCACGACGGGCAAGCGTTCCGGCTGCTGGAGTTCAACATCGGCAGCGCACTCGGCGGGATGGACCGGGCGCAGATCTCTGCCGCCCTGCTCGAGGTGCCCGCGTTCAAGGACTTCGCCGCCGAGTACGGCCTGGACTTCGTGGACACCGGTGCCCGCGTGGACCGGGCTCTGCGCGCCGCGGCACGGCCGGTATGCGGTACGGCTGCGCCGGTTGTCGCCTTTGTGGACGGCAATGGGGCGATGGCGCCGTACCTGCACCTGGCGACGTCGTTCCAGGAAATGCTGGCCCGGTTCGGGGTGGAGGTCGTGCTCGGGGAGTTGTCCGACATTGGCTTTGCGGGCGGCCGGGTCACCCTGCACGACCGGCCGGTGGATGTCGTCCTGCGCTATTTCAGCGTGGGTGACTTCCTCGACGACCCGGATGGTCTGCGCGTGGTGGAGGACCTGCTGCGTGCCGACGCTGACGGGTCCGTGGCGCTGTACACCTCGCTGTCGGGCGAGCTCTTCAACAACAAGACGTCGCTGGCGCTGCTCGCTGATCTGGCCGCTCGGGGTGAGTTGACCCCTCAGGAGGCCGGTCTGGTGGGCGAGGTGCTGCCCTGGACCCGCACGATGACCCCCGAGTTGATCGACGAGTGCGCGGGGCGCCGCGGCGAGCTGATGCTGAAGCCGGGCGCCGACTTCGGCGGGGCGGGCATCACGGCGGGCTGGCTGGTGGACGACGAGCATTGGCGACAGGCGTTGCGAGTCGGTGCTGAGCAGGGCGCCATCGTGCAACACCGGGTCGTTCCCCGGCCCGAGCCGGTGATCGACCCGGCAACGGGCGAGCACCAGGAGTGGAACGCGGTGTGGGACTGCTTCCTGACGCCGGAGGGCTACGCGGGATCACACATCCGTGCCCTGCCTGCCGGGCAGGGCGCGGTTATCGGCATGGGCGTGACCATGGCGGCACAGACTTCCGGGATCTTCTACTACCCCGGCTGACGCCGCGCAGCTCCGATGCGGACGGTTCTGGCGTCCTAACGGATGAATTGGTGGAAGGCGCAACAATGTATCGGAGGTGACCGATCTCTCTTTGCGGAAAACAGAAGTGCCGGCTGACCACTGGAAACGGCGCGAGCTGCTGCCTGATCGGACATCTCGCCCGCAATAGAGCCCGTCAGGGCTGTGCAGATTTCGCTTCGAATGGCATGCTGTTGGTCGAGGGTCGGTCATATGACCGAGCCGCACGAGGGGGACTGGAAGAAATGCAGGTCGTTGGCGTGCGTGCCTATGGCGCGACGTTTGTCGGACAGGCAGTCCAGGGTGCGTCGGCCATTCTGCCGCCGGCGCCGACCGCCGAGTCGGTGGGCGTTTCGGGCTGTTCTGCTGCCCACTCCGCCCGCCTGGACAGCTGTGGTGCCGAGGCGGCGGGAAAGCACCCCGTGCACTGCTGAACGCACCGGTCGTCGCCCTGCTCGCCAGGGCCGGGCGATGGTCGGAACGTCCTGGCGTGCGCGACGCGAGTGGTCCATGCCGAGACGGTCACCGATATCACGGGTCAGTGTGGCCGCCCGGCCGCGCCGATACCGCAGACGGCCATTAACTGCCCATTACCGGTATGGCGATACCGCCATGCCCGAAATATATCCAGGACATTTTCGCCGCGCAGAGAAGGGAAATGACGTTGCGCGAGCTCAGAATTGCCGATTACCGGATAGCTGACGACACGGATGCCTACGTGATCGCGGAAATCGGTCACAATCACGAGGGCAGCCTCGACAAGGCTGAAGAGCTGTTCCGGCAGGCCGCGGCCGCCGGCGCGCACGCTGCGAAACTGCAGAAGCGGGACAACCGTTCGCTGTTCACGAAGGCGATGTACAACGAGCCCTACACCGGCCGCAACAGCTACGGCCCGACCTATGGTGCGCACCGCGAGGCGCTGGAGTTCGGTCGCACCGAGTACGCCCACCTGGTCGCCCTCGCAGCCGATCTGGGCATCCACTTCCTCTCCACCGCGTTCGACCAGCGCAGCGTGGACTTCCTGGTCGACCTGGACCTGCCCGCCATCAAGATCGCGTCGGCGGACGTCACCAACACCCCGCTGTTGGCGTACGCCGCGAAGTCCGGCAAGCCGCTGATCCTCAGCACGGGCGGCGCGACGATGGAGGAGGTGCGGCGGGCCTGCGACACGATCCTGCCGATCCAGCCCGACCTCGCCCTGCTGCAGTGCACGGCGGTCTACCCGGCCTCCCCGTCCGACCTGCACCTGAAGGTGATCGGCACCTACCGCGAGGAGTACCCGGACACGGTGATCGGCTTCTCCGGCCACGACCTCGGCCCGGAGCTCAGCTGGATCGCGTACGCCCAGGGCGCCCGGGTGATCGAGAAGCACTTCACGCTGGACCACTCGCGGCCCGGCAGCGACCACCACTTCTCGCTCGACGGCCCGCAGCTCGCCGAGCTGACCGAGGGTCTGCGGCGGACCCGCGAGGCGCTGGGCGAGCCGGCCAAGCAGCGCAGCGAGACCGAGGCCAAGGCTGTCCGCAAGATGGGCAAGAAGCTGGTCGCCGCGCGGGACCTCCCGGCGGGGCATGTGCTCACCGAGCAGGACGTGCTGTGCAAGTCGCCGGGTGACGGCATGAAGCCGTACCAGCTCGACGAGGTCATCGGCCGGGCGCTGCGCATCGGCATCGGCGAGGACACCGGTTTCGAGCCGGCGATGCTGGCCGAGCCGGTGCGTGCGGGTGCCGCGGCGGGAGCGGACCACGGTGCGGATTGATCTTTCCGGGGAGGTGGCCGTCGTCACGGGTGTCGGCGGCCGCCTCGGCGGGATCTGGGCCACCGCACTGCTCGATGCGGGGGCGGCCGTGGTCGGCCTCGACCTCGGCGACGAGACGCCGGTCGCGGTCAAGGAACACGATGGCGCCGGCCGGTACGTAGGCCTGCGCGGTGACGTGACGGACCGAGACAGCCTCGAGGCTGCGCTGGCGGAGACGGTCCGCCGGTGCGGCACCCCGACGATCCTGGTCAACAACGCCGGCATCGACAAACCACCGTCCGCCGTCGGGGGAAGCTGGCTGTTCGCGGACGTGCCGGAGCAGTTGTCCGGCGCGGTGCTCGACGTCAACGCCCTCGGTGTGCTGCGGGTCTGTCAGGTCTTCGGCACCGCCATGGCCGCGGCCGGTCGTGGCTCGGTCGTCAACATCGGCTCGCTGTACGGCGGCGTCGCGCCCGACCCCCGCTACTACGACCACATCGACCTCGACCCACCGTTCCTCAAGCCACCCGCGTACGGCATGTCGAAGGCCGCGGTGGCTGCACTGACCCGCTATCTCGCCGCGATGTGGGGTCCGGCAGGAGTGCGGGTCAACACGCTGTCGCCGGGCGGCGTCCTGGGCGACCAGGATCCGGCATTCCGGGCGAAGTTCACCGCCCGGGTGCCGCTGCAGCGGATGGCGACCGAGGCCGATCTGACCGGCCCCCTGCTTTTCCTCGCGTCCGGCATGAGCCGGTACGTCACCGGCGGCGAGCTGCTCGTGGACGGCGGCTATGTCGCCTGGTGACACCCCTGACGGTGCTTCGAACTCCGGAGGAAACATGACAACGCCGCTGCGCTGGGTTCCGGTCGCGGAGATCCGCCGGGCCCTCGACGGCATCGACGACCCGGTCACCCGGACCCGCGCGTTCGCAGGCCTGACCCGGATCAACATCCTCTACATGGTGACCCGGGCCGGCTCCGGGCACCTCGGCTCCAGCATGAGCGCCGCCGACGTGGTGAGCTGGCTCTACCTGAACGAGCTGCGGGAGCCCGGCACGGACACCGGCGACCTCTACTTCTCGTCCAAGGGCCACGACGCCCCCGGCCTGTACGCCGCCCTGATCGGCATCGGCCTGCTGGACGAGGACCTGGTGCACCGGCTGCGCCGGATCGATGGGCTGCCCGGCCACCCGGACGTGCACACCCCGCACATGCCGTTCAACACCGGCTCGCTCGGCATGGGCATCGCCAAGGCCAAGGGCGTGATCCTGGCCGACCGGCTGCTCGGCACCCGGCGCCGGGTGTTCGTGCTGACCGGCGACGGCGAGCTGCAGGAGGGCCAGAACTGGGAGTCGCTGGCCTCGGCCGCGCACCGGGACATGGGCGAGCTGACGGTCGTGGTCGACCACAACAAGATCCAGTCCGACACCTGGGTGGCCGACGTCAACGACCTCGGCGACCTGGCGGCGAAGTTCGCGAGCTTCGGCTGGGCCGTGCTGCGCTGCGACGGCAACGACGTCGCGGCTCTGCAGGAGACCTGCCGGGAGCGGGCGGAGTCCTACCCGGACCGACCCGCCGTGATCATCGCCGACACGGTGAAGGGCGCCGGCTGCCGCACCTTCGCCGCGACCTCGATGGGCGCCGACGAGTGGCGTTACCTCTTTCACAGCGGGGCGCCGTCGCCCGCGGACTACGCCAGCGCCCACGCCGAGCTGGTCACCGCGGCCGAGGAAATCCTGCAAGCCGCGGGCCTGGCGCCACTCACCCTCACCGAGGCCGCCCCGGCCGACCCGAAGCCGGCTTCGACCGGACCCCGACTGCCCGAAGTGTACGGCGAAGCGCTCGTCGCCAAGGCCGCCACGGACGACCGGATCGTCGCGTTCGACGCCGACCTGGTCCTCGACACCGGGCTGATCCCGTTCTCGCAGGCGTACCCGGACCGGTTCGTGGAGTGCGGCATCGCCGAGCAGGACATGGTGTCGATGGCCGGTGGGCTCGCCTACCGGGGTCTGCTGCCGTTCGTGCACTCGTTCTCGTGCTTCCTGCACGCCCGGCCCAACGAGCAGATCTACAACAACGCCACCGAGGGCCGCAAGGTCGTCTACGTGGGCTCCCTCGCCGGGCTGCTTCCGGCCGCGCCGGGGCATTCCCACCAGGCCGTCCGGGACGTCAGCGCGCTCGGGGCCGTACCCGACCTGGTCGTGCTGGAACCGGCCAACGCGGCCGAGACCCGCGCCGCGGTGGACTTCTGCGTGGCGACACCGCTCAGCGTCTACCTGCGACTGGTCACCGCGCCTGTCCCGGCATCGGTGGACGCCCTGGGCGCCGAGCCGCTCGAACTCGGCCGCGGCCGGGTGCTGCGCGCCGGTGGGCCGGTCGTGGCGATCGGCTCCGGACCGACCGTCCTGGGTGAGCTGCTGGGCGCCGCCGAGCTGCTGGCCGCGGACGGCGTCGACCTCACCGTGGTCGAGCTGCCCTGGCTCAACCGGGTGGACCCGCAGTGGCTCACCGACCTGGCCGAGCGCGCCGAGCAGCTGATCGTCGTGGAGAACCACTTTGTCCGCGGCGGCCAGGCCGACGTGCTCGCCCGCACGCTCGCCGAGCTGCGGCTGACCGACCCGCCCGCGTTCCGGGGCATCGGCATCACCGAGGTGCCCCGCTGTGGCACCCCCGCCGAGGCGCTGCACGCACACGGCCTGAGCGCGGCGCAGCTGGCCGACGCCGTACGCGCGGAAGTGGCCGGGAAGTCCGAGCCCGGACCGTTCGACGTGACCTTGCGGCACTGATCCCCTTCTTTGATTTAGGAGACCCCTCATGGAGACCATCCACAACGAGCTGCGCCGCCCGCCGCAGGAGATCGTCGACCAGTTCCGCGAGGTGCTGGCCGAATACAGCCCGAGCTGCCTGGTCACCGATGCCCGCCGCCGGGTCGGCGCCATCGGCGGCTTCCAGACGGTCCGGCATGAGCACAAGGTGGCCGGGCCCGCGCTGACCGTCAACCTGTCCATCGACGACCTGGTCGACACCATGCCGGTGCTCGCCACGGCCCAGCCCGGCGACATCATCGTGGTGGCCGCGCACGGCTCGCCGCTGACCGCCATGTGGGGCGGTCTGATGTCGACGCTGTCGCTGAAGGCCGGGGTTGCCGCCGGCATCATCGACGGCTTCGTCCGCGACGTCGACGAGATCCGCGACCTGAACTTCCCACTCTGGTACCGCGGCACCGTTCCGCGCCCGTCGCCCACGGCGGTGCACAACCGCACCGAGCCGGTGCAGGTCAACGTGCCGATCGTGGTTGGCGGCCAGGTGATCAACCCGGGCGACATCATCGTCGCGGACGAGAACGGCCTCGCCGTGGTGCCGCCGGCGCTGGCGGAGGACGTCCTCGAGGGCACCCGGCATCAGATCGGCAAGGAGCGGATCGTTCGCGAGAAGATCCAGTCCGGGGCGTCCGTGAGCGACCTGCTCACCGAGTTCGGGCACCTGTGAGCCGACCCGTGCGTCTCTATCTGACCGGTGCCGACGGCATGCTCGGCACCGCCCTCACCGCCGCCCTGGCCGAGCACCCGGAAACCGCGGACTGGGAGGTCCGCGGTGTCTCGGTGCGCGACTTCGACATCGCGGACGCCGCGGCCGTCCGCGCCTCTGTGGACGCCTTCAAGCCCGACGTCGTGGTCCACACCGCAGCGCACGCCATCGTGGACGACCTGGAGCTCGACCCTAAACTCGCGTTGCGGGTCAACATCGCCGGCGTTCGCAACATCGTCGAGGCCTGCGCGCGCAACGGCAGCCGCCTCGTCTACATCTCCAGCGACTACGTCTTCGACGGCAAGGACACCCCACCCGGTGGTTACCGCGAAGACGACCTACCCAACCCACAAAGCGTGTACGGCCTCACCAAAGTCGCCGGTGAACGGCTGGCCGCCCTGCTCGACGACCACCTGACAGTCCGCACCTCGTGGCTGTTCGGCGGCGTCGACGAACGCCTGGACCAGGTGCTCTCGATCATCGGCCACGCCCGCCGCGGCGAGGTCTCCCGGCTGATCGACGACCAGTTCAGCGCGCCGACGTACACCGTCGATCTGGCGCGTGCATTGGCGTTCCTGCTGGCCCGGGGCGAGGGCGTCACCGGCACGATCCATGTGACAAACCAGGGCTCGGCGAGCTGGCACCAGGTCGGCGAGTACCTCACCGCCCGCCTGCCGGGTGCGCCCACCCCGAAGGCGGTGCCCCTCGCCGAATGGGGTTTTCTCGGCGGGCGGCCGGTGGACTCCACCCTCAACACCGACCGGCTGCGTGAGCTGGGCTGGACCCTGCCGCACTGGCAGGACGCGGTGGACCGGTTCCACCGCTCGGTCCTGCAAGGGGATCGGCGGTGACCGCGCCCGGTGCCGTGCGCTGGCAGACGTGGTCGGGCACGGTCCGGTGCACCCCGGCCAGCCTGGTCACACCGACCTCGGAGGACGAGATCGTGCGGGCGATCCGGGCCGCCGGCGAGCGTGGGCTCCCCGTCCGCGCCGCCGGCTCCGGCCACTCCTTCAACGCCCTGGCCTGCACCGAGGGCATCCTGCTCGACCTCTCCCGATACCGCGGCGTCCACTCGGTGGACGCCGCGGCCGGCGAGGTCACCGTCCGCGGCGGCACGACCGTCGGTGAACTCGCCGAAACGCTGGACCGGCACGGCCTCGCCCTCGCCAACATCGGCACGCTGGCCGAACAGACCGTGGCCGGCGCGGTCTCCACCGGCAACCACGGCTCCGGGCTCGCCCACGCGCCGCTGTCCTCGCAGATCATCCGGCTCCGGCTGATCACGGCCGCCGGCGCGGTGCGTACGCTCGACGCGGAGTCCTCACCCGACGAGTTCCGCTGCGCCCGGACCGCGCTCGGCACCCTCGGGATCCTCAGCACCGTCACGCTGCGCTGCGTACCCCAGTTCCGGTTGCGGGTGAGTCAGCGCACCGAACCGCTGGACGCCGTTCTGGACGGGTTCACCGCGTGGGCCGCCGAGGCCGATCACGTCGCCTTCAGTTGGCTGCCGTGGCAGGACCGGGCCGGGCTGCGCGCCCTGCACGTCACGCCCGCCCTACCCAGCCGCGACGCGGTCCGCCGCCGGTACGCGACCACGATCGACGAGGTGCGCTGCGGCCTCATCGGCCTCGCGGGTCGCGCCGACGCCCGGGCCGTGCCGTGGCTCAAGGGGCGCAGTCTGCTGCCCGCCCGACCGCCGGCGGAATACGTCGACGCCAGCCACCGGGTGTTCACGTTCCCGCAGCCGGTCAAGTTCCTCGCCCTGGAACACGCCCTGCCACTCGACACCACTGCCGACGCGCTGCGCGCCCTGCGCCGCACCCTGCGCCGGACCGGTGCCTACTCGCCCTACTCGGTGTTGGTCCGGGTCGGCGCCGGCGACGATGCACCACTCAGCCCCGCGTACGGGCGCCGCACCGGCTACGTCAACCTGACCGTTCCGCGTACGGCCGGACAGGTCGAGCTGTTACGCGCCATCGAACCGGTCCTGCGCGACCACGGCGGACGCCCGCACTGGGGCAAGGCGCACACGGCCACCGCGGAGGTCCTCGCGCCGCGCTACCCCGAGTGGGAGTTGTTCCAGCAGGTCCGTGCAGCTCTCGACCCGACCGGAATGTTCGCCAGCGACTACACCGACCGCGT
The DNA here is from genome assembly GCF_044452725.1 of Actinoplanes sp. NPDC051859. Classification (NCBI taxonomy): domain Bacteria; kingdom Bacillati; phylum Actinomycetota; class Actinomycetes; order Micromonosporales; family Micromonosporaceae; genus Actinoplanes; species Actinoplanes sp. NPDC051859. The sequence goes on along the minus strand of NZ_JBITBX010000005.1, from coordinate 592,548 downwards.
CCTCGGCCCGGTCCGCATCCCGGCGGAGTTGTCCACGCTGACCCTCGCCGCGCCCATCCGGGATGGTGGCTGAACCGATGGCGTTGCGCCTGCTGCTGTTCGACTTCGATGGCCTGATCTGTGACACCGAGCGAGCTGCCCACCGTTCCTGGGACGAGGTGTATCAAGGGCTCCTGGGCCACGGTCTACCCGCCGAGGTGTGGGCCGCGATGGCCGGCCGCTCGGACGGTGAGCAGGTGGCCGTCGCCGACCTGGCTACGCGGCTCGGCCGGCCGGTAGCCGAGTCGCTGCGGGTCGCTCGCCTGCGCCGCAAGCGCGAGCTGTGTGCCACCGAACCAGCCCGTCCCGGTGTGGAGGCGTTGCTGGCGGCCGGCCATGCCGCCGGGCTGCAGCTCGGGCTGGTGTCCAGCTCGCGGCGGGACTGGGTGGGTCCCCACCTGGACCGACTCGGCCTGCGGCACTGGTTCGACTCGGTGGTCACCGGCGACGACACGCCCCGGCACAAGCCCGCCCCGGATCTGTACGAGCTGGCCCTGCTGCGTCACGAGGTGGCGGCCGCAGACACCGTGGCCTTCGAAGATTCTGAGTCCGGTGTCCGTGCCGCGACCACCGCCGGCATCTACTGCGTAGCCGTCCGCAACGCGGTGGGTACGCACGCCGACCTCTCCCGCGCGGATGAGATCCGCGCCAGCCTGCGGGATTTCCCGCTCGACGCCCGCCTGGGCAGATTCGCAGGAACGGTGATCTGATGAACGTCCCCGCCGCGGTGCCCACCGTTGCCCCCGCAGGTCCCGCCATGCTCGGCGGACCCGACCGCGAGCACCTCGACCCTCCGGCGGCGACCGCAGCACTGGACTCGCTCGCCAGCCCGGCCGCCGAACATCCGGAGTGGATCTGGCGCAGCGGGGAGCTGGTGCCCTGGGAGCAGGCTCGCATCCATGTCAACGCTGTGGGGCACGCGTCCACCGCCGCGATCTTCGAGGGGATCAAGGCGTACCGCGCGGACGACGGGGAGCGGCTGCTGCTGTTTCGACTGGACGAGCATCTGCGTCGGCTGTTCGACTCTGCCCGGATCTGCCGGCTCGCACTGCCGTACGACTTTGCGCAGCTCAAAGCCGCGGTGCTGGACCTGCTGCGGGTCAACCGTTACATCGAGGACGCGTACGTCCGGCCCTGGGCGTTTCCCAGCGGGCTGATCCGTGAGCAGATGGTGCCGGCCGGCTCGGCCTGCGAGGTGGTCGTCGACAGTTGGCCGTTCCGCGCCCGGTTGGACACGGGTGGCGGCTGCCGGGCCGGGGTGAGCTCCTGGCAGCGGGTCAGCGACGCCTCGATGCCGCCCCGGGTGAAGGCGTTCTCGAACTACCACAACGGCCGGCTGGCGATGATGGAGGCGCGGGAGAACGGCCACGACTGGCCGATCCTGCTCAACGAACGGCACAAGGTCAGCGAAGGCCCGGGCGCCTGCATCGCGTTGGTCCGCAACGGCACGGTGATCACCCCGTCGCTGACCAGCGGCGTCCTGGAGAGCATCACCCGTGACACCGCGATCACCCTGCTCGGTGAACTGGGGGAGACGGTGGTGGAGCGGGAGGTGGACCGCAGCGAGCTTTACCTCGCCGACGAGCTGTTCTTCATGGGCACCGCCTGGGAGATCCTGCCGATCACCGTGGTGGATGGCCTGACCGTCGGTGCCGGCACCCCCGGCCCGGTGACCCGGCGCTTGACCGCCGAATACACCCGCCTCGTCCGTGGCAGCTCCGACCGGCACCAGGGCTGGCTGACCGAGGTGCCCCGATGAGCGCCCGGGTGCGCGGCGTCGTCCGATCTGAGGATGTCACGATGAGCGTCGTGGGTCGTAAACCCCAAGTGCGGGAGGTGGCGCGATGAGCAAGGCGATCGTGGTGTCGGAGCCGGGTGGGCCGGAGGTCCTGCGGCTGGCCGAGGTGCCGACTCCCGAGCCCGGTTCGGGGCAGGTGACGGTCGATGTGGCGGCCTGCGGCGTGAACTTCATCGACATCTACCAGCGTTCCGGCGTCTATCCGGTGGCGCTGCCCTTCGTGCCGGGCCTCGAAGGGGCCGGAACAGTGGTGGCGGCAGGCCCGGACGTGACCGGCGTGGCGGTCGGTGACCGGGTGGCCTGGGTCAACCAGCCCGGTGGGTACGCCCAGCGTGTCGCCATCCCCGCTGCCGCCGCGGTGCCGGTCCCGGACGGTGTCGACGCCGCAACGGCCGCTGCGGCGATGCTGCAGGGGATGACCGCGCACTACCTCGTCCACGACACGTACCCGGTGCGGCCGGGCGACACCGTTCTGGTGCATGCGGCCGCAGGTGGCATGGGTCAACTCCTCACTCAGTGGTGCCGGCTGCGCGGCGCCCGGGTCATCGGCACGGTGTCGAGCGCGGCGAAGGAAGAGCTCGCCCGGGCGGCGGGTGCGGACGAGGTCATCCGCTACGACAACACCGATGTGGTGGCCGCCGTGCGTGCCCTGACCGGCGGTGAAGGCGTCGCCGCCGTCTACGACGGCGTGGGCGCCCCGACCTTTGATGCCAGCCTGGCGTCGTTGCGCCCGCGCGGCACCCTCGCCCTGTACGGCCAGGCCGGCGGCGCGGTTCCCCCGGTCGACCCGCAGCGCCTCAACGCCGCGGGTTCGGTCCTGCTGGCCCGGCCCAGCCTGACCCATCACGTCGCCACGCGACATGAGCTGCTGACCCGGGCCGGTGCGGTGCTCGACCTGCTCGCCACCGGCCGCCTGCGGATTCACGTCGGCAAGGTGTACCCCCTCGAGGAGGCCGCTGCCGCCCACGCCGACCTGGCCGGCCGCCGCTCGGTCGGCAAACTCCTGCTCCAACCGTCCGACTCGCCCCACTGAGGCCGCCGGGCCGGGCCCGCTCGTCCTTGTGGGTGGTGGGCTCCGGCCGGGTAAGGTCGGGCACCCGGAGGTGGATGTGAAGAGTGGGACCCGGCGGTTTGCCCTCTGGCGGGCTGACCTCGACGGCGGCGTCTGCGCGGCCCCGGAGGAGTGTGTCGAGGCGCTGCGCGACAGCGCCGCGGTCACCGTCGTGCTCGAGCATCGCGACCGTGGTGTCACGCCCACGCGGCAGGTCTTCCGCAGTGAGCTGCGTCAGGACGTCGAATGGCAGTTCGGCGAGCTGACCTGGCCGGCGGACCTGCAGCCGGGCGTGCTGGTGACCGTGTCGTGGCGCGCCGCGAAAGACGACGTGGTCGTGCGCACCGAGGCGCTCGCCGAGCCACTGCGGGTCGACGGCGTCACCTACTTCCACGAGTACGATCCCAAGGTCGTGACCCGGGAGTACGACGCGGACGATTCCAACCGGGCCAAAGTGCTGGCGGCGGTGCGCCGGCGTGGGCGCGTACTCGAGGACGGGAGCGCGGTGCTCGCCGAGGCTGACCTCGCCGCACATTGCGGTCTCGGCCGCGGCGCCCGCGGTGCTTTCCTGCTCCGCAACGCGATCGATCAGCTGATCCGCGAGGGGTTTCTGACCCGGTTGACCGGTGGCATCGACTCGTCCGGTTATCCGGCCTATCCCGCCGTCGAGGGGCAGAAGACCGCGGAGATGGTGTTCTACGCGCCGATGGTCGAGCCGGCTCCGCGGGAGCAGGACGACCGCCAGGACCACTGGGTCAACGGCTTCGTCCGGAAGTTGCCGCCCGGTGCGCAGGCCTCCGAAAAGCAGGTCACCCTGCACGAGCGGGTCGTCGAGGACGAGCCGCTGGCACCCGGCTTCACCTTCGTCCGTCGGCACCACCGCAGCGGCTGACCTGGCTGCTGCTCCCGGCCTGCAGCCGAAGGGTGACCGCTCGGCTGCCGGGGTGGGCCAGGCTGGGATGCATGGTGCCGATCAGCCGGTGGACCGTCGATGACAAGCCGCAGACCCGCCGCGAGGTGGCTCGTGAGCTGGTCACGGTGTGGGTGGTGCACATCCACCGTTCGTTTCGCCTGATCCGCGGCACCCGGTAGGCGTGCGCAAACCTGCCCGACCCGCTTGACATCCGATGCTCGCGGCGTAGTCTCAACCTATCGGTTGATAAACCGAGTGGTTGATAAATCAGGTGGTTGAGAGCAATGACAGCGGATCCCATCAGCGGCGTCTTCGCCGCCCTCGCCGACCCGACCCGGCGGGCGATTCTCGCCCGGCTGGCGCAGGGCGACGCGACGGTCGCTGAGCTGGGTGCCCCGTTCCCGATCAGCGCCCAGGCGATCTCCAAGCACCTCAACGTGTTGGAGCGCGCCGGTCTGATCGTGCGGACCCGCGAAGCCCAGTGGCGGCGGGTGCGGATCGAGCCCGCCCCGCTGCGGGAAATCTCGGGCTGGGTCGCGCAATACCGGCGACTCTGGGAGCAACGCTACGACGCTCTGGGTGACTACCTTGACGATCTGCAGAAGGAGACGAAGCCGTGAGCACCATCGCCATCAGCACTCCGTCCGACACCGAACTCGTCATGAGCCGCTCGTTCGACGCGCCCAAAGATCTGGTCTTTGCTGCGCACACCCAGGCCGAGCACATTGCGCACTGGTGGGGCCGGGGCAACCCGCTCGACGTGACCATCGACTTCCGGGTCGGCGGGACCTGGCGCTTCGTGGAGACCGCAGACGGCCAGCAGCACGCGTTCCGGGGCGAGTTCCGGGCCATCGAGGCGCCGGACACGTTCACCTGGACCTTCGAATACGAGCCGATGGCCGGCCACGTCGCCGTCGAGCGGTACGTGTTCACCGAGCAGGACGGCAAGACCACGGTGACCAGCACGACGACGTTCTCGAACCAGGCTGACCGGGACGGCATGATCGAGTCGGGCATGGAGTCCGGCGCCGAGCAGAGCTACGCCGCGCTGGACGCCTACCTCGCCAAGCTCACCCGCTGAGACTGGACTAGAGTCGATCTCATGGGTGTCCGTACCTGGATCCGGGACTGGCCGGTCTACCGCCAGCTCACCGGGCCCGACCCGCTGGGCCGCGGCGCCGCGGCCCAGTCCGGCCGGTCCAGGAGTCTCACGGCACGCACCGAGACCGCCGATTCCACGGCTCGATCCGTCTGCCCGTACTGCGCGGTGGGGTGCGGGCAGCGGGTCTCCGTCAAGGACGGCAAAGTCGTCCAGATCGAAGGCGACCCGGACAGCCCGATCTCGAAGGGCCGCCTGTGTCCGAAGGGCTCGGCGAGCAAGAGCCTGGTCACCAGTGACCGCCGCCAGCGCACGGTCCGCTACCGGCGGCCGTACGGCACCGAGTGGGAAGAGCTGGACCTACCGACGGCGATGAGCATGATCGCCGACCGGGTTCTGGCTGCCCGCGAGCAGACCTGGCAGGACAGCGACGATGAGGGTCGGCCGCTGCACCGCACGACGGGCATCTCCAGCCTCGGCGGCGCCACGCTGGACAACGAAGAGAACTACCTCATCAAGAAGCTGTTCACCGCGCTGGGCGCCATGCAGATCGAGAACCAGGCGCGGATTTGACACTCCGCCACCGTTCCCGGTCTGGGGACCAGCTTCGGCCGTGGCGGGGCCACCGGATTTCTCCAGGATCTGGCTAACGCCGACTGCATCATCATCCAGGGTTCCAACATGGCGGAAGCCCACCCCGTGGGTTTCCAATACGTGGTGGAGGCCAAGAACCGCGGCGCCAAGGTTATCCACATCGACCCGCGGTTCACCCGGACCAGCGCGCTGGCGCACACCTTCGTGCCCGTGCGCGCCGGGGCTGACATCGCGTTCCTGGGTGGAGTGATCAACTACATCCTGACGAACGAGAAGGACTTCCGGGAGTACGTGCTCGCGTACACCAACGCGTCCATGCTCGTCAGTGAGGACTTCCAGGACACCGAGGACCTGGGCGGCCTGTTCTCCGGCTACGACCCCGAGACCCGCACGTACGACCAGAGCAGCTGGCAGTACGCGGGCCAGCAGCAGCACGGTCAGAGCCGGGACGAGTCGCACGCCGACCGGGAGACCGCGGCCGGGCAGGAACACGAGTCGCACGGTGCGCCGGTCCCCGCCGACGTGCTCCGCGACCCGACGCTGCAGGATCCGCGCTGCGTCTATCAGGTGCTGAAGCGGCACTACGCGCGCTACACCCCGGAGGCCGTCGAGCGGCTGTGCGGTGTGCCGCAGGACAAGTTTCTCGAGGTCTGCGAGGCGTGGACGGCGAACTCCGGCCGCGAGCGCACCACGGCACTGGTCTATTCGGTGGGCTGGACCCAGCACAGCGTCGGCGTGCAGTACATCCGCAGCGGCGCGATCATCCAGCTGCTCCTGGGCAACATGGGTCGCCCGGGCGGTGGCGTGATGGCGCTGCGCGGGCACGCCAGCATCCAGGGTTCGACGGACATCCCGACCCTGTTCAACCTGCTACCTGGCTACCTGCCGATGCCACACCACACCAAGCACGAGACGTTCCGGCAGTGGGTCGACGAGATTCGACACCCGGAGCAGAAAGGCTTCTGGGCCAACGCCGAGGCGTACGCGGTCAGCCTCCTCAAGGCCTACTTCGGCGACGCCGCCACCGCCGAGAACGACTTCGGCTACGACTGGCTGCCCCGACTCACCGGCGACCACGGCACCTACCAGCAGGTGCTCGACATGATCGACGGCAAGATCAAGGGCTACTTCCTGCTGGGCCAGAACCCCGCGGTCGGCTCCGCGCACGGTCGCGCCCAACGACTCGGCATGGCCAACCTGGACTGGCTGGTCGTGCGCGACCTGTTCATGATCGAGAGTGCGACGTTCTGGAAGGACGGCCCCGAGGTCGCCACCGGCGAGATCGTGCCCGAGCAGTGCAAGACCGAGATCTTCTTCCTGCCCGCCGCCTCGCACGTCGAAAAGGAAGGCACGTTCACGCAGACCCAGCGGATGCTGCAGTGGCGCGAGAAAGCCGTCGAACCGCCGGGCGACTGCCGCTCCGAGCTGTGGTTCTTCTACCACCTGGGCAACCTCCTGCGGGAGCGACTGTCCGGCTCCACCGCCGCCCGCGACCAGGGGCTGCTCAACCTCACCTGGGACTACCCGGTCCACGGCCCCCGTGGCGACGAACCCGACGCTGAGGCTGTACTCAAAGAAATCAACGGTTTTGAGGTCGCCACCGGGCGGCTGCTGTCGGGGTTTGCCGAACTGAAGCCGGACGGGTCTACCGCCGGCGGCTGCTGGATCTACACCGGAGTGTTCGCGGACGGCGTCAACCAGGCGGCCCGCCGCAAACCGCGCACCGAGCAGGACTGGGTGGCCCGGGAGTGGGGCTGGGTGTGGCCCGCCAACCGCCGCACCCTCTACAACCGCGCGTCCGCCGACCCGGACGGCCAGCCCTGGTCCGAGCGCAAGAAATACGTGTGGTGGGACCCGGAGGCGGGGGAGTGGACCGGCTACGACGTCCCCGACTTCGAGAAGACCAAGCCGCCGTCCTACCGACCGCCCGCGGACGCGACCGGAGTGGCCGCGCTCGCCGGCGACGACCCATTCATCATGCAGGGCGACGGAAAGGGCTGGCTCTATGTGCCCACCGGCCTCATCGACGGTCCGCTGCCCACCCACTACGAGCCGGCCGAATCGGGCGTGCGCAACCCGCTCTACCCCGAGCAGCAGGCCAACCCGACCCGCAAGGTCTACGACCGGTCCGACAACCTGACCAACCCGAGCGCCCCGGGCCGCCAAGCCGAGGTCTATCCGTACGTCTTCAGCACCAGCCGCCTCACCGAACACCACACCGCCGGGGCGATGAGCCGCCAACTCGCGTACCTGTCGGAGCTGCAGCCGGAGATGTTCGTCGAGGTGTCCCCGACGCTTGCAGCAGAACGCGGACTTGACCACCTCGGCTGGGCGCACATCGTCACCGCACGGGCTGCCATCGAGGCCCGGGTCCTGGTGACCGAGCGCCTGCGGCCACTGCGCATCGAAGACCGGGTCGTGCACCAGCTCTGGCTGCCGTACCACTGGGGCGGCGAGGGCCTCGTCACCGGCGACTCCGCCAACGACCTGATCGGCATCACCCTCGACCCGAACGTCCTCATCCAGGAGAGCAAGGTCGGCACCTGCGACATCCAGCCGGGCCGTCGACCCACCGGCCCCGACCTTCTCACGTACGTGCGAAGCTACCGCGAGCGCGCAGGCCTGCAAGGGGGTGACTGAGATGGCCGGACCGAACAGCCTCTACGGGCCGCTGGACCCGGCACCCGACGCCGGCCACGTGGACGCCCCACCGCGGATGGGCTTCTTCACCGACACCAGCGTCTGCATCGGCTGCAAGGCGTGCGAGGTGGCCTGCAAGGAATGGAACCTCGTCCCCGACGACGGCTTCAACCTGCTCGGCACCTCCTACGACAACACCGGCGGCCTCACCGCCAACTCCTGGCGCCACGTCGCCTTCATCGAGCAGCCCGCCGCCGGCTGCGGCACCCCGCCCGCCGACCGACCCGCCCCGCCCGCGCCCGATGTCCCGGCCGCTCTGGCCGCGCCCGATCTGCTGGCGGATCCTGTCGGCGCTGGCAAGCACTTCCTGGGGATGCCGATGTCGGACCTGCCCGGTCGCACCATCGACGCTCCGCGCACCGATTTCCGGTGGCTGATGATGTCCAACGTCTGCAAGCACTGCACCCATGCCGGCTGCCTCGACGTGTGCCCCACCGGCTCCCTGTTCCGCACCGAGTTCGGCACGGTGGTGGTGCAGGAGGACATCTGCAACGGCTGCGGCTACTGCATCCCCGCCTGCCCGTACGGCGTCATCGACCAGCGCAAGGACGACGGCCGGGCCTGGAAATGCACGCTCTGCTACGACCGGATCGGCGACGGCCTGACCCCGGCCTGCGCCCAGGCGTGCCCCACCGCTTCCATTCAGTACGGCGAACTGGACGAGCTCCGCGACCGCGCCCGGCACCGCCTCGAGAACCTGCACGGTCAGGGCGTCGCCGAAGCCCGTCTCTACGGGCACGATCCGAACGACGGCGTCGGTGGTGACGGCGCTTTCTTCCTGCTGCTGGACGAGCCTGAGGTCTACGGCCTGCCCCCGGACCCGGTCGTCGGAACCCGCGACCTCAAAGCTATGTGGAAACGCGCAGGCCTCGCCGCGCTCACCATGGCCGCCGCCGCGGTCGTGTCCTTCGCGGGACGGCGCCCATGACACCCCACGAGCACCCACCACACCCCGCACAGGATCCCCGTCCCGGTGGCGGGCTGGGCCGACAGCCCGGCGGTCGGGGTGATCGGAAACGCCGGGGTGGTGGGGGCCGGGGAGATCGCGCGATGGTGCCGCCCGCGGAGTTCCAGTCCTACTACGGGCGGCCGATCGTCAAGCCGCCGGTGTGGCATCACGACATCGCCGCGTACCTGTTCACCGGTGGTCTCGCGGCCGGTTCCGCCCTCCTGGCCGCCGGTGGCGACGCCACCCGCCGGCCCGCGCTGCGCCGCGCCGGCCGGCTGACCACGCTGGGTGCGCTGGGTGCGAGCACCTATTTCCTGATCCACGATCTTGGCCGTCCCGAGCGCTTCGCGAACATGCTGCGGGTCGCGAAACCCACCTCTCCCATGTCGATGGGTACGTGGATCCTCAGCGCTTTCGGAGCCGCGGCTGGTGTGGCGGCCGCCGCGGAAGCCACGCCGTTGTTGCCCGCCACCGGCCCGTTGGGTCTGGCACGCCGCGCCTTACCTGCGCTGGGCCGGGTCGGTCAGACCGGGGCGGCTGCCCTCGCGCCCGCGCTGGCTACGTACACGGCGGTGTTGCTTGCGGATACTGCGACGCCCAGCTGGCATGAGGCGTACCCGGAGCTGCCTTTTGTCTTTGCGGGCAGCGCGCTTGCCAGCGGCGCCGCAGTGGGCCTGCTTGCCGCACCGACCGCTCAGGCCGGCCCGGCCCGTCGCATGGCGGTGTGCGGCGCGGCCCTCGAGCTGTATGCCATGCACCGCATCGAGACCACCAAGGGCATCCTGAGCGAGCCCTATCGGGCGGGCAAGGCCGGCAAACTGTTGCGCGCCGCCCGGGTGCTGTCCACGGTTGGAGCTGTCGGCGCGCTGCTGGGCCGTCGCAGCCGGGTCGTATCCGCGGCGGCGGGTCTGTCCCTGCTAGGGGCATCCCTCGCCACCCGGTTCGGCGTCTTCGACGGCGGCGTGGCCTCGGCCAAGGATCCGAAGTACACCGTCGTTCCGCAGCGCGAGCGCCTCGCCCGCCGCGCTCTCGACGGGGCCGGACCACCGCCGTCCGGTTCTGCCGCCGCTCAGCAGACGGACCCGTTCGAATCCTGACGCTGCCGAGCAAGCGGACGCTCTAGCTCAGCGGATTTCGAGCGTCGCGCCGTCGGCTCGCCCCGCGATCAGCTCACCCACCACCGGATAGCCGGGGACCTCGCCGGCAACCAGCAGACCGCCCGAGGTCTGCGCGTCCGCGAGCAGCAGCAAATCGTCTTCCGAGCCGCTGCCGACGTCGGCGTGCGGGCGCACCCAGTCAAGGTTGCGCCGCGTCCCGCCACTGACAAACCCGGCAGCCAGCGCCTCCCGTGCCCCGTCCAACAACGGTACGGCGGCGGCATTGATGCGGGCCGTCACGCCGCTGGCCCGAGCGAGTTTGTGCAGGTGGCCCAGCAGCCCGAAGCCCGTGACATCCGTGGCGCACACCGCCCCCGCAGCGAGGGCAGCCTCGGACGCTGCCCGATTGAGCTGCGTCATCGCCGCAACGGCCTGCGGAAACGATTCACCGGTCGCCTTGTGCCGGGTGTTGAGCACGCCGATGCCCAGCGGCTTGGTCAGCGTCAACGGCACTCCGGCCACCCCGGCGTCGTTGCGCAGCAGCCGGTCCGGGTCGGCGGCCCCGGTGACGGCCATACCGTATTTGGGTTCCGGATCGTCCACACTGTGCCCGCCCGCCACGTGGCAACCGGCTTCCCGCGCCACGTCCAAGCCGCCCCGCAGCACCTCGGCGGCGAGTTCCATGCCCAGCACGTCGCGGGGCCACGCGAGCAGGTTGACGGCGACGATCGGGGCGCCGCCCATCGCGTACACGTCGGACAGGGCGTTGGCGGCGGCGATCCGGCCCCAGTCGTAGGGGTCGTCCACCACCGGCGTGAAGAAGTCGGCTGTGGCGACCACCGCCATCCCGCCGGACAGCCGTACCACCGCGGCGTCGTCCCCGTCGTCGAGCCCGACCAGCAGCTCACCGGGCCCTTGTGGCGCTGCCGGCCCGGTCAGCCCCGCGACCACCGCCTCAAGCTCGCCGGGCGGGATCTTGCAGGCACAGCCGCCGCCGTGCGCGTACTGGGTCAGGCGCTTCGTTGTCACTGCCGCACCTTCGCACGCCGCTGGAAGTGCTCGACCACCTGGGCCACTCCACCCAGGACGAGCATCGTGCCGAGTCCCGCGGCCACCAGCGCCGACGTTGCCTCGGCCACCCGGTCGAACAGGACGAACCCCGTCGCGACGGTGCCCCCGACGACGGCCAGCGCGCCGGGCAAGATCTGCGGACGGCGGACCAGGTCGATCAGGACCAGAACGGCAGTGCCGACGACCATTCCGAAGGTGTACGCCCGGACATCCGCCGGCACATCCGACTCGGCGAGCCGGAAAGCCACCAGCAGCACCGCCGCCATGAGCAGCGCGGACACCAGGCCGCCCGCAGCGAGTTGCCACCACACCGGCACCGGCCGCCCCCGGTCCTGGCGCTTGCGGGGGATGAACGCCCAGGCCGCCTCCTCGTGGTGCCGAGCGGCCAGCGCCCCGAAGACGATGATGGCGGCTGCGGCGATGACCGGGCCCACATACGCCCGGGTGACGAACTCCAGCGCGCCTGCCGCGAGGACGGCAACGGTCGGGCTGGTGCAGGTCCTGATCAGATAGTGCGTGCGGAACGCCCGCCGGGCAGCGGGCACGTCGAGCGGGTGCACGAGCGGCTGCACCTGCGGATCGGGCAGATCGACGAGTTCGGTGACACCGGTCATGGCTGCCTCCAGGGCACCTGGCGAATGAAGTCGGCGCCGAGATTGCCCCGGCAGATGTCGTACACCTTCTGCCGGGACACGCCGAGTCGGGCGGCCACGGTCACGGCGCTGAACTCGTCGAGCAGCTCCTCCACCGCAGCGGCCCGTACGGCGGATGCCCGAGAATTGAGGTGCGCAGCCAGCGCACTGATTTCCGCAGCAAGCAGCGCGACCGCGAGGGGCCCGCCGAACTGGACGGCCCACCCGTCTTGGTTGCTGGAGGCGGCGGCATAGAGCGCGTCACCGCCGTCGTCCAGGACGGCCTTCACCGTCTCGGGCGCCAGGCCACTCTCCGTGAAGCGCAGCTCGGCAGCGGCCCGTTGATCGTCCGGCCGGTGGGCGAGAACCGCGCCCCACTCGGCTGTCACCCCCGGGTTGACAGTTGGCATGTGGTGAGTCTGACCGACGCCGCCGCATTGTGTCAACCCCGGGGTGACAGCGGCCCGCACCGCGGCGCTGGTTAGGGTGATCGGCGGAAGCGTTCAGGTGGCTGGTGCCCCTCCCGATCTTCAACATCGGCGTGACGCGGTATCCGGGTCAGGCGGGTTCGATTCCCGTCCGCTTCCGCCAACCAGCGCCTCACCAGCGGATGTGGCCGTGCGGGGATCGACACCTGTCGTCCTGCGACGTGATCGCCTCCCCTCGCTTGCAGGGAGCGACCGGCTCATCCGGGTGTAGCTGGCTTTTCCCGGGTATACGGCCCAGAAGACCGCCGTCCCCGAGGGAGTTCCGCCATGCTTTTCGCACTGATCCGCCGCTACGTGCTGATGGCGGTAGCTGTGCCGCTGGCCGCTGCCGGAGCCCGGAAGCTCAGCGACGTTCTCGAGGCCCGACACGGGCCGACCCGCGGCACCCGGCTGCTGCGGCGAGGCGCCGACACGGTGCAGGGACACTTCGGGCGGCACAAGAAGCGCGCAGTCAGCCACTGACGGGAGAGCACGATGGCGCAGCGCACGGTGGCAGACCTGCTCGTGCAGCGGCTTGCGGAATGGGGTGTCGAGCGGGTCTTCGGCTATTCCGGGGACGGCATCGACCCGGTGCTCGGCGCGCTGCGGCAGGCTGGCCGCCCCGAGTTCGTGCAGGCCCGGCACGAGGAAGCGGCGGCGTTCATGGCCGTCGCGCAGGCGAAGTATTCCGACGGGCCAGGAGTGTGTCTCGCCACGCAGGGGCCGGGCGGGGTGCACCTGCTCAATGGCCTCTACGACGCGAAGCTCGACAGCCAGCCGGTGGTCGCCATCGTCGGGCAGCAGACATCGTCGGTGCTGGGCAGCGCCTATCAGCAGGAAATCGATCTGGGTCGGCTCTTCGCCGACGTGTGTGCGCAGTTTGTGCAGGTAGCAGCCGTTCCGGAGCAGCTGCCGATGCTCATTGACCGGGCGTTTCGGACAGCGCTTGCCACCCGCAGCCCGACCTATGTGATCCTGCCGCACGACGTGCAGACCGCTCCGGCGCCGGACCCGACAGCGCACGAGCACGGGATCATGATCACGAGTCCGGGCCTGCGGCCCGCCCGGGTGCTGCCCTGCGCCGAGGACATCCGCGCAGCCGCCGACGTGCTCGAAGCCGGTCAGCGGGTGGCGATCATGATCGGCCAGGGCGCGTACGGCGCCGCCGCGGAAATCGTGGAACTCGCCGACCGGCTCGGTGCCGGCGTGACCGCTTCCCTGCTGGGCAAGCCGGTGCTCGACGAACGGTTGCCGTACCACACCGGGGTGATGGGGCATCTGGGCACGACGGCCAGCGCCGACCTGCTCAAGGAGTGCGACACGCTGCTGCTGGTCGGCACGAACGACCCGTGGACCGAGTTCTATCCGGCGCCCGGGCAGGCCCGGGCCGTTCAGATCGACATCGATGGCCGGCGGCTGGGTGTCCGGTATCCCATTGAGGTGCCGTTGCTCGGTGACGCCGCGGAGACCGTACGCGCGCTGCTGGCCGAAGTGCGGCCCACCACCAACCGCACGTGGCGGGCGCGGGTCGAGGAACGGGTGCGGGACTGGCACGAGATCGCCGGGGCCCGGGCCGCCGCGTCGGCCGAACCCCTCAACCCGCAGTACGTGGTGCGCGCGCTGGCCGGGCGGCTGCCAGGCAACGCGCAGGTCGCTGTGGACGTGGGCTCGGTCGTCTACTGGTACGCCCGGCACTTGCGGCTGCCGCCCGGCGTACCCGCGCACCTGTCCAGCACGCTGGCGTCCATGGGGTGTGGCATCCCGTACGGTATCGCCGCGAAACTGGCCGCCCCCGACCGGCCGGTGGTAGTGCTCACCGGGGACGGCGCCATGCAGATGAGCGGGCTGGCCGAGCTGGTGACGGTGGCCGCCCGTTGGCGAGACTGGGCTGATCCGCGGTTTGTGGTGTGTGTGCTCGACAACCGGGATCTCGCCGAGGTCAGCTGGGAGCAGCGGGAGACTGAGGGCGAGCCGCGCTTTGCCGCTTCGCAGCGCCTACCGGGGGTGCCGTACGCGCATTACGCCGAGCTGCTCGGCCTGCGCGGCATCCGGGTCACGACACCCCGCGACCTGGACGCCGCGTGGGAGACCGCTCTGTCGGCCGATCGCCCGGTCGTCGTCGATGCGGTGGTTGACCCGGCGATTCCTCTCGTGCCGCCAGGCCAGCAGTCCGGCACGGTCGCCGCCATGTATGCCGGACTCGCCGCTGAGGACGGCCCTCTTGCCCGCCGCGCTGAAGCGTATCTGCGCCGCGAACGCACCAACGAGGGATATCACGACCCGTCCGCGCCGCCGGATTGATGTCCGGTTCGGTGCGGCGTGGTGAGGTCGATGCGCCAGCTGTGCCGGCCGTTGCTGTCGACGAGTTCGACGTGGCTGATCTCGACCGGCCCGCGTTGCCGGGGCAGGCCGTGCCCGCCGGGTGCACTGTCGTCGCGGGTGATCGTGGTGATCTCGTCCCAGGCGGGCGGGCCGAGTCCGGGCGTACCCGGCAAAGCGGTGTCCCATTCCGCAGGGAGGTCGCGCAGCACCGCCTGGAACGCCCCGTCCGCGTCATCGACAGGGTCGAGGGGGCAGAGGTGCCGGGCCACGTCAGCGGCCAGCCCGTCCCGCCGACGGAGCACGTCCGCACAGGCCGGCGTGGTGGCGATCCGGTGCAGGGTGCTGTCTTCGTCGCAGAAGAGCACGAGCCGGCCGAGAAAACCTCGGGCGGGCTGGCCGGGTGTGAGCGGCAGCGGCTCCGGTCGCAGCAACCACCCGTGCTCCTGCACCACGGCCTCCACCATGCGCCGGGGATCCGCCGCTGTGGGATCGGCCAGCAGCCCGGCAACGGCCCGCCGGACCGGCTCCCGGGCGAGCACTTCGCCGAGACCCGCAGGGGAGGACTCGGGCGGGTACGGGCTGGCAGCGAACCGATGCACCAGCACCGGACCGGTCGAGTCTGCGATTCCCGCCGGCGGCAGCCGGGCGGCGACCGCGGCGAGCAGCGCTTCGCGCCGGCCTTCGGGGCCGAGTGGGGCGACGGACCAGCCCTCGCCGAGTTCCAGGTTGGCCGGGTCCGGGCCGAACGGATCGTGGGCGAGCGCGAGGCGGGGCGCCGTGGCGCCGCCGGCCGCACCGTCCACCTCGGCGCTGATCTCGGCGATGGGGCGAATCAGCGACCGGACGATCTGCTCGTGCACTGTGGGCAGCTCCCGGTCGGTCACTGCGGCGAGGAAGAACGGCCAGAGCAGGAACGGCACCGGCGCCCCGGTGACCAGCCGGCGCCATTCGGGTGCGGAGTCCGGCAGGGTGCCGGAGAGTGTCACGCCGGGGGGGATCCGTTCGGACCGCCAGAACTCGTCGGTGTCGAGGCCGTGACCTTGCACCGTACGGTGCAGCAGCAGCCAGCCCGCGGCAGAGCCGTGCGGCAACCAGACGAACCTCGTCGTGACGGTTCTTGACTCGCTGTCCCGGCTCATTCGGCCTCCCAGTCAGGAGTGCGACACCGAAAGCAACTTAGCGCCGCAGCGCGGCGCCGTCACCGGGCGCGCGGGATCGGTCTTTTCCGATCTTCGCCGGCCGGAGTCTCGGCCGCGGACCGGTTTCCGTTCTAGGCTGTTAGGGGCCAGCAGTTTCCTTGCGGACCCTGGAGGGCCGATGCGCATCAGCGACATCCTGCGTGACAAGGGCGACGGAGTCGTCACCGTGACCCCCGACCTCACCGTTCAGGACCTGCTTGCCACCCTCGCGGAGCATCGGATCGGTGCGGCCGTGGTTTCCGCCGACGGTGTCAACGTCGAGGGCATTGTCAGTGAGCGGGACATTGTCCGGAAGCTGGCCGAGCGCGGTGCCGCCGTGCTGGGCGAGCCCGTGTCAGCCATCCACACCGCCCAGGTGCGCACGGTGGCGCCGGACGCCGACGTGGCCGAAGTGGAGCAGCTGATGACCGAGCGTCGGTTTCGGCACGTCCCGGTGGTCGCGGACGGTCGCCTCGCGGGCATTGTCAGCATCGGCGACGTGGTGAAGAAGCGCATTACCGAGCTGGAAGTGCAGACCTCTGCGCTCAGCGATTACATCACCGGCGAACGGGTCTGAACGGCGCCGACCGGCATAGGTTAGGCGGATGGAATATCGTCAGCTCGGCCGTTCCGGCTTGCGCGTCTCCGTCCTGACCATGGGCACCATGACCTTCGGCGGCAAGGGTGGCTTCGCCGCCGTCGGGGCCACCGACGTCGCCGAGGCACGGCGGCAGGTCGACCAGTGTCTCGACGCCGGGGTCAACCTCATCGATACCGCCGATGTCTATTCCGACGGCCTGTCCGAGGAGATTGTCGGCGAGGTGCTGGCGGGTCGTCGCGACGACGTCCTGGTCGCCACCAAAGTGCGGATGCCGATGGGGGCTGGCCCGAACGATGCTGGTCTGTCCCGCCACCACGTCGTCGCCGGGTGTGAGGCCAGCCTGCGCCGGCTGCGGACCGACTGCATCGACCTTTACCAGGTGCACGAGTGGGACGGGCAGACCCCGCTCGAGGAGACCCTGGAAGCGCTTGACCTCCTGGTTCGGCAGGGCAAGGTGCGCTATGTCGGCGCCTCGAACTATGCCGGCTGGCAGCTGATGAAGGCGCTCGGCGTCGCCGACCGCACCGGCACGCCGCGGTTCGTGAGCGAGCAGATCTACTACTCACTGCAGGCCCGCGACGCTGAATATGAGCTGATCCCGGCGGCCGTCGATCAGGGGCTCGGTGTGCTGGTGTGGAGCCCGCTCGCTGGCGGCCTGTTGTCCGGGAAATACCGGCGTTCAGTGGCCGCGCCAGCCGGTTCGCGCCAGCTCACCGATTGGAATGAACCGCCCGTGTACGACCAGGAGCGCCTCTACGACACCGTTGAGCTGCTGGTCGCCATCGGTGCCGACCGGGGAGTCTCCGCAGCCCAGGTAGCGCTGGCCTACCTGCTCGGGCGGCCCGCAGTCACCTCGCTGATCATCGGGGCGCGGACGCGGGAGCAGCTCGCCGACAACCTCGCCGCGGCGGAGTTGCGCCTCAGCGACCAGGAGCGGGCCCGACTCGACGAGGTGAGCGCGCCGGCGTTGCTCTATCCGTACTGGCATCAGGCGAAGACGGCGCGCGATCGGCTTTCCCCGGCGGATCTCACGCTGCTCGGACCACACCTGTAACGCTGCTTCCCGGCCGCGGCTCGGCGTCAGAGCGGGCCGCGGTCCAGGAAGACGAAGGTGGTGGCCCCGGTCGGGGCGTCGCCGGCTTCCTGCACGATGATCTTCTGGTCCTGCTCGGACCAGTGCACCACGCCGTACGCCCGGCTGAGGATGGCGTACGTCGGGTTGCCGTCGGTGTCTTTCGCGCCGGTGGCGCTGACCTCGAACACTGTCGCGTCGGTTTGGTGGCAGGGCGCGGTCACCAGGATCGCGTCGATTCCGGGATTGATGCGGACCCCCAGACAGTGGTCGGGGTGATCCTGGGACAGCCACTTGATCTGGTAGTCGACGCCGAACGGTTCGAGCGCGAACTGGGTCTCGTCCTCGGCGTCGAGCTCGCCGATGGCGCTGGTGACCTCGGCTGACCCGCCGCCGGGGTAGATGTAGATGTTGTCGTCGAGCTCGGACAGGTGGATGACGGCTTTGCGCCCGCCGGCGAAGAAGCCTTGCACCCGCGATGGTCGGGTTGCGGCCTCTTTGGCCGGCGCGGACGGCGTCGCCGAGGGGGCGAGTGCGGCGGTAACCGGCACCTCCGGAGTCACCGCTCGGTCTTCGGCCAGGGCGTTCGCCGTCAGGCCGGCTCCCGCGAGCAGGGCTAGCACCGCGGCGGCCAGCGCGATCCGGCCGATCGGGCGCGCCGGCAGCAGCGCGCGGCGCCGACCGGGGGAGCGGTGGGAATGCTGTGCCGAAGGGGTCGGCACTGTCGGCGGGGGCACAGCGGCGGCGACAGGACCGCCTTCGACCAGGGCGTCGAGGAGTTGGCGGGCGGTCGGCCGGTCGGCCGGGTCCTTGGCGAGGGCGTGTTCCACCAGGTCGCGCAGCGTGCCGGTAACGCCGTCCAGGTCCGGCGGCCGGGTCAGGATGCGCATGGCGGTGGCGGGCGGCGTTTCGCCGGCGAACGGCGTACGCCCGGCGGCGGCGTGTGCGATGAGCACGCCCCAGGCGAAGATGTCCGCCGGGGTGCCGACATCGTTGTCGGACTCGAAGCGTTCCGGCGCCATGTACGCGAGGGTGCCGACCACCTGGTGGGTGGCCGTGTGGTGGCCGGTGACGTCGAGCGGCCGGGCGATGCCGAAGTCGATGACCTTGATGCCGCCGGGTGGGAGCAGCACGTTCGCCGGTTTGAGGTCGCGGTGGATCACGCCGGCGCCGTGGATCGCGGTGAGCGCGGTGGCCGTGCCGATGGCGAGCGT
This sequence comes from Actinoplanes sp. NPDC051859, assembly GCF_044452725.1. Taxonomy (NCBI): domain Bacteria; kingdom Bacillati; phylum Actinomycetota; class Actinomycetes; order Micromonosporales; family Micromonosporaceae; genus Actinoplanes; species Actinoplanes sp. NPDC051859. The sequence goes on along the minus strand of NZ_JBITBX010000005.1, from coordinate 573,751 downwards.
GTGCAGGGCGGCGCCGGCTAGGTTGCCGCTCTCGGCGAGGATGGTGTCGAGGCTGGGCCCGTTGACGTACTCGACCACCAGGTACGGCGGGTCGTGGTCGGGGTCGGCGTCGAGCACCTCGGCGGTGCTGAACGGAGGCACCTGCTGGGCGCGGCTGACCTCGCTGCGGAACCGGCGCCGGAATTCCGGGTCGTGGGCGTACTCGTGGCGGATGACCTTGAGGGCGACGGGGCGACCGTCGGGACCTTCGCCGAGGAAGACGGTGCCCATGCCGCCTTGGCCGAGGCGGGCGAGCAGCTGATATCGACCGAGTTGGCGAGGATCGCCGGGCAGCAACGGCAGGGCCATCCGACTCTCCTTTCCACCAGTGGTACGGCACGCGACCAGGCACCTTACCTCGATTTCACACTGGGCGCCCCGGCTCAACGGTCAGGTGGACCGGGCACCGGGAAGCCCGTCACTTCAGGTGCCCAGCTCGCCACTCACAGGAGCGAGTCGGGTGCGGAGCAACCGTGGTTCTCACACCTGGAGAGGCGGTGCCGATCGGCGATGCACCAAGGGCGAAGAGGGAAGGTGGTGCCCGCTATGTGGCGGCATGCGCTCGTCCTGCTCTTCGGCCTGTCCGCCCTGGTCGCCCTCGCGGTCGCCGTCGAAAGCTGGCGCCGCCGCTCGCAGACCGCCGCTATCCGGGCTGTCGTCCTCATCGGCGGCGGCACAGTGGTGTGGGCAGTCGCTGACCTGTGCGGTGTGCTGACCACCGATCCTGCGCTGACGGTGCTCGCCAAGGCGGCAATCTTTCCCGGCGTGTGTGCGGTCACGGTGGGTGTCTACTGCCTGTGCCGGGCTGTGGTGGATCGTGGTTGGCGGGTGTCGTACCGCGCGGTGGCCCTGCTCTCGATCGAGCCCGCCCTGGTCCTGCTCGCCGTCGGCACGAACCCTTGGCATCACCTGTTCGTGCAGGCAGACGCGCGGGTCGGGGCGATGGACGGCCTGCCGGTGCCGGTCTTCGGCCCCATGTTCTACGTGCACGCCGTCTACTCGAACATTCTGCTTGTCGTCTCGCTGGTCCGCCTGATCGCCGCGCGGCGGCAGGCTCCGCTCGCCCACCGGCGGGTCCTGGGGCTGGTGCTGACCGTCGTCATCCCGCCGGCGTTGATCAACGCGGCCGTGAACCTGTCGCCGGTGCCGATCGTGGATCCGACGGTGGTGGCGTTCTCCTTCTCCGCGGCACTGCTGCTGTGGGGACTGGTCCGGCGCCTCTTCGCTGACCTGGTCCCGGTCGCGCACGCCCGCATCCTGAACACCATCGAGGACGCGGTCACCGTCGTCGACCTGGGTGGCCGAGTGCTGGACTTCAACCCGGCGGCCGAACACCTCGCCCGGCGCCTCGTCACCGAGCTGCCTGACTCGCTGGTCGGCGTTCCGGTGGCGATGCTGCTGGGTCACCTCACCCTGACCGACACCAGCGCCGAGCACGACATCGTCAACGCGCACCACCGCGGCATCGACCTGAACGTCCGGGTCAGCGTGCTCGACGACGGCCGCGGCGGGCACCTGGGCTGGACCCTCGTCGTGCGCGACACCACCGAGGTCAACCGGCAGCGCGCCGCGCTGGAGGCCGCCAACGAGCAGCTCCGCGGCCAACTGCACACCATCGAACTGCTTCGTGCCGACCTTGCCGAGCAGGCGGTCCGGGACACCCTCACCGGCCTGCACAACCGTCGCTACCTGATGGCGGCCCTGCACCGCGAGGTGTCCCTGCAGCACCGGGGGTTCACCCTGGTCCTGATCGACATCGACCACTTCAAGCGGGTCAACGACACCTACGGCCATGCGGTCGGCGACGAGGTGCTCAACCACGTGGCCGGCATGCTGGCCGACGAGATGCGCCACGACGACATCGTGTCGCGGCACGGCGGCGAAGAATTCGTGCTGCTGCTCTTCGGCGCCGACCCGGCCCGCGCCCGTACGCGCATCGAGTCGCTGCGCGAACGGCTCGCGGCTACGCCCGTGCTGGTGGGCGACACCCTGGTGCCGGTGACGTTCAGTGCGGGCCTGACCGGCTTCACCGGCGTGGGCACACCCAACTCCCTGCTCGCCGAGGCCGACGAAGCGCTCTACCGCGCCAAGCACAACGGCCGCAACCGCCTCGAGCTCGCGAGCTCGGCGGCGACGCTGTCTCCGGCCGCTGGCTGAGCGGCTCGCCGGCTAGGGGCGATCGGCGGGTCGGTCCCCGCCGTCGCAGTGGTCGTCGTCGACCGGCGGGCGGTCGCCCAGCAGGTCAAGGAGGTCCGGCCCGGTGTGCCCGACGTCCATCGACTTACCGACGAGACCCAGCTGGGTCGCGCAGTCGCGGCCGTAGCCCTTCACCATGCGGTCGGCGCGGGTCGGATGGCCGCACCGTGGGCACTTGCGCATCGGCGCGGGCGCTCGGCCGGTTGTCATGATCCCCAGTATGGCCGCGGCGTCGGCGTTTCAGGCGGAACCGGCCTGCGTGGATCCGGGCGGCCGTGGCCAGTCGGTGGAGTCCGTCGCCGCGTCGGTCCCGGCTGGCTGCTCTTCGTTCGCTGGCAGTTCTTCGCTGGTGTCCGGCTGCTGCTGGCTGCGGGCTTTCCCGCGGGATCGCAGCCACGCGACGGCGCCGACGATCGCGGCGACCAGGACGAGGGCGGCTTTGAGGCCGGACTTGGTGAATGCCAGGTAGGACAGTCCCCGGACCACGCCGCCGATCCACCACTGCACATCCGTGAGGCGATCCCAGTCGTACCGGGGCTCCCAGCCCACGATCCACCAGCCCAGCGCCAGGATCGCGAGACCGGCGACGCCGGCCAGCAGGCCGGCTGCCGCGAGCTGCCGGGGGCGTGCGTTCTGTGTCGTGCTCATGATCTTCACGGTACGGGCGGTGCGCAGTCCTGCCATCCGGCCACGGGCCGAGACTGCTGTCTATCCAAAGGTGGGCATGCGCCGGGATCACCACGGGTGGGCGATCCCGGCGCACCTGCCAAGGCAGCGGCGGATCAGTGCAGTGGGCGGATCAGTGCAGCGGGCGGATCAGTGCAGCGGGCGCAGCGTGCCGCAAGCCGCCGGTGCGGTGGCCTCCATGGGCAGCTTCGGGTCGAGATCGCTCTTGACGGAGCCGTCGTAGACGCCGCTGCCGTTGCGGTCCACGCCGTGCACGACGATGACCGCGTTGCGGTGCTTGATAGCCATTGCGGTGTGCGCGTCGACCTTGATGGTGCGCTTGTAGACGACAGTGCCGCTCTTCGGAGCGGGGAACCGGTCGATGGCGAGGCCGCTGGCGGGGCTGGTGTCGCCGCGGGTGGTCAGGGAGGCTGCGATGTGACCGTAGAACGGGTGGCCCTCGGTCACGCTGACGAAGCCGTCGTGGTTGGTGTCGGCCTTGGCGGTGGGGCACTTGCCCTTGGTGCCCGCGTGGATGTGCATGGCGTGCGGTGCGCTGCGGAGAAGTCCCTTGACCACCACGGAGACCGTCACCTTCTTGCCGTTCACGCGTGCGGTCGCTACGCCGTACGCATGGGAGCGGTTGAGCTGCCGCAGCTGGGCCGCAGCGACAATTTTGTGGTTGGCGTGGCCGGCGGAGCTGCCGGTGCCGGGGTGGTCGTGGGCGAGTGCGGGCTGACCCCAGCCAGCCGTGCCGGCGGCGGTGATGAGCAGGGCGGTGCCGATCTTGAGTGCTGTTCTCACGATCTTTCCCCCGAAAGACGTAGAGGTAGATGCGGCTTTTGCGCGCATCTGTCCAGTAGTTCGGGGCTGCTGAGAGCGCGGATTGGTCAGGGTTGCGAGCGACTGTTGCGGTGCAGGGTGGTGAGGCTGCGGCCGCGGACCAGGGCCTGCCGCCGGCCGATCTCGCGACCGTCCGAAGTGACTTCGATGCCGTCGACCTCGTACCAGTTGTCGTTGTCGTACTGCACCGGGCGGTTCCAGTCGACGTGCTCGACCCGCATCCGCAGCGGGCCTGCGCCGAAGCGGTAGTCGGATTCGGGGAAGAGGCTGACCGGGCCCGCTGGGCCGCGATTCCTGTCCATCCACCGCTCCTCGGTGTCACCACACCCGCCGTGGGCGCCCCGTTGTCCTGCGTCGCCAGGGAAGGCGACGGTGCCTCGTGGCCCGGGCACGCGCCCAAGCATGACCAGGCGCGAGCGCTGATGCAAGGGCTCCTGCACGTGCATATGCACATTGCGCTGGAAACGGAAGGTTCGGCGGTCGGGCCTACCCCGATCGGCGGACAACCCCTCCGCTGATCAGCGGCCCAGCTCATCGAGCAGGCCGCGCAACACGGCCGGTGTGCGGTCGGGCGGTTCCGCCTGCACGCACGCCCGCTCCATCGTCTCGGCGTAGTGGTCCACGTCGTACGGCTTGTCGAGGTAGAGCGCGCTGGTCAGGTGTTCGAGGTAGACCAGATCGGGCAGCTCCGGCTCACTGAACCGCAGGATCGTGAAGGGCAATCCGGCGGCGGCCTGCGCGGCCGACTGGAACGGCGAGATCTGGATCCGTACGTTGGGCAGATCGGCTGCCTTGATCAACGCCTCGAGTTGTCCTCGCATGATCGCCCGGCCGCCAACCTGTCGGCGCAGCACGGCCTCGTCCAGCACCGTCCACAGTTGCGGCGGCCGCTCCCGCTGGAGCACCCGTTGCCGCCCCAGCCGCAGCGCGACCCGTCGGTCCACCTCGGTGGCGGTCGCTCCGGTGTGCCCGTGGGCGATCACGGCGCGCGCGTAGTCGCCGGTCTGCAGTAGTCCCGGAACCACCTGCGCCTCGTACGACCGGATCAGCGTCGCCGCCTCCTCGAGGCCCAGGTAGGACAGGAACCAGGGTGGGGCGACGTCGGCGAACTCCTGCCACCACCCCGGCGCGCTGGCCTGGTGCACGAGCGCCAGCAGGTCGCCGCGTTCGTGCTCCGGCACGCCGTAGAGGGTGAGCAGGTCAGCGACGTCGCGTTCCTTGAAGGGGACCCGGCCCAGCTCCATCCGGCTGATCTTCGACTCGGAGGCCCGGATTTCCCAGCCGGCCGCTTCGCGGGTGATGTCCTGGCGCTTGCGCAGCCGGCGCAGTCGAGCACCCAGCCGGATGCGTACGGCGACCGGCCCGGTGCCGCCACCCGGTTCCGGTGCGCCCATCCGCTCCACCCCGTTCAGTCGACGGTCCGTTCGCTACGGACTTTAACCGGATGCACGTGCATCCAAACGTGCACCTTCACTGGACGATGCGCAGTCATTCGCACGATCCTAGTGGTCGTCCGCGCCTCAGCCACATCTTTCACCCGATCAACGAGTGCAATAAATTGACGCCCATGGATGAAATGCGGGCGCGGCAAGGCTTCGGCCAAGGGTCGGGGCTGTTCCGGCGGAAGCCGGTCGAGGACATCGGCGACGAGCGGGACACGGATCTCTCCCGGTCGCTCGGCCTGTGGCAACTCACCGCCATCGGCATCGGCGGGATCATCGGTGCCGGAATCTTCGCGCTGGCCGGGGCGGTCGCCAACGAGACGGCCGGGCCGGCGGTCCTGATCTCGTTCCTGCTGGCCGGGGTCGCCAGCGCCGCCGCCGCACTGTCCTACGCCGAGTTCGCCGGCATGATTCCGAAAGCCGGCTCCGCCTATACGTACGGCTATGTCGTGCTGGGCGAGATCGTCGGCTGGTTCATCGGCTGGGATCTGCTCCTCGAATACACCGCCATCGTGTCCGTGGTGGCGATCGGCATCTCCGGCTACTTCTCGTTCCTCATGGCCGAGCTGGGCGTCGACCTGCCGGCCTGGATGCTGGGTGCGCCCGGGACCGGGGACGGGCACGTGGTGGACCTGTTCGCGGTGCTGCTGTGCCTGCTGATCGCGTACCTCCTGAACCGGGGGATTCGCGCCGCGGCGCGCTTCGAGACCGCGGTGGTGGCGCTCAAGATCGCGGTGGTCCTGCTGGTCGTCGCGGTCGGCGTCTTCTACATCCGTACGGAGAACTACCAGCCCTTCTTCCCGTTCGGGGTCAGCGGGGCGATCACGGGTGCCGCCACCGTGTTCTTCGCGGTGTTCGGCTACGACGCCATGAGCACGGCAGCCGAAGAATCCCAAGACGCTCGCCGGCATCTCCCCAAGGCGATCGTCTATTCGCTGCTGGTGTCGATGGTGCTCTACGTGGCAGCGACGCTGGTGCTCACCGGCATGCAGAACTACTCAGACATCGACCCGGAGAGCGGCTTCGCCTCGGCCTTCGCCGCCGTCGGGCTGTCCGGGCTGGCCGACGTCATCGCGGTCGGTGCGATCGTCGGCATCCTCACCGTCATGTTCACGTTCATGCTGGGCGTCACCCGGGTCTGGTACGCCATGAGCCGCGACGGCCTGCTGCCCGGCTGGTTCGCCCGCCTGCACCCGGTGCGCCGGGTCCCGAGCCGGGTGACCTGGATCGTCGGCGCAGCCTCCGCCATCATTGCCGGTTTCCTGCCGATCCGGGAGGCGGCCGAGCTCACCAACATCGGCATCCTGCTGGCCTTCGTCGTGGTCTGCATCGCGGTGATCGTGCTGCGCTACCGACGCCCCGACCTGCCGCGCTCGTTCCGGCTGCCGTGGATGCCGGTCATTCCGGCGCTCGGGGTGTTCTTCTCGCTCTGGTTGATCACCTTCCTCGCGCCGGTCACCTGGCTGCGCTTCGGACTCTGGTTCCTGCTGGGCCTCGTCATCTATCTGGCCTACAGCCGCCGGCACTCACACCTCAACGGCCGGGCGGACTAGTCAGCCCACCCGGCGAGCACCGCGTCCACGTCGACGCGGTCCCGTTCCGGGTCGGGCGCCGGCCGCGGGACAGCGGCCGGCGTCCGGCCGAAGCGCGGCGCCGGAGCGGGCTGCACCTCGCCGCCGACCTCGGTGAAGGTGCCGCGGGCCACGTTGTGCGGGTGCGCGGGTGCTTCCGCGGGGGCCAGCACGGGTGTCACGCACGCGTCCACCTCGTCGAAGATCGCGGTCCACTCGGCCCGGGTCCGCTGGGCGAATCGGTCGGCGAAGATCTGCCGCAACTTCTCGGCATTCGCCGGATCGTTGCGGTCCGGCAACGTGTCGCCGTCCAGGCCCAGACCCAGCACCAGCTGGGCGTAGAAGGCCGGCTCCAGCGCACCCACGGCCATGAACAAACCATCGGCTGTCGCGTACGTGTCGTAGCAGGGCGACCCGCCATCCAGCATGTTCGTCCCGCGAGGCCCGGACCACATTCCCGCGCCACGCATGCCGTGCAGGAAGGCGGTCAGCAGCGCCGAACCGTCCACCATCGCCGCGTCGACCACCTGTCCCGCCCCGGAGCGTTGGCGTTCGAGCAGGGCGGCGAGCACACCCACCGCCAACAGCATGCCGCCGCCAGCGAAGTCGCCGAGCAGATTCAGCGGGGCGTGCGGGGCCTGCCCGGCTCGGCCGAGGGGTTCCAGAGCGCCGGACAACGCGATGTAGTCGATGTCGTGTCCGGCGCGCTGGGCCAGGGGCCCGGACTGACCCCAGCCGGTCATCCGGGCGTACACCAGCCTCGGGTTGCGCGCCAGGCAGACGTCGGGGCCGAAGCCGAGGCGCTCGGCGACGCCCGGCCGGTACGCCTCCACGAGCACGTCGGCGTGCGCGGCCAGCCGTAGCAGCTCGGCGACGCCCGTGGGTGACTTCAGGTCGAGCGCCGTGGTGCGGCGACTGCGCTGCAGCGGGCCGCCGGTCGGCGGGGCCGGTGCGACGCGCGGGCCGGGTCGGTCGACGCGCACGATATCGGCGCCCAGATCGGCGAGCATCATGCACCCGAACGGCGCGGGGGCCAGGCTCGCCAGCTCCACCACCCGGACTCCGGCCAGGGGGCCTTGCGCGGGTCCGGTCACGCCGGGTGGCTCGCGGCCGGCTCCACGTGCGCCTCCGGGCCGGGGAACACCAGGACATCGTGGTCGCTGTCGGCCCACCGTACGCGGTAAGGCGGACTGCCGTCCGGATGCGGCACTTCCACGATCACGCCGACCCGCCGCGGGTCGCCGACGTGGATGCCGGCCAGAACGAGCCGATCGCCAACCGATGCGTTCATCGTTCCTCCTGAATGCGGCCCGGGCGGGCCGGTGACCGATGGGTGGGAGCCCCGCGCGGCGCCGGCACGGGCCGGGCTGGCGCTGCGGGGATGACGACGGCGAGTGGGCAGACAGCGGCCAGCAGCAGGCCTCGGGCGGTCCGTCCGACCGGTTCGGCGGTCTCGCCGGCCCGGCTACGCGCCGCGACGACCAGCAGTGCCGCGCCGGCGCTCAGCGCGGTCAGGGCGCGGACCGGGTCGTCATCATGCAGGATTGCCCGTTCGGCCTCGGCGGCCACGTCGGCGGGCAGGTGGTCGTACAGGGAGCAGGTGAGGAGCCGGTCGGCGTCGGCCATCCTGGCGCCGCCGCGCGCACCCGGTCGGGCGCCCCACACGTGGACGACCCGCAGCGGGAGCGACCGGCGGTGGGCCTCGGCGGCGGCACACCGCAGGATCTGGCCGCAGCGGCCGTCGTCATCCACCGCGGCGACCACGGCGGAACCGGGCCGATCCTGCGGTCCGATCCGGACGATGTCGCCGGGCCGGGCCGCCCGGACCTGGTCAAGGGGTGTCTTGGCGGCGTCGCCGGAGCGCGCGCCTGTCGCGGAGAGGCCAGTGGTCATCGTTCACTCCTCGTGGTCGCGCCCTCACCAGTATCGGCCAGTTCGGGGTACCGAGTCCACTTAAGCCGGTGTGCACGGCGGCTTCACCCCTCGTTCACCTCGACGGGCGACGATCCGCCGATGACGGTACGCACGCCGCTCCTCGCCACCGCCGCCCGTGAGATCGCATACGCCCTGCTCGGCGCCATGGGCGACCGTTGGCGGCACACCCAAGGCGTGGCCGAACGGGCCGCCGAGCTGGCCGGCCCGCTCGATCTCGACGCGGAAGTCCTGGTCGCCGCCGCCTGGCTGCATGACATCGGATACGCCGCGCCGGCCGTGGTGACCGGCTTTCACCCGCTCGACGGCGCGGAACATCTCGCCGCGCGCGGCTGGCCCCTGGCGATCGCCGCCCGCGTCGCCCACCACTCCGGTGCCCGCTTCGTCGCCGTCGCCCGTGGGCTGGCGGACCGGCTCGCGGCGTACCCGTACGAAGAGGGGCTGATGTCGGATGCGCTGACCTACGCCGATCAGACCGTGGGACCGCGCGGCGACCGGGTCACCCCCGCCACCCGGCACGCCGAGATGCTGCTTCGCCACGGTCCGGAGTCGTGGAACGGCAAGGTGGACCACGTGCGCGGACCCTATCTGCGGGAAGTGGCGGACCGGGTCGAGCTGTGCCTGCGTCAGCCGGCAGCTCTCCGGCGGTAGAGCCACGTGCCAGCCCACAGCACCACGCCGACAAGCAACAGGACGCCGGCGACTCGATAGTCGCTGCCGGCCCGGCCGGACAGCGGACTAGCCAGGTAGGCGCAGGTGATGGCGCCGATCACCGGGATGACCGTCGGCGCCTTGAAGTGGCGGTGCTCGACGCGGTCCCGGCGCAGCACCAGCACCGCGACGTTGACGATGGTGAAGACGCACAGCAGCAGCAGCGAGGTCGTGCCGCCCAGCGCGGTCAGGTCGGCGAACCAGATCAGGGCGAAAGCGACCATGGTGGTGAAGACAATCCCCACCCACGGGGTACGGCGGGTGCGGTGCACGAGGCCGAGCACCCTGGGCAGGACCCGCTCATTCGCCATGCCGTAGAGCAGCCGGCTCGCCATCAGCATGTTGATCAGAGCGGAGTTGGCCACCGCGAACATGGTGATGAAGGCGAAGATGGTCAGCGGGAACGCCGGGGCACCCGCCGACACCACCTTCAGCAGCGGGGCGTCGCCCTCGCCGAGGTCCGCCGGAGACACCAGGGCGACGGCTGAGATCGCCACCAGGACATAGATCAGGCCGGTGATGCACAGGCCGGTCAGCATCACCTTGGGGAAAACCCGGACCGGGTCGCGGGTCTCCTCCGCCATGTTGACCGAGTCCTCGAAGCCGACCATGGCGAAGAAGGCCAGCGCGGTCGCCGCGGTGACGGAGAAGAACGCACTCTCGCCCGGCGGCGTGTTGAAGTCGGTCAGCCGGGACAAGTCGCCATCACCGCCGCCGAGTGCCCACGCCCCGATGCCGATGACGATCAACAGGCCGGTCAGCTCGACCAGGGTCAGCACCACGTTGAGCTTGACGCTCTCGCCGACGCCGCGGAAGTTGACCAGGGCGATCAGCGTCATGAAGCCGACCGCGACCGCGGTGAGTCCCAGACCCTCGCCCATGGACAGGTCGAAGGCCTCCGCGAAGTTGCCCGCGAACGCCTTGGAGGCGCTGGACGCCGAGGTCAGGCCCGAGCACATCACCGCGAAGGTGACCATGAACGTCAGGAAATGCACCCCGAACGCCTTGTGCGTATAGAGCGCGGCACCCGCCGCCCGGGGGTACTTCGTCACGAGCTCGAGATAGCTGAAGGCGGTCAGCAGGGCCACGGCGAAGGCGAGCAGGAACGGCAACCACACCGCCCCGCCGACCTCGGACGCGACCTTGCCGGTGAGGGCGTACACGCCGGTGCCGAGAATGTCGCCGACCACGAAGAGCAGCAGCAGCCCCGGGCCGATGACCCGGTTGAGTGCGGGCTGTCCGGTCGCCTGGTCCGTTTCGGGGGAGCCCGCCTCTGCCATAGGTCCGAGCCTCGTACACCCGGCCCGATCTGTCGAGTGTGGGTTGTCCGCGGGCGCGCCGTGCAGCAGGATCGATGGCATGCGCATCGTGCTCGCCGCGAATCCGGAAGCCGATCAGCCCTGGGTCGCCGACGCCGCGGCGGGCCTGGCCAAACAGACCGGCGGGACGGTGGCGGTGGTCGCCGTCGATGAGGTGGAGTTGGAACGGCTGACGTCGGTGCCCCGTGCGGTGTTTGCGGAGCGCGCCGAGCGGGCCGCGACCGCGGCGGTGGATCGGCTGGCCGCCGCCGGGATCGAGGCCGCCCGGACGGTGCTGGCCGGGCGGGCGCTCGACCGCATCCTGGCGTTCGCCGACGAGCAGGAGGCCGACCTGATCGTGGTGGGTTCGAGCACCCGGCCCAAGGTGGCCGAGCGCCTCCTCGGCAGCGTCCCGCTCGATCTGATCAAGCGGTCACCGCGGCCGGTCGTGGTGGTGACCCACCCACAATCGACGTAGGTCAGATCTCCTCGGGGAGACCGAAGACGTCCGCGAGGCCGGTCACCAGGATGGCTTTGCGCACCGGCTGCGAGGGATTGGTCAGCGTCAGTGTGACGCCCTCCGCCGCCGTCGAGTTACGCGCGCTGACCAGAGCGCCGAGGGCGTAGGAATCGATGAAGGTCAGGCGGCTGACGTCCACGTGCAGATAGCGGCAGCCGGTGCCGCGGGCCGCCGAGACGAGACTGTCCCGCACTTCGTCGGCGCAGTCGAGGTCGAGGTCTCCGTCTAACGCCGCGGCGAGCAGTCCCTGCGGAGTGACCGGCTCGTACGCGACCAAGGTGTTCCTGGACATCTGAGAGAGGATAGCCGGGTTCGGTGGATCCGGCTCGCCGAGCGGCGCCGCCCCGACCCGACGGCGCTCACCGCGCGCCGCGATCCACCAGGCGAAAGCGCAGGCCGTCAGCGCTGGTTTTCAGCGGCGCGACAAAGACGACTTTGCGGTCGGCGTTCCACTGCACGGCGCCGTACTTGGCGCTGGCGATCCGGTAGCCCGGTCCGTCTGGAGCGCCCGTGTCCGCGAAGGCGAACAGCGTTTCCTGGGTGACGTCGCAGGCGGTGGCGACCAGCACGAGCAGACCCTCCGGAAGGAGGCGGACGCCGACGCACCGCGGCGCGCCGAAAGCGTCCGGAGTCGTCGACTGGATCAGGTAGTCGACGCCGGCCGGGACCAGGACGAACACCCCGTCCTCACCGGTGTCGTCGGCTGCCTTGGCCGGGCCCTCGATCGGCAGGGTGAGGTCCCGGTCGATGTCCGACATGCGCAGCCGGACCCGGCGTTTGCCGGCGAAAGCGTCACCGTCCCGGCTGGCCGCCGCGGCGCTGGGCGGCGGCGGTGCGGGCGCGGCGGCCGGTGCCGCTGGCGGTGCAGACTGCTGCAGCCGCAGCGGACCGGTGAGGACTCCGGCGACGACGAGCGCCGCGGCGCCCAGCATCGCCGCGGTCGCTACGACGATCTTGCGACGGTGCCACGCTCGGGGTGCATCGTCTGACGACCTCTCCGGCGCGGCGGACGAGCGCAGCAGAGTGGCGGATTCGGCTGCCGGTGGGGCGCCCGCCAGGAGCGTGTCGAGCAGCTCACGCGCGGTCGGCCGAGCCGCCGGGTCCTTCGCCAGGGCGCGCTCCACCAGGCCGTGCAGCAGGATCGGCAGGCCGGTCAGCTCGGGTGGCTCGGTCAGGATCCGCATGGCCGTGGCGGGCGGCGTGGGTGCCGCGAACGGGGTCCGTCCGGCAGCAGCGTGCGCGATCAGGACGCCCCAGGCGAACACGTCAGCCGGGAAGCCGACAATGTGCCGGTCGGCCGGCTCGAAGCGCTCCGGCGCCATGTAGGCGATCGTGCCGACCATGTGCCCGGTCGCGGTGTGGTGACTGGTGGCCTCCTGTGGTCGAGCGATGCCGAAGTCGATGACCTTGATGCCGCCGGGTGGAAGCAACACGTTGGCCGGTTTGAGGTCACGATGGATGACCCCGGCGCCGTGGATGGCGGCGAGTGCGGTGGCGGTGCCGATGGCGAGGCTGTGCAATGCGGAACCCTGCAGCGGTCCCCGTTCCTTGAGAACCGTGTCGAGGCTCGGCCCATCGACGTACTCGACGACCAGATAGGGCGGATCGTGATCGGGGTCGGCGTCGAGGACTTCGGCGGTGCTGAACGGAGGCACCTGCTGGGCGCGGTTGACCTCGCTGCGGAACCGGTTGCGGAAGCCGGGATCGTGGGCGAATTCGGGGCGGACCATCTTCAGAGCCACCAGGCGCCCATCGGGCGCCTCGCCGAGATACACGGCGCCCATGCCGCCGCGTCCGAGCCGGGCGCGCAACCGGTACCGGCCGATCCGGTGCGGATCGCCGGGCAGGAGCGGCCGGCTCATCAAGTCCTCATCTCAGGGCTCAGCGAAAGCGCCTGCGGGGCGCAGCGTTGGCACCCTACCGCCCGCGCGAGCGGTCCGGTCCGCTACGAACGGGTGCTGATCAGCGCCCCGAGAGCGGATACCAGCCGGTCCACGTCGTCGTCGCGGGTGCCGAGGCCGAAACTCACCCGCAGCAGCCCGGGGGTGCCGTCCCCACACGGTGTGGTGGCCTGCCCGGCGATGAGTCGCCGGGTCAGCGGGTGGGCGCAGAACTGGCCGGCGCGGACGCCGATGCCGTACCGGTCGGCGAGGTGGGTGGCGATGCGGGCCGGGTCGTGGCCGGGCAGGGCGAGCGACACGATGCCCACCCGCGGCGCTGCGCCGCGGAATGCGGTCACCTCGACCGCGCCGGGGATCGTGGTCAGCCCGTCGCGCAGGCGGGCCAGCAGTTCCTGCTCGCGCGCCTGCAGAGCCGCCCGATCGGCGCGGTGCAGGGCTGCGCACACCGCTCCGAGTGCGGCTGCGCCCAGCAGGTTAGGGGTGCCGCCTTCGTGCCGTGCCGGGCCGGTCGTCCAGGTCACGTCGCCGGGCTGGTCGCCGACCGCTGCGCTGGCGCCGCCGCCACTGAGGTACGGCGGTGCCGCGTCCAGCCAGTCGGACCGGCCGGCCAGCACTCCCGCGCCGAAGGGGGCGTACAGCTTGTGGCCGGAGAACGCCAGGTAGTCGACGCCCAGGTCGGTGAGCAGGACGGGGGAGTGCGGGGCGAGTTGAGCGGCGTCGACGGCGACCCGGGCACCGTGGGCGTGTGCCACGTCGGCGATGCGGCGCACCGGCCAGATCTCGCCGGTGACATTGCTGGCGGCGGTCACGGCGACGAGCGCGGGTCCGCGTACGGTCGCCAGGGCCCGCTCGACGGCAGCGACCGCCTCGTCCGGGGTCTCCGGGCAGGGCAGGCGCAGTTGCCGCGGCCACGGCAGCAGGTTGGCGTGGTGTTCGGTGTCGAACACGATCGTCGTGGTGCCGTCCGGCAACGCCCGAGCCAGCAGGTTCAGCGCATCCGTGGTGTTGCGGGTGAAGACGACGGCGTCGGCAGGGCGGGCACCCACGAAGGTGGCGACGCGCTCCCGGGCCCGCTCGTACGCCCGGGTCGAGGTGCGCGATCGGATGCCGGTGCCGCGGTGCACGCTGCCGCACCACGGGATGAGGTCCTGCACGGCGTCGGCGGCGGCGCGGACGCATGGCGCCGACGCGGCGTAGTCGAGGTGGGCGAAGCGGATGCTGTCGCCGTTGGCGAGGGCGACGTTCGCGTTGGGGTCGACGACGTCGAGGTCATGCCGAACGGCCCTGCCGACAGAAGTGGTGATCACAGATTGCTCCCCGGGTCGGGGGCCGGATGAGGCCCGCGCTTGCCCGCGCCGGAGTTGGCACAGGCCCGGTCTTCACCCGGGGCACCCCATCGCGGACGCAAGGGTTGCCGGCCAGCTAGCCGGGGCTCAGTGCTGGCACTCATGACCAATGCCGAACTTAGCAGACACCCCCGTAAGAGTGTTCTCTCGGCAGTGTGCCAACCGCCCGTGATCCGACAATTACCTTGAGTGTGCAGTTGTTGGAACAAACGGAAGGAAAGCTATGAAACTGGTCAAGGGATTGCTCGTCGCTACCGCGACTGCGGCCGCGGCCCTGGCGTTCAGCGCCGGACCCGCGAGTGCGCACGTCGCCGGGGACGACTGGGACACCACCAACGTCGGGCTGCTGAACGGCAACAGCTTCGACACGTCGCTGGAGATCCCGGTCAACATCTGCGGCAACAGCCTGGCGATCCTGGGCATCGCCAGCGGCAGTGCAATCTGCATCAACCACTGACGTCAATCGGTAGCACCGGCGTCCGGAACGGGGTGGCACGCAGGATCACCCAATCCGGACGCCGGGGTCGCCCGAACATCCGCTTAACCACTCAGTCGCGCTGTGCCGATGCCGAAGGGGGAAATGCGGCAGCTGTACGCCGCCACCCAAGCGGAGGGATGACCACGTGCGGCGGTTCTCTATCGGCACCCGTCTGTTCGGGACCTTCGCCGCTGTCCTCGTGCTGCTGCTCGGCGTTGCCGCGATGGGCTTCGCCACGATCGTCGCGCAGCGGGGTTCCGCGAACGACGTCCGCAGGCTCGAGGTGGCGACGCGACAGGCGGAGGAGATCAAGACCCACGCCGCCCTGCTCAACGGCTGGCAGGCCAGCTACATCAACGACATCTACCGGCTCGGCGCCGCCCGCGCGATCGGCGGCGACTCGGTCGCGTTCAAAGCCTGGCAGCAGGAGCGCGACACCTTCCGCACCTTCCTCTCCCAGGTGGACATCGGCAACTTCAACGGCACCGAGAAGGAGCTGTTCCAGCAGGTACGCGCCGAACTCAACACCTACATCGAGGTCAACGAGAAGCTGGGCACCGCGTACGAGCCGGGCACGCCGCAGGCGCTGTGGAACGCCGACCAGATCGCCATCAACGACAGCTTCAACAGCTACTACCGGATCATGGTCCACGCCCAGAAGCTCGCGACCTCCGTGGACGCCCGCAGCATCGAGGCCGTGCAGGCTTCCGCGGACTCCGCGCAGCGGGCACAGTGGGCGATCGGCCTGGCGACGATCCTGGCGCTGCTGCTCGGCGCCGGATCCGCGTGGGTCGTGACCCGCAGCATCGTGCGCCCCGTCGGCGCCGCCCGCGACGCGCTGCGCCGGGTGGCCGATGGTGACCTGACCGAGACGCCGAAGAGCAAGTGGCACGACGAGGTCGGCCAGATGGCGGTCGCGCTGGGGCAGGCGGTCGACTCCGTGCGTACCATCGTGTCCGACGTCGCGACCCAGGCGGACGCACTCACCCGGACCTCCGCGGACCTGGACGCCGTCTCGGCGGCCTTCAGCAAGAGCGTCGGCGACACGTCGCTGCAGGCGGACCTGGTCGCCGGGGCCGCGGAGGACGTCAACCGCAACGTGGACTCGATGGCCTCCGGCTCGGAGGAGATGGGCATCTCCATCCAGGAGATCTCGCGCAACGCCACCGACGCGGCCACCGTCGCCGCCGAAGCGGTCGCCGCCGCCGAGACCGCCAACGGCACCGTCGCCAACCTCGGCTCGTCGTCCTCAGCCATCAACGACGCCGTCCGACTGATCACCAGCATCGCGGAGCAGACCAACCTGCTCGCGCTGAACGCCACCATCGAGGCTGCCCGCGCCGGCGAGCTCGGCAAGGGCTTCGCCGTCGTCGCCGGTGAGGTCAAGGACCTGGCCCAGGAGAGCGCCAAAGCCGCTGAGGAGATCGACGGCCTGGTCAAGGCGATCCAGGGCGACACCGAGGCGGCCGTGGTCGCCATCGGGCACATCGGCGGGGTCATCGCGCGGATCAGTGACTACCAGACCAGCATCGCCGGAGCCGTCGAGGAGCAGACCGCCACCACCGTCGAGATGAGCCGGGGCGCGGTCGCCGCATCCAGCGGCACCGCCAGCATCGCCGAGAACATCCGCGCGGTCGCCGCCGCCACGTCGGTCACCTCGGCCGAGGTGGCCCGCGCCCGCGAGGCCGCGGCCGAGCTGACCCGCATGTCCACCACGCTGCGCGACGCTGTCGGGCAGTTCCGGTACTGAGGATGCAGATGCGCAGAAGGATCACCGCCGCCCTGCTGGCCGCCGCAGTCGGGCTGCTGTCGGCCTGCACCGCCGCGCCGGTCACCGGCACGACGGACACCAAGCTCATCGGCCTCGGCAAGGAAGCGATCCACGTCGGCATCGCGTACGACAGCGCGGGCCGCGGCGACAAGAGCTTCAACGACGCAGCAGGTCAGGGCATCGACCGGGCCAAGAAGGACCTGCTCATCCAGGCCACCGAGACGACCACCAAGTCCGAGGACGACGCGGGCCGGACGGCGGCGCTGAACGAACTCGTCACGGCCGGCGCCAACCCGGTCATCGCCGTCGGCTTCCTCTACGCAGGCGCGGTCAAGGCCGTCGCCGAGCAGCACCCGGACCGGCTCTTCGCGATCATCGACGACGACTCGGTGCAGGCCAAGAACGTGGTGTCGCTGATCTTCTCCGAGGAGCAGGGCTCGTACCTGGTCGGCGTGGCCGCGGGCCTGGCCACCAAGAGCGACCGGGTGGGCTTCATCGGCGGCGTCGAAGTGCCGGTCATCGGCAAGTTCGGCGCCGGCTTCGAGGCCGGCGTGCACAGCGTGGACCCGGATATCCGGGTCGAGTCCCGCTACCTGAGCAAGCCGCCGGACTTCAGCGGCTTCGGCGCCCCGGACAAAGGCAAGGCCGCGGCCGCCGCCATGATCCGCAACGGCGCGGACGTCATCTACACGGCCGCCGGCGGCTCCGGTGCGGGCTCCTTCGAGGCCGTGGCGGCCGCGGGCAAGGGCGTGTGGGCCATCGGCGTCGACACCGACCAGTACGCCACCGCCGACGCCAAGGTGAAGAACCAGATCCTCACCTCGATGCTCAAGCGCGTCGACAACAGCGTCTTCCAGGAGATCCAGGCGTTCATCAAGGGCGACCGCTCCGGCGGCTCCCGGCGCTACGACCTCAAGGTCGACGGCCTCGGGTACGCGACCTCGAACGGCGCGCTGAAGCCGTACGTGTCCCGGATGGAGAAGGCCCGTTACCGTATCCTCAGCGGCGCGGTGAAGGTGCCGCAGAGCTAGTTCTGCAGTGCTTTCTCGATGTCGGCGCGGAATCCGTCGTCCTCGCCGAGGCGGTCGCGCACCGGCAGCAGGGCGGCCCGCAGAGCCACCTGCGCATCGCGGCCGAGCACGCCCCGCAGGGCCATGGCTAGTGCCCGTAGCTCCCCGGCGGGTTCGTTCAGCCAACGCCGGACCTCGCGGCCCAGCGCGGAATCCCTAGCCACCGGTTGCCCGGCACCGCGTGCCGCCTGGGCCAGGGCTGCATCGAGTCCGGGAGTCTCGTCCACCGCTAGGGTGGTGGCGAGGCTGCGCACCTGCGCCACCGCGACCTCCCGGGTGCGCTCTGCGCCGGCCTGCTCTGCGGCGGCGAGCAGGTCCGCGAAGCGGCGTCCGGACGGCAGCAGATCGGCGGTCCGGACCGGGCCGGCGAACCACGGCTCGATCCGCGCGGACAGCCGGGGGGTGCCGAGCGGGTCCTCGGGGAGCCGCGAGCCGGTGAGTCGCTGGGCGAGGACCATCGCCTTGGCCTCGGCGTCGCGCCAGGTCTCCTCGTCCTCCGCGGCCGGCTCGTGCAGCCCGAGCGGGCGCATCAGGTGCCGCAGCAGCTCCGGATCGGCGCCCCAGGTCAACTCCGGAGACGGGTACGCCGGATCGAACGCCACCGTGGTGGTGCCCGCCACCGCGTAGGTGAACCGCAACGCAGTGTCGTCCCGCAGCACCGACAGCGCTTCGGTGCCGCGGGACACGGCTTCCAGCAGCGTGTGGTCCGCGCCCTCGGCGCTGTTCAGCTCGATCACCACGCTCCACCGGCCGAGTGACAGGGCAGCGGCCGCGCCGTCGAGGTCCGGGCCGGTACGCTCCGCGAACGTGTCCGGGTACGCCCCCATGCGCAGCAGGGCGGCCCGCTCGTCGGTGCCCTTGACGAAGGTCAGGCAGAACCGCGGTCCGAGTTCCGCCGCCCGGAGCTGGGCGTACGCGAGGTCATCCACGCCGCCAAGACTAGGGCACGTCTCACGGATCATGACGGCCTGCGCAGGGCCCAGCTTCCGCCTCGCAGCGCGATCCGTACGGCCGAATACCACCCCACGTGCGAGACGAAACCTGGACCTCGGCTCGGCATCGCCATGATCCGTAAGACGCACCCTCAAGCTCAGCGCGCGTGCGGCAGGGCGACACGGTCGAGTGCGTCGTCGGCGGGGCAGCGGCCGCGCATGACGTAGTTGTCGATGAAGGTCGCCACCGCGTCGCGCAGGTCGCGGGACGTTCCCTGCCGGGCCAGCGACTCGTACGCCGCCACGAAGCACAGCCGCCCGGCGGTAGCCAGCATCGGGTCGCTGAGTGCGTCCCGGGCCGCGCGATCCCACAGGCCCGGCGTCGTGCGCAGTGGCGCCGTGGCGGCGATCGCTTGGGCTGCGGCGGTCGGGTCGTCCAGCAGTGCTGCGGTGACGGCGATCGGGATGCGCCAACCGGTGCCCGGCTGCCGGTCGGCTACGTCGATCTCCAGGTGGCCGCGGGCGGCGACCGGTGGCCGGAAGGTGCGCAGGTGTCGGCTGAGTGCGGTGACGTCGGGGCGCTCGTCGGATCGGGTCCACGCGCGGAAGGTCCGGTCGGTGCCCGCCACCGGGGCGTCCAGCACGCGGGCGGCCCAGTCGGCCCGCGGATCGCCGCCGCACCGGGGGAGCCGGCGCAGCGCCTGGCGGTTGCTGCGCCAGCCGGTCGGCCGCCCGTGCCGCAGCGGAGAGTTGGCGAAGGCCGCCGCGAGCACCGGGGCAAGATCGTGGGCCAGGGTCCAACGGCGGTGCAGGCCGAGCAGACCGTCGGAATCGAGTCCGGCTTCCAGGCCGATCCGGACTCCGGCGGTTGCCCAGGCTGCGGAGGCGCCGGACGCGGCGGGGTCGACGGTGTCGGACGCCTCGTCAAGGAGCGCCAGGCCGTGCTCGTGGAGCAGGGGCAGCGGCATGGGCAGGTCGTCGGTCATCCGGGAGATCGCCGCGTCGATGCCGGGGGAGGGCGGGCCGCTCACCACGGCGACTCGGGGCGAGCGGGCGGTCAGAAAGCCGTGCCGCAGGCGCGGCTGCTGCGAGTGCAACGACCTGGTCAGCGGGCCGGGGAGGCCGGGCTGTGTCACCAGCAGGTCCACTGCCGCGCCGACGAATCCGGGCCGCGCGGGGGTGAACGCACTGGCGGCGAGGAGAACTTCGGCGGCTCGTTCGGTCAGCGTCAGCATGGCGCTAATCCTATCGCACCCATAGAGAATGTGGGAAAGATCATGTGACATCGACAGGCTTGCATCGCCTAGTGGTTTCATCGGTAAGGTGGGCTATTCCTTTCGCCGGATCGATCCGAGGACGGCCATGCGCAGACATCTGCCCCTCGCCCTAGCCGCAACGCTGCTGGCCGGCGGCCTGACCGCCTGCGGAAACGGCGGTGGCGGCGGCTCATCGACCGCCGCGTTCGATCCGGCCACCTGCCAGGGCGGCACCCTCGCGGTGCTCAACCAGGGCGGCATCACGCACCTCGACCCGGCCCGGCTCTACACCTCGGGCGGCGGCAACATCCCGTCGCTGCTCTTCCGCACCCTCACCACGCGCAACCGGCAGCCCGGCGACGCCGGCACCAAGCCCGCGCCCGACCTCGCCACCGACCTGGGCACGCCGTCGGACGGCGCGCGCACCTGGACCTACCGGCTGCGCGACGACATCTTCTTCGAGGACGGCACGCCGATCACGGCCGCGGACGTCAAATACGGCATCGAGCGGTCGTTTGCACCCGAGCTGCCCGGCGGTGCGCCGTACCTGCGGGACTGGCTGGCGGGGGCCAAGGACTATCAGGGGCCGTACAAGCAGCCCGACGGCATCAAGGCCATCGAGACCCCGGACCCGCGGACGATCATCTTCAAGCTCAGCAAGCCCGAGGGTGACTTCCCGTTCCTTGCCACGGCCACCCAGTTCGCGCCGGTGCCCAAGGCCAAGGACAAGGGCGCCGCGTACGAGCGCCACCCGATCTCCTCCGGGCCGTACATGGTGGCGTCGTATGAGCAGAAGAAATCGCTGTCGCTGGTCCGCAACCCCCACTGGAAGCGGTCGACGGACACCCTGCGCTACGCCTGCCCTGACAAGATCGAGGTGACCGCCGGGCTGGACGCCGCCGTGATCAACCAGCGCATCACCACCGGCGCTGGTGCGGATGCCAACGCGGTCACCACCGACGCCGTCGTCGGCCCCGAGCAGCTGGCCCAGCTCGGCACCGGCTCCGAGCTGGACGAGCGGGTGGCCCGCGGAGCTTTCCCGTCCACCACCTACCTCGCGTTCGACACCACGAAGCAGCCGTTCGACGACGAGCGGGTCCGCCAAGCGCTGTCGTACGCGATCAACCGCACCTCGGTCGTCAACGCGCTCGGCGGCAGCGCGGTCGCCGGACCGTCGACCACCTTCCTGCCCCCGCAGGCCGCCCTCGGCTATCAGCCCTACGACTATTTCCCGGCGGGGGAGTCCGGCGATCCGGCCAAGGCCAAGGATCTGCTCGCCGCGGCCGGGCAGAGCAGCCTCGCGATCGAACTGGCCCACGAGAACGACGACGCGCAGGGTCTCGGACCGAAGGTCGCCGCCGCCGTGCAGGAAGCGTTCCAGCAGGCCGGGGTGACCGTCACACTGACCGCGATCGACAGCGCCACCTACCGCGACGTCACCGGCAAGCCCGCCACCCAGCCCGGTCTGTCGCTGCAGAGCTGGGGAGCCGACTGGCCTTCCGGCGGCCCGTTCCTCATCCCGATCTTCGACGGCCGTCAGATCATCACCGCGGGTGGCAACTTCAACCTCGCTCAGTACAACGACGCGGGCGTCAACGCGGAGATCGACGCCATCAACGCGCTGACCGACCCGGCCGCGGCGGCGCAGCGCTGGGGTGCCCTGGACGCCAAGCTGGGCAAGCTCGCCCTGGTCCTCCCGCTGACCCACCCCAAGGACGTTTATCTGTACGGCAAGAACGTGAAGAACGCCGTGCCGGACGGCTGGCGGGGCACCTACGACCTGGCCCGGATCTCCGTCAAGTGACCGTTGCCCGTCGCCTGCTCGCCGACCGCGCCTTTCGGACGGGCGGGATCATCGGGGCGGTCATGGTGCTCGTCGCCCTGACCGCACCCCTGTTGACCGCCCTCGCCGGGCAGGACGCCACCACCTTTCACAACGAGCTGCTCGACTCGGCGCGCGGCGGCGTGCCACTCGGCCGGTTCGGCGGGATCAGCGCCGAGCATTGGCTCGGCGTCGAGCCCGGCACCGGCCGCGACCTGTTCGCCCGGGTCGTCTACGGCGCCCGCGTTTCGCTCGGCGTCGCGATTTCCGCGCTGGTCCTGCAACTGCTGCTCGGCGTGGGAGTGGGCGTCGCCGCAGGCCTCGGCGGGCGGTGGGCAGACGCCGCCCTGAGCCGGCTGTCCGACCTGGTGCTCGCCTTTCCCAGCCTGGTGCTCGCGATCGCCCTGCTCGCCATCGTGCCGCAGAGCTGGCCCCGCCCGGCGCTGCTCGCCGTGGTCATCGCGGTGCTCGGCTGGGGCGGCATGGCCCGCATCACTCGCGGCGAAACGCTCTCGCTGAAAACCCGTGATTACGTGGCCGCCGCCCGGGTTGCCGGGGCCAGCCCGCTGCGGGTGGCGCGCCGGGAGATCCTGCCGGGACTGGCCGCGCCGGTCCTCACGTACGCCGCACTGGTCCTGCCCGCCAACATGATCGCCGAGGCCGGGCTGTCGTTCCTCGGCGTCGGGGTCCGGCCGCCCACACCGTCGTGGGGGCAGATGCTGTCCAGCGCCACGACCTGGTTCCGCGCCGACCCGGCGTACGTGTGGATCCCGGGTGGTCTGCTCTTTCTCACCCTGCTGGCCTTTGTGCTGGTCGCCGACGGGGTACGCCGGGTCCTCGACCCTCGACAGAGCGAGCTGCTGCGATGATCGGCTATCTGATTCGCCGGATCGGCGGCGCGCTCCTCGTGTTGCTCGGGCTGTCCATCGTCGTCTACGGGCTGTTCTACCTCGCACCGCAGGATCCCGCCGTGCTGACCTGCGGCAAAGGGTGCACCCCCGAACGTCTCGCCGAAGTCCGCGCCGCGATGGGCCTCGATCAGCCGGTGCTCACCCAGTACGCCGAGTTCCTGCGCGGCCTGGTCCTCGGCCGCGACCAGGTCGCCGGGCCGGAAGTCGTGCACTGCCCGGCGCCGTGCCTCGGCTACTCCTTCGAGACCGGCCAGCCGGTCACCGCGTTGCTCGCCGACCGGCTGCCCGTCTCCGCGTCCCTGGCCATCGGCGCGGAATTCCTCTCGCTGGTGGTGGGCATCGGCGCCGGACTGCTCGCCGGACTGCGCCGCTTCCGCGTCCTCGACCGGTTCGTCAACGGCCTGGTGCTCGCGGGCTACGCCGTGCCGGTGTTCCTCGTCGGGCTGTTCCTGCTCATGCTCTTCTGCGTCCAACTGCAATGGCTGCCGTTCCCCACCTATGTGCCGTTCAGCACCGATCCGGTGGCGTGGGCGCAGAACCTGCTGCTGCCGTGGATCGCCCTGGCCGTGATCCAATCCGCCGCGTACGCCCGACTCACCCGGGCCGGCGTGCGGCAGACGCTCGGTGAGGACCACGTGCGTACCGCCCGGGCGTACGGCTTCACCGAGCGCCGCATCGTGGTCCGTCGAGCGCTGCGCGGCGCACTGATCCCGCTGATCACCCTCACCGCCGTCGACGTGGCCGCCATCATGGCGAGCGCGGTGCTCACCGAGACCATGTTCGGCCTGCCCGGCGTCGGTCAGCTGCTGGTCGGGGCGGTCAACCAGATCGACCTGCCGGTCGTCGTCGGGGTCACCCTGCTCACCGGCTTCCTCGTGGTCACGGCCAACGCCGTCGCCGACCTGCTCTACGCCGCCGCCGACCCGAGAGTGCAGCTGCGATGACGCTGCTGTCAGTGCGCGACCTGCGCATCAGCTTCGGCGCCACCCGGGCGGTCGACGGTCTCTCGTTCGAGCTGCCCGCCGGCGGCGCGCTCGGCATCGTCGGCGAATCCGGCTCCGGCAAGAGCGCCACCGCGCTGGCCCTGCTCGGCCTGCACCACGACGCCGACATCAGCGGGCAGATCTGTTTCGAGGACACGAATCTGCTCACCGCCACCGAGCGGCGGCTGCGGGAGCTGCGCGGTGCCGGCATCGCCATGGTGTTCCAAGAGCCGCTGACCGCGCTCAGCCCGTTCCACACCGTGGGCGACCAGATCGCCGAGGTCTACCGCCTGCACACCGGCGCGACCCGGCGGGCCGCCCGCGACCGCGCCGTCGACGTGCTGGGCCGGGTGCACATCCCGAATCCGGAACGCCGGGCGGCGGCGTACCCGCATCAGTTCTCCGGCGGCATGCGCCAGCGGGCACTGATCGCGATGGCCCTCGCCTGCCGACCACGACTGATCGTCGCCGACGAGCCGACCACCGCCCTCGACGTCACCGTGCAGGCGCAGATCCTCGACCTGCTCGACGAAGTGCGGACGACCACCGGCGCAGCGTTGCTGCTCATCAGTCACGACCTCGGCGTGGTCGCGGGCTCCACGGACTCGGTCGTGGTGCTGCGGAACGGTGTTGCGGTGGAGGAGGGGCCGACCACCACGGTACTGAGTACGCCGCGGGACGCGTACACGAAGGCCTTGCTCGCGGCCGTCCCCCGGCCCGGCCCGCCGCGGACGGTCGAGGGCGCCCCGCTGTTGCGCCTCAGCGGCGTCCGCAAGCATTTCCCGCAGCCGCGGCGGCGGTCCCTGCGCCGTCCCGAGCCGATCCGGGCCGTCGACGACGTGACCCTCGACGTGCGCGAAGGCGAGACGATGGGGCTGGTCGGCGAGAGCGGCACCGGCAAGACCACCCTCGCCCGCATGATGGTGGGCCTCACCCGCCCCAGCGCCGGCACGGTCACCTTCGCCGACGCGGACGTGGCCCGGCGCCGCGGCCGCTCGGTGCAGATGGTCTTCCAGGACCCGCTGTCCGCGCTCAATCCGCGCCGCACGGTGGGGGAGAGCATCGCGGACCCGCTGCGCCTTCGCGGCGAGTCTGCACCCCGTCCCACGGTCGAGGACCTGCTCGTCAGGGTCGGCCTCACCCCAGCCGTCTACGACCGCTATCCGCACCAGCTCTCCGGCGGCATGCGGCAGCGCGTCGGCATCGCCCGGGCGCTTGCCCCCCGGCCCCGGCTGATCGTCTGCGACGAGCCGGTGTCGTCCCTCGACGTCACCACGCAGGCCCAGGTCCTGGCGCTGCTCGAGGACGTCCGGCGCGAGTACGGCCTCACCCTGGTCTTCGTATCGCACGATCTCGCCGTGGTGCGCCAGATCGCCGACCGGGTCGCGGTGCTGCACGCCGGCACGGTGGTGGAGGTGGGCGACGTCGCCGAGGTGTACGAGCGGCCGCAGCACCCGTACACCCAGGAGTTGTTGGCGGCCGTACCGGTCACCGACCCGCAGGAGGCACGACGGCGCCGGGACCAGCGTCGCGCGCTTCTAGAATCGGGCTCATGACCGGCTACGAGTCGCACATCGACGCGGGATCTCCAGGAAACGGTCGACCGGCGCACCTCGGAAGCGGATGTGCGCCGGTACGTCGCGGATCTCAACGAGCAGCTGCGCAAGGCCCGGGCCGGAATGCTGGACGGTCCGCCGGTGCTGCTGCCGCCGCTGGACGCCGATGAGGTCGTCCGCGGGTGGCGCGAGCGTCGGGCGGGCCGGTCCGGCTAGGCCTTCTCGGTCAGCGTCAGCGGTTTGCCGGTGAGGGTGTCGCAGCGAACGAAGGAGAGCTGGATCTTCACGTCGGTGAACCAGAGGATCGGCAGGGTCAGCGGCGGCGGCCGTTCCGGGGTGAAGGTGACCGGGATCAGGCCGAAGAGCTTGCCCTGGAACTTCGGGGTGTAGAACCGGACGTTGCCTTCGGTGATCAATTCCTTGCTGGTGATCACCGTCTTGGCGCCACCGGCCTCGGGGACGGTCAGCGAGAACGGCTTGTTGACTGCCTTGCTCATGCTGAACTTCAGTGCCTTGATGATGGTGCCGTCGGCGGTCGGCAGGTCCTTCACACCGTCGTAGGTGGAGTTGTACATCGTCAGCGAGTCCGTCTCGAGCGTGCCACCGTTGCGCGACACCACCGGCACGTCGTCCGGCCCGGCCAGCTTGTTCAGGACCCGGGGCCCGAGGCAGGGCACGTCTTCCAGACCGGTGCTCGGCTTCGGCGCGGCCGATGCGGACGCGGACGGCGAGCCCGCCGATGCGCTGGGATCCGGCTGCTCCGGCGCCGGCTTCTCCGTGGGAGTCGCGCTGGGACCGGACGGCTTCGGCTGAGGAGCAGGCTCGACGGGCGCCGGCGCGGACGGTTCCGCGCTGGGCGTGGTTTCCGCCGGCTCGGCCGCCTTCTCGTCGCCCTTGGCCTCGTCGTCCGTGGCCGCCTCGTCGCCCTTTGCTTCGTCTGCCTTCGCTTCGTCGTCGCCCAGACCGAGCAGGTCACCGACGCCGTCGACCAGTTTGTTGAACCCGTCGACGAGGAGGTTGCCGGATTTCCCGTCTCCCTCCTCTGCCTCGTCGGCCTTCGCCGGCGAGGTCTTGCCCGCCGACGCGGACGGGGCGGCACCCTGGCGGGCCGCCTGCGGAGCGGTGGTCTTGGTGGCGGTGGCCTTCACCTGGGTCTTGGCCTTCGCGGCGGCGGAGGCGGACGCGGACGACTGTCGCGCGATCTCCTTCTTCGCGGCGGCGACCGGACGGGACGGCATGCCCTCGGGGCACTCCTCCTCGGCCCGGGCCGGGGACTTACTGCCCACCACGACGATGGCGCCGACCACCAGCGGAACGAGGGTGATCACGAGCGCCTTGCGGTGAAAGCCACCCGACTGGCGAGGCGGCTGACCGGGCTGTGCATCGTCCGGGTGCGCGCCAGCAAAACCCGGCACGATCCCGTTGTGCCCGGCCGGTCGCAGCACCGCGGTCTGGTCCGGGTCCGGCCCCTCGGCATGCGGGGCGTCGAACGGTGCGCCCGACTCCCGCGCCTCGCCGTCATCGGCGGGGTCGACGGCTTCGTCCACGTCGTCCGGGATGGCGACCTCGGGCTGCGGCTTCTGCGGGACCCAGGACAGCACCAGCGCGCCGCCGAGGATGCCGAACAGCATGCCCAGGATGAAGCCGCCGAAGTTCAGCCCGATCAGCGAGTAGACCGCGGTCAGCAGGCCGAGGATGCCGTAGAACAGCCGCTGGCCCGGCGTGAACCAGGACAGCAGGCCGCTGAGTACGAGCAAGAGCGGCAGCAGGTACGACAGGAATCCCTCGGGCCCGAAATGGACCTGAAGATCGCCCAGCGTCAGGTTGGCGCTGAGGAACAGCTCAATCCCGGCGATCAGGAACAAGAGCCCGCCCCAGAACGGCCGGGTGCGCCGCCAGTGACGGAAACCGCCGCCGGCCGAGGTCCTTGGTGTTGCCACGTACTCCTCCAGTCAAGGTGGTGCTTGCCGCCCCCGGCATGGGTGAGGCCCGCGGACGGTGCGTTCCGCGGGCCTCGGATCGTGCGTCAGAAACACTCCGCCGGCGCGTTGCCGTTGGCGTCGGGCAGGTTGACCTTCAGGTTGAGCCCGTTGAGCGTGAAGGTGCCCGCCGTCGTGGAGACCGCGGTCTGCTTCAGGCCGGTGATGGTCACCTTCTTGGCCTCCTGGCCGAACCCGCCCGCCTCGCCGTGGGCGTTCTTGCCGCCCAGGCCCAGCGTGCTGGCGTCCTGTCCAATGTTGATGTCGGTGAACTTGGCGTCGCCGCTGAGCTCGTTGACACCGATCAGCAGGTCGGTCGCCGAAGCCGGCTTACCGGCCTCCCGGCCGGCCCGGATGGTGAGGACGACGGGCAGGCCCGGCGTCTTCACCGACTGGCACAGGTTCGTCAGCTCGGCGGCGGCGATGCCCGACACGGCAACCGGGATCTTGGTCCCGTCCTTCTTGGTATCGAAGCCGCCGTACTGCGCGAAGCCGGTGCCCTCGAGGCGGTCGGCGGAAATCTTGAACGACTGACCAGAGACGGTGAACGAGGCGGCGAACGCCCCGTTGGCCATCCCGAAGATCAAGGCGCCGGCAGCCGCGGTGGGCACCACTGCCGCTACGGCGAAACGGCGCCAATTGGTGCGACCGTAAGCCGGATCGCCCTGCGCATCCTTCACGGATCCTCCTCGTACACAAATGAAACGGCCCGGCCGCACCGCCATGCGGTCCGCATCGCGGTCGACTAGGTCGGTCCGGAAGTGGCACCCGTCAATGCGGCCGTCTGAACGTGGGGGGAATGTTGCCTCTACCGGGTGACACGAACAAGTGGCTCCGCTACCCGCCGGTAACGTGCCGGACATGAAAGTGATCACGCTCGGTGACGGTCGATCCGGCGCGCCGCCCGAGGATGGGGTGATACTGGACACATGGGTCGGCTAACTCACATGTGACCGTCACCACACGTACGCAAATATCAAAGGTTACGGATAGGTAACAACTTTCAGGAAGCTCTCAGTTCTGTGCACTATTCGTGCGTTGACCACTCGTTCAGATCGGTGAGATACGTGCCGAAGTACCTCACGTCGGGTCTGCACGGGTAGGAGGACGACGGCGGGTGAAAACAGACGAGCGGCAGCGGCTAGCGGCGTTGCACGAGTACCGCCTGCTCGACGCGCCCGCCGACGACGAGCTCGAGGCAGTCGTCCGGGTAGCCGCGATGGTCGCCGGCGTCCCCACGGCCACGCTGAACCTCATCGACGAGCACCGCCAGTGCCAGCTCACCACCACCGGGTTCGAAGGCGGCGACTCCGCGCGCGAAGACTCCATGTGCGCCATCCGGTTCCAGACCGGCGAGTTCACCTACCTGCCCGACGCCAGCGTCGACCCCACGTACGCCGCCAACCCGTGGGTCACCGGGATCCTCGCCGACGTCCGCTTCTACGCCTCCGCGCCGCTGGTCACCCCACAGGGGTACGCCCTGGGCAGCCTGTGCGTCTTCGACTCGCAGCCGCGCGACCTCAGCGATGAGCAGATCGCCCGGCTCAAGGACCTGTCCCAGGTCATTTTGGCGCTGTTCGAGCGCCGTCGGCAGGCCCGGGTCAACGCCCAGCTGCTCGCCGAGACGGAGGACCGCCGGCAGTTCACCAACGCGGTCCTGGACACCATCGACGTGGCGGTGGTGGCCGCCGACCCGGACGGGCACGTGACCGTGTTCAACCGGACCAGCCGGGAGTGGCACGGCGGCCTCGACGCCGACCCGTCGGTCGAACCCGACGGCGTCGCCGAGCGCTACCAGCTTTTCCACACCGACGGCGTCACCCCGCTCCGGCAGGACGAGATCCCGCTCTTCCGGGCACTGCGCGGTGGGGCGGTCAGTGGCGCCGAGATGGTCATCCGTACGCCCGGCAACGAGCCCCGCCACGTCGTCGCCGGGGGGCAGGCCCTGCGCTCCACCGCCGGCGCCTCGCTCGGGGCCGTCGTCGCCATGTCCGACGTGACAGCGGACCGCAAGCAGCGCCGGGCCCTCGAGCAGGCGCACACCGACCTCGCCATCACCATCGCCGAGCTGCAGCGTTCGAACACCGAGCTGGAGCAGTTCGCCGGGGTGGTCAGCCACGACCTCGCCGCCCCGCTCGCCGTCGTCAACGGCTATCTCGAGTTGATCGCCGACGAATACCGCGAGCAACTCGACGCCCAGGCCGACAAGTGGATCAACTCCGCGACCCGGGCGGTCGCGCGGATGCAGGAGCTCATCCGGTCGCTGCTGAGCTACGCCCGGGCCGGCAGCGAGCCGTGCCGTCGAGAAAAGGCGAACCTCGGCGAAGTGGCCGCGCACGCCCTGATGGATCTGCGGGACAGCGTCGCCTCGGCCGGTGCCGAGGTGGAGATCGCCGCCGACATGCCCTGGCTGGGTGTGGACCCGACCCTGGTGCGCCAACTCCTGCAGAACCTCATCGGCAACGCCGTCAAATACCGCCACCCGGACCGGCCGAGCCGGGTGACGGTGGCCGCGGAGTCGCGCGAGTACGACTGGGTGATCACCGTGACGGACAACGGGATCGGCATCGCCGATGCCGACCGGCTCCGGGTGTTCGAGATGTTCGCCCAGCTCGACACCGGCGGTCGCGCGGGTCACGGCGTGGGCCTCGCTACCTGTCAGCGGATCGTCGAACGCCACGGCGGCCACATCTGGGCGGATGCGGCACCCGATGGTGGCACAGTCATCGCCTTCACGTTGCCGGGTGCCTGAGGTGGGCTCCATGCGCCGGCGGGCCGGCGCCGCTTTCCTCACCCTCGTCACGCTGTTCGTCGCCGTCGTGGCTCTGCAGATCGTGGTCAACGACCGGCTCCGGGTGCAGCAGGCCGAGCGGAGCGTCCGCACCGAGCAGGCCCGCGACGCCAACACCGCCGTGCTGCAGCACATGACCGATGCCGAGACCGGAGTCCGCGGCTTCCAGCTGACCGGGGCCCGCAGCTTCCTGGAACCGTACGACCAGGGCCGGGCGTCGGCCTTCACCGCCCTCGACTTGGTTGCCGCCCGGATGAATGACCCCGAGGTGCAGCGCCTGCTCACCGAGGAACGGGCGGCCGTCTCGCAGTGGCTCTACGCGTTCGCCACGCCGATCGTCATCGCCGGCAAGGCAGATCCGGCGTACTCGCAGACGGCCCGCGGCAAAGAGCTGTTCGACGAGATCCGCCGGGCCAACGCCGCCGTCGATGGCGCCATTGTGCTCCGGATGCGGGAGAACGCCGACGCTGACCGCGACGAGTCCACCATCGTGCAGCTGATCTTCGCCGCGCTGGCCGTGTCGGTGCTGATCCTGGCGTTGGCGCTGGGCTTCTGGGGGCGCCGGCACCTGCTGGCGCCGATCGACCACATCCGGGCAACCCTGGATCGGCTGGCCGGCGGGGAGCGGTCCGCCCGGGCCACCCCGGCGGGACCGGCGGAAACCCGTGCCGCCATTGGCACCCTGAATCGGCTGGCCGCCGAGACCGAGCGGTTGCACGCGGCCGACGAGGCCCGGCTGCGCCGTACCGAACTGCGGCAGGTCGTCGGCGCGGAGCTGCGCGACAGCCGGGACGCCGCGCTCGGTGGCGAGCGGGTCGCGCGGCTCATCGTCGAGGCAGTCGGCGCGGACGCCGTCTATGGGCGCAGCAGCGTGCGATCCGCCGAAGTCGTGGACGTCTGTTGGCCGCCGGGCGCGCCAGCGCTGCCGGATTCGGCGATGGCAGACGTGCTGGCGGCCGAGCCCGGCACGGTCATGCCCGTCACGGAGATCGACGGAGCGCTGGCTGTGTCGTTCGGCGGCGATGAGGAACACCAGCCGGGCTACGTCTGCGTGGTCCACCGCGGCCGGACCGAATGGAGCGCCGAGGAGCGCCGGCTGCTCGCGGCGCTGGCCCGGGAGATCGATCATTCCGTACGCCAGCACCGGCTGCGGGACCGCCAAGCCCGACTCATCACCGAACTGCGCGTCCTCGACGAGCGCAAGGACACCTTCGTAGCCACGGTCACCCACGAGTTGCGGACGCCGTTGTCCAGCATCCTCGGCTACGCGGAGATGCTGACGGAGGGCGATGCCGGCGACCTCGCCCCGATGCAACAGCGCGGCCTCGCGGCGATCCTGCGCAACGCTCACCGGCTGCACGACACTGTGTCCGACCTGCTGGTGCTCGACCCGGCGCAGCGCGCGACCGCGGTGCACTCCGTACCCGTGGACCTGTCTGCCGTCGCCGCGACGCTCGCGGCGGAGCTTGCGCCGCAGGCCGGCGCCCGGGACATCGGCCTGACCGGGGAGACCGAGCCGGTCTGGGTGGAGGGTGACGCCCGCCGCCTGGAGCGCGCCCTGCGCTGCTTGCTCGACAACGCCATCAAATTCTCGGGTACGGGCGGACAGGTCGACTACCGCGTGCACGCCTCCGAGGGCCGGGCGGTCGTCGTGGTCACCGACGCCGGCATCGGTATTCCGGACGGCGATCTGCCCGGGCTGTTCACCCCGTTCCACCGGGCCGCCAACGCGATGGATCGCGCGGTGCAGGGTTCGGGTCTGGGCCTGGCTATCGCCCGCAGCATCGTCGCGGAGCACGGCGGCACGATCACCGTCGAGTCCAAGCTCGACCAGGGCAGCACGTTCACGATCACCCTGCCCCGGTGTTCGCCGCCGGAGTGACTTTCGCACTGGCAACCGGAATACTCCGACCTCGGCAACCGGGTGGCAACCGGGGGCGTCGACAGTAAGGTTTCCCCCGATCCGAGGAGACCCGCTCGATGCGAATGCGCCGTGCCACCGTTGCCGCCCTGCTCGCCACCGGGATCGCCGTTCCCGTCGTCACGACCGCCGCCGCAGCGTTCGCGCAGTCGCCGGGCTCCGTCGCCGCCTCGGCTTCGAAGGGTGGCGCGAAGCCGTCCGCCAGCGCTACGCCCAAGGCCACGAAGACTCCGGCGCCGAAGCCCACCAAGACCACGAAGCCGGCCAAGTCCGTGCGGTTCGAGGTGGCCGGCACCATCACCGCCATCGACGCCGAGACGGCTACCGTCACCGTGCAGTCCAAGGTCACCGTCAAGGTGGGCAAGAAGCGCACCACGAAGACGGTGGTGACCAAGTTCGTCGTCGCCAAGGAAGCCAAGGTCGTCGTGAACGGCGCCAAGGGCACCCTGGAGAATGTCGCCGTCGGCCACCGGATCGTCGCTTCCGGCACCCGCTCGGGTTCCGCTGCCACCGCGACCAAGATGGTGACCACGGGCAAGAAGGTGGTGGCTCCTAAGCCGACCCCCAAGCCCAGCGTGACTCCGACGCCCGCGCCGACCGACGAGCCGAGCGACGAACCGACCGATGAGCCGACCGATGAGCCGTGGGACGAGCCGACCGATGAGCCGACCGACGAGCCCGCCGACGGCATGGCCGTGACGCCGTCGCCGTCGCCCAGCGCCTAGCCTGAGCGGTAACCCCAGACCACACAGAACCGCGGCCGCCCGGATGACCGGGCGGCCGCGGTTCTGTGTGGCGGGCTCAGCCCTTGACGCTGCCCGCGAGCAGGCCGCGGACGAAGTAGCGCTGGAGCAGCAGGAAGATGACCACCGGGACCAGGATGGAGACGAAGGAGCCGGCGGTCAGCAGATGCCAGGCCGTGCCGCGGGTGCCGTTGAGGTTGGCCAGCGCCACGGTGACCGGGGCGATGGACGTGCCCCCGCCACCGAAAACCAGTGCTACCAGCAGATCGTTCCAGACCCAGAGGAACTGGAAGATGCCGAACGCGGCCAATGCGGGGCGCAGCAGTGGCAGCAGGACCCGGAAGAAGATCGACACGTGTCCGGCGCCGTCGATCCGGGCCGCTTCCAGCAGGGTCGCCGGCACCTCCCGCATGAAGTTGTGCAGCAGGTAGATGGCCAGCGGGAGGCCGAAGATGGAGTGCGAGAGCCAGATCGTCCAGAAGGTGTTCGACAGCCCCGCGTCCACATAGAGGGTGAGCAGCGGAATCAGCGTCACCTGCAACGGGACGATCTGGAGGGCGAAGATCACCAGGAACAGGACGTTGCGGCCGGGAAACTTGATCCAGGCGAAGGCGTACGCCGCGATCGTTGCCAGGGTGATCGGGATGACCACCGAGGGAATGGTGATCACCAGTGAGTTGATGAAGTACGCCCCCAGCCCCTCCACGCCCTCCGAGCCGAGCACCGCCCGGTAGTTGTCGAGGGTGACGCGCGGGTCGGAGAAGAACGTCCACCAGCCGGTTGTCTTGATGGCCCGCTCGGGACGGAAGGACGACACGAGCAGGCCGAAGGTGGGCAGGGTCCACAGCACCGCGATGACGATCGCCGCCAGGGACGCCCAGGGCCTACTGAGTGCGCGCTTGGCGACGGCGGCGGGGGAGGGCTGCTCCGCGGCTGTCGGCGCCGTGGTCGTGGGCGGGGTGGTCGTGGTCATAGCGCCTCCGAACGACGGAGCTGCCGGATGTTGTAGACGACGATCGGGATCACCAGCAGGAACAGCAGGACTGCCAGCGCGGCGCCGAGACCCTGGTTGTCGCTGCGGAAGCTCTGGCTGTAGAACTCGTTGGCGATGACGCTGGTGTTGTACTGGCCGCCGGTGGCGGTGCGGACGATGTCGAAGACCTTGAGCGTGCCGATGCCGATGGTGGTCAGCACCACGACCACCGCCGGCCGGATCGCCGGCAGCGTGACGAAGCGGAACATGCCCCAGGCGGTGACGCCGTCGAGCCGTGCGGCCTCCACGATGTCGTCCGGGATGGCCTTGATGGCCGCCGACAGGACCGTCATCGCGAAGCCGGCCTGGATCCAGATCATGATCACGATCAGCAGGAACGTGTTGAGCGGAGACTCGACGATCCACTGCTGCGGGGTGCCGCCGAGCCAGACGACGATCTGGTTGAGCAGGCCGATCTGCTGGACGTTGCCCTGGTCCGGCCGGTACTCGTAGACAAACTTCCAGATGATCGAGGCGCCGACGAAGGAGATCGCCATGGGCAGGAAGATCAGCGCCTTGGCGGCGGCCTCGAACCGGGACTTGTCCACCAGGATGGCGTAGAGCAGGCCGACCGCGGTGGCGACGAAGGGTGTCACGACCACCCACAGCACCGTGTTGCGCAGGACGGTGAGCTGCTCGCTGTCGGTGAAGATCTTCTGATAGTTGTCGAGGCCGATGAACGAGGATCCGGCCGCGTCGAAGAAGGACTGGAAGATGGTGCGTACGCCCGGGTACAGCAGGCCGACCAGCAGCATCAGCAGGGTCGGGGTGAGGTAGGCGTACGCGACCCAGCGGTCGGCGCGGCGGCCGCGGAACAGGGTGGCGAGGAAGAGCATGATGCCCACGACCGCCGCGAACAGCAGGATCGCGAGGAGCATCAGCCCGATCTTGGCAGTGTTGGTCTCGGCGGTGAGCACGCGACGAGCACCTCCTTGGGGGCGGCGGGGCCGGTCACCCTGCGGCGACCGGCCCCGGAAGTGGCGTCAGCTCACTGAGGCCAGGCGTTCTCGATGTTGTCCACCGTGGTCTTGGTGTCCTGACCGGTGATCCAGTTCGTCGACTGCTTCCAGAAGGCGTTGGAGCCGATCGCGGCCGGCATCTGGTCCGAGCCGTCGAACCGGAAGACGGTCTTCGGGTCCTTGAGGATGGTCGCGGCGAGCTTGTCGATCGGGTTGCTCAGGTTGTTCGGGTCGATGCCCTTGTTGGCGCTGACCCAGCCCTGCGACACCTTCGCCTTGTTGTTGGCCCAGGTGTCGGTGGACAGGTAGAGCTGGAACGCCTTGACCTCGGGCCGGTCGGCGAAGGCCAGGTTGAACTCGCCGCCGCCGAGCACCGGCTTGGTGGTGGCGTCCTTGCCGGGCAGGTAGAACGCGAAGACGTCGCCGTCCTCGGCCACCTTGGTCTCCTTGTCGAAGTTCGCGGCGTAGAAACTCGCCTGGCGGTGCAGCGAGCAGGTGGCGCCGTCCACGATCGGCAGGCCGGCGTCCTGGAAGGTGACGGTCGCGATGCTCTTGACGTCGCCGAGGCCGCCGTTGACGTACTTGTCGTTCTTCAGGTAAGCGCCGACCGCATCCAGAGCGGCGGTGGACTCGGGGCCGTTGAACGGGATCTCGTGGTTGACCCACTTGTCGTAGGTCTCCGGCCCGGACAGCCGGAGCATCATGTCCTCCATCCAGTCGGTGACCGGCCAGCCCGTGGCCTCACCGCTGGAGATGCCGGCACACCACGGCTTACGGCCGTTGTCCGCGGCGATCTTGTCGGACAGCTCCTTGAGCTGGTCCAGCGTCGTCGGGATCTGGTAGCCCTTCTCCTGGAACTCGCTGGGCGAGTACCACACGAGGGACTTCACGCTGGCTCCGGACGGCGCGGCGTAGAACTTGCCGTCGACCGTGGCGTAGCCCTTCCACTCCTTGCCCCAGAACTTGTCGACGTTGGCGGCGACCTCTGCCGGCGCCTCGACCGCCTTGCCAGTGGCGACGAGCTGCTTGAGCAGGCCGGGCTGCGGAACGATGGCGATGTCCGCCGGGTTGCCGGCCTTGGCCTGGACCAGCACCTGCGTCTCGAAGGACTTGTCGCCCTGATAGACCACGTCGACGCCGGTGCAGTCCTCGAACGGCTTGTACGAGTCGGTGTACGCCTTGTCCTCCGGCGTCACGATGCTCGCGAAGACCGTGACCTTCTTGCCCTTCAGATCGCCGTACGAGCTGAACTGGGTGCAGTCGATGGTCTGCTTCGCGACGTTCTCGTCGGTGGAGTCGCCGCTGCTACTGCAGGCGGCCATGCCGAGCACCAGACCGGCGCCCAGGGTGCCGGCCAGCGCACCGCGAAGGCGCTGACTCCTGGTTTGACCGAACATGCCTCTCCTTCAGCCACATCACGCCGCGGCGTGACCATAACCGTCACGGATTTCGGTTCCCCCGGCTGTCAGTCAAGAGTGGGCAGCGGCTCTGCGCAATGACTCGGATCGATCAAGCAAGTAACGATTCGGCACCGACGCCTTCGGATGTCGGCATTCGCGTACGCATGTGAAATGCAAGATCCCTGATCAAGGGCAACTTATCAAAGAAGATCTTCGATGACGAAGATTGCGGTGCTCGCAAGATTTTTCTCGACTGATCGGGCGACGGCGTTTTTCGCGACGGTGGTGTAGAGCGGGCGAAACCGGTTAAACCAAAGACGCGCATGCAGAGCGGCCCCCGTCCGAGCGGACGGGGGCCGTGTGCTGAGAGCGGGGGCTACTGCCGTGGAGTGCGGTCCCGATAGGTCCAACTCGCGTCGCCCAGCGCGGAGCGACGCTGCTGCCGCGGCACGGGGCCCGTGTTGGTCGGGCCGGCGTGCGACCCGGAGTCTGCTGAGCCCGGCTGCCCCGGTCCCGCATTCGGCGACACAGGCGCCGGTCCACCGCCGAAC
This sequence comes from Actinoplanes sp. NPDC051859, assembly GCF_044452725.1. Classification (NCBI taxonomy): domain Bacteria; kingdom Bacillati; phylum Actinomycetota; class Actinomycetes; order Micromonosporales; family Micromonosporaceae; genus Actinoplanes; species Actinoplanes sp. NPDC051859. The sequence goes on along the minus strand of NZ_JBITBX010000005.1, from coordinate 537,130 downwards.
ACCGGGTGCGGCGCAGGGAGGGGAGCTGCCGCGGTGCGGCGCGGGGCATCCAGGAGTGCCGCAGCTTCGGGGCCCTCTTCGCGCTGTGGGGACATCAGTGCGGCAAACACGCCCAGGACGCCGATGAGAGCCGTGAGGCCGACCGGGATGAGCAGCGCTGTGCCGGTCGTCCCGGGCGGGGAGCCGTCGGGTGCCCCGGCCCGCACCGACATCGCTGCCATGCCGGTGTAGTGCATGCCGTTGACCGCGAGCCCCATGATCAGCGCTGCGCCGAAGACCGCGGCCGATGCGCGTACGGTGGCAGCCAGCCACAGGGCGGCGGTGGCCGCCAGAACGGCGATGGCGATGGAGGCGATGACCGGCAGGGTGGCGTAGTTGATCTCGCCATTCAGGTTCACGCCCGCCATGCTCAGGTAGTGCATGCCGACGGCGCCGAGCCCGGCCAGCACGCCGCCCAGGAGAATGCGGCTGGATCGCGCCCGTTCGCCGCGGAAAACGACCAGTATCCCGGCACCCACCGCCACCACGGCCACGGCGGCGCTGGCGACGGTCAGTGAGAGGTCATAGCGGATCGGTGTGCCCGGCACCGTGAAGCCGAGCAGGGCGACGAAGTGCATGGTCCAGATGCCGGTAGCGCCGAGAGCGAACGCGGACAGCGACAGCCACCAGGCGCGGCCGCCGGTGGTCGTCGCGGCACGCAGCCGCCGCGCGCACGACAGGCCGAGCAGTGCGCCGAGCACCGACAGCAGATAGCTGGCGGTCGGCGTCAGCCAACCGTGCTCGAAGTGGTGGATCTCCATGTCCGTCTCCTGAACAATCGCGCGGTACCGCAGCATCCTGCCTGTTGACCTAGCGGTACGTCGAAGCGGGGGAGGCGGAAGGCGGCGAGAACCGGCCGTTGGGACGACTGACCGCCGGCCGTCCGGGTGATCGTGACGGTGGGTCACCCGCGATGCACACTCTCCGTCATGATAGACACTCAGTGTCACAACTGACGTATGGTGTTGCGATGACGCCTGTCGACTATCGCGTGCAGACCACCCTCATCACCGGCGCCAGCTCGGGAATCGGCGCCGAGTTCGCCCGGCGGCTCGCCGCTCGTGGCTCGGATCTGGTTCTCGTCGCGCGCCGCGAAGACCGGCTGCGCGAGCTGGCGACAAAGCTCACCGACACACACGGCGTCTCGGTGGCCGTCATTGCGCAGGACCTGAGTCTCCCGGATGCCGGACCCACGCTCGCCGCAGCAACGGCGGCACGCGGACTGGCGGTGACCGGAGTGATCAACAACGCGGGCTTCGGCTGTTACGGACCGTTCCACACGGAGGATCCGGCCCGACTGGCGAGCATGATCAACGTCAACCTGGCCGCGCTGGTGGGGATCAGTCGAGCGTTCATCGCGCCGCTGCGCGCCGCGGGCACCGGAGTTCTCGTCAACGTCGCTAGCGTTGCCGGTTACCTGCCCCTACCGTCCATGGCCGTCTACGCCGCCGCCAAGGCCTTCGTCCTGCACTTCACTGAGGCGCTGTGGCAGGAGTCGCGCGGCACCGGGCTGCGCGTGCTCGCGCTGTCACCGGGGGCGACCAGCACGGAGTTCTTCGACGTCGTCGGGACCGACGCGGCCGACGGCGGCCAGCCCCGGCAGACGCCGGCCGAGGTGGTCGCCCGCGCGCTGCGTACCCTCGACCGCCGCAACCCGCCGCCGAGCGTGATTTCGGGTCGGCGCAACCGGCTCACCGTGGCGGCGAGCCGTCGGGCACCACGGCGCGTGGTTCTGGCTGTCGGAGCAGCGATTGCGGCCCGTAACGCCTGACCTGCCCGGTGGCGCCGCGTGACGCGGGGACGGCTCGCAACGCGTGACGTGAGCCCTCGGTGACGGCCCGGCAGCGGCTCGTCCACGGAGCGGGACGGCATCCGCCCGAGGCGGTGATACGACCGGCTTCCGGTAACCTTGTGCCCCAGACCGAGGGGCGCTGCGACGGGGACCACCCCGCCACGCTCGGACTGGATACACCGACCAAGGGCGCCTCCGAGATTTCCGCGGAGGTGGTCAGCATGAACGCAACAATGCCGAACCGGGACGCGACGGCGACGCTGCGCGAACTCATGGCGCAGCGGGTGCTGGTGCTCGACGGCGCGTGGGGCACGATGCTGCAAGGCGCGAAACTCACGCCCGCCGACTACCGCGGCGAGCTGATCACCGACGGCCACCCCAAGGACGTCACCGGCGATCCGGACCTGCTCAACCTCACCCGCCCCGACGTCATCCTCGACGTCCACCGGCAGTACCTCGCCGCCGGCGCCGACATCACGACGACGAACACGTTCACCGCGACGGGCATCGCTCAAGCCGACTACGGCCTCGAGTCGCTGGTGCGGGACATGAACGTCCGCGGCGCCCAGCTCGCCCGGCAGGCCGCCGACGAGGCCGGCGGCAAGTTCGTCGCTGGGTCCGTCGGCCCCCTCAACGTGACCCTCTCGCTCTCCCCGCGGGTCGAGGACCCCTCCTTCCGTACGGTCACCTTCGACCAGGTCAAAGCCACCTATGCGGAGCAGATCTCCGCGCTGGCCGAGGGCGGCGTGGACCTGCTGCTGGTCGAGACGATCTTCGACACCCTCAACGCCAAGGCCGCCATCGCCGCCGCCCGTGAGGTGGCACCCCAGCTGCCGCTCTGGATTTCGGTGACCATCGTCGACCTGTCCGGCCGCACCCTGTCCGGGCAGACCGTGGAGGCGTTCTGGCGCTCGATCGAACGGGCTGAGCCTCTGGTGGTCGGCGTCAACTGCTCGCTGGGCGCGGCCGAGATGCGCCCGCACGTCGCCGAGCTGTCCCGGATCGCCGGCGCGCATGTGGCCTGTCACCCCAACGCCGGTCTGCCGAACGCTTTCGGCGGATACGACGAAACGCCGGCCGAGACTGCCGGGCTGGTCGGCGAGTTCGCCGCCGCCGGCATGGTCAACGTTGTCGGTGGCTGCTGCGGCACCTCACCAGCGCACATCGCGGCGATCGCCGACGCCGTCCGGGGCAGCGCGCCCCGGCCGGTCGCCGAGCCGCCGCGTACCACCCGGTTCAGTGGTCTCGAGCCGTTCGCGATCGGGCCGGACACCGGATTCGTGATGATCGGTGAGCGCACCAATGTCACGGGCTCGGCCAAGTTCCGCCGGCTCATCGAGGCGGACGACCACCAGGCCGCCGTCGACGTCGCCCTCGAGCAGGTCCGCGGCGGCGCCAACCTGCTCGACGTGAACATGGATGCCGACCTGCTCGACAGCGAGCAGGCGATGACCACCTTCCTCAACCTGATCGCGACCGAGCCCGAGGTGGCCCGGATCCCGGTCATGATCGACAGCTCGAAGTGGACCGTGCTCGAGGCCGGCCTCAAGTGCGTGCAGGGCAAGGGCGTAGTCAACTCGATCAGCCTCAAGGAGGGCGAGGAACCGTTCCTCGCGCAGGCCCGCAAGATCAAGGACTACGGCGCCGGCGTGGTCGTCATGGCCTTCGACGAGCAGGGCCAGGCCGACACCACCGAGCGCAAGGTCGACATCTGCGCGCGGGCGTACGACCTGCTGGTCACCGCGGCCGGGTTCGCACCCGAGGACATCATCTTCGACCCCAACGTGCTGGCCGTGGCGACCGGCATCGCCGAGCACAACGGCTACGCCAAGGCGTTCATCGATGCTTTGCCGCAGATCAAACAGCGCTGCCCGGGCGCGCGCACCAGCGGCGGCATCTCCAACCTGTCCTTCGCGTTCCGCGGTAACGACGTCGTCCGGGAGGCCATGCACTCGGCGTTCCTGCTGCACGCCGTCCGCGCCGGGCTGGACATGGGCATCGTCAACGCCGGCCAGCTCGCTGTCTACGCCGACATTCCGGCCGACCTGCTCGAGCTGGTCGAGGACGTCATCTTCGATCGCCGCGAGGACGCCACCGACCGGCTGGTCACCTTCGCCTCCACGGTCACCGGTTCGGGCACCAAGCGCACCGTCGACCTTTCCTGGCGTGAGGGCCCGGTCGGCGAGCGGCTGTCGTACGCGCTGATCCACGGCATCGTCGACTTCGTCGAGGAGGACACCGAAGAGGCCCGGCAGCTGCTCGACCGGCCCCTCGACGTCATCGAGGGCCCGCTGATGGACGGCATGAAGGTCGTGGGCGACCTGTTCGGCTCCGGCAAGATGTTCCTGCCCCAGGTGGTCAAGAGCGCCCGGGTGATGAAGCGCTCGGTCGCCTACCTGGAACCCTTCATGGACAAGGAGAAGGCGGGCGGCCGTGGCCAGGGCAAGGTCGTGCTCGCCACGGTGAAGGGCGACGTGCACGACATCGGCAAGAACATCGTGGGCGTGGTGCTCGGCTGCAACAACTATGAGGTCGTGGACCTCGGGGTGATGGTGCCGGCCGCGAAGATTTTGGACACCGCGGTCGCCGAGGGCGCCGACGCGATCGGCCTGTCCGGCCTGATCACCCCGTCGCTGGACGAGATGGTCGCGGTCGGCGCCGAGATGCAGCGCCGCGGCATCAGCCTGCCGCTGCTCATCGGCGGTGCTACCACGTCGCGGCAGCACACGGCCGTGCGGATCGCCCCGGCGTACGAGGGGACGACCGTGCACGTGCTCGACGCTTCCCGGGTTGTCGGCGTGGTGTCCGACCTGCTCGACCCGGGTCGTGCGCGGACACTGGACACGAACAACCGGGCCGAGCAGGAGCGGCTGCGCGAGCAGCACGCCAATCGGCACGCCCAGCCGTTGCTCACCGTCGCGCAGGCCCGCGCCAACCGGGAGATCGTCGACTTCACCGACCTGCCGACGCCCACGTTCATCGGCGTCCGGACGGTCGAGCCGGAGATCGCCACGCTGCGGGAGATGATCGACTGGCAGTTCCTCTTCCTCGCCTGGGAGCTCAAGGGCAAGTACCCGGCGATCCTGGAGCAGCCGGTCGCCCGCGAGCTCTTCGACGACGCGAACACCCTGCTGGACAAGATCATCGCCGACAACGCGTTCCAGGCCCGCGGCACCTACGGCTTCTGGCCCGCCCACGCCGACGGCGACGACATCGTGCTGGCCGGCGGCGTCCGGTTCCCGATGCTGCGCCAGCAGACCGCCAAGCCGGAAGGCCGCGCCAACCGCTGCCTCGCCGACTACATCTCGCCTGCACTTCCCCGCGGCGGAAAACAGCAGGAAACCCCGGAAAAGGGCGACCACCTCGGCGGCTTCGCCGTCGCCATCCACGGCGCCGAGGAGCTGGCCGCCCAGTACGAGGCGGAACACGACGACTACCGCGCGATCATGGTCAAGGCCCTCGCCGACCGGCTCGCCGAGGCCTTCGCGGAGCATGTGCACCTGCAGGCCCGCCGCGACTGGTTCGAGCCGGACGCCCAGCCGGAGCTCGCGGACCTGCACGCCGAGCGCTTCCGGGGCATCCGGCCGGCGCTCGGCTACCCGGCCAGCCCCGACCACAGCGAAAAGGAAGACCTCTTCGCGCTGCTCGGCGCGCAGGAGCTGGGCATCGGCCTGACCGAGTCGTACGCGATGACCCCGGCGGCGGCGGTCAGCGGCCTGATCTTCGCCCACCCCCAGTCGCGCTACTTCACCGTGGGTCGGCTCGCGAAGGACCAGATCGAGGATTACGCCGCCCGCCGTGGGCTGGGTGTCGACGAGATCGAGCGCTGGCTGCGCCCCAACCTCGCCTACGAGATCTAGCGGATGGCGGAGCGCACGGTCGACGTGCTGGTCGTGCGCTGGTACGAACGCCGCCGGGACTCGCCGCCGATCGTGCCACGCTGGCTGGCGGCGGCACGGGAGCACCTGCCGGCGGCGATGCCTACGCGTTTCGGCAGTTCCGAGCCGTTGCGTGGCCGGTTCGACCGAGTGGGCGAGGCGGGGCTGCTGCAGGCGTACGCCAAGGCGGACTCACTGTTGGCGATGGACGGCGAGCCGCCGATCCACCACGCCACCTTTGCTGCCGCTGCGTCCTCGCCGTGCGGGCCGATCGACGTGCACTCGCTGCATGCGGAGGTCGGGGTGGACGACGAGCGGGTGCGCCGGTTCGCGCTCGCCCTGACCCACCCCGGCACGGTGTACGTCTCCGCGTCGATCGCCGGGGCCATGATTCTCGACGGGCGGGAGTTGGTGGGGCCGCCGGAGCGCCGGGAGGAGCCGTACCTCGCGCCGTTCGGGGACTGGCTGGGATTGCCGCCGCAGCCGCCGGCCTGGTGCTTCTTCGGCCCGGCGTACGCGAGCCGGGTCCGGCGGCGGATCGACGGGCAGGCGGTCGCGGGCGGGTTGCTCTCCACGGGCGGGCCGTGGGTCGACGAGCGGCTGCAAGCGCGGTTGGCTGAGCCGGAGTGGTGGCGCAGGAACGCGCGGCGGATGCCTCGGGGTCTGCGGCGCTCGGGGCTGCGCTGGCTGCTCGACAACCGCCGGACCAGGGTTCGGTGAACCGGGAAGGCCTCGGCATCCGTATCAGCGGGCATGAGGGTCCTGCTGGTGGCGCACGACGAGTCCTTGGCCGAACCGCTGGTGGGCGGCCTGTCCCGGTACGGCATCATGGCCGAGCACGTCACGACCGGCGCTGCCGCGCTGGCCGCCGCGCCCGCCGATCTGGTGCTGTTGGACGCCGGGTTGCCCGACCTGGATGGTGCCGCGATGCGCCGTCGGTGGGGGCGTGCCGGGGAGGCGCCGCTGATCATGCTGACCGCGCCGGGTGACGACGCGGAGCAGATTCTCGGCATGGCGCTGGGCTCCGGCGACTGCCTGCCGAAGCCGGTCGATGTCCAGCAGTTGGCGGACCGGGTCAAGGCGGCGAGTCGACCCGTACGCGTGTTCGGTCCGCTCGCGATCGACTCCCGGAACCGCCAGGTCCGCATTCATAAGATCCCGGTCTCGCTGAGTCCGAAGGAGTACGAGCTGCTCTCCGTGCTGGCCCGGACTCCCGGTGCGGTGCTGGCTCGGCGCCGGATTCTGGAGGCGGTGTGGGGGCCGGACTTTGCCGGTCCCAGCCGGACGCTGGACTTCCATGTGGCCAGCTTGCGCCGCAAGTTGGGCGATCCGGGCTGGATCGAGAACCGGCGTGGGGTGGGGTTCCGGTTGGCGGTGCCCGCCTGATCCCCGGCCTACTTTCGTAGCCCGAGGAGAAAGTTCGTTCGGCACGGAAAGAAGTTTCTCGATATCGAGGGTTTTCTTTGCCTGCCGGACTGCGTAGCGTCGCTTGACGTAACGCAGGAGACACTTCGTGTTATCTCGGGGTGGTCTCCGTCCTTTCTTGGAGGGATGCCGCATGCGTACCGGAGTCTGGCTCATCGGCGCTCGTGGCTCCGTTGCCGTCACTGCCCTCACCGGAGCCCTCGCCCTCCGCGCCGGGCTCGTCGCACCCACCGGCTGCGTCACCGAGCTGCCGGAGCTGCGCGGCGCCGACCTGCCCGGCTGGGCGGATCTCGAGTTCGGCGGGCACGACGTGGTCGCCCTGCCGGTGGTGAAGAAGGCCGAGTCCCTGGCCGACGCCGGTGTCCTGCCGGGCCGGCTGGTTGCCGCGCTCACCGACGATCTCGCCCGCGTCGAGCAGGAGCTGCGTCCGCTGCCGAGCGCCGACACCCAGGCGCAGACGGCCGCGGCGATCACCGCGGACCTGCGCGACTTCCAGCAGCGGCACGCCCTCGACCGGGTCGTGGTCGTGGACGTCGCCACCACGGAACCCGCCCCGGAACCGCATGCCGCGCACTGGTCACTCGCCGCCCTGCGGACTGCGCTTCGCGGTGCGCAGCCGGTGCTGCCCGCGAGTGCGCTCGCCGCGTACGCCGCCTTCGAGGCCGGGTGCGCCTTCGTGGACTTCACGCCCTCGACCGGGGCCCGGCTGCCCGCGCTCGCCGAGCTGGCGGCTGAGGCCGGCCTGCCGTACGCCGGCAACGACGGCAAGACCGGCGAGACTCTGGTCAAGTCGGTGCTGGCGCCCATGTTCGCCCTGCGCCATTTGCAGGTCACCAGCTGGTCCGGGCTGAACCTGCTGGGCGGCGGTGACGGTGCCAACCTCGCCGACCCGGCCGCCAACGCCGCCAAGGTCGCCAGCAAGCAACGGGTGCTCGGCGACGCGCTCGGCTACACGCCGGAGGGCACCAGCCGCATCGAGCACGTCGCCGAGATCGGTGACTTCAAGACCGCCTGGGACCTGATCACCTTCGCCGGCTTCCTCGGCACCGGCATGCGCATGGAGTTCACCTGGCACGGCTGCGACTCCGCGCTGGCCGCGCCGCTGGTCCTGGACCTCGCCCGGTTGACCGCCGCCGCGCACCGGGCCGGGCGGCACGGGCCGCTGACCGAGCTGGGCTTCTTCTTCAAAGATCCGCTGGGCGACGGTCCGGCCGGGCTCACCGCGCAATGGGACACCCTCGTATCGTTCAGCGCGAGCCTGGGACGGACGCGATGAAGGCGCCGTTGCGTACCCTCGCCGAGCTGGTTCGGGCACCCGCTGCGCTGTCGGTGCCGGGTGACGTCATCGCCGGCGCCGCCGCCGCGGGAACGCTCGGGCGGCGCAGCGCCGGCCTCGCCGCCGCGTCGGTCTGCCTTTACTGGGCCGGGATGGCCGCCAATGACTGGGCCGACAAGGACCTTGACGCCGTCGAACGTCCGGAGCGCCCGATCCCGTCCGGCCGGGTGTCGCCGCCCGTCGCGCTCGGCGTCGCCGGGTGGCTCACCGCCGCCGGGCTGGTCCTCGCGGGCCGGGCCGGGGGGCCTCGGGCGCTCGCCGTCGCGGTTCCGCTGGCAGCCGCGGTGTGGACCTACGACCTGCAGCTCAAGAACACCGCGGCCGGACCGCTCGGCATGGCCGCCTGCCGCGCGCTCGACGTGCTGCTGGGCGCCAGCGCCGGCGATCCCGTACGGGCACTGCCCGCGGCCGCCACCATCGCCGCGCACACCTTCGCGCTGACCGTCACCTCCCGGCACGAGGTCGCCGGCTGCCCCAACGCCTGGCAGCCCGCCCTGGCGCTCGCCACGACCACGGCGGTCACCGGCACCACCAGCCTCAGCGGGGGACCCGTCGCCGCTGTGCTCGCCGGTCGATACGCGGCCACCTACGGGCGGGCTCAGTCCGTCCTGCTGCGCGATGCCCGGCCGTCTCGCGTGCGTGCCGCCGTCGGGGCCGGCATCACCGCCCTGCCCACGCTGCAGGGCGCGCTTACCGCTCGGGCCGGAAACCCGCTCGTCGGACTGGTCGTCGCGGCTGCCGCGCCGCTCGGCCGGTTGCTCGCCCGCCGGGTGTCACCCACATGACCAGCCTGCGGTACGGCTACGGCACCAACGGTTTCGCCCACCACCGCCTCACCGAGGCGATCCGGGTCCTCGCCGACCTCGGCTACCACGGCGTCGCGCTCACCCTCGACCACGATCATCTCGACCCGTTCGCCCCCGGCCTGGCGCGCCGGGTCGCCGCCGTCGCCGACCAGGTGCGCGACCGCCACCTCGCGCTGGTCGTCGAAACCGGCGCCCGCTATCTGCTCGACCCGTGGCGCAAGCACGCGCCCACCCTGCTGCACGACGACCGCAAGCTGCGGCTCGACTTCCTGCGCCGGTCCCTCGCCGTCGCCGCCGACCTGGGCGCCGAAGCGTTGTCCTGCTGGTCCGGGGTCCGGCCCGCCGAGGTGGACCCCCGCACGGCCTGGTCTCGGCTGGTTGACGGGTGTGCCGAAATCACCAGCGCCGCCGCGACACTCGGCGTGCCGATCGGCTTCGAGCCCGAACCGGGCATGCTCGTCGAGGACCTGGCCGGGTGGCACCGGCTACGCGCCGCCCTGGGCGCTCCGGCTCACTTCGGGCTCACGCTCGACATCGGGCACTGCCGGTGCACCGAGACCGCGACCGTGCCGGATTGCGTGGCGGCGGCCGCGCCGTACCTGGTCAACGTGCAGATAGACGACATGCGTCGGGGCGTGCACGAGCATCTGGAGTTCGGCACCGGGGAGATCGATTTTCCGCCCGTGCTGCGGGCTTTGCGGGACGGCGGGTACCGCGGCCTGGTCGCCGTCGAGCTGCCCCGGCACTCACACGCTGCGCCTGCGGTCGCGCGGGACTCGCTCGCCTTCCTGCGCGCCGCCGAGCGGGAGGGCACCTCGTGAACGTCGACGAGTTGCGCGCGGTCGTGGCCGCCGTACCCGGAAAAGCCTGGCTGGATGACGCCGAGACCCGCGTGCGCGCCGACCCGGACTGCGCCGGGCCGCTGTTCGCCCGGGCCGGCCGCAAGCTCGGGCGGGCGCCGCTGCCGGACCGGCCGGGGTGGACCGCCGGGCAGGCCGGCCGGGTGCTGCTCCTGATCGCGCTGCACGACCCGGCCCGCATCGGTGACCTGTACTGGCATGGCGACCCCGCCGAACGGCTCGCGGTGCTGCACGCCCTGCCGCTGCTCGACATCGGCGCCGCCGGGGTGCCGTGGGCCGAGGACGCGTTGCGCACCAACGACCCGCGGCTGGTGCTGGCCGCCCTCGGGCCGTACGCGGCGCAGCTCGACGCCGCGACCTGGCGCCAGGGGGTCGTGAAGTGCGTCTTCATGGGCGTCCCGCTCAGCGGCGTCGACCGCCTCGAGGACCGGACCGACGCCGCCCTCACCGCCATGCTCACCGCCCTCGCGCGTGAGCGGGCCGCCGCTGGACGGCGCATGCCGGCCGACGCACTCGCGCTGCTCAACCGGCACCTGCTGCGCAAGGAGGACTGATGCGCGTCTTCGACCCGCACATCCACATGACCTCACGAACCACCGACGACTACCGGCGGATGGCGGAACACGGCGTGCAGGCAGTGGTCGAGCCCGCGTTCTGGCTCGGGCAGCCGCGCACCAACCCGGGGTCGTTCGCCGACTACTTCGACTCGTTGCTGGGCTGGGAGCCGTACCGGGCCGCGCAGTTCGGCATCCGGCACCACGCCACCCTCGCCCTCAACCCGAAAGAGGCCAACGACCCGCGCTGCAAGGGCGTGCTCGACCTGCTGCCGCGCTACCTGGACAAGGACGGCGTGGTCGCGGTCGGGGAGATCGGGTACGACGCCATGACCCCCGCCGAGGACGAGGCGTTCGCCGCCCAGCTCGAGCTCGCCCTGCGTTACGAACTGCCCGCCCTCGTGCACACCCCGCACCGGGACAAGCTGGCCGGCACCCGACGCAGCCTGGACGTGGTCGCCGCGTCGGGCCTCGACCCCGGCCTGGTCGCCGTCGACCACCTCAACGAGGTCACCGTCGCCGCCGTGCGCGACTCGGGCTGCTGGCTCGGCTTCTCGATCTACCCCGAGACCAAGATGTCGCCGCCGCGAATGGTGGAGATCCTCCGCGAGTACGGCACCGAGCGGGTCCTCATCAACTCGGCCGCCGACTGGGGCCACTCCGACCCGCTGCTCACCGTCGCCACCGGTCGGGCCATGCTGGCGGCCGGATTCACCGCCGACGACGTGGACCGCGTGCTGTGGCGCAACCCCGCCGAGTTCTACGGGCAGTCCGGCCGGCTCGACCTCACCCCACCCGACGGCACCGGCGCGTACGCGGGCAGCTCCATCGCGCGGGGCGGCAGCTGATGCGCCTCCGACACCGCGACGGTACGACGGTGCACCTGTCGTACTGCACCAACGTGCACGCTGCCGAGCGCCTGGACGGGATCCTCGAGCAGCTCGACACGTACGCCGTACCGATCCGGGAGCGCCTCGACGCCGACGTGCTGGGGCTGGGGCTCTGGCTTGCCGCACCGGTGGCTGCCGGGCTCGCCGGCGATCAGGCTGACCTGCGGCGGCTGCGTCAGGAGCTGGACGCGCGGGGACTGGAAGTGGTGACACTCAACGGGTTTCCGTACGAGGCGTTTCAGCAGCCGGTGGTCAAGCACGCCGTGTACCAGCCCGACTGGGCGGCGCCGCGGCGACTCGCGTACACGATGGATCTGGCCCGGGTGTTGATCGGGCTCCTGCCCGACGACGCGGTGCGCGGTTCGATCTCCACTTTGCCACTGGCCTGGCGGTCGCCGTGGGACGACGAACGGGCGAGCGCGTGCCGCCGCGCCCTCGACGAGCTCGCCCGCGGACTGCACGACCTGCCCCGACCCGTCCGGGTGGCGTTCGAGCCCGAACCGGGGTGCATCATCGAGAACACCACCGAGGCGGTCGCGCTGCTCGGCGACGTCGATACCTCGGTGCTCGGCATCTGCCTCGACCTCGCCCACCTGGCCTGCGCGTGGGAAGACCCGGGGGACGCCCTGAAACGGCTGCGCGCGGCGAACCTGCCGGTGGTGAAGACCCAGATCTCGGCGGCGCTAGCCAGTGCCGATCCGCGCCGGGACGCGGAAGTGCTCGACGCGTACGTGGAACCGCGCTTCCTGCACCAGACCCGGGGACCGGTGTGGCTGTCCACCGACGACCTGGACCAGGCCCTCGCCACCCCCGGCGGTGACGCCCAGCCGTGGCGGGTGCACTACCACGTGCCCCTGCACCAGGCACCGGTCCCGCCGCTGGCCGCCACCACCGACGTGCTGGATGACGCGCTGCGGGAACTGATCGGCGACCAGGCGGCGGACTGCGATCACTTCGACGTCGAGACGTACACCTGGCAGGTGCTGCCGCCGCAGTCCCGCCCGGCCGGACCGGCCGACCTGGCAGCCGGGATCGCCGCGGAGTTGGCCTTCGCCCGGGACCGGCTGCGGGCAATCCCCGGGATGTCGTCGTGACGCCGGTCGTGGTGCTCGACGTGGTCGGGCTGACGCCCCGACTGCTGCGGCACATGCCCCGGCTTTCTCGGCTCGCCGAGCACGGCTTCCAGGCCACACTCGGCACTGTGTTGCCCGCTGTGACCTGCACGGTGCAGTCGACGTTCCTCACCGGAACCCTGCCGAGCGAGCACGGGATCGTCGGCAACGGCTGGTACTTCCGCGACCTCGGCGAGGTGCTGCTCTGGCGCCAACACAACGCTTTGGTGCACGGCGAGAAGGTGTGGGATGCCGCGCGAAAGTGCGCCCCCGGCTACACCGTCGCCAACATCTGCTGGTGGTACGCGATGGGCGCGCAGGTGGACTGGACGGTGACACCGCGGCCGATCTACCGCGCAGACGGGCGCAAAGAGCCGGACTGCTACACCTACCCGCCGAGCCTGCACGACGAGCTCAGCACCTTTCCCCTCTTCAGCTACTGGGGGGCCAACGCTGGCCTTGCTTCGTCGGCCTGGATCTGCCGGACCGCCGAACAGATCATGGCCGCCCACCACCCCGACCTCACCCTGGTCTACGTGCCCCACCTCGACTACGACCTGCAACGGTACGGCCCCTCGTCGCCGCGCGCCGCCACAGCCGCCGCCGAGCTGGACGCCACCCTCGGCCCGCTGCTCGACGCCGCGGCCGCCCGGGGTGCCACCGTGGTCGTTCTCTCCGAATACGGCATCACCGACGTCTCCCGCCCCGCGGACATCAACCGACTGTTGCGCCGCGAGGGCCTGCTGCACGTGCACACCCAGGCGGGAATGGAATACCTCGACCCGTGGACGTCCCGCGCCTTCGCGGTGGCCGACCACCAGATCGCCCACGTCTACGTCGCGGCGCCGGACGACGTCCCCGCAGTCGCGAAACTGTGCGCCGCCCTGCCCGGAGTTGCCGACGTCCTGGACCGTCCCGCGCAGGCCGCGGCCGGCCTCCACCACGAACGCTCCGGCGAACTGGTGCTGGTTGCCGCACCAGACGCCTGGTTCACGTACTACTACTGGCTCGACGATGCGGCGGCGCCGGACTTCGCGCGGCTCGTCGACATCCACCGCAAACCCGGTTACGACCCCGCCGAGCTGTTCTTCGACCCGGCCGGACCGAACGCCGCCAAGGGCCGCGCCGCGCTGGCCCTGCTGCGGAAGAAGGTCGGCCTGCGGTACACCATGGACGTGGTCGGCCTGGACGCCGGCGCCCGCGCGGTCCGCGGCTCGCACGGGCGGCTGCCCACCGACCCTGCCGACGGCCCGGTGCTGCTCTGCTCCGACCCGGAAGCCGCCCGCCCGGTCGTCGCCGCCACCGACGTGAAGGGACTTCTCCTCGAACTCGCGGGGCTGACCCCGTGACCGTCGAAACGGCCGCCGCCACCGATGCGGCCGGGCTGGCCCGCCGCCACCGGCGCTCGGGACGGCATCGAGGACCTGATTCGTCGCCGCGCTTGCCACGGCCACCGCCGCCCTCGACTGGGCGCCGCTCACCCCCGAGGCGCGGACCGCGCTGGCTGCCCTGGCCGCGTCTGTCGTGGCGCGGCGTCGCTGATCTTTCACCGTACGGCGGGTCTCGATGCGTGCGACCGGTGTGGGTGGCATCATCGCGCCATGCGTGAAGTGGTGGACGGCGTCTTCGAGCTCGGTATCGGCTATGTCCACGTGCACCTCGTCATCACCGACAGTGGCGTGGTGCTCGTCGACACCGGACTGCCCGGCAAGTCGGCGCGGATCGGCAAAGCCCTGCACGGCCTGCGCCGCAAGATCGGCGACGTCACCACCGTGCTGCTCACCCACCACCACGCCGACCACACCGGCGGCCTCGCCGAAATCCGCCGCCGCTCGGGCGCCCGCGTGGTGGCCCACCGCGACGACGTCCCTTACGTGGCCGGCGCGAAGCAGCACGTCGTCGACCACCCGATCGTCAAAATCGTCGGCCGGATCATGGGCACGCCCGAACCGGCGACGGTCGACGACGTCGTGCATGAGGACGGCACGAGCGTTCTGCCCGGCTTCACCGCCCTGCACACGCCGGGACACACCCCCGGCCATCTGTCCTACCTGCTCGACCGCGACGGCGGGATCCTCTTCGCCGGCGATGCGGCAGCCGGCAAGCGCGGTGGCCGGATCGGCAGCACCCCGAAGATGGTGTCGGACGACCTCGACCAGCAGCGCCGCAGCGTGGAGAAGCTCGCCGGCCTCGACTTCGACCACGCCGTCTTCGGCCACGGCCCGGCCCTGACCGGACGCGCGGTCGATGCCTTTCGCGCGTACGCGATGACGGACGCCCGTTGACTGATGGGGTGACGGCCACCCCCGTGTCCCGGTGCTAGCTCGCGACGACGCTGTCACGGTGAGCCGGGGTCGCCGAAGAGGTCGCCACCCGCGCCGTCGCCCACAGTACGGCCGACGCCCGCCGCCTCTTCGAGCTGGGCGTGCGCATTCGCGCCCACCGCGCGGCCGCCCCGGAACTCCAAGGCCCGCAGATCTGATCTCCACATCCGACACAGCCTGGACGAGATCGGCAACTGTGAATGGGCTGCCGCCGGGCGGGGGCCGTAAGATTCTGGACATGCTGGCCGTCTCCTGGCGCGACATCATCCTTGCTGTTCTGCCCGAAGCGACCCTTTCCGGCGGTGCTTCCGGGCAAGCGATAGCGGCGGCTGAGGGCCGGCTCGGCCTGCCCCTGCCGCATGATCTCGTCGAGTTGCTGCGGGAGACCGATGGCATCCGTGCGGCCGACGGCACGCCGGTGGTGTGGGCGGCGGATCAGCTGGTCCGGGATGGCGACCTGCTGGTTGTCGGCGGGTGCGGCGGTGAGCGGTTCGCCTACGAGCTGGCCGACCCTGCGGCCGGCATTCTGCTGAAGGACCGGGTGGTCGGCACCGATCTTGCCGACTATGTGGTTCGAGCGCTCGGCCCGGACACCGAACGCTCCTGGTAGCCGGACTATCCGTGGGCCGCGAGGACGGCCAGCAGACGGTCGATGTGTTCCTCGGTGGTGCCGATGCCGGCGCTCGCGCGGATGGCGGCGCCCGGCGGCTCGGCGGCCGGGTCGAGGCGTGCGGTGGCTTCGGCGAGTAGGCGGCGGGTCAGCGGGTGGGCGCAGAACAGGCCGGTGCGGACCCCGATGGCGTGGTCACGGCCCAGGACGGTGTTGAGCTCGTCGGGATCGCGGCCGAGGACGGCGAAGGACACGATGCCGACGCGGGGGGCTTCCGGGCCGAACAGGCGCAGCTCTTCGACGTGCGGCAGGGCGGAGATGCCGGCGCGGAGCCGGGCCACGAGCCGGTGTTCTTCGCTCATGTCCACGTCGGCCAGCGCCCGAAAGGCGGTCGCGAGGGCGACGACGCCGATCAGGTTGGGAGTGCCGGCTTCGTGGCGGGCGGGGCCGTCATGCCAGCGTACGGTGAAGTCTGCCGAAACCGCCGCAGTAGCGCCACCGCCGGCGAGGTAGGGCGGCGCGGCGTCGAGCCAGTCGGCGCGTCCGGCGAGGACGCCAGCCCCGAAGGGGGCGTAGAGCTTGTGCCCGGACAGGGCGAGGTAGTCGACGTCGAGGGCGGTCATGTCGACGGCGGCGTGTGGGGCGAGCTGGGCGGCGTCGACGGCGATGCGGGCGCCGTGCCGGTGGGCGACCTCGGCGAGTTCGGCGATGGGCCAGAGTTCGCCGGTGACGTTGCTGGCGGCGGTGACCGCCACCAGGACGGGGCCGGTGAGCGTGGGCAGCGTTTCGGCGAGCGTGGCGACCGCTTCCGCGGCTGATCGGGGCACGCCGAGGCGCACGGGCTCCCGCCAGGGCAGCAGGTTGGCGTGGTGCTCGGCGTCGAAGGTGACCACGGTCGTGCCGGCGGGCACGGCGTGGGCGAGCAGGTTGAGCGCGTCGGTGGTGTTGCGGGTGAAGACGACGGTGTCGTGCGGTCCGCAGCCGAGGTGGTCGAAGACGGTTTCGCGGGCCTGCTCGTAGGCGAGGGTGCTGCGGCGGGCGAGCGCACCGGCACCGCGGTGCACGCTGCCGTACCAGGGGAGCAGGTCGGCGACGGCCTCGGCGACGACGTCGAGGCAGGGGGCGGTGGCCGCAATGTCGAGGTTGGCGAACTCGATGCTGCTGCCGTCGGGACGTTTGACCTCTGCGGGGCTCAGGACGCTCACCATGGGGCAGACGCTAGACCTTTCAAAGCCTACCTGCAAGATAGGGTTTAGGGTGTCGGGTCGGTTACTCTGACGGCACTGGCAACGGTGCCGGGTCG
Organism: Actinoplanes sp. NPDC051859; assembly: GCF_044452725.1. NCBI lineage: Bacteria > Bacillati > Actinomycetota > Actinomycetes > Micromonosporales > Micromonosporaceae > Actinoplanes > Actinoplanes sp. NPDC051859. Next base: position 520,201 of record NZ_JBITBX010000005.1, on the reverse strand, counting down.
AAAGAGGGCAGCGATGACTTTCGGAACCGCAGTGGTGGAAACCTCATCTCTCGGCGATCGTAGCTACCTCGTGCACGACGGCGAGGTCGCGGTGGTCATCGACCCGCAGCGCGACATCGACCGGGTCCTGGCGGTCGCCGGCCGCCTCGGGCTCCGGATCACCCACGTCGCGGAAACCCACCTGCACAACGACTATGTCTCGGGCGGCCTCGCCCTGGCGCGGATCACCGGCGCGGCCTATCTCGTCGCCGCCGCGGAGGAGGTCGAGTTCGACCGCCACCCGGTCGCCGACGGCGACCGCATCGCGATCTCCGACCGGCTCGGCCTCACCGTCGTCGGCACACCGGGCCACACCTTCCACCACCTGTCCTACGTGGTCACCCAGGACGGCGCGGTGGCGGGTGTCTGCACCGGAGGATCGCTTCTCTTCGGTACGACCGGACGCACCGACCTGCTCGGCGCCGAGCACGCCCGCACCCTCGCCCAGCACCAGCACGCTTCGGCGCGACGGCTCGCGGACCTGCTGCCGGACGGGACCCCGGTGTGGCCGACGCACGGCTTCGGCAGCTTCTGCTCAGCCACCCCGCCGGATGCGGACACCTCGACGATCGGCCGGGAGAAGAACGTCAACCCGGTGCTGCGGTTGCACGCGGACGCGTACGTGGATCAGCTCCTGGCGGGACTTGGGGCATATCCGGCGTACTACGCGCACATGGGAGTTCGTAACGCCCAGGGCGCCGACCTGATCGACCTGAGCCCGGCTCGGCGCGCGGATCCGGCCGAGCTGCGCCAGCGGATCGACGCGGGGGAGTGGGTCGTCGACCTGCGCGCGCGCAAGGCGTACGCCTATCGACACCTCACTGGCACGCTGAGCTTCGGTGCGGACGGCCCGCTGGCGACCTGGCTCGGCTGGACCCTGCCGCACGGCACCCCGCTGACCCTGCTCGGCGACTCCCCACAACAGGTGGCGGACGCGCAGCGGGAGTTGGCCCGGATCGGCATCGACCGCCCGGCCGCCGCGGCCACCGGAACGCCGGACGACTGGGCGGCCCGCGGCCCCGCCGATCTCGCCGAGAGTCGCCGGGTGACCTTCGCCGACCTGGCCGCCGAGCGTCCCGAGGTAGTGCTGGACGTCCGTGCTGACGGAGAGTGGCATGCCGGTCACCTCTCCGGCGCGATGCACATTCCCCTGCCGCAGCTCACCGCTCGGCTCGCCGAAGTGCCGGCAGGCACGGTGTGGGTGCATTGCGCGGCCGGGTACCGTGCGGCGGCGGCCGCGAGCCTGCTGGCCCGCTCCGGCCGCGCCGCGGTGGCCGTCGACGACGACTGGGCCAATGCGGCCATCGCTGGCCTGCCGATCGTCTGATTCTTAGCCGGCCATTCGGCGAGCCAGCTCCGCCGCCCGGAATTCTTGCACCGACTGGGCCTGGCCGACGACAAAGCGGCGCAGCAGTCCGGGGAAGGTCACCGTCACGTCCTCGGTGACCCGGGTGCCCTCGCCGTCCGCTTCCAGCGTGACCGTGGCGACGAGGTGCACCCAGCCCGGGCTGCGCACATCGCTGACCAGCCGGCGCCCCGGCTCGGGGAACGTCATCGTCACCTTGATCAAGTTGTCCCAGCTCAGCGGCCCGAGCCGGAACCGCTCCACGGCGACGTACTGCACCGCGTCGCCGACCCGCCGGACATCGCGGACACCCACGATCAGCGGTGAAAGGCCCACGTAGCTCTCCGGCTGGCTGAGATGCGCGAAGACACGCTCCGGCGGACCCGACACTGCGACGCTGCGACTGAACTGTTCCCTCGACACGACGGGCATGGTCGCACGCCCGCGCCGAGCGCCAACCTGTGGGAAACCTTTGCTGGGAAATTGCTTTGAACCGCGCAGCCCACCTCTTCGTACTTGTGGCTGTCGACGACGTCCAACCGGGCACCATTCCCGATTTGCGCCGCCGGGGCCCATCCCCGTCAGTGCATGACGAAAGGCCGAAGATGAGTCGTTCCCACTACGGCACGCGGGCGGTTGCCCGCCTGTCGCGCCGTAAGGTTCTTACGATCGCCGCAACCGTGGGCGTCGGCACCGCCGCCGCGAGCGTGGCCGGCCTGAGCCTCGCCGGTGAGAAGCGCGGTAAGGCCGGCGACGGTGAGCCGCTGGTGCTGTCCCTGCGCGACGCCGAGAAGGGCACTTTCGACCTCTTCTCCGGCAGTTCCAAGGTGACCATCACCGACGCCGACCTGGCGAAGAAGCTGCTCGAAGCCGTCAAGCGCTGATCAGGAGATAAGACATGTCCTCGCACCGCGAAGCCCCGGAAATCAGCAAGGACCCGGTGGCCGACAGCTCCGACCTGTACGCGTTCGTCAGCCCGGACCACCCGGACACGGTGACGCTGATCGCCAACTATGTGCCGCTGCAATTGCCGGCGAGCGGGCCGAACTTCTTCGAATTCGGCGACGACGTGCTCTACGAGATTCACGTCGACAACAACGGTGACGGGCGCCCCGATCTGACCTACCAGTTCCGTTTCCGGACCGAACTGCGCAACGATCGGACATTCCTCTACAACACCGGCCCGATCGAATCGCTGGACAGCGAGAACTGGAACCGTCGGCAGTTCTTCTCGGTGACCCGGGTGGACATGCACGGCAAGCACGAGGTGCTCGCCGAGAAACTGCCCTGCCCGCCGTGCAATGTCGGCCCGCTGTCCATTCCGGATTACGACAAGCTGGCCGCGGACGCCGTCCATAAGCTGAAGAGCGGGGAAAAGGTCTTCGCCGGACAGCGCGCCGACCCGTTCTTCGTCGACCTCGGATCGATCTTCGACCTGGGCACGCTGCGCCCCTTCCAGGACAAGCACCTGGTCGGCCAGAAGCTGTTCAACTACGCCGGCAAGGCGGTCAACGCCACCGACAAGATGAACGTGCACAGCATCGCCATCCAGGTGCCGATGCACATGGTCCGCAAGGAAGGCAAAAAGAAGGTCCGCGGCCGCGACGCCGGCGCTGTCATCGGCGTGTGGACCTCCGCCAGCCGCCGTCAGGTCCAGGTCCGGCACGGCAAGAAGAACGACGACGTGTACGTCGGCCCGCACGTCCAGGTGTCCCGGCTGGGCAACCCGCTGTTCAACGAGGTCATCGTGCCGATGGCGCAGAAGGACCTGTGGAACAGCCTGCCGCCGACCGAGGACAAGCGCTTCGCCGAGTTCGTCGAGCAGCCCGAGCTGGCCCAGCTGCTCCCCGTCCTCTACCCCGGCTTGTTCGACAACCTGGACGAGCTGAACAAAGCGAAGACCCCCCGCGCCGACCTGCTCGCGATCCTGCTGACCGGCATCCCGGACGGCATCATCGACAACTTCCAGAACAACACCGGTGACGTCCAGGCCGACATGCTGCGGCTCAACACCGCGGTGCCGCCGGCCGACAAGGAGAACAAGTTCGGCGTCGTCGGCGGCGACCTGGCCGGCTTCCCGAACGGGCGACGCGTCGCCGACGACGTCGTCTCCATCTCGATCCGGGCGATCGCGGGCGTGACCGTCCCGCTGGTGGACGAGAAGTTCAAGCCCGACGCGGCCGCCGGCCTCGTCGAACAGGGCCTGAGCGTCAAGGACGGCAGCTCGAAGCTGCTCAAGAAGTTCCCCTACCTCGGTGTGCCGTTCGACGGCTTCAACACCCCCGACGGCAAGGACTGACCATCATGAGCGTCGGCGTGCACCACCACCACACCCTCGCCCCGTCCGGCCAGGGCACCGTAGTGCTCAACATCGGAGCCGGGATCGGCGCGCTGGTCATCCACACCCCGGGCAGCCTGCACGGGCACGAGATCGAGGTCAGCCCCGTCTCCGACGCCACCCGCCGTACCCACGCGGCGGTCCGCGCCCGCTACGTCAGCGACGGCGTTCTGTTCAGCGTCGTCATCGACAGCCTGCCTGCCGGCCGGTACGTCGTGTGGCGCGACCCGGTCACACCACTGGCCGAGGTGGACATCGCCAGCGGAGCCGTCACCGAGTACGACTGGCCGGAAGCGGCCATCCTGTAACTCCCGGTGACCCCTTCGCCGGTCTAGGGTGAACTGATGGATACGGCAGGGGAGGCCGATCGGGATCCGGGTCCGGCACCGCTGGATTCGGATGTGGCGGGGCGCGCTCTGCTCCGGACGACCGACGTGGACGAAGCACGGGCCTTCTGCCGCCGGATGTTCTACGGCCCGCTCGAGGTGAAGCCGGCCGGCAGCACGGAGGGATTCGCCTTCTCCGGCGATGTTGTCCAGCTCGGACCGCTGACGGTCGGCGAGGTCAGCTACGGCGTGGAAATCTGTGTGGCGGTCGGTGACCTTCGCTCGGCGTACCACGTGTTGGCCCCGCTCACCGGTCAGGTGCATGTCCTGCACCGCGGCGCGGCAACGACCGCGGACCCGGGCCGGGCCGCGGTCTTCCAGCCGGTCGGCGACATCGACCTGCGCTGGTCGGCCGACTGTCGGCTCTACAGCGTCAAAGTGGAACGGCTCGCCTTCGAACGCGAGCTGGAGGCCCTGGATCCCGGCGGCAGCTCCCCCCTGCCGCTGGGATCCACCTTCGGCACTGCCGCCGGCCCCGGCCGCAGCTGGATGAGCCTCATCCGGCTGCTGCACACCGAGTTGCGCCAGGCCGACGGCCTCACCACCCTGCCCTGGCTCCTGCGTCGCTGGCGCGACCTCGCCATCAGCACCCTGGCCGGTGCGGTCGAGCATTCCGGTGACGGCCATCCGGGCCAGCCCACCGCCCGCCGCCCCCGTACGGTCAAACGCACACTGGACGCGATGCACGCCGAACCGGGCCGAGCCTTCACCGCCACCGAGCTCGCCGGTATTGCGGGCGTCGGCATCCGCGTCCTGCAGGAGTCGTTCCGTCAGCACGTCGGCGTGCCCCCGCTGACCTATCTGCGTCGGCTGCGACTAGAAGGCGTCCACGCCGAGTTGAGCCGGGCGGACCGGCACGAGGTCAGCGTCAGCGAGGTGGCCTACCGCTGGGGTTTCACCCACCTGGGCCGCTTCGCCGGCGCCTACCGCGCCCGCTACGGCATCTCCCCGTCCCAGACCCTGCGCGGCGACCGCCTCTGACGCCATCCTGGCCTCACCCAATCGGTATGAAGGTCATCCTGGATCGCACCGGTCGGAACCCTGCACGTTCCAGACCGGCAACGACGCCGGTGCGCCAGGCGTCCACGTCAGCCACGACCTCCCTGGCGCCACCGGTGTGCAACACGCCGAGGACGTCGGCGAGCAGCGCGTCCAGCGCGTCCGGGTCGGTCAACCCGAGATAGGCGATCATCGGGTAACAGGCGTCGCCCGCGGCCGCTGCGAGACCGACCGGTGCTCCCTCGCGCAGGGCAACCCGCCAGGTCTCCGGCGGACCAGGAAGCCATGCCAATGGGTCGGTGGCGAGATCGATCCCGGCAACCGCCCGAGCCGTCTCCGACCCGGTCAGCAGCTGCGGGGCAGCGTTGCGGGCGACGAGGGTCACGATTTCTGCGCGGTCGGCGGCGGGGCGGAAAACGTATCGGTCGGACGGCGCTGCGCTCGGCGTGCCGGTCCACTTCCAGCGGAGCCGCTCACCTTGCTCGACCAACCCGGCGAGTCGCGCCGCCGCCATCGGTGGGTCGGCTGCCGGTTCGTCACGCCAGTCAGGCGGCAGTGCGGCGTAGTACAGCGTCGGACCCCCGAGAGCGGCGTGCGCGGTCCGCAGCAACACAGCACCTACGTCAGGCTCGGCGCTCAGGTCGAACCATTCCAGCCAGGGCCGGCCGACCGCCCCGGGCGGCAGCACCCAGGCGGCACGGGCGACCACCCGGCCGCCGCGCAAGGCAACCCAGGTGTGCTCCGGTCGATATCCGCCGCTGGCGAGACCGGCGGCATAACTGTTCCTGGGCACGCCCGGCAGCGGGTCGGGCATGGACGTGAAGAGGCTTTCCTCACCCGCAACGAGCGGACGAATGACCAGATCGGTCACGGCAGCATCCTTCGGCAGCGAGCGCCCTACTCAGACCCGCGAATACGCCGGACGGCGGGCGGGGCGCAGAACATCGGACATGGTGTTCTGACCTCCTTCCCGGCTCAACGGCGTTTCTTCACCGTACCCGACCCTTGATCTCCACCCGACGTGAGGTTCTACCGTACGAAAAGGAGCCGCACCCCGGCGATGATCGGGGGGCCGGGGTGCGGCGATCCTCAGAGCTCGATGCGTTGGCCTTTGCCGACGACGACGATGCCGCTGTCGCTGACTGTGTAGTGCTTGCGGTCTTTGTCGAGGTCGACGCCGATCTGGGCGCCCTCGGGGATGGTGACGTTCTTGTCGATGATGGCGTTGCGGACGACCGCACGCCGGCCCACCGAGACGCCCTCCATGATGACCGAGCCTTCGACGTGCGCCCAGGAGTTGACGCGGACGTTGGGGGAGATGACGGAGCGTTCCACCAGGGAGCCGGACACCACCACGCCGGGGGAAATCATCGATTCGACGGCGCGGCCCTGCCGGTCGTCGTAGCCGTGCACGAACTTGGCCGGGGGCCACGAGCCGTAGTTGGTGAAGATGGGCCAGTCCATGTTGTAGAGGTTGAAGACGGGCAGGGTGGCGATGAGGTCCATGTGGGCCTCGTAGAAGGAGTCCAACGTGCCCACGTCGCGCCAGTAGCCGCGGTCGCGTTCGGTGCTGCCGGGCACTTCGTTGTCGCGGAAGTCGTAGACGTTGGCTTCGCCCCGCTCCACCAGCATGGGGATGATGTTGCCGCCCATGTCGTGTTTGCTGTCCGGGTTCTGGGCGTCGGCGGTGACCGCCTCGCACAGGGCCCGGGTGGTGAAGACGTAGTTGCCCATGGAGGCGTAGATCTCGTCGGGGGAGTCCGGTAGGCCGTCGACGTCGGTCGGCTTCTCCCGGAAGGCGCGGATCCGCTTGCCGTCCTCGGCGACGTCGATGACGCCGAACTGGTCGGACATGGCTTTAGGCTGACGGATGCCGGCAACGGTCACCGCGGCGCCGGAAGCGATGTGGTCGTTGACCATCTGCTTCGGGTCCATCCGGTAGATGTGGTCGGCGCCGAACACGATGACGTAGTCGGGGTTCTCGTCGTTGATCAGGTTGAGACTCTGGTAGATGGCGTCGGCCGAGCCGGCGAACCAGCGCGGGCCGAGTCGCTGCTGCGCCGGCACCGGGGTCACGTAGTTGCCGAGCAGCGTCGACATCCGCCACGTCTTGGTGATGTGTCGGTCGAGCGAGTGCGACTTGTACTGGGTGAGCACGACGATCTTCAGGAAGCCGCCGTTGGCCAGGTTCGAGAGGACGAAGTCGATCATGCGGTAGATGCCGCCGAACGGAACGCCGGGCTTGGCCCGGTCCGCGGTGAGGGGCATCAGGCGCTTGCCCTCGCCCCCGGCCAGAACGATAGCGAGCACCTTGACAGCCATGTCGTGACGCTAACTTTCTAGCCGCGCTCCCGCCAGTCGAAAGGCTTATTCTTCCTGACGTGACCGACTCACGGACCCCGCTACGCGTCGACCTGTTCACCCGCGAGTATCCGCCGGAGGTGTACGGCGGCGCCGGCGTTCACGTGGAATACCTCGCCCGGGACCTGCGCCCGTTGACCGACGTCCGCGTGCACTGCTTCGGCGGCCCTCGTGACGAGCCGGGCGTGACCGCGTACCCGGATCCGGCCGGCCTGGCCGGTGCGAACGCGGCCCTGCGCACGATGGGTGTCGACCTGGCGATGGCCGCCGGCGCGGAGGGCACCGACCTCGTGCACAGCCACACCTGGTACGCCAACCTGGCCGGCCACACCGCCAAGCTGCTGTACGGCGTCCCTCACGTGGTCACCACGCACAGCCTGGAGCCACTGCGCCCGTGGAAGGCGGAGCAGTTGGGCGGCGGCTACGCGCTCTCGTCGTTCATCGAGCGCACGGCGATCGAGGCCGCCGACGCGGTCATCTCCGTCTCCGGCGGCATGCGGCGGGACGTGCTGGCGGCCTATCCCACCGTCGACCCGGACAAGATCCACGTGGTCTACAACGGCATCGACACCACGCAGTACGCCCCGGACCACGGCACGGACGTCATCGAGCGCCTGGGCATCGACCTGGACCGGCCCAGCGTGGTGTTCGTCGGGCGGATCACCCGGCAGAAGGGCCTGCCGTACCTGATGCGGGCCTGCCACGACCTGCCGCCGGAGACTCAGATCGTGCTGCTCGCCGGCGCTCCGGACACCAAGGAGATCGCGGCCGAAGTCGAGGGCCTGTCGATCCAGCTGCGCAATGCCCGTGACGCGCGCGGCGTGGTCTGGGTGCAGGAGATGTTGCCGAAGCACGAGGTCGTCCAGGTGTTGACGCACGCCACCGTGTTCGTCTGCCCGTCCGTGTACGAGCCGATGGGCATCGTGAACCTGGAGGCGATGGCCTGCGAGACGGCCGTCGTGGCGACCGCGACCGGCGGCATCCCCGAGGTGGTGGCGGACGGCGAGACCGGCCTGCTGGTGCCGATCGAACAGGTCGCCGACGGCACCGGCACGCCGGTCGACCCGGACAAGTTCGTGGCGGACCTGGCCGCGACGCTGACCCGATTGATCGAGGATCCAGCCCGGGCGCGCGAGATGGGCCTGGCCGGACGTCGCCGAGCGGTGGACAAGTTCTCCTGGGCCACGATCGCCAAGGACACCCTCGAGGTTTACCGCACGGTTCTCTGAAGGATCGCTGCTCTCTGAAGGATCGCGGCGCCGGCGGCGCGCCCGGACAGCCACGCCGTCTGGACGCGCGGCCGGCCGAACGCGTCGCCGGCGAGCCACACCCGCCCGTCCGAGGCGAAGGGCTCGCCGGTCGCGGCGGGCTGGGCGTGACTCCAGCGCAGTGCGTGGATCGACGGCTGCTCGGCGATCCCGAAGAGCTCGCCGACCGCAGCGGCCAGCACCGGCCCAGCAGCCTCCGGGTCGGCACCGGCCAGCGCGGCGGTGGAATGCGCGACCAGCACCGCCGCGCCGTCGCCGCGCCGGTCGCCGTCGTCGCACACCGAAGCCAGCACCGGGTGATCGTTGACGAAGGCGCCGTGAAAGTCAGCCCACACCCGCTCCGGGTACGTCAGCACCGCGGCGATCGCCGGCTGCCACTCCTGCCGCCGGGCAACGTCGGCGACCGCAGCCGGCAGCCCCAGCCGCAATGCCTGCGGCCCCGGCATCGCGCACACCACCGCGTCCGCCTGGCGCGGGATGGCGAACACTTCCCGATCCACGCGGACGTCCAGCCCGCAGGCGAGATCCTCGGCGAGCGAGCGCAGGCCGCCGGGGGCCGCCCACCGCATCGGTCCCCGTGCGGGTGAACCCGGGTGCACGGCGAACGTGTCAGTCCACGGCCGGGCCAGCCCGCGCGAGCGCCACTGCTCGGCCAGCGCCGCGAAGGCGGGGTCGTCGGCAACGAAGTACGCCGCCCCGATGTCCACGTACCGACCGTTGAGGTGCTTGCTGGCCAGGCGGCCACCGACCCTGCGGCCGCGTTCCAGGACCCGGACGCGGGCGCCGCGGGCGGCCAGCTCCCGCGCACAGGCCAGCCCGGCAATTCCGGCCCCGATCACCACCACATCCATCAGGTAACTTTAGGCGGGTGTTTCGTCCACCCGTACGGCTCCTGTCCGTCGCCGTCGCCGTGCTGCTCGCCGTTTCGGCGCTCGGATTCGGCCTGATCCGGGCCGCCACCTACGACGAACCCACGGATGCGCCGCTGGCCGGCCAGCAGGCTGAACCCGCCGCCGAGTCGACCGGGATCTGTGGTGCGGTGCCGGCCCGGGCCGCCCGCGAGCTGCGGGGCATGTGGCTGACCACGGTCTGGAACATCGACTGGCCGAGCAAGAAGGGTCTGCCGGAAGCGCAGGTCCGCGCGGAGTACCTCGCCTGGCTCGATCTCGCCGTCGCGCAGCGGCACAACGCGATCTTCGTGCACGTCCGGCCGTCCGGTGACGCGTTCTGGCCCTCGGCGTACGCCCCCTGGTCGGAGTGGCTCACCGGCAAGCGGGACGGCCAATCGCCGGGTTGGGACCCGATGGCGTTCATGGTCGCCGAGGCGCACGCCCGCAACCTGGAGTTCCACGCCTGGTTCAACCCGTACCGGGGGACGCAGCCGGGTCCGAGCGGGCCGGGCGCTGACTTCGCGAAGCTGGCCCCGAGCCATCCGCTGCGCCAGCATCGGGACTGGGCGATCGCCTACCCGGACGGCGAGCGCGCCCGGCTCTACTTCGACCCCGGCAACCCGGCGGCCCGCACGTTCGTCGAGGACGCCATGCTCGAGGCGGTGCAACGCTACGACGTGGACGGGGTGCACTTCGACGACTTCTTCTACCCGTACCCGGAGGGTGGCGGCAACGTCTTCCGCGACGACGCCAGTTTCGCGCAGCGGGCCGACAAGTCGCAGACCCGAGGGCAATGGCGGCGGCAGAACGTCAACACCATGGTGCAGGAGATGAGCGTACGCATCAAGCAGCTCAAGCCCTGGGTGAAGTTCGGGATCAGCCCGTTCGGCATCTGGCGCAACCGCGGCTCCGACAAGGCCGGCTCGGACAGCCGTGGCCTGGAGAGTTACGACGCCATCTACGCCGACACCCGCACCTGGGTGCGCGAGGGCTGGTTGGACTACGTGGTGCCGCAGCTCTATTGGACGATCGGCTTCGACAAGGCCGACTACGCGAAGCTGCTGCCGTGGTGGTCGGCGCTCGTCAAAGGCACCGGGGTGCATCTCTACATCGGGCAGGCCGACTACCGGGTCGGCGAGTCGGGGGCGTGGAGCGAGCCGGACCAGGTGGACCGTCAGCTCACCCTCAACGACAAGTACGGCGTGCAGGGCAGCGTCCATTTCAGCGCCAAGCAGGTCCGCGCCGACCGACTGGGTGCGGTCACCCGCTACCGCGACCACCATTACGCGTTGCCCGCGCTGCTGCCGACCATGGCTAAGCTTCCGGCCCAGCCGCCGGCCACGCCGGTGGCGACGGCGGCGGGGCGCAGCGACGCTGGCGTGACCGTTCAGTGGCAGGCCGGCGGGGACAGCAAGCCTGTCACCTGGGCGCTCTATCGGGTCGACGGACCGACGGCGAACCTGGTCGCGACCGGCCGGGCGGGCAGCCAACCGGTCGTGGACCCCACTCCGCCCGCCGGTGCTCTCACCTACTGCCTGAGCGCGTTGGACCGCTCCGGCAACGAGAGCGCCCTGAGCGGCCCGGTGACCGTCAGCTCGTGACCCGACCGTCGGCCACCTCGAAGTGCCGGTTGGTCTGGACCGCCTCCAGCATCCGCCGGTCGTGGGTGACCAGCAGCAGCGTCCCGGGATAGTCCGCCAGCGCCGATTCCAGCTGTTCGATGGCGGGCAGGTCGAGGTGGTTGGTCGGCTCGTCGAGGACCAGCAGGTTCACGCCGCGCGCCTGCAGCAGGGCCAGCGCCGCCCGGGTTCGCTCGCCCGGGGACAGGGTTGCGGCCGGGCGCAGCACGTGATCGCTCTTGAGACCGAACTTCGCCAGCAGCGTCCGGACGTCGGCGTCGGCGAGCTCCGGCACGGCCAGGCCGAACGCCGTCAGCAGCGGTTGGTCGCCCAGGAACAGCCCGCGTGCCTGGTCGACCTCGCCGACGACAACCTGCGGGCCGAGGTGCGCGATGCCCTCGTCCAGCGGCAGCCGGCCGAGCAGCGCCGCCAGCAGCGTCGACTTGCCGGCCCCGTTCGCGCCGGTGATCGCCACCCGGTCCGCCCAGTCCACCTGCAGGGTGACCGGGCCGAGGGTGAACGCTCCCCGCCGTACGACGGCATCGCGCAGTCCGGCCACGACGGCGCCGGAGCGGGGCGCGACGGCGATCTCCATCCGCAGCTCCCATTCCTTGCGCGGCTCCTCGACGACGTCGAGGCGTTCGATCATCCGCTGGGTCTGGCGGGCCTTCGCCGCCTGCTTCTCGGTCGACTCGGCGCGCATGCCCCGGCCGATCTTGTCGTTGTCCTTGCTCTTGCGGCGGGCGTTGCGGACGCCCTGTTCCATCCAGTTGCGCTGCATCTGGGCGCGATCCTCGAGTGCCGATACCCGCCCGGCGTACTCCTCGTAGTTGTCCCGGGCCTGCCGGCGCGCGGTCGCCCGCTCCTCGAGGTACGCCGCGTAGCCGCCGCCGTAGAGGTTGATCTGCTGCTGGGCGAGGTCGAGTTCGAGCACGTCGGTGACCGTCCGAGTGAGGAACTCCCGGTCGTGGCTGACCAGCACCACGCCGGCGCGGAGTCCGGTGACGAACTCCTCCAGCCGACGCAGGCCGGCCAGGTCCAGGTCGTTGGTGGGCTCGTCGAGCAGGAAGATGTCGTACCGGCTGAGCAGCAGCGACGCCATGCCCGCGCGGGCCGCCTGCCCGCCGGACAGGGCAGTCGTCGGGTGGTCCAGCGTGACGGCCAGGCCCAGGTCCGCGGTGACCTGCTCGGCCCGCTCGTCCAGGTCGGCGCCGCCCAGGTCCAGCCACCGCTCCAGCGCTGCGGCATAGGTGTCGTCGGCGCCGGCCGTCCCCGCGGCCAGCGCCTCCGCGGCCGCGTCCATCGCCACCTGCGCGGGTCCCACGCCGGTGCGCCGGGCCAGCAAATCGCGGACCGTCTCACCGGGCCGTGCCTCCCGCTCCTGCGGCAGATAGCCGACGTTCGCGGTGGGCGGGCTCAGCGACACCGTGCCGGACTCCACCGGGATCAGGCCGGCGAGGGTGCGTAACAGGGTCGTCTTTCCCGCCCCGTTGGCGCCGACCAGGCCGATCACATTGCCCGGGGCGACGACCAGGTCCAGGCCGGTGAACAGAGTGCGGTCGCCGTGCCCCGCGGCGAGGTCCCGGGCGATCATCGTGGCGCTCATCGAGGCCCGACTCTAGCGCCCGGCTCAGGCCGGGATCGGCACCGCCGTCCCGCTGACCCGCACGCCGGGTTCGCCGGGACCGAGCGTCACCGTCAGCCGACCTGGGCGACCCATGTCGGTGCCCTGGGTCAGCTCGATCACGGCGTCGCCCTCGACCAGCCACAGATCCCGCAGGTAGCCGCCGAGCGCGGCCGCCGCGGCACCGGTCGCCGGATCCTCGTAGACACCGCCGACCGGGAACGGGTTTCGCACGTCGAAATGGTGCTCGTCCGCCCGCCACACCAGCTGCACGGTCGTCCATCCGCGGCTTTCCATCAGCGCCTTCAGCGCCGCAACGTCATAGTCCAGGTCCGCGAGCCGCTGCCGGCTGGCCGCCGCCACGATCGGGTGATAGGCCCCCGCGTACGCGACCCGGGGCGGGAGTGCCGGATCGAGGTCGGTCCGCTCCCAGCGCAGTGCCGTCAGCAGCGCGGCCAGGTCTCCGTCGGCGAGTTCCGCGACTCGCGTTCCCACACTGGTCAGGGTTGCCCGCCGCCGCTCGTCCACGGTCACCGGCACCTCACCCGCGTTGGTGACGAACACGAAAGTGCCGGGTCCGCGCCGATCCGCCAGGGCAACGGCCGTGCCGACGGTCGCGTGCCCGCAGAACGGCACCTCGGCCAGCGGGCTGAAGTAGCGCACCCGCAGCACCCCGGCGTCGCGCTCCTCGGTCACGAAGGCGGTTTCGGAATAGCCGACCTCTGCCGCGATGGCGAGCATCTCGTCGTCGGTGAGGGCGGCCGCGTCCAGGACCACGCCTGCCGGGTTGCCGCCGGACGGGTCGGCGCTGAATGCCGCGTACCGAAGGATCTCGACGTCTGTCATGCCGTCGAGCCTGCCGCGCGCCGCTGGTGGGCGACCAGGGCCAATCGCCGGGCTCTGGTCTTCGTTGTTCTGCCCGAGCTGCGGGTAGCGTTCCCTGGTGTGACAGAGGCCCCCGCACCGCTCGTCCCCACCCCGCCGGCCGACCTGCCGCGCACCCTCGGCGAACTGCGTGCCGCCGGCCACGAGTTCCGTACGGTCAAAGCGGAACTGCGCCACAACCTGCTCGACCGGATGCGCCGCGGCGTGCCCCGCTTTCCCGGCATCGTTGGCTACGACGACACCGTGCTGCCCGAAGTGGAGCGGGCGCTGCTCGCCGGGCACGACATGGTGCTGCTCGGCGAGCGTGGCCAGGGCAAAACCCGGCTCCTGCGTGCCCTGTCCGGGTTGCTGGACGAGTGGACACCGGTCATCACGGGCTCCGAGCTGCGCGAGCACCCCTACCAGCCGCTCACCCCAGCGTCGCGGCGGCTCGCGGCTGAGGCCGGCGACCTGCTGCCGATCTCCTGGCTGCACCACTGCGAGCGGTACGCCGAGAAGCTCGCCACCCCGGACACCGGTGTCGGCGACCTGATTGGCGACGTCGACCCGATCAAGGTGGCGCAGGGCCGGGCGCTGGGCGACCCGGACACCATCCACTTCGGGCTCGTGCCGCGCACCAACCGCGGCATCTTCGCCGTCAACGAGCTGCCCGACCTGGCCGAGCGGATCCAGGTGTCGCTGCTCAACGTCCTCGAGGAACGCGACATCCAGGTCCGCGGCTACCAGCTGCGGCTGCCGCTGGACCTGCTGCTGGTCGCCTCGGCCAACCCGGAGGACTACACCAACCGGGGTCGGATCATCACGCCGCTCAAGGACCGGTTCGGCGCCGAGATCCGCACCCACTACCCGGTGGACCTCGACCTGGAGACCGAGCTGATCCGGCAGGAGGCCGCGCTGGTCGCGGCGGTGCCCGAGCACCTGCTCGACGTCCTGGCCCGCTACACCCGCTCGGTCCGGGAGTCGCCCGCGGTGGACGCCCGCTCCGGCGTCTCGGCACGGTTCGCCATCGCGGCGGCCGAAACCGTCGCCGCGTCCGCGTTGCGCCGGGCCGGGCTGCGTGGCGAGCCCGAGGCGGTCGCCCGGATCGGCGACACCGTCTCCGTCACCTCCACCCTGCGCGGCAAGGTCGAGTTCGACAGCGGCGAGGAAGGCCGCGAAACCGAAATCCTCGCCCATCTTTTGCGTACGGCCACCGCGGAGACCTTCCGCGCCCGGCTGTCCGGGCTCGACCTGTCCGGTTTCACCGCGCTGGTCGCCGAGGGAGCGGTCGTCGAGACGGGCGACCTGGTGCCGGCCGCGGAGCTGCTGGCCCAGATCGGCACCATCCCCGGCCTGGCGAAGGTCCTCGACCGGCTCGGCCTCGGCGACGCGCCCAGCCCGGCGGAGGCCGCCTCCGGGGTGGAGTTCGTCCTCGAAGGGCTGCACCTCACCCGCCGGCTCGCCAAGGAGCTGACCGGCGACGGCCGTACCCGCTACGGACGCTGACCCGTGGCCGGCAACCGCTACCGGTACGGCGCGTGGGACGACGGCCCGGACCCGCTCGCCCCGCCGTACGACGTCCGCGCCGCCGTCGACGCGGTCGGGGAGCGGGTGCTCGGCGGCGACAGCCTGCGCGACGCGCTTCGTGACCTGATCCGGCGCGGCCCCCGCGACGGGCGCGGGCTGGACGACCTGCGGGCCAGAGCTCAGCGGTTGCGTCGGGACGCCCTGCGCCGCGGCAACCTCGACGGCACGGTCACCCGGGCGCAGGCCCTGCTCGACCAGGCGCTCGCCGCTGAGCGGGACGCCCTGCGCGGGCGCGACGACCCGGACGCCCGCTTTTCCGAGGCAGTGCTCGACAACCTGCCCCGCTCGACGTCCCGCGCGGTCGAGGAGCTGTCCGGCTACGACTGGGCCAGCGCCGAGGCCCGCGACCGCTACCAGCAGATCCTCGACAACTTGCGGCGCGAAGTTGTCGAGCAGCGCTTCGCCGGTCTGCGCGAGGCACTGCAGAGCCGTGACCCGGCCACCGACGCCCGGGTCGCCGCGCTGATCGCCGACCTGAACGCCCTCCTCGCCAAGCACGCCCGCGACGAGGACACCAGCGACGCCTTCCAGGAGTTCATGGCTAAGCACGGCGAGTTCTTCCCCGACAATCCGCAGACCGTCGAAGAACTGATCGACTCGCTGGCCCGCAGCGCCGCCGCGGCCGAACGGCTGCTGCGTTCCCTGAATCCCCAGCAGCGCGACGAGCTGGCCCGGTTGATGGATCAGGCGCTGGGCGACGGGCCGCTGCGCGACCAGCTCGCCGAGTTGACCGACAACCTGCGGGCGCTGCGGCCGCACCTCGACTGGCGTCGCGGCGAGCGGATGCGTGGCCCCCAAGACCTGGGCTACAGCGACGCGACCGCGGCGTTGGGGGAGCTCGCCGAACTGGACGACCTGCTCGACCAGCTCGGCCAGGAACACCCTGGCGCCACCCTGGACGACGTCGACGTCCAGGCGGTGGAGCGACGCCTCGGCCGCGACGCCGCGGATGACGTCCGGCGTCTCCGCGAGCTGGAGCGGGAGCTCCGTAAGCAGGGCTGGGTGACCCGCGACGACGAGGGACTGACCCTCTCTCCCAAGGCACTGCGCCGGCTCGGGCACACCGCCCTGAGCCGGGTCTTCGACGACCTCGCCGGCAAGCGTGGCGGCGAGCACGACCTGCGCGACGCGGGTGCGGCCGGTGACCTGATCGGCTCGTCGCGGCGCTGGCAGTTCGGCGACGAGCAGCCCCTCGACGTGGTGCGCACGATCGGCAACGCGGTCCGCCGCCGGGCCGGACGCGGTGGGGGCACGCTGCCCGTACGCCTCGAAGTGGAGGATTTCGAGGTCGCGGAGACCGAGCGGCGCGCGTCAGCCGTGGTGGCGCTGTGCGTCGACCTGTCGTACTCGATGTTTGCCGATGGTCGCTGGGGCCCGATGAAGCAGACGGCGCTGGCGCTGTCGCATCTGGTGGCGACGCGCTTTCCGCAGGACGCGCTGCAGATCGTCGGCTTCGGCCGGCACGCGCTGCCGTTGTCCCAGGCGGAACTGGCCGGGATCGAGCCGGACCTGGTCCAGGGGACCAACCTGCAGCACGCGCTGAAGCTTGCCGCCCGGCACCTGCGGCGACACCCGGATGCCGAGCCGGTGGTGCTGGTGGTCACCGACGGCGAGCCGACCGCTCACCTGGAGCCGGACGGCGAGGCGTTCTTCACGTGGCCGTCCACCCCGGAGACGATCCGGCTGACGGTGCGCGAGGTGGATCAGCTCGCTCGGTACGGCGCCACTCTGAACCTGTTCATGCTGGGCGAGGACCCGGGTCTGCGCCGGTTCGTGGACGCGGTGGCCCAGCGCAGCGGCGGCCGGGTGTTCAGCCCCGACCTGGGCGAGCTGGGCCGCTACGTGGTCGACGACTACGTGCGCAGCCGTCGCGGCAAGCGCTGACCGCCCGGACAGCACCCGCAATGACCTATCTTCCTAGGATGGCCTACGCAACGTGCGCCCGGCCACGGGGTCGTTCTCGACCATGGCCGGGCTGGATATAGTGACTCGGCGAGTGCGCCCGGTTGCCCCACGGGCGACCGGACAGGTTTCGGGGGAGAGAGGGGCGCCATGTCGCAGCAGACTGCGCCCAACACCGCCAGCAATCGCATCTGGACCATCCCCAACGTCATCAGCTTCGTCCGACTCCTGGGCGTGCCGCTGTTCCTGTATCTCCTGCTCGGCCCCGAACACGACGTCGCAGCCGTCGTCGTTCTCGCGCTCGGCGGCACCACCGACTGGGTCGACGGGTACGTCGCCCGCCGCATGAACTCGGTCAGCCGACTGGGGGAGCTGCTCGATCCCTTCGCGGACCGGCTCTACATCCTCGCCACCCTCGTCGGCTTCACCCTGCGAGAGATCGTTCCGTGGTGGCTGACCGCCGCCCTGCTGCTGCGTGAAGCGTTCCTCGGCGTGGTCCTGCTCATCCTGCGCCGCCACGGCTACGGACCACCGCCGGTGCACTACGTCGGCAAGACCGGCACGTTCATGCTGCTCGCCGCGTTTCCCGTCCTCCTGTTGGCACATGCCGCGCCGTCGATCGACCACATCACCGCGCCGCTCGGCTGGGCCATCGCGTGGTGGGCGCTGGGTCTCTACTGGATCGCCGCAGTCCTCTACCTGATCCAGGCCCGGGCGATGCTGCGCGCCGACCGTGCCCGGCCCGGCGGCGAGGCAGTCACCGGATGACCCCGCCCGATGGCGGCAGCACCCCGCCCCGGACCTTCACCCCGGACTTCCTCACCGAGCTGTTCCGCAACCCCCTCGACCCCGGGTACGCCGAAGCAGCCGCGCGCAAAGCCCGCGGCGAGGGACCGTCCGGCCCGCGCCGACGACTCCTCAGTGGGATCAGCGCCCTGACCCTCGCTGGAGTTGGCTTCCTGCTGGTGGTGGCCTACCAGCAGACGGTCGCCGACGAGCCCGCCCGGGCGCAGGCCCGCGACACCCTCATCGAGCAGGTCCAGAACCGGCGCGACGACACCGCCGACCTGCAGGCGCACGCGGACCAGCTCCGCACCGAGGTAGCCGACCTGCGCGAACAACAGCTCGGCGGCGCCGCCGTGGCCCGGCTGCGGGAGCAGGAAGCGGAAACCGGGCTCGCCGCCGTCCGCGGCTCGGGCGCCCGGATCACCGTGGGCGACGGCCCGGCCCCGATCGACCCGGTCACCGGCGAACGGCGCAGCGAGTCCCGGGTCCGCGACACCGACCTGCAGCTGGCTACCAATGCGCTGTGGGCCGCCGGCGCCGAAGCGATCGCCGTCAACGGGCAACGGCTCACGTCCACCTCGACGATCCGGCAGGCCGGGCAAGCCATCCTGGTCGACTTCCGGCCGGTCACCACGCCGTACCAGGTCGTCGCGATCGGGCCCGACTCGCTCGTCGAGGACTTCCGCGACGGCACCGCCGGGCGTTTCTTCCGCGCCCTCAACAGCAAGTACGGCATGTCGTACGACGTCGCCGAGGTTCACGACGTGACCCTCGACGCCGCCACCGAGCCCCAACTGCGGCAGGCCGTCCCCTCCGCGCCGCCGTCCGCCGCACCGTCCAGCTCCCCGTCGAAAGGCGGCAGATGATCGCCGTACTCGCCCTGATCGCCGGCGTCGTGCTCGGCATCGTGTTCCACCCCACGGTGCCGCCGGCGCTGCAGCCGTACCTGCCCATTGCGGTCGTCGCCGCACTCGACGCGGTCTTCGGCGGAGTACGGGCGAAGCTCGACGGCATCTTCGACGACAAACAGTTCGTGGTGTCCTTCATCGCCAACGTGGTGGTGGCCGCCCTGATCGTCTACCTGGGTGACCAACTCGGCGTGGGCGGCCAGCTCTCCACGGGCGTTGTGGTGGTCCTCGGCGTCCGCATCTTCGGTAACGTGGCGGCCATCCGCCGGCACCTCTTCCGGGCTTAGGACGGGTCGATGACCGACGAGAAGGACCCGCACGACCGGGCCGAGCCCGTGCCGACTGACACCCCTGCCAACCCACCGGCGGCCGCGGCACCTGCCACGGCGTCGCCCGAGGCTCCGCAGCGACCGGATCCCGCGCCGACCGCAGCAGAAGAGGCCGCCACCGCTCCATCTCCTGGCGCACCTACACCGACTGCGCAGCGTTCTCCCGCCTCACCCTCGGCCGAGCCGCCCAGCGCCACGCCGCCTCCGGCAGCGTCGCCCCAAGCAGGTGCGCCACCCGACGCGCCGCTTTCGGTCGCGCCGGCTTCGGTCCCACTGTCCTCAGCTGAGCCTCCCCCCGCGGCCTCGTCCTCGGTCCCGCATCCCTTGACGGATTCGCGTCCCGCCGCGCAACCGGAAGCGACGGATGAGGGGTGGTTCGTATCCGGATCGGGGCAAGAACCGGCGCCGGCACCGGACGAACCCACCGTGTCGCTGACGGCGCTTCCACCGCGCGAGCCGTCTGAGCTGTCCGGCACTGAGGTCGCGTCAACGCCGTCTTCGGCTCCCGGAGATGCCTCCGGACCGGAACCGGCCGCACACATCGAGCCGCCTCCGCCCGTACCCGAGGAGAAGCCGTCACCCGAAAGGGTGAGCTCGCCGGCGCCGTGGCGCCGACTGTCGTCGGCAGGTGCGCTGATCTGGGTGTTGCTGGCGTTGTTCGGCTTCACCCTGGTGGTGCAGTTGCGTAGCAACGACGCTGATTCCGGCTTGGCGGCGGCCCGGCAGGAAGACCTGGTGCGGATCCTGTCCGATCTGGAGGCTCGGGATCAGCGCCTGCAGCAGGAGATCAACGCGTTGGAGGAGAGCCAGCGGCAGCTTACCTCCGGCGTGGCGGGCCGCCAGGCTGCGCTGGCTGAGGCCGGGAAGCGGGCGGAGGAGTTGGGCCTGTTGTCGGGCACGCTCCCGGCCCGGGGGCCGGGGCTGAAGATTGTGATCGATCCGCGGGGGCAGCCGATCAAAGCCTCGGCGATCCTCAACGCGGTGCAGGAGTTGCGGGGCGCCGGCGGCGAGGTCATGGAGCTGATCGGTGACAATGGCGTCGCCGTGCGTATTGTCGCCTCGTCGTACTTCGTCGATGCCGACGGTGGCGATGTGACGGTGGACGGCAAGCAGCTCAGCGGCCCGTACACGCTGTGGGTGATCGGTGTGCCGGCGACCATGCAGACGGCTTTGCAGATCCCCGGTGGGGTGGTGGCGTCGGTGAGTCAAGCCGGCGGTAACGTGACCATGGAGCAACGCACTACGGTCGAGGTGACCGCGGTGCGTCAGCCAGCCAGCCTGCAGTACGCGCGTCCGGTCTCTTGAGCGGGCGCGCTTCTCAACGGAGGAATGCGTGATTCCCGAGGACCTGCGGTACACCGCCGAGCACGAGTGGGTGTCCGGTGACGGCACCGGCCCCGTGCGGGTCGGCATCACCCACTTTGCGCAGGATGCGCTCGGCGACATCGTCTTCGTGCAGCTGCCCGAGGAGGGCACGACGGTGCAGGCCGGTGACAATATGGGCGAGATCGAGTCGACGAAGAGTGTGTCGGAGATCTATGCGCCGCTGGCGGGCACGGTGGTGGCCCGGAACGCGACGCTGGCCGACGAGCCTGAGTTGATCAACGCCGAGCCGTACGCGGCTGGTTGGCTCGTGGAGATCGCCCCGACGGACCCGGCGGACGTCGCGGGCCTGTTGACCGCCGAGGCGTATCAGGCGCTGACCGAGGGCTGAGTCGGGGCCGGTTCGGCCTTGCCCGCGCGTCTGGTTGCCCGGTATTTCGGTGCTGACTAGGCTCGCGGGGCACATGTAGAACTGTTATTACTTCGAAACCGATAGTCGTAGGTCCGGAGCACCGGACAGCGGCGGCGGGGGCGCTGCACGCCGGACAAAGGTCCGGTTTGCTCACCCTTCGTCGTCGGGCGGCGACCGAAACAGATCCGTGAGGTGGTCCATGACGCGCCCAGACGACGAGTTCCCCCCGCTCGACGTCACGTCCACGCTGAACCTCGGAGCGCTCGACGAGGTGCTCGAGGGACCCGAGACCGACGTGGTGCCGAGCCGGATGTCCGGTTCGTTGCCGCCCGGTATGGCCCTGCTGGTGGTGCGCCGGGGTCCCAATGCGGGTGCGCGGTTCCTGCTGGACCATGACGTGACCACGAGCGGGCGGCATCCCGACAGCGACATCTTCCTCGACGACGTGACGGTGTCGCGTCGGCACGCTGAGTTCCACCGCGACGGTGGCACGTTCACCGTCCGTGACGTGGGCTCGCTCAACGGGACGTACGTCAACCGCGAGCGGGTCGAGTCCGCGACCCTGAGCAACGGCGACGAAGTGCAGATCGGCAAGTTCCGCCTGGTCTTCATCGCCGGTCCGCGGCCGGAAGGCGAGGGCGGCGGGGCGTGAACCTGGCGGGGGCGGCCGCTTCCGACCCGGGCGCGCGCCCGGGTCGTGACGTTGCGCTGATGAGCATCGGGGAGGTGCTGGCCCAGCTGCGGACGGAGTTTCCCGACACCACGATCTCCAAGCTCCGGTTTTTGGAGGCGGAGGGGCTGGTCGACCCGCAGCGCACCGCCTCCGGCTACCGCAAGTATTCGTGGAATGACGTGGCCCGGCTGCGGTTCGTGCTGACCGCTCAGCGTGATCAGTATCTGCCGCTGCGGGTCATTCGGGAGCAGCTGGAAGCCCTGGAGCGGGGCGAGGATCCGCTGCATCGGCAGCGGCCTTCGCTGGTGGCGGTCGGCTCGGAGGCGGACGTCGCGGCGGATGCCGCCGATGCTCGGGTATCCCGGGCCGATCTGATCGAGCGGACCGGGATCGCGGAGTCGCTGCTGACCGAGCTGGAGCGGATCGGTTTGGTCACGTCCCGGCCGCCGGGTTGGTATGACGGCGACGCGGTGGTGATCGTGGAGGCGGTCATGGGTCTCACCCGGCATGGCTTGGAGGCCCGGCATCTGCGGGCGTTCCGGGCCGGCGCGGACCGCGAGGTGGGGTTGTTTGCTCAGCTGCTGGCGCCGCTGGTACGCCAGCAGGATCCGGCGGCGCAGGCCCGGGCCTCCGAGACGGCCCGGGAGTTGCAGGCGCTGTCGCAGCGCTTGCACGGCGCGTTGGTGCGGGCGGGGCTCCGGGACTCGCTGGGCCGCTGAGGTCACCGGTGTTACGCCGAGCGCTGAACCGTACGGCTCCGTCGCCGGCACCGGTCGGCCGGGCCGATGCCGGCGGTGATCCGGCCGCTGACCAGCGGTTCGGCCTGGTCCGGCGGGGTATGGGCAGGGTTGTCGGACACGGACCTCGTGTGGCGCTCGTGCCGGGGCGTCCGTGTACGGTGCAGGATAGGGCGAGAAACAGCCTGCCGGTCATCGCTGCCGCGGTGACCGAACGGGGCGGCGACGACGTGCGACACGGAGGCGGGCGGTGCGCGAGCTGAGCGTGGTCGGAGTTCGGGTGGAGCTGCCTAGCAACCAACCGATCGTCCTGCTCAGGGAGGTTGACGGCGACAGGTACCTGCCGATTTGGATCGGCGCGGTGGAGGCTACCGCCATCGCGTACGAGCAGCAGGGCGTCAAGCCGGCCCGGCCCCTGACCCATGACTTGCTGCGGGATGTGCTCGCGGCGTTGGAAGCGCCGTTGAAGGCTGTCGAGATCACGGAGCTCAAAGAAAACGTCTTCTACGCCGACCTGCTGATCGGTGAGGACCTGCGGATTTCGGCGCGCCCGAGCGACTCCATCGCGTTGGCGCTGCGGGTGGGTGCGCCGATTCGGTGCGCCGAGCAGGTGCTGACCGAGGCCGGCATCGTCATCCCGGACGAGCAGGAGGACGAGGTCGAGAAGTTCCGCGAGTTCCTCGACCAGGTGCGGCCGGAAGATTTCGCCGGCTGACCCGTTTCACCGGTGAATGTACGAGAAGACCCCGCATGTCCGGTCGTCCGTCCGCGGCGTGTCGCGGCATTACCTCCCTGTTTCCTGCAACGCTGAGTTATAGGCTCGCTAAGTCCAGGTGAAGCGGCACCGCGCAGCGGGGAGGTAGTCGCGTGCACGGCTCAGATCCTCAGGAGGGTCCTCTCGTCGGCGAGGACGGTGAGGTCGGTTATCGCGGGGTCACCGCATGCCAGGCGGTCGGGATCAGCTACCGCCAGCTCGACTACTGGGCGCGTACCACTCTTGTCGTGCCCAGCATCCGTGACGCATCCGGTTCTGGCACCCAACGGCTTTACTCGTTCCGCGACCTGGTGGTACTCAAGGTGGTGAAGCGGCTGCTCGACGCCGGGGTGTCCTTGCAGAACATCCGTAAGGCGATCGAGACCCTGCGCTCGCGCGGTGTCGAGGACCTGGCCGGCATCACGCTGATCTCCGATGGCACGACCGTGTACGAGTGTCGGTCGCCGGAGGAAGTCGTGGATCTTCTGCAGGGCGGCCAGGGCGTCTTCGGTATTGCCATTGGCGGCGCCTTCAAGGAGATCCAGGGCTCGCTGTCGCATCTGCCCGCCGAGCCTGCTGCCGCGCCGCAGCCGGTCGGCGCCCCCGCCGGCGCGGCTGCCGGTGATGAGCTTGCCGCTCGCCGCGCTCGCCGGCGGGCGGGATGACTTCCTCACCCGGCACGCTGTAACAGGCTCAGCAGGAGTGCGAGTGGCGGCCATGCTGCCCGTCCGCTGCGCACCACGGCATAGCTGCGGAGTGCGACGGATGTGCCCTGCAGCGGGATGAGCCGTACGCCTGCGGTGTGGGCCCGGTCAGCGGGCAGGAGCGCTACGCCCAGCCCGGCCACGATCAGGTCTTCGACCAGGTCGAGACTGTCGGCGCGGTGCACGATGCGGGCTTGAGCGCCTTCCACCGAGGCCAGGGTGCGCACTACCTCCTCGTCGGCGGTGCTGCGGGAATTGACGATCCAGTCGGCCGCGGCGAAGTCCGCGAAGTGGGTGCCAGTCGCGCCTGCTGGCACGGCGAGCACCCACGGCGCCGACCACAGCGGCACCGCTTCCAGGGTGGTGTCGAAGGCCGCCGGCGCGAGGTTGTAGTCGTAGGTCAGGGCCAGATCGACGGCGTCCGCGGCGAGCAGCGCAAACGCCTCGGCCGGCTCGTGTTCGTGGATAAGCAGTCGCACCCGCGGATGGTCGCGGGCGAGAACGACCGTGGCGGGCAGCAGCGAGCGGCGTACGGCGGTGGCGAAGCCAGCCACCCGTAGGTCACCGGACGGGTCGGCGTCGGGGTCTAGGTCCAGGCGTGCGGCGTCGACCGCGGCGAGGATGGTCACCGCGTGGGCCGCCAGGCGGTGACCAGCAGGGGTCAGTCGGACCCGTCGCCCGTCGGGTTCGGTGAGGGCCGCGCCGGCCTCCGTAGCGAGCACGGCGAGCTGCTGAGACACGGTCGAGGTGGTGACGTGCATCGCTTCGGCGACGGCACGCATCGAGCCTCGCCGCGATAGTTCGAGCAGGAGGCGCAGGCGGCGGGTGTCCATCGCTCGATTGTTCAGGACCTATGAACGATCTGTCCATGATTCTCACGTGGACGCGAACGGTCCTTCGCCCGTCTACTGGGCGCATGCGTAACGACGTCCGCACCGGAACGGCAATGGCCCTGGCTTCGATGCTGCTCGTCCAACTCGGTCTGGCCGCGTCGACCGGTCTGCTCGATCAGCTCGGGGCGGACGGGACCGCCTGGCTGCGCCTGGCCTGGGCCGCGGTGCTGCTGCTCGTGATCGTCCGGCCCCGGCCGCGATCGTTCACCCGACAGACGCTGCTGGCCTGTGTAGCGCTGGGGGTGGTCACCGCCGGCCTCACCATGCTGTTCATGGCGGCGGTCGCCCGGCTGCCGCTCGGCACGGCCAGCGCCTTGGAATTCTTGGGGCCGCTCGGCGTCGCGGTGGCCCGCGGCCGGCGGTCTGCGCGGCTGTGGCCGGCTCTCGCCGCGGTCGGCGTGGTGCTGCTGACCGAGCCGTGGCGCGGTGGCATCGACCCGGTCGGTACGGCGTACGCCCTCGGTGCGGCAGTCTGCTGGGCCGCGTACATCCTGCTCACCCAGCGGGTCGGGGACGGCGTCTCGGGGTTGCACGGTTTGTCGGTGTCCATGCCGGTCGCCGCGTTGGTCGCCACCCTGGTCGCCGGGCCGGCAGTGTTCAGCGCGTTGACCTGGCCGGTGGTGTTCGCCGGGCTCGGCCTGTCGGTGCTGCTGCCGGTGGTGCCTTTCGCGCTGGAGCTGCTGGCGCTGCGCCGGCTCACCACGGCGGCGTTCGGCACGCTGATGAGTGTGGAGCCGGCCCTGGCCCTGGTCATCGGCCTGATCGTGCTCGGTCAGCGGCCCGGTTGGGGTCCGGTCGTCGGGATCGCCTTCGTGGTGGCAGCCGGCATCGGCGCTGAACGCACCGGGCAACGGACCGCGGTGCAGCCCCGGACGAGTGAGCAGCCGGAAAGGTTGACGCTCGTATAGATCAACTTTTTCGGGTCCTCGGGTGTCTTACCTGTCGCACTGCCCCCGTGCGAAAGAGAGATCCCCATGCCCCTCCGTGGCACCGCCGTCCCCACCGCACTTGCCCTCGCCCTGGTGGCCGGCTGCGCCCCGCCGCCGTCGTCCGGCGACAACGTGGTGGCCGCCGCACCACGCCGACCGGCGGTTGCACCGGCGAGTAAAGTGCCGGTGCAGAAGATCAGCTACCCGGCGACCGGCAGCGGTACCTACGCCGCCGCGCCCAAGGAGTTCGCAGGTCCACGCTCCGGCGGCGAGGTACTGCGCTATCGGGTTCTGGTGGAGCAGGAGATCAACGGCATCGCTGTCGGCGAGTTCGCCGAGACTGTCCGCAGTACGCTGGCCGATCCGCGCGGCTGGACAGCGGGCGGCGACCGGTCGTTTCGTCGAGTGGGCCGGGGCGCGCAGGCCGACTTCACGATCTACCTCGTGACGCCCGGCACCCGCGATGACCTGTGTCAGGACGATGCCAACGGCTACACCTCCTGCCGCAACGGCGAAGCCGTCGTGATCAACGTGGCCCGCTGGGTGAAGGGCGTACCCCGGTACGCGCCGGGACTCGAGACCTACCGCCAGTACGTCATCAACCACGAGGTCGGTCATCGGCTCGGCTACGGCCATCAGCTGTGCCCCGGCAAGGGCGAACCAGCTCCGGTCATGCAGCAGCAGACCCTGGGCATGCACGGCTGCAAGCCCCATTCCTGGCCGTACCGTGACGACGAGCTCTACACCGGAGCTGCAGGCCAGTACAACGACAGTGCGCCGCCGCGCGAGGGCGCCGCGCAGCCGTGACGGGAGAGCTAGCGCGCGCCTTCGGGCTCGGGCACCGGGTCGTCGTACTGTCCGGGCTCCCCGGAGTACCGCTTGCCGTCGCGGTACGGCCACGAGTTCGCTTCGCAACCGTGTAGGCCCAGCGTCTGCTGTTGCATGACCGGTGCGGGTTCGCCCTTGCCCGGGCACTTTTCGTGGTTGTAGCCCAGCCGGTGCCCGACCTCGTGATTGATCACATACTGCCGGTACGCGGGCAGAGCAGCACCGTAGTCCGGAACGCCCTTCGCCCACCGGGCCACGTTGATCACGACGTCATCCTCCAGCCGGCAGGAGGTGTAGCTGTCGGCGCCGTATTTGCACAATGCGTCGCGGGTCCGCGGGGTGGCGAGGTAGATCGTGAAGTCGTACGACTGGCCCGGACCCACGCGCCGCAGCCGCAGCGAGCCGTCAGCCGTCCAGCCGCGCGGGTCGTCCAGGGCCGCGGACGCTTCCTTCGCGAAGGCGGCGGGGGAGACGCCCCCGATGTCCCGCTCCACCAACACCCGGTAGCGCAGCAGGTCGCCGCTCCTGCCAGCGGTCTGCGTGGCACCGGGCGCGATGTTCCAGTCGGCGCTGCCGCGGGCCGGATAGGTGATCTTTTCGACCCGGGTGGACCGGTCCGGCTGCGTCGCGGGCCGAGCAGGCGCGGCAGCTGTGGGCTCGGCGATCGCCCGCTGAGCGGCTGAGGTCTGCGGCCGGTAGACCGCGACCCCGATCAGGACGAGCCCGGGCAGGATGAGCAGCAGCAATGCCGCGAGCACCCACCGGGACCGATTCATGCCTGACCATCGGCTCGGGCGCCGGTGCCTTGAGCGGACGGTGACACGCCGCTCATGCATCAGTGCGCTCCTGTCATCGCCGGACGTTGCCTGGAAGGCAAACAAGGTAGGCAACCCGGTGTGAAGTCGACGTGAAAAACTTTTCTGTCGGTGGGTGAGGATACGGTCTGCCGGTGAGCGCGCAACCCCTCGACGACTTCTTCTCGGACGTCGCGACCATCGCCTTGGCAGCCGGTCACCGGCACGGCTTCGTGCTGGGCGGCGGCGTGGCCTGGTTGGTCAACGGCCTGGTCCGGCGGCACACCGAGGACATCGATCTGTTCACCGACACGGCAGGCGCGGTGGAGGCCGCTGCGACGGGGGTGACCACCGCGCTGACGGAGGCGGGCTACCAGGTGTTCCGCGAGGTCGGCGACGAGATGTTCGCGGGCATGGATGAAGATCTGCGGGAGTATCACGTCGCGGACGGCCGCCGGGCGCTGCGGCTGACCCTGACCCGGCTCGACCGGCGGCGGGCCCCGGTCGTCATGGATGTCGGCCCGGTTCTGCACCTCGACGACCTGATCGGCTCCAAGGTCGCCGCCCTGGTCAACCGGCGCGAGGTCCGCGACTACATCGACGTTGCCGCCGCCCTCGAGCGCTATCCGCTGGACCGCGTCTTGGCGTTGGCCCACGCACTCGACCCGACCCTGGAGCCGGACGACATCGCCGACGCGGGGCGCTACCTGGACCGCCTCGACGACGCTCGCTTCGCTGTCTACGGCCTGGGTCCCCGAGAGGTTGCCGACCTGCGCGCCCAGCTGGCGACCTGGCCCCGTTGACGCCCCGCAACCGGTTCGCAACCGAGCGGGTCCGACCCCGCAACCGCCGTGGCGGAATCTTCTCCCTGCGAGGCCACGTCACTCCCGAAAGGCTCCCAAAATGCGAGCAAAGATCGGTGCCACCATTGCCGTCTTCGCCGCCGCCCTCGGCCTCGCCGGCAGCGTCGCCGGCCCGATCTACGCAGCCTTCGCCGCGTAGGTCACGGTCCACTTCACAGCAGGGTCCCTTTCCGTGGCCGGGCGCGATGCGCGCCCGGTCACGGTGCTGTTCAGCCCCGGCACTGGCCTGCTCCTAGACTGATCGCATCATGAATCTGACCGAACGCCTGCCCGGTACCGCCGACCCCGACGCCGTCTTCGACGCCTTCCAGACCTGGGCGACCGAGCAGGGCCTGACGCTCTACCCGCACCAGGAAGAGGCGCTCATCGAGATCGCCACCGGGGCGAACGTCATCCTGAACACCCCGACCGGCTCGGGCAAGAGCCTGGTGGCTACCGGCGCGCACTTCGCCGCCCTGGCCGACAAGCGCACCACCTTCTACACCGCGCCGATCAAGGCCCTGGTGTCGGAAAAGTTCTTCGCCCTCTGCGCCCAGTTCGGCGCGCACAACGTGGGCATGCTGACCGGTGACGCCAGCGTCAACGCCGACGCGCCGATCATCTGCTGCACCGCGGAGATCCTCGCCAACCTGGCCCTGCGCGAGGGCGCCGACGCGGACGTCGGCCAGGTCGTGATGGACGAGTTCCACTTCTACGCCGAACCGGACCGCGGCTGGGCCTGGCAGGTGCCGCTCATCGAGCTGCCGCAGGCGCAGTTCGTCCTCATGTCGGCGACACTCGGCGACACCACCCGCTTCGTCGAGGATCTGACCCGGCGCACCGGCCGCGAGACCGCCGTGGTCGCCAACGCCGAGCGGCCGGTCCCGCTGCTCTTCGAGTACGCCATGACGCCGCTGCACGAGACGATCGAGGAGCTGCTCACCACCAAGCAGGCACCCGTGTACATCGTGCACTTCACGCAGGCCTCCGCGCTGGAGCGGGCGCAGTCGCTGATGAGTATCAACATGTGCACCCGCGCTGAGAAGGACGCGATCGGCGCCGCCCTCGGCAACTTCCGGTTCACCGCCGGTTTCGGGCGGACCCTGACCCGCCTCATCCGCCACGGCATCGGCGTGCACCACGCGGGCATGCTGCCCAAGTACCGCCGCCTGGTCGAGACCCTCGCGCAGGCCGGCCTGCTCAAGGTCATCTGCGGCACCGACACCCTCGGCGTGGGCATCAACGTCCCGATCCGCACGGTGCTGTTCACCGGCCTGTCCAAGTACGACGGCGTGCGCATCCGGCTGCTGAAGGCCCGCGAGTTCCACCAGATCGCCGGCCGGGCGGGCCGGGCCGGCTTCGACACCCTCGGCACCGTCATCGTGCAGGCCCCCGAGCACGTCATCGACAACGAGCGCATGTTGGCCAAGGCCGGCGAGGACCCCAAGAAGCGCCGCAAGGTGGTGCGCAAGAAACCGCCGGAGGGCACGATCGGCTGGGGCCAGCCCACCTTCGACCGGCTCGTCGCGGCCGACCCCGAGCCGCTCACCTCGTCCTTCCAGGTCTCGCACGCCATGTTGCTCAACGTCCTGGCCCGCGGCGGCGACCCGTTCGCCGCCATGCGGCACCTGCTCACCGACAACCACGAGGAGCCCGCCGCCCAACGCAAGCACATCCGCCGGACGATCGCCATCGCCCGGGCGTTGCTCGCCGGCGGCGTGATCGCCAAGTCCGAGGGCACGTACCGGCTGGTCGACGAGTTGCAGCTCGACTTCGCCCTCAACCAGGCGCTGTCGCCGTTCGCGCTGGCCTGCCTCGAGCTGTTGGACAAAGAATCGCCGGACTATCCCCTCGACGTCGTCTCCGTCATCGAGTCCACCCTCGAGGACCCCCGCCAGGTGCTCTCGGCCCAGCAGTTCAAGGCCAAGGGCGAAGCGGTGAACGCCATGAAGGCCGAAGGCATCGAGTACGACCAGCGGATGGAGCTGCTCGAAGAGGTCACCTACCCGAAGCCCCTCGTCGAGCTCCTCGAAGGCGCCTACGAGACGTACCGACGGGGACACCCCTGGGTGGCCGACCACGAGTTGAAGCCCAAGGCCGTCGTCCGCGACATGTACGAACGCGCGATGACTTTCACCGAGTACGTCTCCTTCTACGGCCTGTCCCGCTCCGAGGGTCTCGTGCTGCGCTACCTCGCCGACGCGTTCCGGGCGCTGCGGCAGACGGTGCCGGAGGACGCGCGTACCGAAGAATTGACGGACTTGATCGAATGGTTGGGTGAGCTGGTCCGGCAGGTCGACTCCAGCCTGCTCGACGAGTGGGAGCGCCTGCGCAACCCGGGCGCGGAGGTCGCCGAGCCGTCGCCGCTGGACGACAAGCCGCCGGCGGTCACCCGCAACGTGCGTGCCTTCCGCGTGCTCGTGCGCAACGCCCTGTTCCGCCGCGTGGAACTGTTCGCGCTGCGCCGCGCCGAAGACTTGGGAGAGTTGGACGCGCAGTCCGGCTGGACCACAGACCGCTGGATCGAAGCCCTCGAGGACTATTACGCCGAGTATCCGGTGGTCGGCACCGGCCCGGCAGCCCGCGGCCCGGCCTTCCTGCACATCGAGGCCGGCCCGACGATGTGGAAGGTCCGGCAGGTCTTCGAGGACCCCGAGGGCGACCACGACTGGGGCATCGACGCCGAGATCGACCTCGCCGAGAGCGACGAGGCCGGCGCCGCCGCGATCCGGATCGTGGCGGTGGGGCCGCACTGAGGGCCCGCCGCGCCCGGCTATCGCACCCGGAAGCGGCCCCAGCGGTGCCAGAGCAGCCCGGCACCGCCGATCAGGACGATCACCGTGGCGAGACCGATCAGGCCGGCGGTGGTGCCGTCCTCGACGAACTGCCGGCGGACCACGACCAGGCCCCGAAGCAGGGCGGTGCCGAGCAGGACCGCGACGATGACGCTCATCGTCCGGTTGCTGGTCCCTTCGCGGGACGCCCGCGGGGTGGGCCGGCGACTCGCGGCGGCCCGGGGATCGGGCCGGGGTATCTCGTCGGGTTCCCGCGGTGCCTCGTCGACGCGCAACGCCGGCGGGCAGTGGGCGTCCAGTCGGGACACGGCATGGTCGCCGTCGCGGTACAGCGTCGGTTCGACGGTGACGATGATGCCGTCGTTGCCGACGTAGCGGCGCGCACCGTCCGGCCAGGCGCGGACGACGGCGCAGTCGGCGAAGCGGACGGTCATCCGGTGGTTGCCCTTCACCAGGCTGACCCCGTCCGCGGCGACGATCAGGCGGACAGCGGGATCCTCCAGCGCGGCGAACGGCGAGCCGGTCACCGCGGTATCCGACGTGGTGGGCGCCGCGGTGAACCCGGCCCACGTGCCGGTGGACTCCGGCGGCGTCATGAGCAGGCCGGTCCTGGTCGCCTGCTGCGCGACCGCGGTGAGGTCGTCCGGGCTGACCTCGGCAAGCGACGCCAAGACGGTCTCGGTTGGCGTCACCGGGCGACCGGCCAGCAGCGCGCGCGCCTGCTCGGGCAGCCGGTCACCCTGCCGGTCCGCGAGCAGCATCGCCTCGTGCCGCTTGCGGATCACCGCCTCGACGTCGGCGGGGTCGATCCGGCCGACCCGTAGCGCCGCGAGTTCGTCGACGAACGCGCCCAGCACGGCACCCTGCCGGTCCGGGAGGCAGTCGGCGAGCGCGGTGACGAGGGCGGTGTCCGTACCCGTCGGCTGGTAGTCGGTGTGCGCCGCGTAGGACATGCCGGCTTCCTGGCGCAGGGTCCGGAACATCGTCCGTTGCAGCAGGTCGGCGAAGACGATGCCGGCCGGCTCGTGGTCCACCACGGCGCTCCAGCCCACGACGCCAGCGGGTCCGCCGAAGCAGGCCGGGGTGACGGGCAGCGCGGAGGACGGCGCCGGCGACGGACGCCGCGTGCCGCCCGGCAGGCTCAGCCGCAGGTCCGCGGGCACCTGGTCGCCGGCTACCCACAACACGGCGTTGTCCCGGGTGAAGTAGCGGGCCACCCAGTCGCGGAGGTCGTCCGCGGTGATGGCGGACAGGCCCCACTCCGGGTACGCACCCATGCCGTGGTCCCGGGCCCCGTGCCGCCACAGCGCCAGCGGCTCGTGCGCACTGTGCGACCGCGAGTGCGCCTCGGCCCGCAGGATGTCCTTCTCCGTGTCGAGGCGGTGCAGGGGCAGGTCGTGCAGGGCGGCACAGACGCCGTCGACGAATCCGGCCAGTTCGCTCGGCGTACCCGTCATATGGAAGGAGGTGAATTCAGTGCCGGTGGATCCGTTGTAGTGGAAGTCGGCGAATCCCAGCGGGGACAATGCCAGATGTTCGATCAGGTGGGTGATGCCCCGGCGGGTCAGCGGTTCGTCGGCGAAGCCGACCCGGAACACGAGTCCGGTCCGGGCTGGGCCGGTGGTCGGGCCGTGCAGAACTGGCACACCGCCGATCTCGCTCCGGGCGATCATCGGACGGCTCCGGAGGCCAGCGCGGCGCGTCGGTACCGGTGGATCGTGGTGACGACGTCGTCCTCCAGGCGGTTCCAGGGACGCTCGCTGGCTAGATCACCGAGCATGGCGAACATGGACGCGGCGGAGGTGTGGTCCCGGCCGAGGGCGAACACCATCGCGAAGGTGCTTGCGGTGTCGACCCAGCCCGGGTCCCGGCGGAAGCTGGGGTGCCACACCGACCGGTGCGCGGCTTGGTGCACGGCATCCCGGATGCTGATGTCACTGAGGTAGGCGCGGGCGGCCGTCGGGTTGTTGTTGTCGAGGTCGAGCATGTGTTCCAGGTGCGCCTCGGCGACCAGGACGCCCTGCGGCGCACCGGGCGGCGCGGCGAGCATGGCCTCCCACGCCCACTTGTGCAGGTGATCCCAGTTGCCGCCCCACTTCGGGCACACACCCTGCAGGTACTGCCGCTGACCCGTGAGGTGCTGCGGGTCGGCGGCGACGAGCCGGTCGTAGCGGCGGCGCGTCTCGGCCTGGCCCAGCTGGAGGCCGCGGGCTGTCGTCAGCCGGGCGGTCCACAGCGCCGGGTCTCTCGGCTGCCGCGCGGTCGCGTCGATCAGGATCCCCTCGGCGCGCCGCAGATGCTCGTGGAAGCGGTCGAACTGCTCTCGGCCGACGTCCGTGGCCCAGGCTCCGGAGCGGATCTGCCAGCCGGCCCGGATGAGGTGCAGGGCCAGCAGGGCCGCGGCGGTGCTATCCGTGACGTCGGAACCCCACAGCGCGTGCGCGAAGTCGCCGGCCGTCCCGTCGTCGGTAGCCCAGCGCAACAACAGGGAGCGGGCGTCCGGCGTTGCGGCGTCGAGCACCGCCCGGCAGCTTGCCCAGTCCCGGTTCGCCAGAGCGACCTGCAGGGTGGCCAGTTCGGGGTGGGCGGCGGCCGGGTCGAGGACCACATCGCCGGGGTTCATGAGCACCGGGAAAGGGTGGGGACCATCGGTTGCGAAACCGGGTGCGGTCGGGTTGCGGCCCGGTTGCCGCGTCAGCTGGCGAGCGCGGCCCGGCGCAGCGCGGGGTGGCGGGCCTCCCACGCGGCGCGCACGCCCCGGGGGAGGTTCAGTTCGGGCCACACGAGCAGGAGCGTGGCTCCGTCGAGGTGATTGCGCAACTCGTCGACACGGACGGCCTCGCGCAGCACGTTCTCATACATCCAGAGCAGCATCGTGTGCTGGTCGAGGTCGAAGGCCCGGTGTGGATGCCACCAGAGGCGCAGAGGTAGCTCTACGAGTCCACGCGTCGGCCCGGTGAGCTCGGCGAGCGTGCCAGCGACCAGCACGGGCCGGTGCGGCCGGGCCAGGTGGACGACGGGAGCGTCGGCCGTGCGGGTGGACATGACAACTAGCGTAGACCGCCAACCGCCTGGACGATTAACCCCTAGGTTCCTAGGATGCTGTACGCGGGGAGACCCCGCTAACCCTCAAACGACGGCTTCGCCGACTGACCCGGCCAGTCGGGCACGTACCACCAGCGCGTGCAGCTCCTCGACCGCTGCCGGTTCCGGTAGCGCGCGCAGCATCGACGAGTCCCGGGCCGCCTCCAGCTCGGCGCGCAGCCGAGCGACGTCCGCGGCCACCGTGTCGCTCAAGGCCGGGGGAAAGCTGCCGTGCTCGGCCGCGCGCTTCCTGTCGATCAGCTCTGGTACGTAAGGCAGATCGCTCAGCACGGACAGGTCCGCGATCACCTCGCCGGTCCGCATGAGGTGCAGCCCGGTGTGCAGGACACGCAGCGTGTACAAGGCCGGTTTGAGCTCGCCGGTCTTCGCGAACAACCGCTCCTGGGTGGCCGCGAAGCCCAGGTAGTGGTGGGCGTGGTGCCGGGTGATCAGCTCGGGTGCGAGCGCGATCAGATTCTGGTGCACGGGGGAGGTCGCCACGACCAGCGGGGAAAGCAGCTGTTCGAGGACGTAGCCGTTGCGGCTGTTCAGCAGGCGGGCGAACTTGAGCAGGTCGTGGCTGACCACGTCGAGCTCGACACCGTCGCGCCAGGTGTCGGTGGTGATGGTCTCGGGGCCGGTGCGCAGCCCGACTACCTCGTCGGCGGGGAGCAGGTGGCTGGCGCGCAGGTCGAGGTCGCTGTCGACGGAGGCGAACCCGTACAGGTGGGCGCCGCTGACGGTCACGAAGACGGTGGGGTAGGGCAGGACCGCGGCTTCCGCGGCCCAGGTGGGCACGTCGATGGTCACCGCAGACCCCTTTCCCGTACGCCGGTCAGCAGCGTGTCGATGGTGGCCCGGTCGGGTTCGTCCGGCAGTGTGCTGGCGGCCTGGGCGTCGGCCAAGTCGTTCAGGAGTTCGTCGGACCACGAGACCACGGATGCCCAGTCCACTCCACCGGATTTGATCGTGAGCAGGCGGTCGCGGTGTGCGGTGACGTCGAGCAGGACCTCACCGGTGCGCAGGACGTGAGCGCCGGCCAGGAGCAGCCGGATCATGTGCATGGCCTGCTTGTGGTTTGTTTCGCCGGTGCGGGACTGCCGGGCGGCGACCCGTTTGAGCTGGTCGCGGGCGTACGCTCCGTACGTGTCGGCGAGGCGGCGGGAGAGGAAGGCGTGTCGCGCCGCGCGTAGCTCATGGCCGTCGGAGGTGGCGTGTTCGACCAGCGGTGACCAGAGCACTTCGAGCACGGTGGGGTTGGCCTGCAGGGCGAGGGTGCAGAACCGTTCGATCTCCCAGGAGAACTGTTCCTCGCGGGGCCCGTCGAGATGGGTGGGCGGCTTGTCGAGGTGCCAGAAGTCGCGGGTCGGAGCGGCGAAGATGCCGCGCCGGTCGTAGTCGGAGCCGGGTTCGTCGAGGCCGTAGGCGCGGGAGCCGACCACCACCGCGAGGATGGTGTGGGGCGGATAGGTCACACCGACAGCCTAGGGCGGGGTGATCACGGAGACGGCGCTGGTAGGTTGGTCCCTGCCGTACCACCCACGCGGGAGAGACTGCCGGTTCGCCGGCGGCGCCGAAGGGGCAAATCCTCCCCGGAACCTCTCAGGCAAAAGGACCGCGGGGGCAGGCGACTCTGAAGTGCGCTCGTGGGTATGACAGAGGGGGAGGTTGTTTGTCGACCTCAGTAGCCCTCTGGAGCCGCCATGACGTTCGCATTCCGCCACATCGGTCCCGATTCGGACGCGCAGACCCAGATGCTGAAGGCGATCGGGTACGCGTCGCTCGAGGCGCTGATGGATGCTGCGATCCCTGAGGTGATCCGCTGGCACGGCACTCTCGCACTGCCGGCGGCGGCCTCCGAGGAGGAGACGATCGCTGAGCTGCGCGAGATCGCCGGGCGCAACTCGGTGTCCACGTCGATGATTGGCTTGGGCTATTACGGCACGCACACGCCGGCGGTGATCAAGCGCAATGTGCTGGAGAATCCCGCGTGGTACACGGCGTACACGCCGTACCAGCCGGAGATCAGTCAGGGGCGCCTGGAGGCGTTGCTGAACTTCCAGACGATGGTGACGGATCTGACCGGCATGACGACGGCGAACGCGTCGATGCTGGATGAGGGCACGGCGGTGGCGGAGGCGATGACGCTGGCCCGCCGCTCGTCGAAGAGCAAGAGCCCGGTGTACGCCGTGGACGCGGACACTCTGCCGCAGACCCTCGCGGTGTTGCGGACCCGGGCGGAGCCGCTGGGTATCGAGGTGCGCCTGGTGGATCTGGACGCGGGCGACGACCTGCCGGCGGAGTTCTTCGGTCTGCACCTGCAGTACCCGGGCGCGTCGGGCGCGGTCCGTGACCACGCTGCGCTGGTGGAGCGGGCGCACGCCGCGGGCGCTCTGGTGACGGTGGCGGCGGATCTGCTGGCCCTCGCGCTGCTGCGTTCGCCGGGGGAGATCGGCGCGGATATCGCTGCCGGCACCACGCAGCGGTTCGGTGTGCCGCTGGGCTTCGGTGGCCCGCACGCCGGCTACCTCGCGGTGCGTGCCGGGTTGGAGCGGTCGCTGCCGGGAAGGCTGGTGGGGGTGTCGCGGGACGCGGATGGTGCCCCGGCATACCGGTTGGCGTTGCAGACGCGGGAGCAGCACATCCGTCGCGAGCGGGCGACGAGCAACATTTGCACCGCGCAGGTGCTGCTCGCGGTGATGGCAAGCATGTACGCGGTGTATCACGGCCCGCGCGGTGTCAAGGCGATCGCGCAGCGGGTGCACGATCAGGCGTTGGCGTTGGCCGGTGGCTTGGCGGCGGCGGGTGTTCAGGTCGCGCATGCGGCGTTCTTCGACACGGTGACCGCGGTGGTGCCGGGGCGCGCGGCCGCGGTGGTGGCTGCGGCGGCCGAGTCCGGTATTGATCTGCGTCTGGTGGACGCGGACCGGGTGTCGGTGTCGTGTGACGAGACCACGACGGCGGCGGTGCTGGCGGACGTGTTGGCGGCGTTCGGTGCGGCTCCGGCGGCTGCCGCGGAGTCGGGCGTGCAGTCGCTGGCGCGGGCCACGGAATACCTGACCCATCCCGTGTTCTCGGCGCACCACTCGGAGACGGCGATGCTGCGCTACCTGCGCAAGCTGTCGGACCGGGACTACGCGCTGGACCGGGGCATGATTCCGCTGGGTTCGTGCACGATGAAGCTGAACGCGACGACCGAGATGGAGCCGGTGACCTGGCCGGAGTTCGCGAACATCCACCCGTACGCGCCGGCGTCGCGGACCGCGGGCTATGAGGCTCTGGTCGCGCAGTTGGAGTCGTGGCTGGCGGAGGTCACCGGCTACGACGCGGTGAGTGTGCAGCCGAACGCAGGTTCGCAGGGTGAGCTGGCGGGTCTGCTGGCGATCCGGGGCTATCACCGGTCGCGTGGCGAGCAGCACCGCGACGTGTGTCTGATTCCGTCCAGCGCGCACGGCACGAACGCGGCCAGTGCGGTGATGGCGGGCATGCGGGTGGTCGTGGTGGCCTGTGACGACAACGGCAACGTGGACTTGGCGGACCTGGACGCGAAGATCGCCAAGCACGCCGACGCCCTGTCGGCGATCATGGTGACCTACCCGTCGACGCACGGCGTGTACGAGCGCGGCATCGCCGATCTGTGCGGCAAGGTGCACGATGCGGGCGGCCAGGTGTACGTGGACGGCGCGAACCTGAACGCACTGGTCGGTTTTGCCCGGCCGGGCAAGTTCGGCGCGGATGTCTCGCACCTGAACCTGCACAAGACGTTCTGTATCCCGCACGGTGGCGGCGGCCCGGGTGTGGGTCCGGTGGCGGTGCGCGCGCACCTGTCGGAGTTCCTGCCGGGTGACCCGCTCGAGCCGGGCGATCACCACGCGGTGTCGGCGGCGGCGCACGGCTCGGCGGGCATTCTGCCGATCTCGTGGGCGTACCTGCGGATGATGGGTCCGGACGGCTTGGCGCAGGCCACGGCGGTGGCGGTGTTGGCGGCGAACTACGTGGCGGCGCGGCTGCGGGAGCACTACCCGGTGCTGTACGCGGGCAACGAGGGCCTGGTCGCGCACGAGTGCATCCTGGACCTGCGGCCGATCACGAAGGCCACGGGTGTGTCGGTGGACGACGTGGCGAAGCGGTTGATCGATTACGGCTTCCACGCGCCGACGATGTCTTTCCCGGTGGCCGGCACGTTGATGGTGGAGCCGACGGAGAGCGAGGATCTGGCCGAGCTGGACCGGTTCTGCGACGCGATGATCGCGATCAAGGGTGAGATCGACCGGGTGGCGGCGGGTGAGTGGCCGCGGGACGACAATCCGTTGCATCATGCCCCGCACACGGCGGCGGCGGTGGCAGCGGACGAGTGGTCGCATGCCTATCCGCGGTCGCTTGCGGGGTTCCCGGCGGGCGTGGACGCCACGGCGAAGTACTGGCCGCCGGTGCGGCGGATCGATGGGGCCTACGGGGATCGGAACCTGGTGTGTTCGTGCCCGTCGCCGGAGGCGTTCGAAGACTGAGCGGTGTCCAGGCCGGCGCGGGTGCGCCGGCCTGAGCCGCGGTGCCCTCGCGGTGGTCGCGAAGGGTGCTGCAGGCTCAGGCGGCGAGGGCGTGTCGGGCGGGGCCGCGGTGCGGTTCGATCTTGCTGCCGTCGGGCAGGAGTTCGCCCGTGTCCTCGAACAGGATGACGCCGTTGCAGAGCAGGCTCCACCCTTGTTCAGGGAAGGTAGCCACGATGCGGGCCGCTTCGCGGTCCATGGCGGCGGCGGAAGGGCAGGGGGTTCGGTGCTGGCACATCGGAAGTCTCCGGGTTGCTTGTTGTGTCGAGCTTCACATCAACGGTGGCGAACACTACTCCCATCGGAACGAGTCCCGCTGGAGCGAGTGACGGTGCCCCATTGAGCGAATCCACTGTTCAGATGTTCCACGGCGGCCGCGGATACGACCACTGTGCGACAGGCGCGCCAGCCGTTCCACCGGGTTCTCCGGCCTCCTGCCAGCGCAGTCACCGTCCGTCATCACGGTTCGAGTGGTATCTGAGTGACGGTGGTGACCCCGCTGAGCTTGTGTCAGCGTGGCTGTCCTCCAACGGACTGCCGGTGCGAAAATTGGGCCGTTCGGCTGAGGCATCTCACCCGAACGGTGCGGGGACGATCTGTGGATCATCACTCTACGTGTCGGCGACCGCCGGCTCGGTGATGGCCGGCGGGGCGGTGGGACAGCCGACGCCGGTTCCCGAAATCCCCGACGTGGTAGCAGTTCTCTACCGCCACACCGACCCGGCGGAAGTCGCCGGCGAGGCTCTCGCGGCGCTGCCGGACGGTGACGCGGAGTCATCGGAGCCGACGTGGTCGCTGGGGCCCTGGACGGACTCCTGGTCCGCCCGGGAGCATGCCAACGCGGTCAGGGCGGTCCACGACGCCATCCGAAGGGGTGACGTCTATCAGGTCAACGTCGTCGGGCATGCGAGCGCCCCGTATACGGGCGATCCCGGCGTGGCCCTACAGCGGGTGACGAAACTGCCGGGTGCGCGCTATGGCGGAATCCTGACAGGGCGGGACTGGGTGATCGCCACGGCCTCGCCGGAGACCCTCGTGGAGGTGCGTGCCGGCCGGGTGGTGACCCGGCCCATCAAGGGCACCCGCCCGGCGACGGCGGTGGGTCGCCGGGAGCTGCTGGCTTCCGCCAAGGAGCGGGCCGAGCACGTCATGATCGTCGACCTGGAGCGCAACGACCTGTCCCGGCTGCCCGGCACCGGCCCGGTCCGGGTGGACGAGTTGTTCGCCGTCCGCCGCTGGTCGGGGCTGTGGCAGGCCGAGTCCGAGGTGTCCGCCCCGATTGACGGTGATCTCGGCCTCGCGGACCTGCTGCGCGCCGTCTGCCCGGGTGGCTCGGTGACCGGCGCACCGAAGCTGGCCGCCCTGGACGTGATCGCCGCGTGTGAGCCGGTCGGGCGGGGCGCCGGCATGGGTGCGCTCGGCTGGATCGGCCCGGACCATGTCGACCTGGGCCTGACCATCCGCACGGTCGCGGTCACCGGCGGCCGCGTGCACTTGTGGGCGGGCGGTGGCATCACCATCGACAGCGATCCGGCCGCCGAGGTCGCGGAGGCCGCCGCCAAGGCCGCCCCGATCCGCGCCGCCCTGGCTGGGCCGGGCGCCGCCGGTGAGGACCGGCCACCGTGTGGGTAGGGTCCGCCGCTTGCGTCCCACCTGGGTAGGGTCGGCCGCATGACTGTGCGTCCCATCCGGCTGTTCGGCGACCCCGTGCTGCGCACTCCCTCCGTGCCCGTGACCGATTTCGATCACGACCTGCGGCAGCTCGTCGCCGACTTGGAAGACACCGTCCGGGTGCCGGGGCGTGCCGGCGTCGCCGCCCCCCAGATCGGCGTCAACCTGCGCGTCTTCTCCTACAACGTGGGTGGACACGTCGGTCACCTGGTCAACCCGGTTCTGTCCGACTTCGTCGGTGACCAGGACGACGAGGAAGGCTGCCTCTCCCTGCCCGACATGGGCTTCCCCACCCGGCGGGCGCTGACCGTCACCGCGACCGGCTTCACGCAGGACGGCGCACCACTGACCATCGCCGGCACCGGACTGCTGGCCCGAGCGCTGCAACACGAGACGGACCACCTCGACGGCCGCCTCTACATCGACACGCTGACCGGCGACCCCCGCCGCCAAGCCCTGCGCGAGCTCCGCCGCACCCGCCCCACCCCGGGCCGGCGCTGACCGCGGTCACCACCGGCGAATGATCTCCCGCAGGTCGGGCGGATCGAGGTCGGGCAGGCCGGGCAGCTCATCCAGCGGCACCCACCGGTGGCCGAGCAGCTCCTCCCGCTCGTAGGGGAGCAGCCCGTCACCCGTCAACGTCGGGCGGGACGTGGGATAGCGGGCCAGGAAAAACTGCTCCGGGCCGGTGAGCCGGCTGCCCTTCCAGACCACGTCGCGGTGCACCTCGACACCGCGGTCCCCGACGGCCGCCGGGTCGAGGCCGGTCTCCTCGGCCAGTTCCCGGCAGGCCGCCTCCCAGTGCGTCTCGCCGGGGTCCAGGCCGCCGCCCGGGGGCTCCCACACCTCATGACCGTCGACCGGGTCGCGCCAGTGCATGAGCAGGACCCGGCCGTCCACGTCGAGACAGATGACCCGCGCCGCGGGCCGATGGGTGATGTCCATCAGACCACGATGAACGACGGCGGCGGATGGCGCAGGAATTCATGGTGCGAGATATCCCATCCGTACGCGCCGGCGCGCCCGAAGACCAGCACGTCACCGATAGCCAGATCGGTCACCGGCTGGTCGCGGGCCAGGATGTCGCGCGGCGTGCACAGTTCGCCGGCTACGTCCACGGTCTGGTCGTTCCACCGTGGCCGCTCCCATGGATACGGCCACGCGGCACGGCTGAGCACGGTGCTGGGGTGGCTGTAGCCCCAGGCGGCGGGGAGCCGGAAATGGTGGGTGCCGCCGCGTACCACCGCGAACCGGCGGCCGTGTGCCTGCTTGAGGTCGACGACTTCGGCGGCGTACCAACCGGCGTCGGCGGCGAGCAGCCGGCCAGGCTCGACGATCAGCTCCACGCCGGCCGGCACGGTGACACCCGCGCCGACCGCGGCCAAGTCGATGGTGGCGTCGCTGAGATAGTCGACGCCGAACCCACCGCCGGCGTTGACCGTGCGCAGGTGGATGCCGTGCCGGGCGGCGGCCCGCACCGACCAGTCCAGCGCGTCGGCGAGGAACCGGGCGTGCGCGGGACCATCCAGGTTGTTGGACACGGCGTGCAGGTGGAACCCGGTGACGGTCACCTGGTCGTGCGGGAGTGCCAGCACCTCGCCGAGCTGCGACTCCTCGACGCCGAACGGGGTGGGTGCGCCCGTCATAGCATGGCTGCCGGGCAGGGCGGCGGTGGCACGGTTGACCCGTACGCAAGCGGATGCGACGACCCCCGCTTCCCGGGCAAGCCGATCCAGCCGGCGCAGCTCCTGGCCGCTCTCGATGTTGACCTGTGCGCCGGCGGCGAGAGCCGCGGCCAGCTCGGCGTCGGTCTTGGCCGGCCCACCGAACACGATCCGCCGGGCCCCGGCAGCCTGCGCGAGGAGCAGCTCCCCACCCGAAGCGACCTCGACCCCATCGCAGGCCGCGGCGAGGGTCCGCACCACGTCCGGATGCCCATTGGCCTTCACCGCGTAGAGCAGGGTGGCAAACGGCAGGGCGGCGCGGACAGCGTCGGCCCGGTCCCGCAACGCCTGCCGGTCATAAACGTACGCACACACCGGCGACGGCAGGTCGCGCAGCGCCGCGACGACCCGGTCAGGCGGCCGCATGCAGCGGATTCTGCACGAGTAGGTACTCGTCGCCGGTGCCGGACAACCGCATCCGCACCAGCGCCTTGTGCGGCACCCGCGCGGCGGTGAACGCGGCATGATCGGCGCGTCCCGCCCCACCCAACTCCTCGTACGTCTCGTCCACGACGGACCGCACGAGCCGCCAAGCCGCATCCTCGGCGAGTCCGTGCGATGCGCCGAGCCGCAGCACCAGCTCACCGAGGTGGGCTTGGAACGCGGTGTACCCCAGCTTGGCGCGGAGCACGTCGACATCGTCGGTGCCCACCACCGAGCCGGGCCACAACGCCACCTCATGCCCCGCGGCACCGAGCCGGCCGGGATGCAGCCGCAACCCCGCGAAGTCGCGAACCGCCAACCGGTGCGGCACCCCACCGACGAACGTCGGCAGGCAGTTCTGCAGGTGCGCCTCCAGCGCCACCCCACGGACGGTGAGCCGCAGCAACGGCGGCAGCAGCAGCCGAGCGTACGCGGCCAGGAACCCCGCGGCGGCCGACGCATCGTTGCGGCAGCCGGTGCTCGCGGCGTACGCCGTCACCAGTCCGGCGGCGAGCACGGGCAG
The DNA here is from genome assembly GCF_044452725.1 of Actinoplanes sp. NPDC051859. NCBI lineage: Bacteria > Bacillati > Actinomycetota > Actinomycetes > Micromonosporales > Micromonosporaceae > Actinoplanes > Actinoplanes sp. NPDC051859. Next base: position 477,300 of record NZ_JBITBX010000005.1, on the reverse strand, counting down.
CGCACCCCCGGCTACCGCCTGCTCACCCGGCTCGAGCCGCCCGGTGAGCCCGTCGCGCAGGATCGCCGACATGTCCCGCCCTGCGGCAGGAACGGCGCCACCCTCGGTCTCGGCCAGCAGGATCAGCCGTCCGGGGTCCGGGTCGTCGGCGACCAGCCGGTGCAGCAGCGCCGACACGCAAGGACCGTTGCGGGTGCTCGCCACCGAGATGCCCCGCCGCGTCGACGTGACCTGAATGTCGAGGGACAGCTTCAGATAGCGACGGCTGCCGTCCGCAGCGGCCGGCAGCAGCAGGGTGCGCAGCGCGGCCGTCGGGATCGCCGGCAGCTCCACGTCCAGGATCCGCACCGCGCCCGAGTCGGTCAGCCGCTGGTGCCGCCCGGCAACGATCGCGTCGCGCTGCCATGCGTGCACGGGCAGCAGCCGGTATCCGCGCGGCGGCTCCGGCAGCTCCGGATAGGCCGCGCGCAGCGTCACACCGAGGTCGTCGCCCAGGTACGCACCGGCACGCACCGCCAGAAACCCGATTCGGGTGTGCCCCGCCTCGAGATCGTGCGCCAAAACATCGGTGGTGTCCCAGCCGAGCCGAGTCCGCCCGCACGGATGCAGGTTGTGCCCGGCGACGGCCAGCCGTTCCCCCGCCACCGCCCGTTCGTCAGGGCCCGCAGGTTCGTCATCCGTCACCCGAGACAGGGCGATAGCAAGATTGACGACAGCGTTGCGCAGCTCGGCGGCGAACCCGGCGGTATTGCCGGGCAGCCCGGCCGGAATCAGGTCGGCCGGATCATCGGCCCCGGCGCTGGCATACTCCACCCGACGAAACGCGTGCACCCGATCGTGCCGCCCGGCCGCCGCCAGCCCCTCCCGAACCAGCGCCCCGCGCAGCCGCCGCCCAACGATGTCCGCCGCGACCGGCAGGTGCCGCATGAACGCATCGACCAGCTCCGGCGCATGCACCGCCAACGACGCGCCCGCATCCGCTGCCGCAGCCGGCAGCCGACGATCGGCCACTTCCGGAGTCACACCACACCTCCTCGACCCGCCATCACGACCCTGACCTGCGCTCCGATGTCGTCAGTCACGCCACACCTCCTGGGCATGCCTTCCTGGCGCTGCGCTGCGTTCCGGTGTAGTCAGTCATGCTGTGCTTGCGGGGGCATGCCTTCCTGGCCCTGCGCTGCGCTTCGGTGTAGTCAGTCATGCTGTGCTTGCGGGGGCATGCCTTCCTGGCCCTGCGCTGCGCTTCGGTGCAGTCAGTCATGCCGCTGCCGACAGGGGGTTGTCGAGGTGCGTCCAAATGTCGTCGAGCGGGTCGGCGGCGAGGCGCATCGCCGTGGTGGCTTTGACCGGCAGCGGTGAACGCAGGATGGCCGCCGCGTCGGCCGTGCCGGCGGACGCGAAAGCTGCGGCAGCCGTGGCCCAGAGCTTTGCCGGATCGGCGCCCGCGCGGGTCAGGACGGCGACAAGCTGCCCGACAATGGTGCCGACCGCGGCGGCGAGTTTGGTGCGCAAGACGACCGGGTCGTCGCTGGGCAGGTCACCGTCGAGCGGCGGCGCCTCGAAACCTGCGGCGCGCAGCCGGGCTGGGCTGACCCGGACCCCGCCGAAGTCGCGGTAGATGATGCGGGCCGGGCGGCCGCGGTCCAGCACGACGAGCGTGTTCTGGCCGTGCGCTTCCAACGCGACGCCGCGGTCCAAGACCGCCAGCAGCGGCGGGACCAGCAGGTGGGTGAGATCGTGCCACCATCCGTACGGGTCGGTCGCCGCGTGCAGCAGCACCGGCCGCCCATCGTACGGGTCGGCGGCTGCCAGCGCGGCCAGCGGCAACACGGTCTCGCCGGGGCCGACTACCGGTGCGGTGCGGTGCAGGTGGGCGAGTTGGCGGTCGGGTAGTCCGTCGTCGGTGCGGACTGCTCCGGGGCCGTACTCGGTGAGGACGCTCAACGGCAGACCGACAGCCACGTCCCGCAGCAGCTGAGACAGCCGCGGTCCGTTGTGGAGGGCAGCGGGGGAGACGGTCCGCACCGCCGAGGTCATCTGCACATTCAGCGCGGTTTTCACGTGCGCCGAAGCCCCGGCGACGGTTCGCAGTGACATCAGCGGCCGCACCGGTCCGGTCTCGCCGGCGTCGGTCAGGTACGGATATCGGTCGCGGAGCCGGTCCACTTGCCACGGGTGGGCCAGCAGCACCGGCGGCCCGTCGCCGTACCAGCGGTCCGGGGGCACCCGCAGCCGACGCAGCCGCAGGGTGGGCCGATGCTCGGGCGCGTACGCGAGAAGGTCGGCGATGCTCATGCCCGTGCGGGTGCGGCAGCCGGGGTGCAGGGGATGCCCGTCTGCGACGAGTTGTTCGTAGGTGGCGAGTGCGGTGGCGGCGTCGAGCAGCGGCCGTGCGGCTGCCGGGGGCGGGTTGGCGTATGCCAGGGCCAGGTTGGCGACACTGCCGGCGATTTCGTCGTGGAAGCCGGCAGCCCAGCCGAGTGCCGCCACCAGCGCCGCCGGGTCGGTGATCCGCCGCTGATCATCCACTGTGACCGTCAGTCCGGCCGCGACCTGCGCAAATGCCGTCGCGGCCGGAGCGGGATAGGTCAGGCGTCGACCGTCGGCGAGCTGCACGCTGCCGGGGGAGCGGGCAGCGACTCCGGGCAGGTTCTCGCGGTGCAGCGCGCCGAGCAGTCGGGTGAGGATCTCGGCGCGCGCCTGCGGTAGCGCCCGGTCGTAGGCGGGCACCAAGCCGGGATGCAGAGTGCCCAGTTCAGCGCGGGTCCGGTCGGTTTCGGCGAGGGGCACGGCTCCCATTGTCCGGTACCGCACCGGACAATGCTCCCCGCACCCCTAACATCCTAGGACGGCTTAGCGGGTGTGCGACCCGACACTGGCCGCACACCATCCAGGACCAAAGTCAAAACCACAAAGGAATTTCACCGACCCCTCAGAACAACAGGGCTGCTTCCCTGGCCGGGTCGAGGCCCACCACCGGCCGATCAGGGCGTTGGGGTGCCTGGCCGCCGATGCTGCGCAGCCAGGTCCAGGTGTCGGCGACGGTGTCGCGGACCGGCCGCACGGTCAGCCCGGCTGCTAGTGCCCGGCTGACGTCGCCGCAGTGCATGAAGTGGTGGTCGGGGCCGGGCGGCAACCAGATCGGCAGTTCGATCCACGGCTCGATGCCCGCGGCGAGAATCGCCTCCGGCGCCGTCCAGCGCAGGTCGGCTTTCCCGCCGGTGACCTCGTTGCCCACCTCGAGCACGTCGCCCATGCTGGCGTGCCCGGACGGGCTGACCACGTTGTAGGCGCCCGTATGCCCGGCCGCGGCGGCGTCGAGCAGGAAGTTCGCGAGGTCGCGGGCGTCGATGTACTGCAGGGGCAGGTCACGGGGGCCGGGCGCGAGGGTGGGGCCGCCGGCGGCGAGGCGGTGCAGCCACCAGGGCAGCCGGCCGATGTCTTCGTGCGGACCGAGGATGAGGCCGGCGCGGCCGAGCAGGACGGGGCCGTCGAAGAACTGTTCGGCGGCGAGTTCGGCGCCGCGTTTCGCTTCGGCGTATCCGGTGGTGCCGTCGCTGTGCGGGGAGGCGTCGACGACGGGTGCGTCTTCGGTGCAGGGGGCGTCGTCGCCGCCGGTGTAGACGCTGCGGCTGGAGACGTACGTGTAGTGCCCTGCGCGGCCGCGTAGGGCGGTGGCGGTGTCGCGGACGGCGGTGGGTGCGGCGGACCAGGTGTCGATGACGGCGTCCCAGGTGCCGCCTGCGAGGGCGGCGAGTCCGTCGGGGGCGGTGCGGTCGCCGGTGAGCGCGGTGACGCCGGGTGGTGGGGGTCGGTGGCCGCGGTTGAGGACGGTGACGTGGTGGGCGCGGGTGCGGGCTTCGTGGACGACGGCGCGGCCGACGAATCCGGTTCCCCCGAGGACGAGCAGCTTCATGGCCTTGACGATGCCGAGTGTCGTACCCGGGGCGGAAGATGGGATCGCTGTGAGCGGAACGGAGAAATGGGGTGTGTGGTGGCGGTGCGGATTGATCTGACGTTTGACTGCGTGCGGGCGTCGGTGTTGGCGGAGTTCTGGAAGGTGGCGCTGGGTTATGTCGATGAGCCGCCGCCGGCGCCGTTTGCGACGCGTGCGGAGTGGGTGGCGTCGTTTGGTGAGTCGGCGGATGAGGACGAGGACGATGGGGCGTGGTTGCACGATCCGGCGGGGGTGGGTCCTCGGTTGACGTTCTTGGCGGTGCCGGAGGCGAAGGTGGCGAAGAACCGGCTGCACCTTGATGTGCGGGTGGGCAAGGGGCCGGAGCAGTGGGCAGACATCTCGGCGAAGGTGGCGCAGTTGGTGGCGGCGGGTGGCCGGGTTGTCGCGTCGTTCGAGGGCCATCACGTGGTGATGGCTGATCCGGAGGGCAACGAGTTCTGTGTGGCGGCGTGAGACGCGTGGGGTGCGAATGTCGCTTTTTGCTGAGTGTCAGCTGTGGGTTGCTGGGAGGAGGCTGTGCGGACTTTAGCTTTTCTTGAGGTGCAACCTGGCGGCAACCGTTCGTGACCGCAACCTGCACCCGGCGCCACGAAAAGTTCCCCCTGTCAGCCGGTGAGCCGTCACCGGGCGACGGGATACGAGGGGGAACACCATGTTCGCAGCGACCGCGCCGAAGACCGTCAGTCGTGAGCTGGAGAACCTGATCCGCGAGAACATGCCGCTGGTTGGTCACCTGGTGCGCGAGATGCTGTTCAAGGTTCCGGCGCACGTGCACCGCGACGATCTTGCTTCGGCGGGGTATGCGGCGTTGGTGACGGCGGCGCAGGCGTTCGACGCGTCGCGCGGTATTCCGTTCGGCCGGTTCGCGGCGGTGCGGGTGCGGGGTGCGCTGCTGGATGAGCTGCGCAGCATGGACTGGGCGAGTCGGTCGGTGCGGGCGCGGGCGCGGCGTGCTGAGGTGGCGCGGCAGGAGTTGACGGCGAAGCTGGGGCGGACGCCGTCGCCGACGGAGTTGGCGGCGCTGCTGGGTGTGGGTGTGTCGGAGCTGGCGTCGGTGGATGACGATGTGCAGCGGGCGGCGGTGCTGTCGTTGCAGGGTTTCACGGCGGGCGCGGCGGAGGACATGGTCACTGAGGCGTCGCTGAACCCGGAGGAGATGCTGCTGCACCGGGAGCGGGTGGGTTACCTGCACGACGCGGTGTCGGTGTTGCCGGAGCGGCTGCGGTTTGTGGTGGAGGCGTCGTTCTTGCAGGAGCGTCCGCTGGTGGAGGTGGCTGCGGAGTTGGGTGTGACGGAGTCGCGGGTGTCGCAGCTGCGGACGGAGGCGTTGGCGTTGCTGCGGGACGGTTTGTCGACGCACATGGAGCAGCAGGCGGGTGCGGCGGCCAAGGATGGTGTGGTGGCGCGGCGGCGCGCGGCGTACGCGGCGCAGATCGCGGGTCGCAGCACGATGGCGTCGCGGCTGGCGGTGACGGACGCGCAGGGTGTGCAGCGTTCGTATGCCGCGTAAGGGATTGTGGGATCAGGCCGTCATCTCCGGTTGGGGGTGGCGGCCTTTTCTGGTTGCGGGGTGTGGGGTCTCGGGGCAGAGTGTTCGGGTAGCCGTCTGTGTGGGGAGCTGCTTCTTCCGTGTGATACCGACCCGGTCCGTGTGACGCCGCTGAGTTGTCGCGTGCGTACGGGCCGCCGTGTCGTGTCGGTGTGTTCTGCGGAGGTTTTTCGTGTTAAAGGCTGTGTCGTTGGGTGCCGCCCATGACGGCGATGTGTTGTTCGCGGATGCTGATCTGCTGGTGGGTGCCGGTGATCGGGTCGGGGTGGTGGGCCCGAACGGTGCTGGTAAGACCACGTTGTTGCGGGTGTTGGCGGATGAGTTGCGCCCGGTGGCCGGGTCGGTGACGTACGCGCCGGGTGTGCGGGTGGGTTATGTGCCGCAGCAGGTGGCGGGTGCGGACTGCACGGTTGACGAGTTCCTGGCGGCGGGGCTGGGTGAGGTGGCCGAGGTGACGGCGCGGATGCGGGGCCTTGCGCGGGAGTTGGCCGCTGGTGGTGACGTGCTGGCGGCGTACGGACAGGTGCAGGATCGGTGGTCGGCGCTGGAGGGTTGGACGGCCGAGACCAGGATGGCGGAGGTTCGCCAGCGGCTGGATGTGGCGCACTTGGCCGGGGATCGGCCGGTGGGTGCGGTGAGCGGCGGGGAGCAGGCCCGGTTGTTGTTGGCGCGGGCGTTGCTGGCGGAGCCGGACGTGCTGCTGTTGGACGAGCCGACGAATCATCTGGATGCGGACGGGGCGCGCTGGCTGGCCGATTGGCTGGCGGGGTTCGCGGGTGGTGTGGTGGCGGTGAGTCACGATCGGGCGTTTTTGGACGCGGTGGTGACGCGGATTGTCGAATTGGACGGCATTCACGATGTGCCGCAGGACTATCCGGGTGGGGGTTACCGGCACTTTCGGGCGGAGAAGCTGCGGCGTTGGCGCAAGCTGCTGCGTGATTTTGAGGCGCAGGAGAAGGATCGTCGGCGGTGGGAGGCCGATATCGCGCGGACGAAGGCGCAGTCGTTGCGGGTGGAGTTGACGGTGCGGTCCGGGGTGGAGGCGCCGCATCTGCGGAAGATCGCGAAGCGGGTGGCGCGGAAGGCGAAGGTGCGTGAGCGTCGGCTGCGTCGGCAGATGGATTCCGTGCGGTGGATGGATGAGCCGCAGTCCCGTCCGCCGCTGACCTTGGCTTTTCCGGACGATGAGGCGGATCCGGGCGAGGTGTTGATCGAGGCTGCCGGTCTGACGGTGGAGCGCGCTGGTCGGGTGGTGTTGGCCGGGGTGGATCTGCGGGTGCGCCGCGGTGACCGGATTCTGATCACGGGTCGTAACGGTTCGGGTAAGACGACGCTGGTGGAGGCGCTGCGGGAGTGTGCCGGGGTGCCGGTGGGCGTGTTGCCGCAGACGGATGCGGGTTTGCGGACGTCGGTGTCGGTGGTGGATTTCTTCCGGTCGCAGGTGCCGGTGTATGCCGAGGATGCGGAGCGGCTGCTGGCCGGGCATCAGTTCGGCCCGGAGCAGTGGGGTGCTGCGCTGCGGAGTTTGTCGGCGGGGGAGTTGCGGCGGCTGCTGCTGGCGGTGTTGGTGAACAGTCCGGCGCGGGTGTTGCTGCTGGACGAGCCGACGAACTTTTTGGACTTTGCCGCGCTCGATGTGGTGGAGGAGGCGTTGCGGGCTTATCGGGGGACGTTGGTGACGGTGACGCATGACCGGTTTTTCGCGGCGGCGGTCGGTCACACGGTTACCTGGCATGTCGCGGACGGTGCCGTGCGGGTGAGCTGAGATCATGGCGGCATGTCCCTGGTTCCGCGTCAGTCCGCCGGGACGGTCGCGGCCGTCGGCGGCGCCGAGCAGGTCACTGAGGCGTGGTTGCAGAACCGGCGGTTGTCGGCGCATACCCGCGACGCGTACCGGCGGGATGTGCATGCGTGGCTGTCGTGGTGTGCGCAGCGTGAGGTGGATCCGCTGCGGGCGTCGTTTTTGGACGTGAATGCGTACGCGCGGGGTCTGGAGGCGCGGGAGTTGGCGCCGGCGACGGTGGCGCGCAAATTGTCGGGTTTGTCGAGCTGGTACGACTTCCTGGCCAAGGTACGGGCGGTGGACGCGAACCCGGTGTCGGGGGCGGACCGCCCGTACGTGTCGCGCGACCATTCGGCGACGGTGGGGTTGAGCCCGGAGGAGGTCGACGCGGTGATCGCGGCGGCCGAGTCGGCGACGGGCGCATCGGCGGACCGGCATCGCGCGGTGATTGCTCTGCTGGCCGACCTGGGCTTGCGGGTGGGCGAGGTGGTGGGCCTGAACGTGGCTGACCTGGGGGTGGAGCGCGGGCATCGCAGTGTGCGGTTCATGGGCAAGGGTGGCCGGGCCCGGCGGCGGGCGCTGACACCGTACGTCGCGGAGACGCTGGACGCCTACCTGGCGGGGCGGGCCGCGGCGCAGGAGACGACCGCGGACCGGTTGGATGGGCCGCTGCTGGTGACGGCGTCGGGGGCGCGGCTGGACCGGCATGCGGTGTTTCGGCTGGTGCGGCGCCTGGCCCGGGAGGCGGGCATCGTCGGGTGGGCGCGGTTGTCGCCGCACTCGTTGCGGCACGCGTTCGCGACGTCGGCGCGGGCGGAGGGTGTGCCGCTGGAAGACGTGCAGGATGCGATGGGACACGCCGACCCGAGAACCACCCGAAGGTACGACCGGGACCGGCACAACCTGGACCGGGATCCGTCGTACACGCTCGCGGCGGCCCGTGCCCGGCGCAGCGCGACCTGACGCTACCCCCTATCCTCGACCGCGGTCCGGCAAGACGATCACGGGACGGGGTTGGGTTGAATATCTTCGAAGCGGTGCTGTTGGGCGCGGTGGAGGGTTTCACCGAGTTCCTGCCCATCTCCAGCACCGGCCACCTGACCATTCTGGAGAAGCTGCTCGGCTACCAGATCGACGCGCCGGACATTACGGCGTTCACGGCGATCATCCAGTCGGGCGCGGTGCTGGCCACGGTGATCTTCCTGCGGAACGACATTCTGCGGATCATCACGGCCTGGTTCCGGGGTGTGTTCAGCCGTGACCAGCGCGACAACGCCGACTACCGGTTCGGTTGGGCGGTGATCCTGGGCTCGATCCCGATCGGCATCGTGGGTCTGCTGTTCCAGGACCAGATCGAGACGACGCTGCGCAGCCTGTGGTTCGTGGCGGGCGCGCTCATCGTCTACAGCGGGGTGATGTGGTTCGCGGACCGGGCGGCGACGCAGATCCGGCACGTCGAGGACGTCACTTGGAAAGACACTTTGATCATCGGTACGGTGCAGTGTCTCGCCCTGATCCCGGGCGTCTCCCGCTCCGGCGCGACAATGACGGCGGGCCTGCTGCGCGACCTCGACCGGGTGACGGTCACGAAGTTGTCGTTCTTCCTCAGCATCCCGGCGCTGCTGGGCGCGACGGTGCTGCAGACGGTCACCGAGTTCGACAACATCTCCACCGACAACGGCGGGGTGGGCTGGCTGCCCACGATCGTGGCGACGGTGACGAGTTTCGTGGTGGGCTGGTTCGCGGTGTCGTGGCTGCTGAAGTTCATCGCCCGGCACTCGTACTCCATCTTCATCGGCTACCGCCTGGTGTTGGGCGCGGTCCTGATGGTCCTGCTGGCCACGAACGTCATCGAGCCGAAGTAGGCAGGTTCCAGCCCAGGACGCGGCGGACGGAGTGACACCGGTGGCGGGACCACGACGGTCAGCACGGATGGCGCAGAACGGCCTGGACCAGCGCTAACGCCGCTTCCGGTGTCAGTCCGAGGGATTTTGTCTCGTCCGCGTACCGTTGCGCCGCTGCTGCCGCCGCGGTGGGCGTGCCGGCGGCAGCGGCGGTGACCAGCGTGCCGGCCCGGCCGTGGGTTTCCACCAGGCCGGCCTGCTCGAGCTCGCGGTAGGCGCGGGCCACCGTGTTGACGGCCAAGCCCAGGTCGGCGGCGAGGTGCCGCACCGGCGGCAGGCGGGTGCCCGCCGCGAGGGTGCCGTCCGCGGCCAGGGCGGCGATCCGCAGCCGAACCTGCTCGTAGGGTGGCACCGGCGACGCCGGGTCGATGATGATGTCCACGGTTCGGCCCCTGTCGTCAGAGCAGCCGCGGCGGGGTGTTACCCGCGGCGGTGATGGCCCGGCGTATCGGGACCATTGCCAGCAGGATGCCAGGTGCCCGCTGTTTCAGCCGTTTGTGGACCACCACCGGGCCAGCGCCGCGGTGGCGGGATCGTCGGAGTCGGCCAGGGCTGCCCACGGGTCGACGGCCGGCGGCAGCTCTTCGGCGGCGTACTCGGCAAGCTCCTGCGGGGTGACCGGCGCGACCGGCTCGGCGGTGGGGGTCAGCGCGGCCAAGCCCAGGCTGCCGGTGTCGGTCCAGGGGAAACCGTCGATGGGCTCGGGCAGCGGCCCCACGTCGACGGCAGGTGGGAACAGGTCCGGTGGTGGGCCGCTGTCGGCGGCCGCGTCGGGGTCTGCGCCGATCGGCCCCAGCACCGGTGTGACGGTGGCTGCGGCGGGCTCGTCCGGCTCGGACGCGGGCAGGTCGGGCGGGGCGTCGACCGGCGTGATGTCCGGCTGGTGGTCGACGACGTCGTCGGCGAGGAACTCGTCGGGCTCATCGGGTACGCCGAAGACGTCGTCGTGGACCGCGCCGTCGAAGGGTTCCGGCAGTTCGTGCGGGGCGAAGGGGGTCGGGTCGTCGAAGTCCGACCAGCCGGGTTCGTCGCTCATGCGTGCTCCTGACCGATGGGGGCGGTGGTGGGTGCCAGCACCCGCGCTCGGGTGAGGACCTCGTCCACCTGGGTGAGCCGGGCCTGGAATTGCTGCCGCTCCGCGGCGGCGGCCGCCCGCCGGCGGGACCGCCCGGCGGCGTCTTCGGCTGCGGCCGTGTCGATGTCGGCGATGTGCGCGTCCAGTTCCCGCAGCCGGCGTTCCACGGCGTCGTCGACGGCGACACCCAACGCGTACTGCAGGTCGGTGAAGCGGTGCGCAATTTCGTCCTGCAGCGCCGCTCGGGCCTCGGACAGCACGTCGCGCAGCCACAGCCGGGCCTGCTGCCGATCGTTGTGCACCCGCCGCCGGTACAGCACGTAGCCGCCGGCGGCCAGGCCCAGACCCAGGCCGGCGACCGGCACCAGCAGGCCACCGGCGACCACGCCGCCCGCACCGAGCGCCGACGCGCCGAACATGGCACCCCGCCCGGCCATGAACGCGATCCCGCCCGCCGACAGCGCCACCAGCAGGTTGTCGCCGGAGCCACTGTGCGGGGTGCCCGCGGTCAATGTGTGCCGCAGGGTCGCGTTGAGCCGGTCCAGCAGGCCCGCCCGTTCCTCGTCGTCGAAGACCTGCGCCAACACCCGGTCGCCGACCTGCGCGAACGTGGCCCGCAGCTCCTCGGACAGCCCCACGGCCACCGCCTGCAGCTCGGTGTCCAGCTCATCGGGCAACGCCGCCAGCGCGGCCCCCCGCAAACCGTCGACGCGGGCGGTCAGCTGCTGTTGCAGGGCGGCGATGCGGGTCCGCAACGACCCCACCACGTCTACCCGGGCGCGCTGCGTCTCGGTGCTCAACAGCAGCGCCCACTGCCGCGATTCGGTGCGTTTACGAGCGGCCAACGCACTGCGTTGCGCGCGGACCCGGGCGGTTTCGCCGGCAGGTGCTTCGGCGGCCCGTACCCGCGCGTCGGCGCCCTGCTCCAGGCGGGCCAGTTCCGCGCGGGCGGCACGCAACACGTTCGCCAGTTGCAGTTGGTGGCCCCTGCCGGCCAACTCCACCAGGGCGTGTTGCAACACCGCGATCTGCGACGACTCGATCAGCGTGGCCTGCTCACCGGCCGGCACGCGCAGCGCCAACTCGGCGAGGCGCGCCGACACCGGGAACCAGGGCGCGTCGGCGAACCGGGGTGCCCGCGCCCGCAACAGCATCCGGTTGTCGTCGACGATGCGCCGCCAGCCCGCGAACGCGTCCACCTTCGTCAACACGAACACGACCGTGTCGACGCGCTGCCCGGCGGCGGCGAGAAAGTCCAGCTCCGGCTGCGACAGCGGCGCCGACGCGTCGGCGACGAACAGCAACGCGGTCGCCTGCTGCACGGCGTCCAACGCGACAGCGGCGTGCGCGGGGTCGAGTCCACCCGCGCCGGGCGTGTCGAGCAGGCTCACGTATTGCAGCAGCGGCGCCGGATGGGTGACCTCGATGCGCCGTGCCGCGCGGGGACCGCCCCGGCCGGTGGCCCACGCCCCGAGGGCATCCGGCGCCAGGTCGACCGGCTCCTGCCCAGGCACGTACGCGACCGCGCCGGGCCTGGTCCCGGGCGTGAAGTGCAGGTAGGCGGCGGTGGCGACGGCCGCGTCGACGGGCGACAGGCCGGGCACCCCCAGCAACGCGTTCACCAGCGAACTCTTGCCGCGTTTCGTTTCACCGACCAGCACCACCGACGGTCGGGTGACCCGCCGGCGGCGCAGCTCGGCCAGGTCGGCGCCGGCATCGGAGTCGGCAGCCGACACCGCGGCCACCGCGTCGCGCACCGCCGTGTCGAGCAGCTGCGCCAGCTCCCGGGTCACCGCAGGCCCTCCGGTGCCGCGCGCAGCGACTGGGCCAGCAGGTGGAACCCGCGGTGGGCGACCTGCGCGACGCGGGCCTGCGCGGGGCCGGCGCCCGCCACCGCATACACCCGCCACCGCCCGGCGGCCTCCACCGCGGCGGCGGCCAGCTCGGCGGTGCCCGCCTGCGGCAAACCCAGCACCGTACGCGGATCGTCGCTGGTAGCCAGCCGGGTCAGTTCCCGTTCCCACGCCACCGGCAGCTCGACCCGGCCGGTCGCGACGCGCTGCGCGGCCTCCAACAGCCGCAGCCGGTGGTACGCCGGGTCGCGCAGGACCTGCTCGGTCGCGTCGCGCAGCACCTCCCGGTCACGGCGCTCACCGGCGTGCCCGGCCAGACGCTCCAGCCGGGACAGCGCCCACCCCGCCTTGATCGCGTCGGCGCGCCACCGCAGCGACCGGTCCACCGAGTCGCGCAGCCGCGGCAGGCCGGAGGCCAGAATCAGCCGGCGGACCAGGTCCCCGGTGCCCAGCTGCGGTTGCGCCGCCAACTGCGCCAACGCGAACCCGATGCCGTACAGGTCGAGCAGCGCCAACAGCCGCTCGCGTTGCGGCACGCCGACCGGCGCCGGGCGGCTGCGGAACAGGTCCGCCGAAGCGAGCAGGACCTGCAGCTGGTCGCCGGGCAGCACGGCAAGCTCTTTTAGGGCGGCACAGTCCGCGGCGGTCAACCGGCCCGCCTCCGCGGTCTCGGCGAGCAACCCCACCACCGGCACCACCTGCGACACCGTACGGGCCAGCAACGCGGCCTGCTGCTCGGCGAGCGGACCGGCGACCGGCCACGGGTCCGCCACCCCACCGATCGTGTCGATCTTGCCCAGGACACCCAGTGCGTTGATCGGGCTGCTCGCCAGCCGCGCCGACGCCGCCCGGAAGGCATCCAACGCGTGCACGTCGTCGGTGCGTACCGCCTGGGTGAACACGTACACGACGGCTTCCGCGGCGGCGACCTCCGCGGCCGAATCGGCGTCGATGTCCGCGTCGAACGGGGCGGTGGGCTCACCCAACTCCGCCGCAGCCCGCGCCGACACCTGCGTGTCCGCCGACGCCAAACCCGGCGTGTCCACCACCGTCAGGTCGCGCAGCTTCTCACTCGTCAGCGTGACATCCACGTACGCGATCCGCGCCGCGCCCCGGCCCAACCGCTGCGGGATCATGCCGTCGTCGTCCAACGGCAGACTGGCCCGGCTGCCGTCACGGCCAACCACCTCGACCCGGTCGGCGGTGCCGTACCGGAACCGGGTGACCACCCGGGTGCATTCACCCACGGCGGTCGGGGCGACCCGCCGCCCGATCAACGCGTTGACGAGTGTCGACTTTCCGGCTTTCAACCGGCCGGCGATCGCTACCCGTAACGGCTCCGCCAGCCGGTCGCGAACCTGTCGCACCTGGCCAGCAGCCTGCGGCCCGACCGCTGCGACGACGTCGTCACACAAAGTCGCCACTCGGGCGGAGAGGGGTCCCACGGTCACGACTCGTCAGCCGAGCACACATTCGGCGAGAATGTGCAGACCGCGGCCGTCGACGCTGACAAAGCGAGTGACCTTCCCCTCCCGGGCAGGCCCGCTCGCCCGCCGCAGCACACACTACGGACACGGGAACACGCGCGGATCCCGAGTTCGTGCCAACGACTGGCAGCCGACCGGCGCGGCGGAGGAGGAGGTGCGGGTGGCACCGCAGGACCTGGCCGGCCTCGCCGCCGCGCACCTGCGCCGACCCGGCCTCGTCGTGCTCACCGGCGCGCCCGGAGCAGGCCGCAGCACCCTGCTGACGCGAATCGCCGCCGCCGCACCCGGGCCCGTCCACGCCGGCGGAGGCCTCGCCGCCCTCGCCGCCATGCCCGCCCTCGCCCTCTCCCGCGCGGTCAAGGCCCGCCTGCCCGCCCACGACATCCCGCTGCTCGCCGAAGCGGTCCGCTCCCGCGTGCGCACCGGCCTGCTCGTCCTCGACGACCTGCAGCACGCCGACCCGGCCACCCTCGCCGCCCTGCCGCTGCTCGCCACCCGGATCCGGGTCGTCGCCGCCCTGCGCACCCCACACCGCATCCCCGCCGCCACCGAATCCGCCCTCCGCGCCGCCGCCACCGCCTGGCTGCACCTGACCCCCCTCAGCCCGCACGACGCCGCCGACCTGGCCCGCCGTACCGCCCGGCACCTCACCGACGAGGCCGTCAGCGCGGTTGTCGCCCGCGCCGGAGGAAACCCGCTGGCCGTCACCGCCCTCGCCCGCCACGCCGCCGCCGGCCGCGGCACCCCCGGACCCGGCATCGACCACGTCGCATACGCCCTCGCCGCTGCCCTCGCTGATCTGCCCCGGCCTGCCCGTACCGCCCTGGCCGCCCTCGGCCTGCTCGGCCGCCCCGCACCCGCCGACCTGCTCGGCGCCGGCGCGAGCGCCCTGCGCGACGCCGGCCTGATCGACGACACCGACGGCGCTGTCGCGCCAGTGTCCGTCTACCTGGCGGAAACCGCTGCCGGGCTGCTCGACGCCGACGCGCGCACCGAACTGCACCGAGCCCTCGCCAGCGCCCTGCCCGACGCCGAAGCCGCCCGGCACCTCGCCGCCGCCGGCGACCACGCCCAGGCCTACCGCCGAGCCCTCACCGCCGCCGACCGCGCCGCCGGCAACGACCGCGCCGACCTGCTCCAATTCGCCTGCAACCTGCCCGGCACCGCCACCGCCCGAGTCCGCGTTGCCGCCGCCGACGCCCTGCTCGCCGCCGGCCGCCCCCACGCCGCCGCGCAGATCCTCACCACCGCCGCCCCGCTCGGCGTCGAAGCTGACGTCCTGCGCGGCGAAGCCCTGCTGCAAGCCGGCGACCCGTACGCCGCCCGCAGCGCCGTCACCGCCATACCCGACGCGGCCGCCGCCCCCGTCGTCGCCGCCCGCGACCGGATCCTGCTCCTCACCGACCTCGCCACCGACCCCCGCGCCGCCCGCGACACCGCCGACAAGATCACCGCCCGCTACCCGACACCCCCACCCGGCGTCGCCGCCGCCCTCGCCGCCGTCCACGCCGCCCACCGCACCCCCGGCTGGGAACAACGACTCGCCGCAGCCGCCACCGCCGCCACCGACCCCCTCACCGCCCGCTGGAGCGCCTGGCTGCTCGTCGAACACCTCCTCGCCGACGGCCGCCTCCCCGACGCCGCCCACGCTGCCCGCACCGCCGCCACCACCTGCGGCGCCGACCTCGCCTACAGCTGGCAGACCCGGTTCCTCGCCGCCGCCGGCTGGGCCGACGTCCTCCACGGCCACACACCACCCGGCACCGACACCATCGCCGACAACGTCGTGCACCACAGCACCGACCTCACCGACCGGGCACTGCCAGCCGACGCCCGCGCGTACGCCACCGCCGCGACCGCCCTCGTCGAAGCCGACAGCGGCCTACTCGCCGCCGCCCGCGCCCGCCTCGCCACCCCCGACGGCCACCCCGCCACCGCCTGGGTAGCCCGCGAAGCCGCCTGGCTCGACGGGCAACCCGACCGCGCCGGCGGGGGAGAACCCGCCCCGGCGGGCGGACTCCTCGCCGGCCTGCACCACATCACCGCCCGCTGGGCCGCCTACGACACCGGCGCCGGGTGGCACGGCGACACCCCCACCGGTATGCCCGCCGCCGCCCACCACACCCTCACCGCCTGGGCCACCGGCACCGGCTTCACCGCCGCCGCCCACACCTGGACCAGCACCGTCCACCGCGAACAAATCCGCTGCCTCATCGCCGCCGGCCTCCACGACACCGACCCCCACCAAGCCGTCGACGCCCTCCTGCACGCCGAACGCCTCGCCGACGCAGCCGGCCTCGTCGTCCTCGCCGGCCGAGCCCGCCGCGGCCTGCGCCGCCACCACGTGGCCCGCGACAACCGCAGCCCCCGCTCCGGCACCGCCCTCACCGGCCGCGAAATGGAAGTCCTGCACCTCGTCGCCGCCGGCGAACCCACCCGCCGCATCGCCGGACAACTCGGCATCTCCGCCGAAACCGTCGACACCCACATCCGCGCCGGCATGCGCAAACTCGGCGCCCGCACCCGCACCGAAGCAGCCGCCCGCGCCCTCACCCGCCCCACCCCCGCCGACCGCTTCGACCAGCCCGCTGACCGCTTCGACCATGAGGATGGCCGGTGAGCCGACAGCCCGAAGCCCCCCGCCACGTCGTCGCCACCACCGCCGACGCCGACACCGTCCTGCGCCGCCTGCACCGCGACGGCTGGACCGTCCGCGAGGGATACGCCCTCCCCGGCTCCGCCTGGGACGTCACCGCCGACAACCTCGTCCTCCACGGCCGCATCGCCGACCCCGACACCCTGCGCCTGGCCTTGCTCGCCGCCGCCCGCGGCGCCGGCATCGTCGCCGTCTGCGACACCGACAGCCCCCTCGGCCACGCCCTCGTCGACGACCTCAGCCGCCTCGGCACCGTCCACCTCGGCGCCACCCCCGCACCCGACGACCCCGGCGCCGCCCTCGCCGAACTCGTCCCCGAACAGCGCGCCCTGCTCGACCGGCTCGCCGCCGGCGACACCATCGCCGCAGCCGCCGCCGCCGAATTCCTCTCCCTGCGTACGGCCAACCGCCGCATCGCCGAAGCCCGCGCCCTGTTCGGCGTACGCACCACCCGCGAAGCCGTCCTCGCCTACCTGCGCCAACGCCACTCCACCGAATGACGCAGCAACCCCCGCAGTCCTCGCCATCCGGCCAGGTCCAGCAGCCATATCGTCAGTCGAGCCATGCCGGTCACCCCTGCGCCCACTGCGTCCATCGCACATCGGACACCAGCAGCAGGTGCAGCAACCCAGGTCGGTTCCGGAAGGCTCGGCTGACGGCGGTCGTGTCATCGCAGACGGTCGAGCTCCCCGCTGGGAACCGCCACGTTTCGCATCTCGCCCAGTGGCCGGCCGCCCTCACGAACCCGCTGGAGCAGGACGCTGTCCATGATGTCGGCGACCCGCTCCAGCAGCCCGCTACCCAGCACACAGATGGTTGACTCCCACGGATGCCCGAAAGTGCCGTAGCTGAAGTCCTCAGCCAGATGAATGTTGTAATCACCGTCCGGCATCATGCTCCGCGGCCACCTAGGCGCCAGTTCAGCCGTCATCAGGTGCGGCCTGATCCGGTAACAGGCGTGTTGCCAGTCCAGGACCAGCAACGTGCCATCAGCCGGAGTGCACGCCCACAGCCCGGCGTTGAGGGCCTCCACCATTGCATCCAGGGCCAGATATTCCGGGTCGTCATCGAGCGCATCCAGGCTCCAGGTGACCGAATCCACCGGCTCTGCGATGGCGGCCCGGGGCCTCATACTCGGCCGGAAAGAAAAATGCTGCCTGAAGCGGTCCCACACCCGTGTGTACTCGGGCCCTTCCAGCTCTTCCACCGGCAGCAGGCTCACCGGCACCGTCCCTCCCTCATCAGCACCACGTGCCGATCATGACTGGCCCACACGTTCGGCCACGCGCCAAAGCTCACTGGCAGCCATACGCCCGGATCCGATGCGCCGCCTCGATCCGATCGCCACAGACAGACAGTTCCGGACGGGTGTGCTTGAAAGGGAGCCCGAATCGGTCATTGACCGGGGGAGTCAGGCTGAACCAGCCGGGGAGAAGCCCCCGAGCGACCACGCCGGGCCCGCGCCAAATCCACCGGACGAGTCGCATCCACGAAATGCGGCACCTCCGGCTCGTCCGGCCGTAACGGCGCCAACGTGTCCGCGATCGCCTGCACGATCCGGTCCGTCGCCCGCATCGCCTGCGCCCCCGCCGAACCCGTCAACCCCGACAAATCAACCGGCTCACCGAACCGCACCAACACCACCGGCCGCCGCCACATAGCCCGCAACACCGCCCGCACAAGATCCTTCGGCGCCGAATACGGCAACACCGCATGCGAACCCCACTGCGCCACCGGCACCACCGGCGCCCCCGACAACGCCGCCATCCGCGCCACACCCGTCTTACCGCGCTCCGGCCACATCCACGGATCCAACCCGATCCGACCTTCCGGGTACACCAACACCACCGACCTGGCCCGCAACGCATCCGCCGCATTCGGCAACGCGTCAGCGACTTGCGCAGTATGCCGATCCACCCGCACATGCCCGGACGCCCGCATCACCCACCCGGCAATCGGCGCATCAAACAACCCACCCGTCGCCATAAACCGCGGCGCCAGCCCGGCAATGCTGCACGCCGCCGTCATGATCACCGGATCCACCGGGCTCACATGATTCGCCGCCACAATCAGCGGACCCCGCCGCAACTCCGCCGGCACCTGCCCAGAAACCCGCAACCGGCAAATCAACGGCACCACCACCCGCGAGAGCCGCAAAAGCCCTCGCCACACCACCGGCACCCGCCACGACGCATCCATCAGTCCGACATGATCGCACGACCCGCCACTCGCTCGCCCACCCTCCAACCCGCGCCCACACCGGGGGGCCGCGACCCTGCCGACCAGCACCGCTGCAACCGCCAGGCACCGGCCCACACCTCGCCTCCGCCGGCGCAGGGCACCCTCCCGCACACCCCGGCACCGCGCAGAAACACGACGAACTCGCGACCATCAGGCAATGGGGGACGAACGCGCCGGCTATGTGCGCGGGAATCGTGCTGACAGCTGCGTCCAACTCAACCCGTCAGCCCGTCTCAGTCAACTCCCGCAAACGCGCCTCCACCTCCGCCAACTCAGCCCGCAACCGCTCCGCCTGCTGCTGCGCCGACGCCCGCTCCGCCGCCACGATCTGCTCCACCGCTTCCTGCACCCCAGGCACATCCACCAACGCCACCATCCGCATCGCCTCCGCAGGCCGCACCACATAAGGCTTCGCCAACGACTTCGACCCCTGCTGCGCCGCCACCGTCCACTCACCCTCGGCATACGCCAACGTGACCGTCAAACCCGGCACCGGCCTAGGCCTAGCCGAACGGACAGCAGCCTTCCGCGGAGCCGGCGCCGCAGAGCCCTGCACCGCAGGAACAGAAGAATCTGCAGCCGGCTGAGCAGCCACAGCGGGGGAGACCCTGCTCCGAGCAGCCGGCACCGGCTTATCCATCACAAACTCCGGCTCCGGCCGTGCCACCACCGGCGCGGGAACAACCTTGCGCCCCGTCGCACCCTTCGGCGCCACCAACAAATCCCCCGGCGCAAACGGCAACTCGTCACGGCCAAACCGCACCACCACCCACTCGTCCGACTCCGCCGGATCCGTCAGCGCCACCACCTGACCCAACTGGCCCGCAATCTGACCCGCCGACTCGGTAAACACCACCTTCGGTTTCCGCCCAGCCGCCAGCGCATCCCGCATCACCTGCACCTGCTCGGAACTCAACCCCCGCACCTCGGCCTGCGCCACCATCGCCACCCTCATCCGTACGTGTGTTCCAACGGGTCAGTTCTACCAGCACCCACCGACACCAACGGCAGGGGAGCAGCTGACCCGCCGCCGCGCTAGACAAGTGCTCGAGGGAGGGGCACCAAGAAGTGACCCACCACCGACTCGTACGCATCCTGCGCTCCGTCTCGAAGGACCCAATAGACGGATACCTCATAGGGCGCGGACACAAATGGCTCCTCGTTCACGCCGTCGACGACGCGGGCTCCCTCGACGGATACACACTCATCCGCAATGACCACCTAGCCGAAGTCAGCGACCGCGGCAGCACCGGCCAATTCGTTCGGCGCCACCTCGAGCTACACCACCAATGGCCGCCAACGGGACCCAGCTTCCCCGTGGACCTCGACCGGACAAGAGCCCTAGCGGCCGCCCTGACGCAACAAGGCCTGGCCGTAGGAGTTCACATCGAAAAGGAAGACCCCGACGTCATATTCGTAGGCGTTCCCTTCCGGCACAAACGCAAGACACTGGGCCTACACGAGATCGACTCGGCAGGGGAGTGGCGCGCGGAAGACTCACGATGGCAACACCGACGGTTGACCCGGATTGACTTCAGCTCCCGCTACCTGATCCACCTGCTTGAGGTGGCGCGGCACTATCAAGCACCGGCACCGAACACGGGGCCGTGAGCACTCAGGGTGCCAAAGTCGCCGTGTCGCGCGACGAAGGAGGCACGACCGCGCGGTCGGCAAATGTCCGTGGGAAATGGGCCAGGTCTCGGCCCGATGCGCATCCCGCGCGAGCCAACGTCGGATCGTCCACCACGACACCAGCAGGGACCAGGGGCTAGCGCGTGACCGGCGGCTCGGCAGGGTCATCGCACCGCAGGGGAAGCCCTGCCAGCAACCAAGTCACTTGGTCGATAATTGACATTATGTCAACTTGAACGCGGAAAGGAGCGGTTCGAGTCAATCCTGAGCACTGTCCTTCGGAGATCTCCGCCGCGACGGTGTCGCAACCTAAGCCAGCGGTTTGGCTGCGGCGGGCACTGGCTGTTGCCCCGGACTCAAGACGTGCCCAGGCCGCCGACACGCGATGCCCGGGACGCCGCCTTCGGCCACACAGCATCCCCGTCGGCTGGCATCTGGCGTCCGCGGCGCGCCTCAAGGGCGCCTATTCCGCTACGCCCACGTGCAGAAAGCCGACCGCCAGCTATCCCATCAGACGGGACTTTCCTGCATAATATTCCTTATGCAGGACGAACAAGACATTTCAGCAGAAAGCCTCATCGAAGAGTTCCTCGCCGCCCGCGCCGTGCGGAAGCCCTCCGAGCACACCCTCCTCGCCTACCGCCGCGACCTGCACGCCGTCATACGCCTGATCGGTGAAGACGTCACGTTGCGTGACCTCTCCCCCCGTACGCTGCGCGCGGCTTTTGGGGCTTTCGCCGCGGGCCGCTCCCCCGCCTCGGTGTATCGCGCCTGGTCGAGTTGGAACTCGTTCTTCGGGTTCCTGGTGGTGGATGGCGTGGTGGCGGGCAATCCGATGCTGGCTGTGGGTAAGCCGCGGATGTCAGTGCCGTCCCCTAAGCCGTTGCGCGGTGAGGACACTCCGGAGCAGTTGTTGACGGCGGTGAATCAGGCGGATGAGCGGCAGCGGGATCCGTGGCCGGAGCGCGATGTGGCGGTGCTGGCGCTGGCTTTGTGTGCGGGTTTGCGGTTGTCGGAGCTGTTGGCGTTGCGGGCGGGGTCGTTTGTGGGGCGTCCGGGTGAGCGGCGGGTGGAGGTGGCGGGTAAGGGTGGTCGGCCGCGGGCGGTGCCGGTGGAGCCGGAGTTGGATGCGGTGGTGGGGCGCTATGTGGAGAGTCGGCGTGTGCGGTTCGGGCGGGTAGGGCCGGACGATGCGCTGTTGGTGGATCGTCAGGGCGCGCCGTTGAAGCGGGGTGGGTTGCAGTATCTGGTGCAGTCGTGTTTTCGGCGGGCGGGGGTGTCGGATCGGGTGCCGCGGGGTGCGCAGTTGCATGCGTTGCGGCATACGTTTGCGACGCGGTTGGCGGAGGACGGGGCGAACGCGTCGGAGATCATGCGGTTGTTGGGGCATGCGTCGTTGACGACGTCGCAGGGGTATATCGAGGTGACGGCGGCGCAGCAGCGGGCGGCGGTGCGGGCAAATAGAACGAATCGGGCGCTGGGTCGGCTGTGAGAGCCGAGCCAGCGCCCGTTTCGGTACTGACGCCTCAGGCGAGGGTGAGGGTGACGTCGACGTTGCCGCGGATGGCGTTGCTGTAGGGGCAGACCTGGTGGGCGGTGTCGAGGAGTTGGCGGGCGGTGGTTTCGTCGAGGCCGGGGAGTTCGGCTTCGATGGCGATGGTGAGGGCGAAGCCGCCGTTGCCGTTGGGGCCGATGCCGGCGTCGACGGTGATGGCGGTGTCGGTGAGGGTGATGTTTTGCTTGCTGGCGACGAGTTTGAGGGCGCCGTGGAAGCAGGCGGCGTAGCCGGCGGCGAAGAGTTGTTCGGGGTTGGTGAGGGCGCCGCCGGGGCCGCCGAGTTCCTTGGGGACGGCGAGGTCGTGGTTGAGGACGCCGTCGCTGCTGCGGGTGTGGCCGCCGCGGCCGTCTCCGGTGGCGGTGGCGGAGGCGGTGTAGAGGGTGTTCATTGGGGGGTCTCCTTGGTGGTGCGGATGCGGTTGAGGAGGTGGTGCAGGGTGGTGAGTTCGTCGTCGGTGAGGTCGAGGGTGCAGGCGAGGCGTTGGGGCAGGTCGGCGAGTCGGTCGCGGAGGGTGTTACCGGCGGCGGTGGGGCTGATCCAGACGGTGCGTTCGTCGTGGGTGCCGCGTTCGCGGTGGATGAGTCCTTGGGTTTCGAGGCGTTTGAGCAGGGGTGAGAGGGTGCCGCTGTCGAGGCGGAGTGCGGTGCCGAGGTCGCGGAGGGTGAGGCGTTCGCGGTGCCAGATGACGCGCAGGGCGGCGTATTGGGGGTAGGTGATGCCGTGGGTGTCGAGCGCCGGCCGGTAGAGGCTGGTCATGGCGCGGGAGGCGGCGTAGAGCTCGAAGCAGATCATCTGTTCGAGGCCGGTGCTCGGTGGCATGCACAGAACGGTAGTACGCGATTTAGTTGTGCACAACCTAATGGAGGGTGTGGGTGATCACTTTCGTCAGGCTGCCGGTGGCGGCAATGCGGGCGTTGATCTCGGGTGATCGGGCCGCGGCGAGCGTGGTGGCGGGCGTGCCGTTGTCGCCGTGGGTCGCCGAAGAGAAGTGGCTGTGGGAGATCCGGGTCGCGGACATTGAGCGGGATCCGGGCGCGGCAGAGTGGGTGGCGCGGCTGGCCGTGGTCGACGGTCAGGTGGTGGGGCATGGGGGCTTCCACGGGCCACCGGACGCGGACGGGCGGGTGGAGGTCGGTTACTCGGTCGATCCGGCGTACCGGAGGAAGGGTTTTGCGCGGGCGATGCTCGCGGAGCTGATCGCGCGGGCGGAGGGTGACCCGCGGGTCAAGGTCGTGCGGGCGAGCATCCGGCCGGCCAATGTGGCGTCGTTGGCGACGATCGCTGGGTTTGGGTTTGTGCAGGTGGGCGAGCAGTGGGACACCGAAGACGGCCTGGAGACGCTTTATGAGCGGGCGGTGTGAGCGGCGGGATCAAGGTGGACGACGAGCGGCCGGTGGTCGGAGATAGCGGCGGCCGGGGTGCGGATCTGCACGACGGGGCCGAGCCGGGCGGCGCCGCGGGGGTCGGCGAGGATGTGGTCGAGTTGGGCGCGCGGGTCCGGGCTGGGATAGGTGGGTTTGCGGCCGAGGCTGCGCCAGCCGGTGAAGGCGCGGACGGGTCCGGCGGGCATGTTGAGGTCGCCGAGCAGGATGCGCGGGGCGGGTAGGGCGCGCAGGGCACGGACGGCGGCGCGCAGTTGGCGGATGTTCCAGCCGGGCACGAAGGATAGGTGGGTGCAGGCGACGGTCATCGGTCCGGTGGGTGCGTCGATGACGGCGGCGATGAGGACGCGGGGTTCGTCTTTGAGCAGCAGCAGGCCACCGTCGGGGCCGGGCGCCCAGACGGGTGAGCGTACGGGGGCGCCGGGCAGCTGGGTGATCTGCCAGCGGGCGACCGGGTAGCGGCTGATCAGGGCGATGCCGTAGAGGGGGTGGACGTTGTCGGCTTCGGAGCGCCACGGCTGCCAGGTCTCCCCCGGTGTGCCGACGACGGCGGCGGCGAAGCGGTGGGCGGGGGCGCCGAGGGCGTCGGCGGCGATGGCGGTGAGGTCGAGGTGGCCGCTGCGGGGCTGGGCGCGGTCGACCTCTTGCAGGCCGAGGATGTCGGCGTCGAGGTCGGCGACTGATTCGGCGACGCGGTCGGCGTGTACTTTGCCGTCGGTGAGGGACCTGCCGTGCAGCAGGTTGAAGGTGGCGAGGCGCACGGCTCAAGAGTACGGAGGCTTGTGGTGGTGAAGGCGGTGTGTTGCGCGGCGTCGGTGTTTGTGCTGCTGGGGATGGTCGGGATCTGGTTGCGCCGCCGCCGGGGCTGATCCTGTTCCAGAATGGGCGGATGAGCGACGAGGATCTGATCGCCCGGTTGGAGGAGCAGGAGGAACGCCTGGTCTTTGGGCGTTTCGACAATGCGGATGCGTGGCATCTGGGCAGCCTGTTGGTGGATGTAGCTACCGGCCGGGATTTGCCGGTGGCTATCGATATCCGGCGGGGGCCTCAGCAGTTGTTTCATGCGGCGCTGCCGGGCAGTACGGCGGACAACGACCATTGGATTGTCCGCAAGGTGCGGGTGGTGGAGCGGTTCGCGGCGTCGTCGTACCTGGTGGGTCGGCGGTTGGCGGCGAAGGGCGACGCGTTGGACGCGAAGTTCGGCGTGGATCCTCGGGACTTCGCGGCGCACGGTGGGGCTTTTCCCGTACGCGTGGAGGGTGTGGGGGTGGTGGGCGTGGTGACGGTTTCGGGGTTGCCGCAGGCCGACGACCACGCCTTGGTGGTGGAAGCAATCGAGAGTTACTTGGCGGACTGAAGCGCGGCTTCGACGTCGGCTTTGGTGCTGCCGAGGCCGCCGAGAATGCCGCCGCCGTCGGCTTCTTCGAGCAGGGCGAGCAGCAGGTGGCCGGTGCCGACGTTGTCGTCGCCGAGGCGCAGGGCTTCGCGGAAGGTCAGTTCGAGGACCTTGCGGCTGCGGGCGTCGAACGGGATGAGGGTGGGCAGTTCCCCGCCGGGCGCCTCGGGTAGGTCGGCGTGGGCGGCGGCGCGGACCGCGGCGAAGTCGCCCAGGCAGGTGTGGGCCCAGGCTTCGGGAACGTCGAGCAGGCCGAGCAGCAGGTGGGCGGGGTGGATGTCGGGGTGGCCGGTGGCGCGGGCGGCGGTCATGGCGCCGACGACGGTGCTGCGGGCGTGTTCGGTGAAGCGGCTGAAGCCTTGGGACGGGTCGAGGTCGGGTTTGGGCACGAAGCGTTTCTGGGCGGCTTGTTTGCTGACGCCCATGCTGCGGCCGATGTCGGTCCAGGAGGCGCCGGAGCGGCGGGCCTGGTCGACGAAGTGGCCGATGAGGTGGTCGGCGAGTTCGCCGAGGTGGTCGGCGAGCAGCACGGCGTCGGAGAGTCGTTCGAGGGGTTCTTCGGGTCGGTTGGCGGTGATGGCGTGGATGAGGTCGTCGAGCCGGACGGGCGGCGAAAGCTGGGTCATGTCGTCAACTTTAGGTTGACGATCCGACGGTCGTCAACCACTGGTTGACGTCTAGAGTTCTGGTCATGATCACCCTGCGGCGCTGGCACGCGCGTGACACCGATGCTCTCCTCGCCGTCGCGGACGACGCGGAACTGCGCCGCTGGACGTCGCTGCGGGTCACCGACTCCGACGAGGCCGCCGCCTGGCTGCAGGCCCAGCACGACGCGTGGGAAGCCGGCACCCGCTACGCCTTCGCTGTCGAAACCGACGAATCTTCGCTGCTCGGGCACGTCGTCCTCAAGGATCCGCACGGCGAGGCCGAGGTCGGCTACTGGACGGCCGCCGCCGCCCGCGGACACGGCGTTGCCCCCGCCGCGGTGCGCGAACTGACCGGCTGGGCGTTCACCGAATTCCCGAACCTGCCGCGGCTGCGGCTACTGCATCAGGTCGGCAACACCGGGTCGTGCCGGGTCGCGCTCAAAGCCGGCTACGGGTACGCGCGGACGCTGCCGCCGCTGGCCCCGTACACCGGGGAGGGGCACCTGCACCTCCGCGAGCGTTGAGGTTTTCTTGAGTTACGGGGAACACGGCCGATGAGCAGAGCCGTGAATCTCAAGCCGGCACTCGCCGTGGTCACTGCCGCTGTCGTGGCCGCGACAGGGCTGCCCACCGGAGCTTCGGCGGCGCCGACGTACTCTGCCGCCGACGTCACCGTCACCCGCGACAGCGACCTCCACGTCGTTCCCGGCGAGTTCGGCCACATCGGCTTCACGCTGCAGCCGCCCAAGGCTGCCAAGCACGGCCGGCTGGGCTTCTCCCTGCCCTTGACCGGACTCCCCCAGGGCTTCCAGATCCTGAGCATGAAACACGGCCTGACCGAGGACTGCGAGGTCGACCAGGTCGCCCTGCGGGCGCGGTGCACGAACGTGGAGGTCTTCGAAACCGGTCTGGGGATCGTGACGCTGACGGTGTCCGTCGCGGCGCAGGCGCCCCGGGACCTGGACTGGGTCGACGTGCCGGTCACCATCAGCACGGCCACCGGTTCGGCCGTGTCGGTCCAGGACTTCGCCTCGACCCGACCCTGCGACGACCCGCCCGTCCCGCCCGGCCCCCGCGCGCCGAACAAGGCCGTCCTCACGCTGGAGCCGGGCCGCAGCGACCACTACAGCCGGGCCAGCGGCCGGCGGCTGCCGATCTGCGCCAGCCTGGCCGGCCCGGCCCCGGGCGCGAAGGCGACCGTCGAGTTCCAGCCCGTCGGGTCGAGCACCTGGACCGAGCTCCGTGTCGTGACCAGCGACGAGTACTACTCCTACTTCTGCACCGAACTCCGTCAGCGGATCAACGGCAAGGCCCGGATCCGGTTCGACGGTGACGCCGACTATCCGGCCGCCAGCCTGGAGAAGGCGTTGCCGGTCGTCGCTGCCGGGCTGACCGGCTGGGCCCCGTCAGGGACCTCGCGGCTGGGGCAGACCATCACCATGACCCCGACCGTCGTCCCGTCGCCGCGCAAGGTGCTGCTGCAGTGGCGTACGACCGCGCAGTCGAAGTGGAAGACCGCGCAGACGGTGACGTCCTCAGCGAACGGTCGCATCACGCTGAAGTTCAAGCCGCCCGCGAAGGGCAAGTACTGGCTGCGCGCCTACCCGCTCGGCGACGCGAAGGCGGGAGCGGCCGACACGTACGTCCGCGCCCAGCAGGTCAACTAGCGGGCGGCCTCGCGCCGGCCGCGTTTACCCAGCGGCGTCAGTGACAGATCCACCGTCTGGCTCGTCAGGTTCCTGAAGTCGTAGCCCCGTGAGCCCAGCCACTGCTGCGCGGCAGCTTCCGCGCGGGCCGTCACCGCCGGGATGTCGCTCTCCTGCTCCACCGTCGCGGCATACCGGAACGTGAAGAACGGCCGGGCCGCGATGTCGTAGGTCATCGTCCCGTCGGCGGTGAACGCCGCGTACGCCACATCGTGCGCGGCGGCGTCGGCAAGGAGTGCATCGCGTTGTTCCGGGGTCAGGGCGTGGAACGCGCCGCGTACGGTGACTCGGATGGTGCGTGCTGGCATGGATCCGACCGTAGTGGCGCACGCCGCCCACCCACCACCGAATTCGCGGTCCCTCGTTGGTATCGCGACGCCTCACGGTGCGAAGGAGAGAGCATGCAGACAGCGGCCGTAGTCGAGGGCCTCGGGGCGGTGCTGCCCGCCCGTATGGTGCCCAACACGGAGCTGGAAGCGGAGCTCGGCGTCACCGACGAGTGGATCCGGCGGCGGACCGGCATCGCCCGGCGCCACGTCGTCGAGCCCGGCACGACCACCGCCGACCTGGCCAGCACGGCCGCCCGCAACGCGCTGAAGTCGGCGGGTACCGACACCGTCGACGCGGTGGTGGTGGCCACCACCACCCCGGACCGGCTCAGCCCGGCCACTGCCCCCGAGGTGGCGTGGCGCTGTGGCGTGGCACCCGCGGCGGCGTTCGACCTGGCCGCCGTATGCAGTGGGTTCGTGTACGGCCTGGCGACCTGCGCCGGGCTGATCACGGCGGGCATCGCGCAGCGGGTGCTGCTGGTCGGCGCGGAGACCAACTCGTACTTTCTGCGCCGTACCCCGGCCGACCGTGGCCCGGCGATCCTGTTCGGTGACGGGGCGGGCGCGGTGGTGTTACGCGCCGGAGCCGCGGACGAGCCGGGCGCTGTCGGCCCGTTCGACCTGGGCAGCGACGGCGGCGCCGCCGACCTGATCCGGATCGAGGCCGGCGGCAGCCGGCAGCGGGCCCGCAGCGCGGCGGGCTGCCGACCGGCCGAAGGCGATCCGTACGACGACCTGTACTGGGCGGTGTCCGGGCAGGAGGTGTATCGGCGCGCCGTGGAGCAGATGACCCGGTCGTCGCAGCGGGTGCTCGCGGCCGCCGGCGTTGCCGTCGCCGACGTGGACCGGTTCGTCGCGCACCAGGCCAACCAGCGGATCCTGGACCGGGTCGCCGAGGAGGTGGGCGTGGTGGAGGACCGGCGGCTCGGCAACGTGGCCAGGGTCGGCAACACCGGTGCCGCGTCGATTCCGCTGGCGCTGGCCGACGCGGTCCGCGACGGCGGCCTCGCCGCGGGACACCGGTTGCTGATGACGTCCTTCGGCGGCGGTCTCACCTGGGGGTCCACCCTGCTGACCTGGCCCGGCGTGGAAGCGATCCTGACCGAGCAGTGAGTCAGCGCGGCTGCGGGTGGTCGCCGCCCGCGCCGAACGCGGTCAGGAACCGGTCCCGGAAGGTGTCCATCCGCCACACGGGCGCCTGCGGGTCCGGCTTCAGCCCGTCGGTCCAACCCCAGTCGGCGACCCGGTCCAGCACCGTGCGGTCGCGGGCCACGATCGTGATCGGCACGTCGTAGCTGGCGGTGTCGCCGACCACGATCGGGGCGGCCTGGTGGTCGCCCAGCATGACGAGCACCAGGTCGTCGTTGCCGTACTCGCGCACCCAGGAGATCAGGCTGCCGACCGAATACGTGACCGCCTGCGTATAGCCGGCACGGACCTTGGCCGGGTTTTTCCACACCTTCGCCGCGGACGGGCCCGCCCGGTGTTGGGCCGCGAACAGCGACCCGTCGCCGAGCTCGTCCCAGCCGACCAACGACGGGACCGGCGCCCACGGGGTGTGACTGGACACCAGGGTGATCTCGGCCAGCAGCGGACCGCGGCCCGGCCGCAGGTACTCCCGGTCGGTGAACGTCTTCAGGGTGAACTGGTCCGGCACCGGCGCCCAGCCGAACGCCGGACCGGCGTAGCCCAGCGTGCGCGAGTCGTAGAGCTTTTCGAAGCCGTAGAAATTCGCCTCCGGCCATGCGAACGTGATGCCCGGTTCCACCCCGACCGTCGACCAGGCCCCGGTCTTGCGGAACGCGCCGGTCAACGTGAGCCGGTCGGTGGCGACCAGCGACCGGTAGCGCTGCTCGTTGTCGACCCACACCCCGGAATGCAGCGTCGAGTGCGCCAGCCAGCTTCCGCCGCTGGTGGTCGGCGAGGTGAGGAACCCGCTGCGGGACGCGTACCCGGCGTCGGCAAGTTGGGCCGTGCCGGCCGCCAACACCTCGTTGACCTGCTGGTTGAGCCGCGGATCTTCGAGGGCTGACCGGCCGTAACTCTCCACGAACGCGAAGATGACGTCCTTGCCGCGCAGCGCGGTCAGCAGCGACGCCGGCGGCGCGTCTCTGAACGCGTCCGCGGCCGCCTCCGACGTGAACTCACGTCGGTCGTGTGCCGCCGCCGGAACCCGCAGCACCTGATCGCGGGCCAACACGGCGGCGCTGTCCGACGCCACGGCGACGCCCGGCACCAGTGACACCCCGAACACTGCCAGCGCCAGCCATGCCACCGCGGCGACACCCACCCCGGCGCGGGCCCGGCGGTCATGCCGGGCCGCGACCGCGGCCAACCGCCGCACCGCATACACCATGGACACGGGTACGCCCGCAGCCAGCAGAACCGCCCCCACGGCCGCGCCGATGGCGCCCGCCGTCCCGAACGAGTCCCGCACGAACCGGTACGCGTCGGCGAACAGCGGCCAGTCCAGCAGCGGATCGAACGGGCGCGCCCACACCGCCAGGAACCCCACGTCGATGATCTTCACCACGGTGAGCAGCCCGAGCACCCCACCCAAGGCGACAGCCGCCGCGTTGCGCATCCGCGCCGGCAGCACCAGCAGGATCGCCGCGGCCAGCAGCGCCTCCACCGGCAGCCGCAGCAGCGCAACCCACGGCGAGGCACCCGCGGGCAGCTGAGCGATCTGCTCCGGCACCACCAGGGCGAGGTACACGAGAAGCGCCGCGAGGGCAGTGACAGCCCCCGCGGCGACACGACGCGGACGAGACAACCGGGTGATCCTTAACGCTGGCGGGCGAGAACGAACCTCCACCCAGAGTAAGCGCCCTTCGGTGCGGGTGGCTCAGCCCACCGTCAGCGTCTTCTTCGCCACCTCGTACGCGGGCAGCACGTTGTCGTACTCGTCGGCTCCGAACGGCGACAACTTCACGACGACCATGCCCTTCGGCGTGGACACGGCGAACGCCGAGTACTTGCTCAGGTGGTCCAGTGCCTTGTTGTTCGCCTCCCACGTCACCTCGGCGGCAGGCTGCCCGGCGATCGTGACGTCCGAGTACTGAATCTTCGTGACCTCGTAGTTGCCTTTCTTGCGGGCCTCCGGTGCCTCCGCCTCGACGAAAGCCTCCACGCTCGCCCGCGGGCTACCGGTCGGCGTCTTCGCGGCGTAGACCCGCAGGAACGCGACCTCCCCGGCCGGCTTGCCGTCGATCTCACACACCCCGGTGAACGGCCCGTTGCTGGCCAGGCTGCCCAACGCGTCGACCGTGGCGGCGTCGACCGCCTTCGGCTTCCACAGCGCCACCAGGTCGAACGACACCGGCAGCGGGCAGGCGCTGTCCGCGGTCCCGACCCGGACGGTCGGCGTGCCCGGCCCCACCGTCGGTGTGAGGGCGTTCGCACAAACCTTCTCGAGATCGCTGGTCGCCTTCTCGAACGCCGGGGTCTCCATGTCGGTGGGGTCCTTGGCCTTCGACAACTGCTCGGCGGCCGCCGCCTGCTGCTCCACGGCGGTCCGCAGGCCAGCGTCGGTGAAGCCGGCGGCCTGCGAACGTGCGGTGGCGGCGTACCCGGCCAACGCCTTGCGCAGGCCGGCGTAGTCATCCTTCGCCCCGGCCGCCATCTGCGTGATCATGTCTTTGATCAGGGTCCGGACCGATTCGGCCGCGGCCTGGCAGTCCTTGGTCAGCCCGGTGGCGACGGCCGGCACCGCGGCAGAGGCTGGCGCAGCCGGCGCTGTTTCATCGGTGGATTGACATGCGGTCAGGGAAAGGATCGACACAGCGGTAGCCGCCGCCACGATTGCTCGCCCCCGGACAAGATTCATGGTGATCGTCACGGGGTCCGGAGCTTAGACGCGTCCCGGCTGGGAAGCAGGAGCGGGGTGGCGAGCAGCACGATCCCGGCCGCGGCGATCGCGGTCCGCAAGCTGGTGACGGTGGCCAGCACACCCCAGACGGCAGTCAGGGCGGCGATCGTCGCGCTGCTGGTGACCGACCACGCGGCCAGGGTGCGCGCCACCCGGTCGCTGGCGGTCTGCTCGAGCCGGTAGGTGGCAAACACCGGGTTGAACACCCCCATGCAGGCCACGAGGCCGAACTGGACGGCCACGACCAGGACCAGCCCGCCGGTGCCCGCGCCGATGAACGCAAGCCCGAGCGGCCAGCAGGCACGCAGCGTCCCCGCAACGCGCAACACCCGGTGCTGGCCGTACCGCTCGACCAGCGGGCCGGCCAGTCGGGCGCCGAGCAGTCCGCCGAGGCAGGGAGCGCCGAACGCGAGGCCGTACTGCCAGGGCGGATAGCCGAGCCGGTCCAGCATGAGCACGGCCAGCAGCGGTGCACTCGCCATGATCAGGCCGTTCACGAGGACTGTGTTGGCGAACAGCGGGCGCAGCGTCGGATGGCGCAGGAGATAACGCCAACCGTCCAGCAGGTCGCGGGCTTGCCAGCGGGGACTGTCCGGTCGGACAGGCCGCCTTTCGTCGCCACCGATCGCGCGCAGACCCGCAGCCGACAGGATGAAGCTGAGCGCGTCCGCCGTCACCGCTGTCACGGGCCCGAACACGCTCAGCGCGGCGTTGCCGAGCGGCGGCCCGACCACGGTGGCGGTCCAGGTGGTCGCTTCGAAGCGCGCATTCGCGGCCAGCAGCTCAGTCCGCGGCACCAGACCTTTCAGGTACGCCCCACTGGCGGCCTTGAACGCGATGTCAGCGGCAGCCGTGCCCACCGACACGACCACCAGCTGGGCGAAGGTGAGCCAGCCCAACGCGTACGCGATCGGGATGCTGAGCAGGGCGGCGCACCGCAGCAGATCCATCGTCATCATGACCGGCCGTTTGCGGCGGAACTCCACCCACGGCCCGAGCGGCACCGCGACCAGGGCACCGACCGCAAGTCCCGCCGCCGACAGCAGCGACACCTGCGCCGGCCCGGCGTCCAGCACCAGGATCGCGAGCACGCCGAGCGCGCCGAAGCCGAGCCACGTGCCGGCCGTACTGACCGTGTACGCCGCCCACAGCCACCGGAACTGCCGACTCACCCGGCAGATCCAAGCAGAGACCAGCCGCCGGTACGCCCTAGGACACGGCGTCCTTGACGAACACCACACCGTCGGCCTGGCCCAGGTATGCCGGGTCCAGCGGGGCGTAGCCGAACCACGGCGATTCGCGGGCCACCAAGGCGGCGCCGGCAAGCTCAGCAACAGCCGCCAGGCACCGCTGCGCTGGTCGGGCGTACAGAACACCTTCAAGAGTGTCCGGCGGCGGGACGTCCACGCCGCGGTGCGTGATCGTGCCGACTGCGGTGGCGAGGAACGCGTAGTCGGCGCCGAGCTCCGTGCTGAGGTGCGCACCCGCGCTCCACCACTGCACCGGTTGCCCGCCCATCCGCATCGAGCTTTGGTGCCGCTGAAGGTGACTGTTGTGGGCGTACACCAGGATCGGTTCCCGCTCGGCGAGCGCCCGCAGATGAGCCGCCATCATGGCGTCGCGGACAGCGAGCAAACGGCCCATCCGACCAGGCGACGAGTCGGCCATCCAGTGGTGGTAGCGCAACAACCCCGTCGCGGTCCGCGCGTACAGTCGCGCTCTTTCCCAGTCCTGCGCGGTCGACGTCGCGATCAGCCGAGGGCGCTGTTCATCGAGCAACGCAGCCAGGTCATCAGCCAACAGCCGCAGCTGCACCGCGTCGCCGGTGCGGCCGACCGACTTCGCCGGATCCCCCATCGCAGCCGGATCCGGCCACCGCTCATCGGCGCCGATGAGCTGGTCCAGCACGTGCACCGAGCAGGGCACCTCAACCCGATCTTTCAGGTACGCGTGCAGCGCCGTGAGCGCCTGCCGGGGACTGGCCGCGCCGGAAATCTCCAACGGCCCGTCGAACCCGGCGAAGCGCACCTGGTCGGCGGCGGCCCGGCCCTCGTTGTGGCCGCGCATCCAGCGCACGAGCTCCCGGTTGCCGGCAAAGGCACCCCACTCGTGGCTGAACCCGCGCGCCACGACATCATCCAGCTCGCCCACGCCCGCGGTGACGTAGTCGTCCACGATCAGGCCCGCTAGGCAGTCACTCTCGACCGCAATCGTGCGGTAGAGCCCCAGCTCCACGAACTGCCGAAACATCTCGTTGCGCAAGTCGAGCAGCGTCTCCTCGCCATGAGTGGGCTCACCCAGCGCCAACACCCGCGGCGTGCGTTCCAGCAAAGTCACGACATCCCTGGCCCCAACAGTCATGCCCTCAACGCTATCGTTGAACCAACGGTTGAGACTTCCTTCGACGTTTGCCGGGAAAAGCATGCCAAACCCTCAAAGCACGGTACGGCTGAGGCCGATCGACCTGGCCCGGGAACACGGCCTGTCCACCCAGGCGGTCCGCAACTACGAGGCGGACGGCATCCTCCCGGCGGCGCACCGCACCCCACACGGCTACCGCACCTACACGCCGCGGCACGCGCAGGCATTGCGCGCCTTCCTCGCCCTCCTGCCAGGACACGGCCACCCGACCGCCACCTCGATCATGCAGGCGGTGCACCGAGCCGACATCGCCGCGGCGCTGCACTTCATCGACGAAAGCCACGCCCAGCTGCTGGACGACCGGCGCACCCTGCGGGCCGTCGAAGCCGCCCTCACCGACCTCGCTCCGGCAGGCCCCACCCGCGGCGACACCTTCGTCGGCCCGCTGGCGCGACGCCTCGGCATCCGCCCCGCCACCCTGCGCACATGGGAAACCGCCGGCGTGCTCCGCCCGACCCGCGACCCGCACACCGGCTACCGCGTCTACACCGAGGCCGACATCCGCGACGCGCTCCTCACCCACCAACTCCGCCGCGGCGGCTACCTCCTCGACCAGATCGCACCCCTGATCGCCCAGGTCCGTACGGCCGGCGGCGTCGCACCCCTCGAAGCCACCCTGCACGACTGGCACACCCGCCTCACCACCCGAAGCCGCGCCCTGCTCACCGGCGCCGCCGCCCTACACACCTACCTCGACCAGTACTCCTATGTGGGTGGCTCTGCTCGCTGACCGGACAGCCGGCCCGGCATCAGCCGGTACCCTCAGCGGGTGCCATGTGGCCGAAACATCCCGTTCGCCCGCGTCGCGCCGATCCTGCTGAGCGTCGTCGCGGGGTGCGTCGCCGTCGCGGTGCTGACCGCGTCCACCGATGCGCTGCCGAGACAGACGTCCGCGCCCGTGCCGACCCAGACCGCCGTACCGTCCGCCACGGCGAAGGCTCGCCCGGTGGTGCCGGCCCCTGCTGACCTGCAAGTCATCGACTATTGGACGCCCGTGCGGGGCCTGCCCGCCGACCCGACACCGACGTCCACCATGCCGCTTCCCGACGGCCTGCACCCCACCCGACGGGTCGCCGTATACGACGCGCCCGGCGGGCAACCCCGCGCCTTCCTGCCGCCATCGATCAGCGCCATGCCGGTCACGGTGCCGATCGTGCAACGACAGCCGGGCTGGGTGGCCGTGCTCCTGCCATCGGTCAACCGGACGATCGGGTGGCTGCCCGAGCACAGCGGATGGCAGGCCACACCGCTACGGGACCAGCTCGTGCTGCGGCGGCGTACCCACGAACTGACCTGGCTGCGCGACGGCCTCCCCCACGCCACGTGGACGGTAGCCACCGGCGCGCCGGCGACGCCCACCCCACGCGGCCGCACCTTCGTGCTCGGCCGTACCCAAACGGCCGGTGCCGTCTACGCCGGCCTGGACGCGCTGGTGCTGGGCTCGGTCCCCGACGACCCCGACTCGGTGCCGAAATCCCTGCGTGGCGGCCACACCGCCTTCCACAGCTGGCACCGCAACGCCGCATTCGGCCACAGCATCTCCAACGGCTGCATCCGGGTGCCCCGGGCCGGTCAACGGGCGCTGCTGAACACCATCACACCCGGGACCGCCGTCATCGTCCTCAACTGACAGAGCGCTCCGGGAGCGGTCCCGCACGCAACGGTGAACGACTCGCCCAGTGCGGGCCACGTCGACAACCTCCTGCGAGGCGTTGCTACGCCTCGCTGTGGCGTGCCAGGTAGGTCCGCACGGCGTCGAGAAGGGTCGGATTTTCCTCGACTGCCCACGTGACCACATTGCATCGAT
Source organism: Actinoplanes sp. NPDC051859 (assembly GCF_044452725.1). Lineage (NCBI taxonomy): Bacteria > Bacillati > Actinomycetota > Actinomycetes > Micromonosporales > Micromonosporaceae > Actinoplanes > Actinoplanes sp. NPDC051859. Next base: position 442,048 of record NZ_JBITBX010000005.1, on the reverse strand, counting down.
GGCACAGGAGCTGCCGCACCGCGCCGCTGCGATGGTCGTGGTCGACGGCAAGTCGCCGGGGGTCGCACCCCGACCTTTCACGGTTTCCGCCCTGCCGCAGATCGCACACAAGCCCCGTTGATCCGCCACCATCCGGTCGTAGTCCGCCGGCGTCAGCTGGTACTTCCCTCGAAGGGCCTGGGCGTGTGACGCCCGGTCACCGTCCTTTGCCGCGTAACGCGCTCTCTTGTATGCGCTGATGCAGGTCTTACACGGACGGCGCGGCAGAGTGCTGTGCAGCTGGTCATAGAACGCATCGCGCGGCTTCGTCTCGCCACACTTCGTGCAGAACACCGACACACCATAACTGTCATTATGGTGTGTCGGCGTTATGTCCGATTTTGGATTGCAGGATTGCCAGTAACAGTAATCCGATAATTAGGGGCGACGGAGACCGCCGGACCGCCGGTGCAGAAACCCGGCGCTCCACAGTCACCGGAGCGCCGGGAAATCTCAGTCCAACTCGGAGGACGGCGGTGATGTGATGCCGACTAGAAAGGTGGAGTCGTCGCGGGCCTTGGCGTCCAGAGGCAGGGGCAGGCGAATGCGTCCGGGCTGACCACGCGACGCACGGGGATTTTCGACGTACGGCCGCAGGAATCGCAGCAGATCAGCAGCCACACGTCGAGCAGCTTGTGGTGGGCGTTGACTCGGATCTTGCCGGTGGGGCGGTGGCGGGTGGACGGGCAGGACACGCAGATTTTGACGATGGTGGGCAGTCCGAGCTCGCTGACCACCCACAGGGCTTTGCGGTCAGCGCCGCGGATCGGGCGGGAACTACTCATGGTTCGGCAATTCCAAGGTCTGAGAGCGCGCCGCGGAGGCATCGCGGATCCAGTGGTGGGCAACCGGCCTGAGAGTTCGCCGGCTGGCGCGACGGCGCAGATCACGTCGCGTGACGCCGAACCCGCACCGGTGCGGCGATGCGGGTTCGGCTGGCACGGTGCACGGAGACGGGGAGGCTGACTCAGACCCGTCTTCGTCGCGCGCGTGGGCCACTGGTCACTGATCCATGCGCGTCAGCATGGTCAACCCGAGGACAGCTGGGCAACGGGATTTCCGCGGCCGGCGGTGGGGAAAATCCGCTGTCCATCATCGGAGGGCGGTGGTACAAAGCCGCGGTGGAACAGACTTTGGACTTTGCTGACCTGTTGCGGCTGATGGACGAGCGGTCGTCCGCGTTCCGGGCCGCCGTCGCCGCCGCACCCAGCCTCGACGTGCAGGTGCTGACCTGCCCCGAGTGGACGTTGTTCGACCTGGTCCAGCACTTGGGAGAGGGCCGTCGCAGGTGGGCCGCCATCGTCGCCGCAGGCCCGGCTGACGCTCCGCCGGCGGTGACGGCTCCAGCAGCGCCTCGGGAACGTGCGGCGCTGCTGGACTGGTTCACCGCGTCGACGACGGAGTTGCTGGACGCGCTGCGGGCGGCCGGACCGGATCGTGGGTGTTGGACGTGGTGGGGTCCGTCGCAGTCGCCGCAGACGACGGGTGCCGTAGCCCGCCATCAGCTCCAGCAGGTTGCCGTGCACACCTATGACGCCCAGGTTACGGTGGGCGCTCCGGAGCCGCTGCCGGCCGAGGTGGCTCTGGACGGCGTCGACGAGTTCGTGACGACGTGCGTCGCGACGACGGCCGCGTGGCCGCACCAGCCCGCGGTCATCGACTATCACGCCAGTGAGGGACGTTCCTGGCGGCTTTGGTTCTCCGCCGATGGCGCGCGGGCCGAGCCCGTTCCCATGCCGGTCGCCGACGTGGGCCCGGAGGTGGCATACGCCTCCGCCCGTGGCACGGCCCACGAGTTGGTCATGTTCTGCTACGGCCGCATCGCGATGGACTCGCTGCAGCTCAGCGGCGACCGGCGCGTCTTCGATCAGCTGATCGCCTGGGAACCCGAGGTGTAGGCACCCCGATCCCCAGCGGCGCTGGCCGCCCCTGAATCCCGGCGGCGTCGCCGGCTCAGCGGTGCCGCGGCTGTGCCCGGCGCGCGATCAGCACCACGTCTTCGTGGTGGTGGGCGCCCGCACCGCCGCCGGGGTCGACCCGGGGCCGCTGTTCGTCGACGAGGACTTCCCAGTCCTCGTCGAGCAGCGCCGCCACCATCTGCGGCCATACATAGTCCGCCGGGTCGAAACCGCCGCTGTCCTCGGCCGTCCGGTGCTCCATGCCCGCATGATGCACCAGCAGCAGAGTCCCGCCGGGCGCCACCGCGGCCAGCAGTGCCCGTTCCGCGGCGGCATCGGGCGTCCGCAACAGGGCCGGGTACTGCGCGGAGACAAGGTCGTACGACGCGGGCGGCACCGGCGCCCCGACCAGTTCGGCGTGCACCCACCGTACGGACACGCCGGCGTCGCGGGCGTGTCCGGCGGCCCGGTTCAGTGCCACACCCGACACGTCGAGGGCGGTCACGTCCCACCCTCGGGCGGCGAGCCAGACGGCGTCTGCGCCCTCTCCGCAGCCGACATCGAGGACTCGGCCGGGCGCCACCCCGTCGGTTGCAGCGACCAGCGCACCGTTGGGGCGGCCGCTCCAGAGTTGCTCGCGTTCGGCGTACCGGTTGTCCCAATCGGTTTTGACGGTCGGGTCGCCGCGGTAGGGCTCGATCACGTTGTCGTCGATCACTCGACCACTGTGCGCCTCCGGTGGTCGAACACCTATCCTCGTTGCCGATTTGGCAACGGAAGGGGGAACCGCCAGGCCGGCGGCGCCGATCCGTACGCGGCGGGCAGCTGCGGCCACCGCAGGGGTTGCCCGTCGAGCGAACCGGGCGGGCTGATACCGGTCCACCCACCGCCGAGCGGCACCCGGTAGTGTTCCGCGTCGGCTTCGAGCTGGGCAGCGTCGGGTTCAGCGTCCATGAGCCAGCGGGCCGTACGTTCCAGCGACACGGACACCTGCGCGGCCACACCGGAACGGGCGCGGGCGCTCAGGGCGTTCAACACGCCGGCGGCCAGGAAGTAGCCGGTGGCGTGGTCGAGCAGCTGGCACGGCAGCGCCCCAGGGCGGATGCCGTCCGGGCTGGTCAGGGCGCCGATGCCGGTGGCGATTTGGACGAGGCTGTCAAAGCCGCGCCGTCCGGACCAGGCCGGTGCCGTGCCCCAGGCGCAGAGGGTAGCCACGACGGTGCCGGGGCTGCGTTCGGCGATCAGCGCGGGCGACAGCCCGAGCCGGTCGAGCGCACCGGGGCGACCGGCGGTGACAACCACGTCGGCCTGCGTCACCAGCCGGTCGAGCACGGCCCGCCCCTCGGGGGTACGCCCGTCGACGAGCGTGCTGGCCTTCCCGATGATGCCTTCGACCCGCAGCGAGTCCAGTTCGGGCCGCGTCGGATCGTCGACGCGCAGCACGTCGGCACCGAGCGCGGCCAGCATGCGGGTGGCGACCGGGCCGGCGAGGACCCGGGTCAGGTCGAGCACCCGCAATCCTGACGCGGGCAGGTCTCCAGCCGCCGGAAGCGTGGGGGCCGGCCCCAGCACCGAGGTGTTGATCAGTGGCGTGTGGTCCGGCGGGTTCTCCGCCCGCCATTGTTCGGGGGTGCGCGCGGCGACGGCGAGGCCGCCCGCGGCGTACACCCGCTGTTCGATGTCGGTCGCCGTCGACGCGGCGATCGCCGCGCCCACCGCCGCGTCGTCACTCACCCCGAGTGCCGTGCGCAGCGCTGCGCGATGCCAGTCATAGTTCGCATGGGTACGGACCCAGCCGTCGGCGGCCGGCCACAGCCGCGACAGCGGCGCGAACCCGGGCACCCCGGCGCCCGTGGGGTCCCGCAGCAGGAGCTCGCTGCGCACTGCGGCGGCGGCGTGCCCCGGGTCGACGCTGACGTCGGGCCGGTGGCCGGTCCGCGTCTCGGCCAGCTCGGCAGCGGCCGTCAGGCAGGCCGATACAGCTTCCGCGGCGCACGCGTCGACTGGTAGCCCCGTCATGGGGCGAACACGCGCTGCGTTTCGGACCTCTGCTCGCGCGAGCAGACCTGCCCTCCACTGTCGATGCTCATGGCAGCACGCTACTGCTCAGCAGACCCGGCGACGGTGTGATCCTGCGCTCGTTGCGCGTCGGGGTCGCCGCCGGGTTGAGTGCGGGTCATGGCTCTCATCGCGTACGACGATGCGGATGCTGCCGCCTTCGCGGCGACCCCGCCACCTCGCTGACGGTGCGCTGGACGCCTGGCGGGAGGTGATCAGCCGGCACGTGGACCCGCGGTCGGGCCTGCGGCTGCTCGATCTCGGCAGCGGCACGGGGAGTTGGTCGCGGGCCTTCCGCACCTGGTGGCCCGGCGTAGCGGTGGTTGCCGTCGAACCGTCGGCTGCCATGCGGGAGCGGTCCGTGGAGCAACCAGTCCTGCCAGGACATGCCGGCAACATTCCTGCTGAGGACGCGAGCGTCGACGCGGTGTGGCTTTCGACAGTCATCCACCATGTGTCGGACCTGCCGGCCGCGGCCCGCGAGATCCGCCGTGTTCTGCGCCCGGGCTGCCCGGTGCTCGTCCGGTCCGCCTTCCCGGGCCGACACGAGGGGATCACGGTGTGCCGTTACTGGCCGGAAGCGGCAGCGGTGTTGGCTGCTCGCTATCCGAGCGTTGCGGCTGTCCGGGACGCCTTCGCCGACGCGGGATTCACGGCGGCCAGCCTGACCGCGGTCGAGCAAGTGTCCGCGTCGTCGCTGCCTGAGGCCGTCGCGGGGCTCCGTCGCGAGGCGCACACGTTGTTGCAGTTGATCAGCGATGCGGCGTACGCGGAAGGGGTCGAACGAATCCGCGCCGCGGCACGAACCGAGACCGGGCCGCTGGTGGATGTCCTGGATCTGCTGGTGCTGCGCTGAGTAGCGCTCAGGCGGTCGTCGGCCGGTCGAGGTCGGCGATCTCCCGGCCGAGCGGCCAGAACGCGGCCGGGACGAGTTTGAAGTTGGCGATGCCGAACGGAATGCCGATGATCGTGATGCACTGCGCTACGCCCGCGACGATGTGCGCGAGCGCGAGCCACCAGCCGGCCAGCACGACCCACAGCACGTTGGCGAGGCCGGAGGCGATCCCCGCGTCCGGGCGGCTGACGATCGTACGCCCGAACGGCCACAGCGAGTAGACGGCCAGCCGCAGTGCGGCGACACCGAACGGGATGGTGACGATGAGCGCGAAGCAGAGCACGGCGGCGATGCCGTAGCCGATGGCGAGCAGCAGGCCGCTGCCGAAGAAGAACCAGAGAACGTTCAGGATCAATCGCACGCCTCAAGCATGCCTGATCGCCGCTACCGCGAGGCCTGCCTCACGGGTGGGGGTCTGCCGGGGTGGCCGGCTGCCAGTCCCGGCGGCGGCCCCGGCGGGCGGCGGCGGCCAACGGGATGACGAGCAGGACCGCCCCGATGCCGACGGCGGCCACGATCAGGGACTGGCTTTGGGCGCGGTCGCGGCGCGCGGCCTGGGCGACGGCCGCCGGGTCCTCCGGCACGACGGTGGTGGCGGGCGGGGATGGCGGGGTGTCCGGGCCGAGGGTTTCCGTGATGGCCCGGTAGGGGTTCAGCACGCCGAAGCCGTACCGGTCGCTGCGGGCTCCGCCGGGCGCCGGGTCGGTGGTGGCCAGGATGCGGCGGGTGACCTGGGCCGGCGTGGAGGCGGGGAAACGCTGCATGACCAGGGCGGCCGTCGCGGCGACGTACGGCGTGGCGTAGCTGGTGCCTCGGCCGGATGTGTGGCCGCCGCGGCGGGCGGCGACCGTGACGTCGACGCCGGGGGCCATGACGTCCACATAGGTGCCGTGCTGGGAGAAGTCGCCGCGGACGCCGCTTGCGTCGATGGCGCCGACGCCGATCACACCGGGATAGGCGGCCGGGTAGGGCGTGGGGTTGGGCTCGCCGTCGCGCCCGGAGTTGCCGACCGCGGCGACGATGACGACGCCGCGGTCGGTGGCGCGTTCGACCGCCTCCCGCACAGCGGTGCTGGGGTCTGTCATGACCAGCGACATGTTGATGATGTCAGCGTTGCCGCCGGTGGGGCTGGCGGCCCAGTCGATGGCTGCCGCGAACGCGCCGGGGCTGGCCGGCTCACCGTTGTCGGGGCCTTCGGTGCCGGTTCGTTCGCTGACCCGGACCGGGACGATGATGGCGGCCGGGGCGAGCCCGCGCAGGCCGGACGCGGCGTCGGGGCGGGCGGCGATGATGCTCGCGACGGCGGTGCCGTGGCCCACGCAGTCTTGGCGACCGTCGGCGTTGCCGTGCAGGAAGTCGCGGCCGCGGTCAACCTGTCCTTGCAGCTGCGGGTGGGTGTCGTCGACGCCCGAGTCGAGCACCGCAACCCGGATGCCGGCGCCGGTGGCGAACGGCCGGAGCCGGTCCGGGGCGAACATCCGGTCCTCGTACGGCGCGGCCTTGCTGACCTGGGCGACGCCGGGTTGCTCACGGCAGGTGAACGCCTTCGCCTGGGCGGGCGTGGCGGGTATCAGCCCGGCGGCCATCACGGCGGCAGCGACCACCGCCTGTCTCATGCGCATGTCTTCCCCCCGTGCAACGACCGGATTGGATGCTACCGGCGCCGGGATCGCCGCGGGGAGCCGCCTTGGTGGGGACCGGGGGCGCGATTGACCGGCTCATCCACACGCCAGTAGGTTGGGGGAACCATCTGCGGCGTCGTGAGGGAAACCGGTGAAATTCCGGTGCGGTCGCGCCACTGTAAACGGTTCCTCCGCCGGAGGGGTCCGTGAGTCAGAACGCTCTCGCGCCGCAGGCCTGTCAATACGGGACGCGTCATCCCGCTAGGAGGGTCCTCTCCGTCATGTCCAAGATTCAGGCGGTTCGTCCGCTGAGTCCCGCCGCACTGCCGGCCCGGGTGTTGTGGGCCGCGTTCGCCGTGGTCGCGACCATGCTTCTGCTCACCTATCTGGTCGCCTTCGACCAGGGCGCGGTGTCGCAGAGCGGCATGTTCCTGCACGAGCTCATGCACGACGGCCGTCACCTGCTTGGCGTCCCGTGTCACTGACCGCGTCTCGCACCACGCCGACCTACGGCGCCATTCTGCTCCGGGGCCTGCTGGCGGGCCTCATCGCCGGACTGCTGGCCGGAGTTTTCGCCTACGCGCTCGGCGAGCCGAAGGTGGACGCGGCGATCGCGATCGAGGAAGCCGCGGCCGCGCAGGCCGAACCGGCAGCCGCGGAACCCGCTGACGATCACCACGGTGACGACGCTGCGGTGTCGCGTCCCGGGCAGAAGGGTGGGTTGTTCCTCGCCACGGCCCTGTTCGGGGTGGCGATGGGCGGTCTGCTCGCCACGGCGTACACCCTGCTGCGCCGCCGGCTGCGCACCTCGCACGACCACCGCGCCGCCCTGGGGCTCGCCGCGGCTGCGCTGCTCGGCATGGTGCTCGTGCCGTTCGTGAAGTATCCGCCGAATCCGCCCGCTGTCGGCGACCCGGAGACGATCAACCAGCGCACGATCAGCTACCTCGCGATCGTGGTGATCGGGCTGGTCGCGGTCTGGGCCGGTGTTGTCGCCGCCCGCGCTCCGCGCGCCGGTGCGGCCGAGTGGGTGCGTGCTGCTGCGGGGATCGGCGGGTTCCTGGTCGTGGTGGTGGTCGGCTACGTCTTGCTGCCGAACATCGACGAGGTGTCGGACACCTTCCCGCCGAGCCTGCTGTGGAACTTCCGCATCACGTCGCTGGGAACTCAGGTGACGTTGTGGGCAGTGCTGGGCCTGGCGTTCGCGGCGCTGATCACCAAGCTCACCGCGGGTGACCGCGCTGCGGTGCAGGGCCGGTCGGAGTCCGTGCCGGTGTGAGTGGCCTGCGGCTGCTCGCGTACGCCCCGACTGCGGCCCTGCGGGGTGCGCTGTTCGGCGGCGATGACGACGTGGACGAGGGTGGCCGGCAGGCCGCCCTCGCCATGGCGCCGTTCGGCCGCGGTGATCTGTGGGTGTGCGCTCCGTCGCGGGCAGCCCGCGAAACCGCGCAGGCACTGGGCCATTCGGCGGCCGTCGAGCAGGCTTTGGCGGACCCGAACTTCGGCGCCTGGAACGGCCGCAGCTTCGACGAGGTGGCGGCGGCTGACCCCCACGGTGTGCAGCAGTGGCTCACTGACGCCGGTGCCGCCCCGCACGGCGGCGAATCCCTGGCCCAGGTCCGGGCGCGCGCGGGAGCATGGCTGGACGCGATGGCGGGTCAGCGGGTGGTGGCCGTCGCCCATCCCATCGTCGTCCGCGCGGCCCTCGCTCATGCGTTGGCACTGGCCGATGACGCCGTGTGGTGTCTGGACGTGGCGCCGCTCGCGTTGTCCCGCCTCACGTATCGCGCGAACCGCTGGCACCTGCACTTTCCGGCAGCGACCTGATCATCGGCGCGGTGGCCCGAGGATGTCGGTGGGTGGCGTTAGGGTCGGTGCGCCATGGCAGAACACGCAGAACACGATGTGGCTCCGGCGGCGCAGCCGGTGCCGAAGCAGCCCATGCTGGCCGCCGCCGAGAACGACCCGCCGGAGACGCGGCCGTGCGCACACTGCGGCCGCCCTGTGCCGCAGCGGGTGTCGGCCGGCCGGCCGTTTCGCTACTGCCGCGACAACGACGGCGAGTGTCAGCGCGCCTCCCGCAACGTCCGGATGCGGCATCGCTCGTCTCCCGGCCTGGCGGGGCAGGTGGCCCGGTCGTGGGAGCTGGTCGACCGGCTCGACCAGTTCGTGGGCACCTTGAGTGAGGCCTTGCACGCCGAGATGTCGCCGGCGGGGGTGGAGCGGCAGGTCGCCGAGGTCCGCGCCGAAACGTCACGGCAGGTTGCCGCCGCGCACACCGACCGCGACGACGCCCGCCGCGACGCTGATCGGGCCGCCGAAGCCGCCGCAACCGCCCTGCAGGAAGCAGTGGCGGCTAGGGCAGAGCGGGACGACGCCGCGCTGGCCGCTCAGGCGGCACATCGGTTGGCTGAGTCCGCCGCGGACGACGCACGGCGGGCCGTCGAGTCCCGCGACGCGGCGTTGGCCGCCGCGCAGACCGCCGCCGAGCTGCGCACGCGGGCAGAAGCGGACCGCGACGCGGCCCGCCGGGAGACCGACGGCATCCGCCAGGAGCGCGATGACACCCGCAACACCCTTGATTCCGTACGCCGGGAGCTCACCGACAGCCGACACGAGTCCGCGACCCGCGCCCGCGACCTCGACCAGGCTCGGTCCGAGCTGCAGGCGGCGCGCGGCGAACGGGACACCGCCCACGCGGCTCGTGACCTGGCAATGCGGGAGCGCGACGAGGCCCGCACCGCGCGAGACGGTGCCGCCGCCGCGGCGGAAGACGCCCGTGGCGCGGCAGAGCAGGCCGGTCAGCAGGTCGCCGAAGCGCGGGCTGCTGCGGCCAGCACTGCTGAAGAAGCGACCGCAGCGCAGCGGGCCCTGGCCCAGGCGCGGGCTGACGCCGACCGAGACCGGGATCGCGCCGCGGCCGAGGTCACGGCAGTTCGGGAGGCTGCCGGCCGCGAAGCGGACGAGTTGCGGCGCCGGTTGGACGCGGCCCGTGCGGAGGCCACCGCCGCTCAGGACCGGGTGGCGCAGCTGGCGGCGCAGGTCAGCGACCTCGCCTCCGCGTTGGCGACGCTCGGCGCGAACCGGTGAGGGCACGAACCCGTGCGGGGCAGGGCGGACTTCGCGCGATAAACTACTAGGGCAGCGGTGCAGACGTGACCAACTTTGCGTTATCGGTAGGTTTCGCAAAGTCCGATAAACTGGACCAAGGTCCACTTCAGGACGGGCTGAACCGGCCGATAGGGGACCCCGCCGGTTACGCTCGATGCGTCAACACCGCCGACGAACCGGCGGTCGCCAGGAATCTCGCGACCGCCCCTGTCGTTACACCAACGGCAATGAGCACCACGAGCGAGGGGAAAGCCGATCATGGGCGAACGCATGCTGCGCGGCAGCCGGCTGGGCGCAGTCAGCTACGAGTCCGACCGCAACACGGAGCTGGCGCCCCGGCAGACCCGCGAGTACCTGTGCGTGAAGGGTCACCAGTTCGAGGTGCCGTTCGCCGTCGACGCCGAGGTGCCGATCACCTGGGAATGCAAGTTCGACGGCAGCGTCGCGCGGCTGGTCGACGGCAATGAGCCGGAGCAGAAGAAGGCGAAGCCGCCGCGTACCCACTGGGACATGCTGCTGGAGCGCCGCTCCATTTCCGAGCTGGAAGACATCCTCAACGAGCGTCTGCAGGAAGTCCGCACTCGCCGCGGCCGCTGACCTCCAGCACCACCACCATCGCCGTTTCTCCCGTGACCGGGAGAAACGGCGATGTTTTTGTGCCCGGCGGCAACCGGCTCAGCGGACGATCTCGCCCTCGACGACCTCGCCGGTCACCGCCGCGCGGGTCACGGTCTGCGCAGCGTCGGACGGTGCCGGGTCGTTGATCGGGTCGGACTGGTGCACGCGGACGTGGCGCGGCCCGAACAGGTCACCGGCCACGACGCCCGACACGCGACGCTCCGTGAACCGGGTCACGGCGTGCCGGGCCAGGATCCGCCCGGGCGGGACAATCAGGAGCAGACCGGCCACCGCGGTGACGAAACCGGGCGCGGCCAGCAGAATGGCGCCCAACAGCCCCACCAGGGAGTCGCTGACCTGCCGGCCCGGCGGCTGCCCGGCCTGCGCAGCCGTCCGGAACGCCCGCCAACCGCGGATCCCTTCCCGGCGCAACAGGATCAGCCCGCCCACGCTGGACAGGGCGATGAGCAGCACAGCCCAGCCAGCGCCCAGGGCATGCGCCACGGCAACGAAAACGGCGATCTCCGCTGCCGCCAACAGCAGCAGTCCCAGCGGAAGCAGTGTCAGACCTCGACGCACCTCGTCCACCCCTCATCGCTCGGGTGCGAAGACCACCCGGACGACTTCCAGCATGACACGACGGGCGGCGGTCACGGCCAGGTCGACGGCTGCTTCGGCGTACGCCCGATCTTGTTCAGCAACGACTCCTTGCGCGCCGAAATCCCCCACATGGTGACCCTCAGCAGCTGTTCTTTGAAGATGTTGCCGCTCATCTTGCTGACGCCGTGTTCGCGCTCGGTGAACGTGATCGGCACCTCGATCATCCGGAAGCCGTGTCGGAATGTGCGCCAGGTCATCTCCACCTGGAACGAGTAGCCCTGCGACGCCACGGTCGACACGTCGATCGCGTCGAGGACCGGCATCCGATAGGCGCGGTAGCCGCCCGTAGCGTCCTTGAAGGGCATGCCCAAGGCCATCCGAATGTAGATGTTGCCGCCACGCGACAGCAGCAGCCGGTGGATGGGCCAGTTGTGCACGCTGCCGCCGGGAATGTAGCGGGTGCCGAGCACGGCGTCGTTCTCGCGCAGCGCGTTGAGGAGCTTGTGCAGCTCTTCCGGGGCGTGCGAGCCGTCCGCGTCCATCTCCACGACCGCGTCGTAGCCCTTGTCCTTCGCCCAGGCGAACCCGGCCACGTACGCGGCGCCGAGACCTTCCTTGCCGGCACGGTGCAGCACGAAAACGTGGTCGTCGGAGGCGGCGATCTCATCGGCGAGGGCGCCGGTGCCGTCCGGGGAGTTGTCGTCGGCGACCAGAATGTCCACCGACGGCACGGCGCTGCGCACCCGTCCGGTGATCAGCCGGATGTTGTCCGCCTCGTTGTACGTGGGGATGACCACGAGGACCCGGCCGATGCCCGGGTATCCCTCCGAGCCCGCTGCCGTCGGGTTCGCGTCGCTCACCGTTCCTCCGTCTTTCCGTGTGCTTCGGTCGTTTCCATGATGCGGCGCCGACGTCGGTGCAGCACTGCACCGGACAGGACCAGCAAAGTCACGACGACTGCGGCAATCTCGGGCCACTGTCCCAGCCGAGTGGCAAGCGTACGCGGTCCACCGATCCGCATGTCACGCAGGATCGTTGCGTCCACATTGAAGCCAGTTTCGGCGTATACCCGGCCGTCCGTGCCGACGAACGCTGACACGCCGACGGTAGAGACCATCAGCGCCTCGCGGCCATGTTCGACGGCCCGCAGCCGCACCATAGCGAGCTGCTGACGTGCCTCGGCCTCGTTGAAGGTGGCGTTGTTCGTCTGCACGGCGAGCAGCTGTGCGCCGCCGGTGACCGTGTCGCGCACGACCCCGTCGTAGGCCACCTCGAAACAGATGACGTCGCCGATGACCGCGGCCGCGGTCCGGATCACGCCGGGCGTGTCACCGGCCAGCATGTTCTGCACCAGATCCACTTTTGCGGACACGAACCGCGCGATCGGTCGCAGCGGCATGTACTCGGCGAACGGCACCGGATGCCGTTTCACGTACACCTGGTGGAGGTCGGGTCCAGTGACGGGCAGCCACAGCAGACCCGCGTTGCGGATCTCCCCCGGAACGTCGGTGCGCAGCACCGTGCCGACCAGGATCGGCACGCCGATCGCGTTCGCCGCACCGGCGATGCGCTGCGCCGCGTCCTGGTCACGCAGCGGATCGATGTCGCTGGAGTTCTCCGGCCAGATCACCAACGCCGGCTGCGCCGCGCGGCCCTGCCGCACATCGGCGGCCAATTTCTCGGTGGCCCGGACGTGGTTGTTGAGCACGGCGGCGCGTTGGGCGTTGAAGTCCAAGCCGAGGCGCGGGACGTTGCCCTGCACGATCGCCACCGTCCGGGTGTCGCCAGCCGGCGCGGCCGTGGGCACCACCAGCGGGCCAGCGACGATCAGCGCAGCCGCAGCGGCAAACCCGGCGGCAGCCGCCCACGTGCCCGGCCGGCGCCACTGGCGCCACGCCAACGCCACCACCGCGCCACCGGCGGCGGCGACGGCGAACGTCACCAGCGGGGCACCACCCCAGGCGGCGAGCCGCAGCGCGGGGGCGTCACCGGCGGCGAAGGCGAGCCGGCCCCACGGGAACCCGCCGAACGGCGCCCGGTCACGCAACGCCTCCTGGGTCACCCACAGCAGCCCGGTGAGCAACGGCCATGCCGCCCGGAACCGGTCGACCACCGGCGACAGCAGCGCCGACGCCAACCCCACCAGCCCCAGATAGGTGGCTTGGGCGAGCGACAGCAGAATCCACGGCAGCCAGCCCCCGGCAATGTTGGTCCAGTCCAACAACGGCACGAACAGCACCAGCCCGGCCAGCAGTCCCACACCGAACCCGGCACGCAGCCGCCGTCGGTGTGCCGCCGCGGCCAGCAACGCCACCGACACCGGCGACAACCACCACGCGTCATACGGCGGGAAGGACAGCAACAGCCCGGCGCCAGCGGCGAGGCCGAACACCACGGACAACCAGCGCGGCAACGGCCCGGGCCGGGTCGCCACCGCGGCGCTCACCGGCGCTGCTGTCGGCTGACGTGTCACGAGATCCACCCGCGGAAGGCTACCCGGAAGAGACAACGAGACTAGCGCGCCGGTCGGGCGGAACCCGGCAACCGGACGGCCGGGAACAGGACGAAGGCACGGCCCGTGAGCCGTGCCTTCGTGCGGTGCTTGCTGGATGTCCCGTTCCGAGCCGGTGCGCCTGCGGGGTGTGGCGTGACCTTCGGACCGACGCGCCGCCGGCTGGCTGCCGCCGTCGTGCCGTTGTCTACTGGCCCCGTTCCACCCCGTCCGCACCGGAAGAAGACGCGGCAGGTCCGCGCCGCCCCGTCGACCCCCACCCCCTGGACCTGGCGTACGCGCGCGATTCGGGTCTTGCCGCGTGGCCATTGAGCGAAGGAACGAAGCGAACAACAACCGCTTCCCGGAAAAGGACCCGTCGACGGTACGTCGCACCCCCGGCGCCTTGTCAACCGGGTCACCCATACCTGGGCGTGTCGCGTTTCCCGGCGTGTCACAAACCGTTCACCAATGCCGCCGCCGCGCCCGGATGATCTTCGACGAGGACCACCAGCCGCACGTCACCCCGCATAGATGCTCACCCCGGACAACACCGTCCGGCGGCACACCGGCCGCGCCGGCACCGCACCATCCGGACCCGCCAGCAACGCCGGCAGACCCTCCACCACACCCGCAGGGGTGTCCCACACCGCAAACGTCGCCTGCGCCCCGGGCGCCAACACCCCCGCGTCATCCACCCCCACCGCACGCCAACCACCGGTCGTCGACGCCGCAAACGCCGCCCGCACCCCCATCCGGAACACCGGATTCCGCGGCGCCACCGCCGCCGCCACCGCCGCCCACGGAGAAAGCGGCGTCACCGGCGCATCCGAACCAAACGCCAACGCCACCCCCGTCGCGTGCATCGCCCCGATCGGATTCGTGGCCAACGCCCGCTCGACCCCCAGGCGCTGCGCATACATCCGGTCCGGGCCGCCCCACAACGCGTCGAACACCGGCTGCACGCTGGCCACCACCCCGAACTCGACCATCCGGGCGATCATCGCCTTGTCCGCCAACTCCACATGTTCCATCCGATGCCGACCCGCCCGCAGCCGATCCACCCCGACACTGCGCGCCGCGATCGCGAACCCCTCCAACACACTGGCAATCGCCGCATCCCCAATCGCGTGAAAGCCGCCCTGCACACCCAGCTCCACGCACTCCACCAGATGGGCGCCGGCCTGCTCCGCCGACACGAACGCCTCACCACAACCGCCGGCACCATCCAGGTACGGCACACACACCGACGCGGTCCGCGACCCCAACGCCCCATCCGCATACAGGTCGCCACCCGCACCCACCGCACCCAGGTCCTTCGCCCGCTGCGCACCGCCCAGCTCACCCCAGTAGCCGAACACCCGCGGCAAACCCTGCCCCGACAAGGCCAGCACCGACACCAGATCCTGCTCGCTCGACGTCCCCGGGCCACCGCACTCGTGCACCGCCGCCACCCCACGAGACGCAGCCAGCCGCAACGCCGACCGCTGCGCCGCCTCCCGCTGCGCGGATGTCAACGAACCCAACGCCACCGCACGCACCGCATGATGAGCGTGCTCGCGCACCCAGCCCGACGCGTCATACCCGCCGGAACCCTCGATCCCCGGACACACCGCCAGCAACGACCGCGACGCCAACGCCGAATGCACCGACGCCTGCGACAAATACACCCGCCGGCCCTGCGCCGCCCGCTCCAACGCGTCCGCGTCCGGCGGCGTCTGCGCAACCCACGTCGATTCGTCCCAGCCGTGCCCGTGCACCACCGCGTCCGCCGCCCGGGTCCGCGCAAACGCCGCCACCGCCGCCAGCAGCTCCGGCGCCGACCGCACCCCCGAAAGATCCAGGCCATCCGCCGCCAAGCCGGTATCTGTGGCGTGCACATGCGCGTCCACGAACGCCGGCGTCACCAACGCACCCCCGAGGTCCACCGTGGCGTCCGCCGCCGGCGCATCCCCCACGTCGCCCAGCCACGCGATCCGCCCGTCCCGGACCAGCAACGCCGAAGCGCGCGGATCCGCCGACGAATAAAACCGGCCATGGCGGTACAACACCGAGGGAGAAAAAGTCATGGACGTCAGTGTGCCGCGATCCGTGCCTCGAACATCGCCCGCACCGCCGGAGTGCGCCGCAGAACGTCCAGCGCGAACTCCGCATGCCCCGGCACGTACCCGTTGCCCACCAGCATCGTCACGTCCGCAGCCAGGCTCTCCGCGCCCAACGCCGCCGCCGGGAAGCTCGTCGCCAGCGAGAAGAAGACGACCGTGCCACCCGAACCCGTCGACAAGATCGCGCCGTGCTCACACCCCGGCACGTCTACACAGACGACCGTCACCGTCGCCGGCCCGCCCAAGGCATCCGACACCGCCGCCGACACCGCCACCGGATCCCGCGCATCCGCGACCGCGACATGATCGGCCAACCCGGCCTGCGTCAACGCGTCCCGCTCCGCCTCGCTCACCACCACGCCGACCGTACGGGCACCCGCCAGCCGCGCCGCCGTCAACGACAACGTGCCGCTCTTACCCGCACCACCCAGCACCGCCACCGACACCGGCGCCTCATCGTGCGCGATCGCCGCCGCACCCACGTACGCCTTCACCACCCGGTCCGTCAACGCCGGCGCCCCACACACGTCGAACACCGCAAGGGCCAACTCCGGCGCCACATCGTCCGGCAACACCGCCACCACCGAGCGGCCGAACAAGATCGCATGACCCGACGCGGGCACTCGCTCACCCAGGCCGTCCCAACCCGCCAACTCGTCATCGATCACCAACGGCGTCAGCGTCAACGACATCAGCGTCGCCACCCGATCGCCCACCTTGACCGGCAGCGGCGACTCCGTGCCCACCTCGTCCACGACACCGATCAACGTGCCGCCCGAACCCGTCACCGGGTTGTGCATCTTGCCGCGGGTCCGCACGATCTCCAGCACCTCAGCACGCACCGCAGCGCCGTCACCGTCATGTTTGCCGGCCAACTGCCGATAACTGGCTGCGTCCAGGTTCAACCGCTCCACCCGGATCCGCACCTCATCCGGCCCGATTTCGCCACGCGCGTCCAGCCGCCATGCCGCCTGCGGCAGTACCCCCGCCGGCTCGACCACCCGAGACAGACCCACCGCAACCGACATAACCACCATCCTCACAAGAAACAAACCGTCTCAACGCCGCCTTACCGCAAATCCTTCGGACCAGCAGTTCCTTGGCCGAAGAATCTCCAGTATCGTGAAGCTCACCACCCCGACACCCAGGAGGCCTCCGTTGGCTCACCCGGCCACCGCACCGGAAACCCCCGCCGGCCAGCCGTACGAGTACCGGCGCCGGCCCCTCGTCGAACCCGACTGGACCCGATTCCCCGGCTGGCGCGACATCACCGCCGCCCAGTGGGAATCCAGCCAGTGGCAGCGCGTCAACTGCGTCAAGAACATCAAGCAGCTCCGCACCGTCATGGGCGACCTGCTCGACGAAAACTTCTACACCGACCTCGAAACCGACATGGCACACCACGCCACCATGTCGATGCTGATCCCGCCGCAGATGTTCAACACCATGGTGCCCGACCGCACCCCCGACACGGAGTCGTTCTACGCAGACCCCATCCGTCGGTACATGCTCCCGGTCGCCAGCGACCGCCGCACCGACTGGCCGTCCCACCCGCACGCCAGCCGCGACAGCCTCCACGAGCACGACATGTGGGTCGCCGAAGGCCTCACCCACCGCTACCCGACCAAGGTCCTCGCCGAACTCCTCAGCACCTGCCCGCAATACTGCGGCCACTGCACCCGCATGGACCTCGTCGGCAACAGCACCCCCGTCGTCGACAAGCTCAAGCTCTCCCTCAAGCCCGTCGACCGCTACGACGCCCACCTCGCCTACCTCAAGGCCCACCCCGGCGTCCGCGACGTGGTCGTCTCCGGCGGCGACGTCGCCAACGTGCCCTGGAAGCAGCTCGAGAACTACCTCATGGGCCTGCTCTCCGTACCCACCGTGCGCGACATCCGCCTCGCCACCAAAGCACTCATGGGCCTGCCCCAGCACTGGCTGCAGCCCGACGTCGTCGAAGGCATGCACCGCGTCGCCATCACCGCCGAACGGCGCGGCGTCAACCTCGCGGTCCACACCCACGTCAACCACGTCAACTCGCTGACGCCCCTGGTCGCCCGCGCCGCCCGTACCCTCATCGAGGTCGGCGTCCGTGACGTCCGCAACCAGGGCGTGCTCATGCGCGGCGTCAACGCCACCAGCACCGACCTGCTCGACCTGTGCTTCGGACTGCAGGGCGAAGCGGGCATCCTGCCGTACTACTTCTACATGTGCGACATGATCCCCAACGCCGAGCACTGGCGCGTCCCCGTCTGGCACGCCCAGCAGCTGCAGCACGACATCATGGGCTACCTGCCCGGCTACGCCACCCCGCGCATCGTGTGCGACGTGCCGTTCGTCGGCAAGCGCTGGGTGCACATGGTCTCCGAGTACGACCGCGAGAACGGCATCTCGTACTGGAGCAAGAACTACCGCACCTCGATCGAGCACGACGACGCCGAGGCTTTGAACAAGACCTACGCGTACTACGACCCGATCGACACGCTGCCCGAGTCCGGCCAGGACTGGTGGCGCAAGCAGTCGGCCGACACCGCCGAGTAAGACCACATGCTGAAGCCCCCAGGAGATTCTCCTGGGGGCTTCAGCATGTCTGGGGGTGGTACGGGCTCAGCTGAACGCGTCGCGGACGTCCTTACCGGCGTCCTTCACGTGCTCGCCGGCCTGCTTGGCGTGCGCGGCCGTTTCCTGCGCCTGGCCCTCGGCAACGAGCCGCTCGTTGTTCGTCGCGTCGCCGATGCCCTGCTTCGCCTTACCGGTCAGCTCTTCAGCCTTGTTCTTGACCTTGTCAGTGAAGCTCATCGTCAACACCTCTCACCACTCAAGTTCTTTTTGTTCTTGCTGGTGAGTGCAGTGCCCGAAGGGCTCGCTTCTGAAACACCGCTTTGTTCGCGGCGAGTGACCGGTCGCACCGCGCGTAAGGCATCCTAGGATCCTGAGATATAAGGTAAGGGCTGGTTAGCCCGCCCAGCCGTTCCGGAGGTCCCACTCCGCTGTGTTGCCGTTCGTCGGGTCATGCTTGGCCTGAACTACCGGCTGGACCAGGATCATCTCCTCAGGGGTGACCCGAGGGGGCAGGTGCCGAAAGTCCTGCTCTCGCTCAGTGCCGTGCTCGCGCTTCTCCATAGATCTCAGAGTAGGGCACACGACACTGCTTCCGGCGTCCTAGGATGAAAGCTGGAGCCAGTCCCCCAGCGCGGCAATCTCCGCACGTACTGACGTCGCCTGCTGCTTCGTGAACGGCTCGTCCTCGTGGATCGCATGGACGCGAAGGACGCCCGCCTTGCGGTCCGCGGCAGCGTCGAGCTTGCCGACCAGTCGGTCGCCCACCAGGATCGGCAGGGCGTAGTAACCCCACCGGCGCTGGGCCGCGGGTTTGTACATCTCCAGGCCATAGTCGAAGCCGAACAGCTCGAGAGTGCGCCGCCGGTCATGGATCAGCCGATCAAACGGAGACAGCAGCGCGGTACGGCCGGTGAATGGCTGGGCCAGCTGGGCCGGATCGACCCGCCACTCCCCCTTGACGCCCTCCACCACCGCCGGCTCACCCGCCTGCCCCACGTCGTACGGTTCGATCGGCACCTTCGTGGTCTTGGCCCGGGCGATCCCCAACGCCCGCAGCCGGCGCTCGTCACGGCGCCGCATCGCTTCCTCCGCCGGCACGGCGGGCTCGTCCGGATAGACGCGCTCGGCCAGGTCCCAGAGCCGGTCGCGGCCCTGTCGGCCGGCCACCGCGACCTCGCCCCGCGCGGCCATCAGGTCGAGCAGGCGGATGACGTTCTTGTCGTTGGTCCAGCCGGTCGACGTCCACGGCACCGCGCAGGTGTCCGGCAGCCGGCGCGAAGGCTGGGGCCCCTCCGCTGTCAGCCGCGCGAGGATGTCCAGACGGCAGCGGTCATTGGCGAGAATCCACTCGTGCAGGCGGGCGCTGAGCTTGCCTTCGCGCACCTGCCGCATCTCGGCGCGATACAGGGTCACGTCCTCAGCGGGGCGGATCGTCGCCCACAATTCGACGAGGGACCGGTCGGCGAGCGCCGCAGTGAGCTCAACGGGCGCGTAGGTCGGGCCGAGGCGGCTCCAGGCCACGAGATCAGCGGTCGGCGCGATGGCGGCGGTCGGGTCGATCTGCAAGAGGGTCACCTGCCGGACCAGGGCGAGCAGGTTCGCGGGCCGATTCCGGTCCAGGAGCTGGGCGCGTACGGCGATGCGACGCGCGTCGGTGCGGGACAGCTCGTGGACGGTCACCGCACCGAGGCTAGACCCGGTGCGGTAAATACGCCGCAATGTTCACGCCGCAATCCGGGCGTAGGCTGCCCCGGTCATAACGTTCCGCACATGTGCAATTACGTGCAGTCGGACGGATGGCGGCCCAAACTGGCGGCAGAGGAGGCTCTCATGGCGAAAAAGGCGAAGCGGGGCAAGCGGCACCACAAGCAGGCCAAGAAGAAGTAGCGGCCATGCACGGCGAGATCCTCGCGGTACTGGACGCCCATCTGGCCGAGTTGCAGGCGCTGCGGCGGCAACTCGTCGCCGCGCGGCCGATCGGCCCCGGCCAACGGTGGGCGATCGCCGCCGACGCCGCGGCATCGAGCCGGCAGTGCGCGAGCCGGCTCACCACGCTCCTAGCCGACGACGCCTCGGTGGACGACGCGAGCATGCGCGTATGACAGAGCAGCCGGAGGCGATGAGGACGTCTTCGGCCACTCTGCGTACGGCGTCCTAGGAGGCTAGTCTGTGTCGACGATCCGTGGCGGCCGGTTCTCGTACGGCGTACTGAGCACCACCGTGGTCCGAGTCGTCACGTTCGCCGCCGTCCGGATCTCCTGGAGCAGCCGTTCCAGATCACTCGGACTCGCCACTCGCACAAGCAGCAGGTAGAAGTCCTCCCCCGCCACCGAGTAGCAGGAGTCGATCTCCTTCAGGTGGGCCAGCCGCTCCGGCGCATCGTCCGGCTGTGACGGGTCAAACGGGCGGATCGCCACGAAGGCGGTCATCGGCAGGTCCAACGCCTCGTACGAGACCACCGCCGTGTAACCGTTGATGACGCCCCGCTGCTCGAGCCGGCGCACCCGCTGGTGCACCGCCGACACGCTCAGCCCGACCCGCTCGGCCAGCACGGTGTAGGACAGCCGGCCGTCCGCGGTGAGGGCGCCCACGATCGCCCGGTCGATCTCTTCCACGGCGTCAAGATACCGGTCGAGGCTGAGACCGCACGCACCCGTCCGGCCGGCGAGCGAAAACGTCCACAGGGGACGGTTCAGTCCCGGGTCAGTGCCCGGGCGATCACCAGGCGCTGGATCTGGTTGGTGCCCTCCACGATTTGCAGCACCTTGGCCTCCCGGAACCAGCGCTCGACCGGGTGGTCACTCACATAACCCGAGCCGCCCAGCACCTGAACCGCGTCGGTCGTCACCTTCATCGCCACATCGGTCGCGAAGAGTTTCGCCTTGGCCGCCTCCACTGAGAACGGGCGGCCCGCATCCTTCAGCCGTGCGGCGCTCAGCATCAGCGCCCGGGCCGCCGACACCTGGGTAGCCATGTCGGCCAGCAGGAAGCCCAGGCCCTGGAAAGAGGCGATCGGCTTGCCGAACTGGGTGCGTTCCTTCGCGTACGCCGCGGCGTAGTCCACCGCCGCCTGGGCGAGACCGACCGCGCACGCCGCGATGCCGAGCCGGCCCGCATCCAGGGCCTGCATGGCGATCCGGAAGCCGCCGTTCTCCTCGCCGACCAGTCGGTCCACCGGGACCCGGGCGTCCTCGAGCACGATCTGCGCCGGCGCCGACGAGCGCAGACCCATCAACCGCTCCGGAGCCTGCGGCAACAGGCCTTCGGTGCTGGCGTCGGCGAGCACACACGAGATGCCGCCGGCGCCGGGACCGCCGGTACGGCAGAAGATGTTGTAGAAATCCGCCTTACCGCCGTGCGTGATCCACGCCTTGGTGCCGTTCAGCACGTAGTCGTTGCCGTCGCGCTCGGCCCGGGTGGCCAGGGCCGCCGCGTCGCTGCCACCCTGCGGCTCGGAGAGGCAGTACGCCCCCAGCAGCTCACCACCCAGCATCTCGGGCAGGGACTTGCGCTGCTGCTCGGTGCCGAACGCGGCCACCGGGAAACAGGACAGGGTGTGCACGCTGACCGCCTCAGCGATGGCTACCCAGGACGACGCGAGAGTCTCCAGCACCTGCAGATAGACCTCGTAGGGCTGGCCTGCACCGCCGTCCGACTCGGGATACGGCAGGCCGAGCAGACCGGCCCGTCCGATCGTCTTCAGCAGTTCGCGGGGGAACTCGCCACGCTGCTCGAACCCGGCGACCTGCGGGGCGAGCTCGCCCTGCGCGATCTCCCGGGTCAGCCCGAGCAACTCGTACGCTTCTTCGGTGGGAAGGATCCGCTCGACCGTCACCGGGTCAGCTTAACGGCAGTTAAGGACTGGACGGCAGCCCCGCCCCACCCGTCACTGTGTGGCCAGCGCATCCACCAGACGCCTTGCCGACCCGGCTAGGTTCCACCGCTCGGCGAGGGCCAGCAGCGCGTCGGCGTCCCGCGGCGCGGAGGGCAGCACCGGGTCGAACTCGGGCAGGGCGACGTCCAGCGCCACCCGGCACACCGGCAGGGCTGCGGCCAGGTAGTCCTTGGCCGCGACCAGCTTGGTCCGCAGGCCTGGAGCGAAGCCCGCATCCGGATCGTCCAGGGCCGCGACGATGTCCTGCACGCCGCCGTAGCGGGCGATCAGGCGCGCCGCCGTCTTCTCCCCCACCCCGGGCACGCCGGGCAGACCGTCGCTGGGGTCGCCGCGCATCGCCGCGAAGTCCGCGTACCAACGGGCGGGGACGCCGTACTTGGCTTGGACCGCCGCGTCGTCGCTGTCCTCGAGCTTGGCGACGCCACGGCCGCAGTAGAGCAGGCGGGTGCGGCGGGCGTCGTCGACGAGCTGGAACAGGTCCCGGTCGCCGGAGACCACCTCGACCGGGCCGGGCTGGGTGGCGGCGAGCGTGCCGAGCACGTCGTCGGCCTCGTAGCCGGCGACGCCGAACGCCGGGATGCCGATAGCCCGCAGCACCTCCAGCAACACCGGCACCTGCTTTTCCAGCGAGGCGGGCACCTCTTCCACGTCGCCGTGGGCAACCCGATGCTTTTTGTACGACGGCACGAGCTCGACCCGCCACGCTGGGCGCCAGTCGGCGTCGAGCGCGCACACCACCCGGTCCGGCCGCCGGGTGCGGATCAGCTGCGCCAGCATGTCCAGGAAGCCGCGGATCGCGTTCACCGGCTCCCCGGCGTCGGTCTTGGCAGCCGACTCGGGGATGCCGTGGAAGGCACGGAAGTACAGGCTCGGCGCGTCCACCGCCAGCAAAGGTCGTTCGCTCACCGCACGACCTTAGCGCCGGGGTGTGTTTCGCGACGCAATCCGGATGCGGAGCGTACGGCGGGTCAGAATCACCGCCCGGTCGCCGATGGGTAATAAGTCCACGACCAGAGCCGGAACGGAGCCCGCATGACCACGCGACTCGCGCGCGGCTGCTTCGTCGCCTGGTTCACGGTCCTGGCCGGGATCTTCTACGCATGGCCAGCGTCGCACGTCTGGTCGTGGGGTGCGATCGGGATGACCGGTTTCGCCTGCGTCCTGCTGGGTGTGCACCTGCACCGGCCCGAGCGGCGAACAGCCTGGTATCTGCTGGCTACCGCGCTGCTGTTCTTCAGCCTAGGCGACACCTTCGGTTGGCTGGCGCTCTCGCACGGCCGAACCGGCTGGATGGCTGTGCTGTCCGACGTGCTCTACATCGCGGTCTACCCGCTGCTCGCCGCGGCATTGTCGCTGTTCGTCCGGGCCCGCTCCGGCGACCGAAACCGGGCTGCGCTGCTCGACGGGTTGGTGCCGACGGTCAGCCTCGGCCTGCTGTGCTGGATCTGGCTGATCGCGCCGTACACCCGGGCCACCGATCTCACGCTGATGGAAAAGACGATCTCCATCGCGTACCCGCTGGGCGACGTGCTGGCGCTGGCGATGATGCTGCGGTTGCTCGCCGTGCCCGGCCGCAAGCCGAGGGCCGTCTGGCTGCTGTGCATCGGCGTGGTCGGCGTGCTCGTCTCCGACGTGGTCTACGGCCTCGCCCGCCTGGAGAACAGCTGGATTGCGGGCGGCCCGATCGACCTCGGCTGGGTCTTCTTCTATGCCGCCATCGGCCTCGCCGCGCTGCACCCGTCCATGACCTGGTTCACCGCCGAGGGCACACCCGCCACTATCTCGGTGTCCGCCGGCTGGCGTCGGCTCACCCTGATGACGACCGCCGCACTGATCGCCCCGGGCGTTTTGCTCACCGAGCATCTGATGGGCGAGGTCGTCGACGCCCCCGTCATCGCGGCCGGCTCCACCGCGCTGATCCTGCTGGTCATGGCCCGCGTCGGCGGGCTGCTGACCGACCAGCGGCGGGCCAACCACCGCGAACGCGCCCTGCGCCGCACCGCCGCCGCCCTGGCGGGAGCCGCCACCACCGCCGACGTCGTCGCCGCGGTCCGCGATGCGGTCTCCGCGATCATGCCGAACGAGCGGTACACGCTCATCATCGGCGAATCGGCGCCCCTCGAGGACTACGGGCCGGTCGAACCCGGCGTGGTCCTCGGCCTCGCCACCGCGGACGGCGCCGGATATCCGTACGCGCTGCACGCGGCGATCTGTGAGCCCGGTACGCCGGTGATGTGCACGCCGATCCAGCTCGCCGCGCCGATCGGGGTGCTGCGCTCGGTACGGCGTACGTTGCAGGCACTCGCAGGGCAGGCCGGACTGGTGCTGGACCGGATCGCGTTGGCCTCCGAAATCAGCCGCCGCGACGGTGAGGCGTACTTCCGGACCCTGATCCAGAGCGCCTCCGACGTGATCCTCATCGTCGGCGACGACGACCACATCACCTACTCGAGCCCGTCCGCACGGACCGTCCTGGGCCGGCTGGACCTGAAGGGCACACCGCTGGCGAAGCTCATCGCCGACACGCACCACGACACGCTCGCCGCCCTGCTCGACCGGGCCCGGGCCGGACACACCGACGGCACCGACCTCACCGCGGTCTGCGCCGACCGCCGGTTGCTCCAGGTCGAGTGCACCGCTCGCGACCTGCGCGACGATCCGACCGTACGCGGACTCGTGTTGACCGTGCGCGACGTGACCGAGCGGCGCCGCCTGGAGAACGACCTCGCTCACCAGGCATTCCATGACGGACTGACCGGCCTGGCCAACCGAGTGCTCTTCCGGGACCGGCTCGAGCAGGCGTTCACCGCCGCCGTGTGCGACGGCGGCGAACTGGGTGTGCTCTTCGTCGACCTCGACGACTTCAAAGAGGTCAACGACTCGCTCGGCCACGCCGTAGGCGACCAGTTGCTGGTGGCCGTCGGGCAGCGCATCGCCAGTGCCATCGGCGCCCGCGACACCGCGGCTCGGATGGGCGGCGACGAGTTCGCGGTCCTCGTGGCCGCGGCGCCGGACGCGGGAGCGGCCGAAACGGTCGCCGAGCGCATCGTTGCCGCGCTCAGCACCCCGATCGAGATCTCGGACGGGCTCGGCGGCAGCCACATCATCAGCGGCGCCGCGAGCGTCGGCGTGGCAACCAGCCGGGACGCGGACAGCCCGACCGGGCTGCTGCGCCACGCTGACCTGGCCCTCTACCTGGCCAAGGGTGCGGGCAAGGCGACCTGGCAGCGGTACCGCAGCGAGCTGCACACCGCCATGGTGGAACGGCTCGCCCTGCGGACCGCGCTACACGAGGCGGTCGAGGCGGGCCAGTTCGTGCTGCAGTACCAGCCCATCGTGGACATCGACAGTCGGGAACTGATCAGCGTCGAGTCGCTGGTGCGGTGGCAGCACCCGGAGCGGGGGCTGCTGGGGCCGTACCACTTCATCGAGCTGGCCGAGGAGAGTGGCGCGATCGTCGGCCTCGGCGCCTGGGTGTTGCGCGAGTCGCTGCGCCAGCTGGCGCAGTGGAAGGACGACGACGCCAGCACGGCCCCGCGCTACGTCAGCGTGAACGTGTCGGCCCGGCAGTTCCGTCAGCCCGGCTTCGTCGACCAGGTGCGCGCCGCTCTCACCGACGCGGGTGCCGAGCCCGGTTGGCTCCAGCTGGAGATCACCGAGAGCCTGGTGCTGCGCGACGTCGAGCAGGTCAGTGCCGACCTGGAAGAGCTGCGCGCCCTCGGCGTACGGGTGGCGATCGACGACTTCGGCACCGGCTACTCCTCGCTGAGTTACCTTCGGCAGATACCGGTCGACGTTCTCAAGATCGACAAGTCGTTCATCGACGACATCGTCGGCAGTGAACAGCAGCGGGCGCTGGTGGACGCGATCGTGACACTCGCCCGCAACCTCGATCTGTCGGTGGTCGCCGAGGGCATCGAGGACCCCGAACAACGGGCCGTCCTCGCCGGGATGGGCTGCCCGTACGGCCAGGGTTACCTGTTCTCCCGCCCGGTGTGGGCGGCCGAGGTGCCCGCGCTGTCCAGCGCGGTGGTGCCGGCGTGAAAGGTGGATCGATGCGTAAGTACGGCTGGGTGGCTACCGCCGCCGCTCTGGCGATCCTGATCGCCGGCTACCGGCTGTTCCCGGACGGTCCGGCCTGGATTACCGGCTGGCAGGTCGCCACCATGGCGCTGCTGCTCGTGCTGGCCGGGCAAACCGCACAGCTGGCCCGCCGGGTCAAGCAGCAGTCCGGGCAGATCGTCGACCTGTCCCGCACCGATGAACTCACCGGCCTGCCGAACCGGCGGGCCTGGGACGACGAGCTGCCTCGGGCTCTGGAGCATGCCCGCCGGGAACACACCACGGTCTGCGTCGCGGTGCTCGACCTGGACGAGTTCGCCCAGTACACCACCACCTACGGCCGGGGCGCCGGTGACCAGCTCCTCAAGTCGGCCGGAGCCGCCTGGCACGGCGCGCTGCGCCGGGTGGACACGATCGCCCGGGACCAGAACCAGCTCTTCGCCGTCCTGTTGCCCGGAGCGAACCTCGACGAGGCCCAGGCGGCGGTCGGCCGGGCGCTGGCCGCGACGCCGCTCGGGCAGACCTTCTCGGCCGGAGTAGCCATCTGGGACGGCGCCGAGACGCCGGAAGAGCTGGTCGGGCGGGCAGACGCCGCGCTGTACGCCGCGAAGGGCGCCGGGCGCAGCCACATCGTCGCCGCCGGTTCCGGCCCGGATGCACATATGCGCAGCTCAGCATAGGCAACACCCGGGGTTGACGACCCGCGGTCCGCGCGGCCGCAGCGGGTAGGGTGGGGCGCGCCCGCACCCAAGGTTGACCCGGAGAGCGTCCTTGCCAGCCGATCAGATCGACGAGGCCCCGCCCGCGGCCACCCCACCCGCGCCCGCCCAGCCAGCACCGCAGCGCCGGATCGGCTCGGTCGAGGTGCTCGCCGTGGTCCTCGTGCTGCTGGTGGTCTTCCGCGGCCCGCTGGCCGCCCTGATTTCCAACCCGCGGCTGCAGACCTGGACGACGGTCTTCGTGTCGGTGCTGGTGCAGGCCGTGCCGTTCCTCGTCTTCGGCGTGGCGCTCTCCGCCGTCATCGCCGTCTTCGTCCCGCGCTCCTTCTGGGCGCGGGCTTTGCCGAAACACCCGGCGTTGGCCGTGCCCGCCGCCGGGCTCGCGGGTGTGGTGCTGCCCGGCTGCGAATGCGGCAGCGTGCCGATCGCCGGCTCGCTGATCCGCCGCGGCGTCACCCCGGCGGCAGCCCTGGCGTTCCTGCTCGCCGCGCCCGCGATCAACCCGATCGTGCTGACCGCCACCGCGGTCGCCTTCCCCGACGACCCCATGATGGTGGTCGCCCGGGGCGGCGCCAGCCTCATCGTCGCCGTTGCCATGGGCTGGCTCTGGCTGCGCCTCGGCAAAGCCGAATGGATCAAGCTGCCGCACCGGCCTGATCTTGACGGCATGAGCCGCGGTAACGCGTTCTGGGCAGCGGCGCGGCACGACGTGATGCACGCGGGAGGCTTCCTCGTCCTGGGCGCCGCGGCTGCTGCGACGATCAACGTCGTGGTGCCCGAGGCCTGGCTCACCACCCTGGCGAGCGACCCGGTGCTGTCCGTCCTCGCGTTGGCCGTGCTCGCCGTCCTGCTGTCCATCTGCAGTGAGGCCGACGCGTTCGTTGCCGCCTCACTGTCGCAGTTCTCGCTCACCTCGCGGCTGGTGTTCCTGGTCGTCGGCCCGATGGTCGACCTCAAGCTCATCAGCATGCAGACCGGCGTGTTCGGCCGCCGGTTCGCGATGCGATTCGCCCCGGTGACCTTCGTCGTGGCCGTCAGCATCGGCACGATCGCCGGGGTGGTGCTGCTGTGAACCGGCAAGCCCAAGCGGTGATCATGCTGCTGTTCGGCGGGGCGATCCTCAAGGCCAGCCTCGGCGACCTCTACCTGCGCTACGTCAAAGCGGGCCTGCAGCCCTTCCTCATCGGCGCCGGGTTACTGCTGGTCGCCGCGGGCGCGATGACCCTCTGGTACGAGCTACGCCCGCGTCCCGCCCCCGAGGACGAGCACGGGCACCACCACGAGCCGCGGGTGGGCTGGCTGCTCATCCTGCCCGTGCTCGGCCTGCTGCTGGTGGCGCCGCCGGCCCTGGGGTCGTACGCGGCGGGGCAGGCGGGCAGCGTCCTCAGCGCGCAGACGTCCGACTCGGACTATCCAGCGCTCGAGGCCGGCGATCCGGTCGACGTGGGCTTGCTCGACTATGCGTCCCGGGCAGTGTTCGACGAGGGGCGCAGCCTCACCGGCCGGACGGTGCGGCTGACCGGCTTCGTGGCGGCCGGACCGGACGGCGAGCCGATGCTGGCCCGCATGGTCATGTCCTGCTGCGCTGCCGATGGCCGCCCGATCAAGGTGGGGCTGGCCGGCGACGGGCCGACCGGGCTCGCACCGGACACCTGGGTGCAGGTCGTCGGCGGCTACACCGAACGAGTCGGCAAGGACCCGGTGAACGGTGCCGTCGTGCCGTACCTGCAGGTGCAGAGCTGGCAGGAGATTACTGCGCCGAAGCAGCAGTACGAATGAGCGGCCCGCGGCGGCTGCGCAGGCCGGCTGGGGTGGCACTGGCAATCGCGCTGGTCGCGGGTGGGCTGCTGGTCGCGTACCCGCAGAAGTCCCCGCAGACCGCGCCCCCCGCCCGGCTGGGGTTGACGACGGCCTGGCCCCACGCGGCCCGGGCTGACATCCCCGGCAATCTCTCCGACGGTCCGGTGTACCACCCGCTGCTCTTCCTGGATGCGCAGGTCAGCGTGGGCACAGCGCCGAGCCCGGACGGCACGTCGTCCCGGCTGGTGCTGCGCGCGGCCGACGGTTCGGTCCGGGAGTTGCGCCGCCGGCCGCTGGACTCGCTCCCCGAGTTCGGCACGCTGGCCGTGGCCGGCACCGACCTGGTGTGGACCGAGTCGGCGAACGGCGAGGCCACCGAGGTGTGGACGGCCACCACCACCGGCGACCGGGTACGCCGGCTCACTCAGGACACGGGCAACCCGGTCTTCGCGGGCTCACAGTGGGATGTCGTGCTCGCGGACGGGCGGGCTTGGTGGGTTGCCACGGCCCGGGACCCCAAGGTCACCGAGATCCGGTCGGTCGCGCTGACCGGCGGGGCTGTCACCGTACGCAAGGAGCCCGGCACCTGGTCGCTGACAGCCTGGCCGTGGCTGACCGACGGCGGCGGCGACGCGACTGGTACCTCGGTGCTGCGCTCCCTGACCGAGAACAAGGAGCAGCGGGTCGCGTCGACCGGAACCGAGCTGACCACCTGCGGTCCCGTCTGGTGCCGGGTGCTGGTGCTGACCGCTGATGGTCTCGCCCGCATCGACGCCATGCACCCGGACGGTTCGGCCCGGCGGCGGATTGCGGGCGGCGAAGCGGGCGCAGCCATCACCGACGTGGCGGTGCTGGACCGCTTCGAGATCCTGTCGGAGGCCCGACCGGACTCGGACCTGACCGGCACCGAGGGACTGCTGATCTACGACCTCTCGGACGGGCGCACCATCGACGTCAGCGAGGCGGTGCGGGGTGCGTTCGCGCGGGGCGGGGTGCTGTGGTGGTCCACCGGCGACCAGGACTCCCTGCTCTGGCACACAGTGGACCTGCGCACCGTGTAGCTCTGACAACCGTCAAGAAATTGTCAGACAGCAATCATTAGGGTGAACGGTGTAGAACCGGACGCCCGTCGTTCGGCACGATGCATCCCAGGGCCGAGAAGATGCTTCGTGAAGGGATCGGCATGAGGCCGGAGCAAGATTTCGGTTGGGCAGATTCGCTGTCCCGACTGCAGCTGCTGCTGCAGGCGGTAGCCGCCGCGCCCACCGACGCGAGCGTGTTGGAACTGGGCCTCACCCAGGTCATCGCCGCGACCGGGGCCGGCAGCGCGGTCCTCGGCACCATGCGCGACCACGGCACGCTCGAACTGGCGATGGTGACCGGGATCGGCGGCAGCATCAGCCCCTGCGGTGTCCTGCGGGTCGGGTCCCGGTATCCCCTCACCGACGCCATCGCCCGAGAACGGGCGGTATGGCTGTCCTCATCGGCCGAGATCGCCGCGTCGTATCCGGCTGCCAGCGGCCTGTGGGGACGCGCGTTCGCTGCCGTACCGGTAATGTCCCGCGGCATGCCCCTCGGGGCGATCGGCGTCATCTATGACGACGGCGCCCACGCTTTCACCGGCGCGGAACGCTTGTGTCTGCGCGGCGTCGCCGACATCTGCGCCATCGTCCTGGCGCACCGCCAGGCAATCGGCATGCCACGGCCCCTTCCGGTGCCCTGACCCGCCGTCAGCTCACCCCGGCACGCCAAGCCTCATCGAGATCGGCGAGGACCTGCAGGGTTTCCTCGTCGTCGGCCGAGTCGACGGCGGCGAACACGATGACCTGCAGCTCAGGGCTGAACAGCCAGGTGAGAACCTGTTCGGCCTGGGTGGCACGCTCGGCCCAGAACGAGTTGGTGAGTCGCCGCCGGCCCTTGCGCAGCTCGCAGCCATGCTGGAGCAGGTCCCGCAGCTGCATCGCCGCGGTCAGGCGGGTCGCCGGGCGGGTCAGCGCCGCGGCCCAGGCATCGAGGTACGGCTGCAGGTCGCCCTCGGCGTTGCCCAGCCCACACAGCACGGTGTCCGGTTCCCGCTCGCCATCGACCAGCACGGACTCCCACAACGCCGCCAGGACGTGACGGACGGCCGCAACCTGAACCGCCGGCCAGGAGTGCCACTCGGCTATCCGCAGCCGGCTGAGCACGGGTTCCAGGTCGGGCCAGTCGAAACCTCGCCCACGGCGATTTCGAGGATCCGCGGCAGGAAGTACCGGAAGTCGTCGACACCGCCGACCGTGAGCAGGACATTGGCGGCGTACCGGCGCAAGGTCGCTGCCGGAAGCTCCCGCACCGGGACGGTCGCGAGCACCGCCCGGCGCTCCTCCTCCTCGAAACAGCACTCGCAGTAATCCAAGGACGAAGGCCGGCGGTAATCGGCAAACGCGTCGTACAAGGTGTCGATTGCCGCGGGCAGGGGCGTGGTCATCCGGCCAGGCTAACCGGGGGTCGGCAGTCAGTGCCGGCTGCCGACCCCCGGCTGCGCTCAACTGCCGACCGGGCCGCCGTCCAGGCGCCAGGTGACCACGACGGCGGGCTTGGCAAAGTCGCCGTCAGGCCAGGTGGACGCCGGCTTCTCCAGGGACGCGCCGCTGATCTCGCCCGGGTGCTGCACCGCGACGAAGACCGAGCGGTCGTCACCCGTCACGAACGGACCGCAGGTTTCCGCGCCCAGTGGCACGGTCAGGAACTGCTTCAGATGTCCACGCTCGGGACCTTCGATCGCGGTGGCGAACAGGCCGTCGTTGCTGCCCAGCGCGTTGCCGTCCGTGGAAATCCACAGGTTGCCGGCGCTGTCGAAGGCGACGTTGTCCGGGCAGGAGATCGGCGACACGGCCTTCTTGTCGTAGCCGGCGAAGTAGGTCGACGGGTCGGCCGGGTCGCCGCACAGGATCGGCAGGGACCAGGTGAAGCTGTCACCGGTGTGATCGCCGCGGTCCTCCACCAACTCGAAGATGTGGCCGTGCTTGTTGGCCGCGCGCGGGTTCGCCTCGTCCACGCCGGGGTTGCTGCCCACCGCCCGGTTGGTGTTGTTGGTCATCGCGGCGTAGACCTTGCCGGTGCGCAGGCTGGGTTGCACGTCCTCCGGGCGGTCCAGCTTGGTCGCCAGCACCGCGTCGCCGGCAAGGCGGGTGAAGGTCAACACCTCGGCGGCGGTCATGCCGGGCACGTACGAGCGGTCGCCGGAGACGAGCTTGATCCAGCGGCCGGTGCCGTCGAACCCGCCGTCCGCGGGCAGCTTGCCGGTGCCGTCGATCTCGGTGGCCGGGCTGTCGCCGGTCAGCTTCGCGACGTACAGGGTGCCGGACTCCAGCAGGGTCAGGTTGTGCCGCCGGTCGTGGGCGCGGAACTTCTTCGCCGACACGAACTTGTAGAGGTAGTCGAAGCGCTCGTCGTCACCCATGTACGCCACGACGTGGCCGCTCTTCGCGACGATGACGTTCGCACCCTCATGCTTGAACCGACCCATCGCCGTGTGCTTCCGCGGCCGGCCGTGCGGATCCTGCGGGTCCACCTCGACGATCCAGCCGAAACGGTGCGCCTCGTTGGGGTGCTTGGCGAGGTCGAAACGCTCCTGTGCGCGCTCCCAGCGGCGCGAGCCGGACGGGTAGCGGGCGGTGGTAGCGAAGCCGTACCGGGCGAGCTTCGGCTTCAGCGTCTCCGGGGCCTGGTCGGCGCCGACGAAGTACTGGTTGAAGTTCTCCTCGCCGGACAGCACGGTGCCCCACGGGGTGACGCCACCGGCGCAGTTGTTGAGCGTACCGATGGCAGTCGTGCCCTTGGGGTCTGCCTTGGTGCGCAGCAGCGCGGACCCGGCGGCGGGGCCGGTGAAGGCGAACGACGTGCGCAGGGCAGTGATCCGCCGGTTGTAGGGCAGCCGCCCGCTGCGCACCGGACGCCACTGGCCGGAGTGACCGACCCGCTCGATCTCCACCACCGACAGCCCGTGCGCGGCCATCGCGGTCTCGACCTGGCCGACGGTCATCGCCTCGAGGGTGGTGAAGCCGGGGAACATCAGTTCCTCGTTGGTGTACTCGTGGTTGACCACGAGCAGCGCCCGCCGCCCGTCCCGACCCAGCGGCAGGACCCCGACGAAGTCGTTGTTGTAGCCGAACTGCGCGGACTGCCGGTCGGCGCTCTGCCGGTGCACGTTCAAGCCGGGGGCGCCGGGCAGCACCGGGTCGCCCCAGCGCATGACGACCGAGCTGTCGTACCCGTTCGGCACGACCAGGTTGTCGAGCTTGTTCGGCGGGATCGCCTTGAAGGTCAACGCACCGGCGCGGCCCTTCACGAGGCCGGTGAGCAGTTCCTCGGCGACGGGAGCGGCGGCGGGGACTGCCGCGGGAGCGGCGGCGGCGGGCTTCGCGGCGGCGGCCGCCGAGGCGCCGAAGCCGAGAACCAGGGCACCGGCCGCACCGGCGCCCACCACACCACGGCGGGTCATGCCCTTGACGACGTCGCCCAGGTACGGGTTGCCCGACTCGTTCGGCACCGGGTGGGCACACGCGTTGCCGCAGCGGTAGAGGCAGGTCATCGCGTCACGTCCGCCGTGCCCGGCCGGGCCGAGCAGCGGAAGCAGACGGGGTCGTTCGGTCATCGGGATGGAACTCCTCGCAGGCAGGAAGCGGATCGCCGGCCTGTGACGCTAGGAGACGGGAGTGAGTCCCAACCCGACACACGATGAACGCCTGATGAACGCCGCACTCGTCTCAGGTGCCGATGGCGCCGCCGTCCGGCCGCCACGTCACCACTACGGCGGGTTTGGCGAAATCGCCGTCCGGCCAGGTGGAGGCGGGATCGTCCACGGTGGCGCCGGTGATCTCCCCGGGGTGCTGGACCGCGACGAAGACCGAGCGGCCGTCACCGGTGATGAACGGGCCGCAGGTCTCCGCGCCCGGCGGCACGGTCAGGAACTGCCTGAGGTGACCGCGCTCGGGACCCTCGATCGGGGTCGCGAACAGGCCGTCGTTGCTGCCCAGGGCGTTGCCGTCGGTGGAGATCCAGAGGTTGCCCGTACGGTCGAACGCGACGTTGTCCGGACAGGAGATCGGCGACACCGCGTCCTTGTCGTAGCCGGCGAAGTACGTCGCCGGGTCGGCGGGGTCGCCGCAGACGATCGGCAGCGACCAGGTGAAGGTCTCCCCGGTGTGGTCGCCCCGGTCCTCGGTGAGCTCGAAGATCTGCCCGTGGCGGTTTCCGACCCGCGGATTCGCCTCGTCCACCCCCGGGTAGGTGCCGACGCCCCGGTTGGTGTTGTTGGTGAGCGCCGCGTACACCTTCCCGGTGACCAGGCTGGGCTGCACGTCCTCGGGGCGGTCCAGCTTCGTCGCGCCCACGCTGTCGCCGGCGATCCGGGCGTAGGTGAGAACCTCGACGACGTCCATGCCCGGCACGAAGGACGTGTTGCCGGAGGCAAGCTTGATCCACCGGCCGGTGCCGTCGAAGGCCCCGTCGGACGGCAGCGCGCCGGTGCCGTCGATCTCGGCAGCCGGGCTGTCGCCGGTCAGCTTCGCCACGTAGAGCGTGCCGGATTCCAGCAGGGTGAGGTTGTGCCGCCGGTTGCCGGGGATGAACCGCTTCGCCGACACGAATTTGTAGAGGTAGTCGAAGCGCTCGTCGTCACCCATGTACGCCACGACGTGGCCGCTCTTCGCGACGATGACGTTGGCGCCTTCGTGCTTGAACCGGCCCATCGCCGTGTGCTTGCGCGGGCGAGACTGCGGGTCCAGGGGGTCGACCTCGACGATCCAGCCGAACCGGTGCGCCTCGTTCGGGTGCTTCGCCAGATCGAAACGCTCCTGTGCACGCTCCCAGCGGCGCGAGCCGGACGGATAGCGGGCAGTGGTGAGAATGCCGTACCGGGCGAGGGTGGGCTTGAGGGCGTTGGGGGCCTGGTCACCGCCGACGAAGTACTGGTTGAAGTTCTCCTCGCCGGACAGGGCCGTACCCCACGGGGTGACGCCGCCCGAGCAGTTGTTCAGGGTGCCGATCGGAGTCATGCCGGCCGGATCCTCGGCGGTCCGCAGCAGCGCCGAGCCGGCGGCTGGGCCGGTGAACCGGAACGGCGATTCCAGCATGGTGAGCCGCCGGTTGTACGGCAACCGACCGCCGCGCGCGGGCCGCCAGCGACCGGACCGGCCCACCCGCTCCAGTTCCACCACCGACATGCCGTGCGCCGCCATCGCGATCCGGACCTGTTCGACGCTCAGGGCTTCCTGACTGGTGAAGCCCGGGAACATCAGCTCTTCGTTGGTGTACTCGTGGTTGGACACGAGTAGCGCCCGCCGGCCGTCATCGCCGAGCGGGAACACGGCCAGGAAGTCGTTGTTGTAGCCGAACTGACCGAGCTGCCGGTCCGCGCTCTGCTGGTGCACGTCGAACGGGGGCGCGCCGGGCAGGATCGGGTCACCCCAGCGCAGGACGACGGCATGGTCGTAGCCGTTCGGCACGATCACGGCGTCCACCGTGTTTGGCGGGACCGGGGTGAAGGTCAGGTCGCCGGGTTTAGTGGGCTGGGTGGCCGCGGCTGCGGCTGGAGTGCCGGCGCCGATGCCGAGCACCAGGACACCGGCGGCGCCGAGCTGGACGAGCCCGCGCCGGGTCAGCCCGGCCCGGACCAGATCGCCGAGGTACGGGTTGTCCGACGTGTTCGGCACGGGGTGGTCGCAGGCGTTGCCGCAGCGGAAGAGGCAGGTCTTGGGATCGCGCCCGCTGTGCCCGGTCGGGGCGATCAGCGGCAGGAGTGGGGGTCGTCCGGACATCGCCAAAGCTCCTCACAGATCGACTGCGGTGAGTTTAAGCGGGACGCAGGGTAAACGGAAGGTTAACGATCCGTGATCAAAGGGCCAGGTCGGCGACCTCGTCAGCGCACCCCCAGGAAAGCGTCATCCCGGCGCCGCCGTGACCGTACGCGTGCACGACCGTTCCGCCGGACAGCTTCTCCACCTCCACCCGCGGACCGCCGCGCCGGGCCGGGCGCAGCCCCACCTTCTCCCCCAGCACCGGCGCGCCGGCCAACTCCGGGACCAGGGCGAGGCAGCGTTCGAGGATGGCGGTGCGGGTCGCCGGGTCCGGGGTCGTGTTCCAGCTGTTCTCCTCGAAGGTGCCGCCGAGCACCACGTCCCGGGTGCGCGGATGCACGTACGTGCTGGGCCGGCCCAGGTCGCGGACCGAGGCAAAGACACCGGTGTTGGCGACGAGCACGATCTGCCCGCGTACGGGATAGACGTCCGGGTCGCCGCAGAGCGACCCGGCAGCCAGCCCGGTGGCGTTGACGATCACCGGAGCCTCGG
The DNA here is from genome assembly GCF_044452725.1 of Actinoplanes sp. NPDC051859. Classification (NCBI taxonomy): domain Bacteria; kingdom Bacillati; phylum Actinomycetota; class Actinomycetes; order Micromonosporales; family Micromonosporaceae; genus Actinoplanes; species Actinoplanes sp. NPDC051859. The sequence goes on along the minus strand of NZ_JBITBX010000005.1, from coordinate 406,242 downwards.
CCAGGGCTTCTTCGAGGCGGTCCACCCGCCGGCGCACCACCCGGCCGCCGAGCCGCTCGAACTGCTCCCGCAGCCAGGGCAGGTAGACGCTCATGTCGACCGCCGGAGCCTCGAAGCGCACCTCTCGGGTCCACGGCGGACCCAGCGGCCGATAGCGCACCCGGCCGGCAGCGGCAGCCCACCACGGCTCGGCGGTCGTGCCGTCGCGTTCCAGGTTGCGGGTCTCGCGGACCTGGACACCGGGCACGCCGTCGTGGGCCTGCCGGCGAAACTCCCGGTACGCGCCCGCGGCCCAGCCGAGCACCCGCGGCTCGAAGGTGATGCCGGTTGGATACCAGACCGCCGCGGCGACGGCGGAGACCGTGTCGAGCGGCCCGTCCGGACTCCAGAGCGTCACGTCGGCACCGCGCTCGCGCAGCCGCACCGCCGCCGTCATCCCGATGATCCCGCCGCCGACCACGATGACGTCCGCCATGGCACCATCCTCCGCCACCGCGCAGCGCCGAGCCCGCCCGCTGTCGGGTTGGCGACGGTTGCTCGACGCCGGGCGTTCCGCGTGGCACAGCACACGGAAACGCCCGGCCGGGGGAGGCCGGGCGTTCCTCGGGGGGATGAGAGCGAAGTACGGGGTGGGTCAGTTGGCCTTGAGCAGGACCCGGCCGAGCTGGGCGGCGCAGCTGCCCCACTTGTTGGAGTTGGTGATCTTCAAGACGTAGGCGCGCTGCGGGTCCAGGCCGGAGAAGCTCTGGCTGCGGGACTTGGTCCAGGTGGCACCGGTGAAGGTGTTGGTGGCGATGACCTTGCCGTCGATGACGCGGATGAGCTGGGTGGTGCTGGTGAAGCTCATCTTCGGGTTCGCGGTGTTGTCCGGCGTCGCCCCGCCGGTCGGGCCGCCGAGGTAGCCCTTCCACTGCGGCGCGGTGTAGGTGAACGTCGCCTTGGTCTTGTCGGTGCCGCGGACCGCCTTGGCCCGGATCACGATGGTCGGCGCCAGCGACTTCTCGACGATGGCGATCGCGGTGCCCTGGCCCCGGGCGTCCCGCGAGGCGACGGTGATCACGTAACGGGAGCACTTGTCCGGCGTGGCAACCGTGACCTGGTGCGTGCCACCGGCGTTCAGCGGCTGAGTCGCCTGGACGGTGTAGCTCCGGGTGTAGGCACCGTCGCTCACCATCACCCGGTAGTGGGTGGCACCGGCGACCGGCTTCCAGTACACGGTGCTCTCCGCGGCGTTCACGGTCGAGCGGACATCACGCAGACCCATCGGCGTGCCCGGGATGGGCGCGCTCGCGGCCGACGCCGGGTGCGGGGCCACAAGGGCGGCCGAGAGGACCGCTCCGAGGATCGCGGCCAGGCGTACGAGCTTCATCTTCTTCGTCCTCACGTTCTGCTTGCTGACCTGAGAAACGATGCCTGGCGAAGCTCAAGCCGACCGCAAGCCGACGTCCACGTTCCCGCAAAGGCCGGCTGCGGCCAATACTCTCAGTAACTGCAGCGCAACACCACCATGGCGTGCCCGGCGACCTCCAGCGGCCCGGTGGCACGGACCGAGCGCTTGCGGCCGGCCAGCAGCGGGTCGGCCGTGTCGATCGCTTTCTCCCAGGTCCTTCCGTACGCCTTCGGCGGCATGGTGAAGGTGACCCGGTCCGGCAGGGGGTTGAACAGCACCAGGAACGAGTCGTCGATGATCGGCTCGCCCAGCGCGTCCCGCTCCGGGATGCCATGCCCGTTCAGGAAGACGGTCATCGTCATACCGGAGCGCTCATTCCAGTCCTGCGGGGTCATCGGCTCGCCGTCGCGCCGCAGCCAGGCAATGTCCGGCAGCTCGGAGTCCCCTGCCGGCCGCCCGGTGAAGAAGCGGCGGCGCCGGAAGATCGGGTGATCGGCCCGCAGCCGGGTCAGCCGCCGGGTGAATACGGTGAGCACGTCGTGATGCCGGGCGTCGGTCCAGTCGATCCAGCTGAGCTCGTTGTCCTGGGCGTACACGTTGTTGTTGCCCTGCTGGGTGCGACCCAACTCGTCACCGTGCGCAATCATCGGCACACCCTGGGACAGCAGGAGCGTGGCGAGGAAGTTGCGCTTCTGCCGTTCGCGCAGCGCGGTAACCTCGGGGTCGTCCGCGGGACCCTCGACACCGCAGTTCCACGACCGGTTGTGGCTCTCGCCGTCTCGGTTGTCCTCGCCGTTGGCGTCGTTGTGCTTCTCGTTGTACGAGACCAGGTCGTGCAGCGTGAACCCGTCATGCGCGGTGACGAAGTTGATCGAGGCGATGGGACGGCGGCCGTCGATCTCGTACAGGTCCGAGGAGCCGGTGAACCGGGAGGCGAACTCACCCAGGCTGGCCGGCTCGCCCCGCCAGAAGTCCCGGACGCTGTCGCGGTACTTGCCGTTCCACTCGGTCCAGAGCGGCGGAAACCCGCCCACCTGATAACCCCCGTCGCCGACGTCCCACGGCTCGGCGATGAGCTTCACCTGGCTGACCACCGGGTCCTGGTTCACCAGGTCGAAGAACGCGGCCAGCCGATTGACCTCGTGGAACTCGCGGGCCAGTGCCGAGGCCAGGTCGAACCGGAACCCGTCGACGTGCATCTCGGTCACCCAGTAGCGCAGCGAGTCCATGATCAGCCGCAGCGACTCGTGGTGCCGCACGTTGAGACTGTTCCCGGTGCCGGTCGTGTCGTAGTAGTACTGCTTGTCCTCGTCGACGAGCCGGTAGTAAGCCGGGTTGTCGATGCCGCGGAACGACAGGGTCGGGCCGAGATGGTTGCCTTCGGCCGTGTGGTTGTAGACGACGTCCAGAATGACCTCGATGCCCGCGGCGTGCAGCGCCTTGACCATCGACTTGAACTCCTGCACCTGCCCGCCCCGGCCGCCGAACGACGCGTAGTCGTTGTGCGGGGCGAAGAAGCCGATGGTGTTGTAACCCCAGTAGTTGCTCAGGCCCCGCTCGATCAGCCCACTGTCGTGCACGAACTGGTGCACCGGCATCAGCTCGACAGCGGTCACCCCGAGCTCGTGGAAATGCTTGATCATCTCGGGGTGGGCCAGGCCGGAATAGGTACCCCGGACGTCCTCGGGGATCTTCGGGTTGTTCGCGGTCATGCCCTTCACGTGGGCTTCGTAGATGACCGTCTGGTGGAACGGGATGCGCAGCGGCCGGTCGTTGGCCCAGTCGAAATACGGGTTCACCACCACCGACCGCATCGCGTACGCCGCGGAATCCGACTCGTTGAACGACTCGGGACTGCCGAAGTGGTACGAGAACAGCGCGTTGTCCCACTCGTTGTGCCCCTCGATCGCTTTCGCGTACGGGTCGAGCAGCAGCTTGCCCGGATTGCACCGCAGCCCCCGCGCCGGGTCGTACGGCCCGTGCACGCGGTAGCCGTAGCGCTGGCCCGGCACAATCCGCGGCAGGTAGCCGTGCCACACCAGGGCCTCCCGCTCGGGCAGGTCGATGCGGGTCTCCTTGCCGTCGTCGTCGAACAGGCACAGCTCGACCCGCTCGGCCACCTCGGAGAACAGGGCGAAGTTGGTGCCGCCGCCGTCGTAGGTGGCGCCCAGCGGGTAGGGGTTGCCCGGCCAGATCTTCATGCGGAGTGCTCCTTGACGGCGCTCAGTGGGGTGGCAAGCTGTTCGAGGCTCTGCCGTTCGGCCTTGACGCCGAGGAACGCCTCGACCAGTCCGGCGGCGATCATCAGGACGGCACCGATGACGAAGGCGAGCACGGTGTCACCGACTTTGCCGGTGCCGACCAGCTCGGCGAAGAGCAGTGGGCCGCTGACGCCGCCGACGGCCGTACCGATGGCATAGAAGAAAGCGATGGCCAGCGCGCGGGTCTCCATCGGAAAGATCTCGCTCACCGTGAGGTACGCCGAGCTGGCTCCGGCCGAGGCGAAGAACAGCACGACACACCAGCAGGCGGTCATCGTAACCGCGCTGAGCGTGCCGGTGGAGAACAGCCAGGCGGTGCCGAGCAGCAGCACGCCGGAGCTGACATACGATCCGGTGATCATGATCTTGCGGCCGACGGAGTCGAAGAACGGGGCCAGCACGACCGGCCCGACCAGGTTGCCGACGGCGATCACCGCGAAGTAGTAGCCGGTGTTGCCCGCCGGCACGCCGAAGAACGTTTGCAGGATCTGCGCGTACCCGAAGGTGATGGCGTTATAGAGGAACGCCTGGCCGATGAAGAGCGACAGGCCCAGCGCGGCCCGCTTCGGGTACTTGCGGATCAGGGTCCGGGCGATCTCGCCGAAGCCGATCGTGCGGCGAGTGTGGATCGTGATCGCCTGGTCGTCGGCGACCGGCTCCAGGGTGACCTTGTCCTCCCGCTCGACGGTCCGCTCCACGTCACCGACCAGCCGCTCGGCCTCCTCGCCACGGCCGTGGATGAACATCCAGCGCGGGCTTTCCGGCACGTGCCGGCGGACCAGCAGGATGACCAACCCCAGCACCGCGCCGAGGGCGAACGCCGCGCGCCAGCCCCACGACGCCGGCAGCTGGGTCAGGATCGGCACGGTCAGCAGGGCGCCCAGCGCGGCACCGGCCCAGAACGTGCCGTTGATGATGATGTCGACGCGACCGCGGTGTCGGGCCGGGATCAGCTCGTCGATCGCCGAGTTGATGGCCGCGTACTCGCCGCCGATGCCGGCGCCGGTGACGAAGCGGAACAGGAAGAACCACCAGGGGTCGAAGCTGAGGGCGGTCATCGCCGTACCGAACAGGTAGACGCCCAGCGTCAGCATGAACAGCTTCTTGCGACCGAACCGGTCGGTGAGCCAGCCGAAGAACAGCGCGCCGAAACAGGCACCGAGCACGTAGGTGGCCGCGCCGAGCCCGGTGACCTGGCTCTGGGTGATCGACAGGCCGCTGCCCGGCTCGGACAGCCGCCCGGACAGGTTGCCGACGATCGTCACCTCGAGGCCGTCGAGCACCCACACCGTGCCGAGGCCGATGACGATCATCCAGTGCCAGCGGGCCCAGGGCAGGCGATCCAGGCGCGCGGGCACTTTCGTGCGCACCGTCGCCGTGTCGGAGGTGGTCATGCGACGCCTCTACCCCACCGCATGCGGCATCATTCCTCGTGACATGAGTGACCTCCTGGACAGTGCCCTCCTCGACATCCGGCGCATCTACCTCGAGCCCGAGGCCGCCGCCCTGCCCCGCGGTCGGGAGGTCCTGGCCCGTTTTCCGGGTGCCGACCTGGTCGAGATCGAGAGCCACCACCGCATCCCCGAGCTCTACGGCAACGAGACCAACGTCTCCCGCTGGGTCCGGATCAAGCGCGAGGCCCTGGTCCTCGGGGTGAAGAAGTCGCTCACCGCGCGCCCCAACGGCCGCTCGGCTGACTTCATCGCGCCCTCCACGGCCAACGGCTGCGCGATGGCCTGCGCCTATTGCTACGTGCCCCGCCGCAAGGGCTACTCCAACCCCATCACGGTCTTCGCCAACATCGACAAGATCAGCGGGTACGTCCAGCGCCATGTCGCCCGGCAGGGCAGCAAACCCGCGCCCAACGAGTGCGACCCGCAGGCCTGGGTCTATGACATCGGCGAGAACTCCGACTGCTCGCTCGACGCCCGGATCAGCGACAACGTGCGCGACCTGGTCGAGTTGTTCCGCTGGCTGCCCACGGCCAAAGCCAGCTTCGCCACCAAGCACGTCAACCGTGACCTGCTCGACTGGGACCCGCAGGGGCGTACCCGGATCCGCTTCTCGCTGATGCCGCACCGCGACGCGAAGCTGCTCGACATCCGCACCAGCCCGGTCGCCGAGCGCATCGCGGCCATCGACGACTTCGTCGCCGCGGGCTACGAGGTGCACGTCAACTTCAGCCCGGTCGTGGTCCGGGACGGCTGGCTCGACGACTGGGCCGCCCTGCTCGCCGACCTGGACGCGGGCATCGGCGCGGCCGCCAAGGCGCAACTGGCGGCGGAGGTCATCTTCCTGACGCACAACCGGGACCTGCACGAAGTCAACCTCGGCTGGCACCCCAAGGCCGAGGAGGTGCTCTGGCGCCCCGACCTCCAGCAGGTCAAGCGCTCGGAGAATGGCGCCCTGAACGTGCGCTACCGCACCGGCGACAAAGGTCGACACGTGACAGCACTGAGCGAGCTGATCGCGCGAGTCACACCGTACTGCCGCATCCGTTACGCGTTCTGATGTCCCCGATAGGTTGACCCTGTGGAACTTGATCCGCGCCGGCAGATTCCGCGTACGGACGCCCTGCTCGCCGACCCCCGGCTCGTCGCCGCGGCCAGCCGGTTGGGCCGGGACCTGGTCAAAGCCGCCGTCCTGGCGGCTCAGGAGCGGGCGCGGTCCGGCGACATCCCGCCTGCCGCCGTGGCCGAGGCGGCGGTGGCGGCGCTCCCGGCGGCACCGGGCGGGCTGCGGAGCGTCCTGAACGCGACCGGCGTCGTGCTGCACACCAACCTGGGCCGGGCCGCCCTGTCCCCGGCTGCCGTCCAGGCCGTCGCCGCCGCCGGCGGGCACACCGACGTCGAGCTGGATCTCGGCACCGGCCAGCGGGCCCGCCGCGGCCGAGAAACCCTCGCCGCGTTGGCAGCGGCCGCGCCCGTCGCCGCGGCCGTCCACGTGGTCAACAACGGCGCTGCCGCGCTGGTGCTGGCCGCGACAGTGCTGGCCGCCGGGCGGGAAATCGTGGTCAGCCGCGGTGAGCTGGTCGAGATCGGTGACGGATTCCGACTGCCCGACCTGCTCGTCTCCACCGGGGCACGGCTGCGCGAGGTCGGCACCACCAACCGCACCTCCGCCGCCGACTATGCCGCGGCGGTAGGACCGGAAACTGGCTTCGTCCTCAAGGTGCATCCGTCCAATTTCGTCGTGCGAGGCTTCACGAGATCCGTGCCGGTGCCGGAACTGACCGGCCTCGGCGTGCCCGTTGTCGCCGACATCGGTTCCGGACTGCTGGCATCCGACCCGCTGCTGCCGGACGAGCCGGACGCAGCCACCACCCTGCGCCACGGCGCTGACCTCGTCATCGCCAGCGGCGACAAGCTCCTCGGCGGCCCGCAGGCCGGGCTGCTGCTCGGCGACGCCACGCTCATCGAACGGCTCCGCCGGCACCCGCTCGCGCGGGCACTGCGGGTCGACAAACTCACCCTGGCCGCGCTGCATGCCACCCTCACCGGTCCGGCGACGCCGACCTGGGTCGCACTGCGGACAGATCCAGAAACTCTCCGGGTACGCACCCAGCAAGCCACCGCCGCGCTGGCCTCCACGGGCATACCCGCCGAACTGGTCGCCTCGGTAGCCTTCGTGGGCGCAGGTGGGGCCCCGGAGCTCGAACTTCCTTCCTGGGCCATCGCGCTGCCCGAGTCGTACGCCCGGCCCCTGCGCTGCGGCGACCCTGCAGTCCTCGGCCGGGTGACGCGCGGCCGGTTGCTGCTGGACCTGCGCTGCGTGCCGGCCGAGCAGGACCACGCTGTGCTGGCTGCGGTTCGCGCGGTGGCCTGACAGTGCACGTCATCGCCACCGCAGGACACGTCGACCACGGCAAATCGACCCTCGTCCGGGCGTTGACCGGGATGGAACCCGACCGGCTGGCCGAGGAACGCCGCCGCGGCATGACGATCGACCTCGGCTACGCCTGGACCACACTGGACCCCGGCGGCACGGTCGCGTTCGTGGATGTTCCGGGACACGAACGGTTCGTCCCGACCATGCTGGCCGGTGTCGGTCCGGCGCCCGCCGCCATGATCGTCGTGGCTGCCGACGAGGGCTGGATGCCGCAGTCGGCGGAACACCTCGCCGCCCTGGACGCGCTCGGCGTACGGCACGGGCTGCTGGTCGTCTCCCGGGCCGACCTCGCCGATCCCGCACCGGCGCTACGCTCGGCCACCGCCCACCTCGCCGCATCGTCGCTGGGTACGGTCGAGGGCGTCGCCGTCAGCGCGGTCACCGGCGCCGGCCTGACCGACCTGCGGGCCGCGCTCGGGCGGCTCGTCCAGCGCATCCCGGCTCCCCCGCCCGGCCCGGTCCGGTTGTGGATCGACCGTGCCTTCACCATCCGCGGCGCCGGCACTGTCGTCACCGGCACCTTAGGCGCGGGCACCCTGCGCGCCGGTGACGAACTGGAAATGGCCGGCGCAAGTCGACCGGTGCGCGTCCGGGGCCTGCAAGCACTCGGTGAGCCGGTGCCGGAAATCCACGGCACCGGCCGGGTGGCTGTCAACTTGCGCGGCGTACCTCGCGCAGACATCAGCCGCGGCGCTGCCCTGCTGACACCGGGGCGGTTCCTGCTCACCGACCTCATCGACGTCCGTGTGCACGGGGACCCCACCGCGGATCTTCCGGCGACGCTGACGCTGCACATGGGCTCGGCGGCCGTCCCGGTGCACGTACGGCCGTTGGGCAGAGACACGGCACGGTTGCGCTTGTCCCAGCGGCTGCCGCTGAGGCTCGGCGATCGGGCTCTGTTGCGCGATCCGGGCCGCCAGCATGTCGCCGGTGGTGTGACTGTGCTCGACGTCGTACCGCCGGGCCTGCAGCGCCGAGGTGCGGCGGTGGCTCGGGCAGCGGTGCTGGCCGGGTTGGACGGCTCCGCGAACCTCGCCAGTGAGCTACGCCGCCGCGGCCTGTGTCACCGCGACGAGCTGGCCCGCATGGGCGTGGTGGTGGACGGTCCCCCGGTGGCAGGCGGGTGGTTCGCGGATCCGGGACATTGGCAGGAGCTGCGGGAGCGGCTGACAGCGGCCGTCGCCGACCATGCGGCGCAACGCCCCCTCGAGCCGGGTGCGCCGGTCGAGGCGTTGCGACACCAGCTCGGCCTGCCCGACCGCTCCCTGGTGGAGGCCCTGGTCACGGCGCCGCTCGCGCTCCGCTCCGGTCGGGTCTCCGCCGGCGGGGCACAGGTTCCCGGCGACCTCGTCGCTGCGGTGCAGCGTGCCTGGGACACCGACCGTCCCTTCGTGGCACCGGAAGCCTATCGACTCACGGAGCTCGGACTCGGTGCCCGTCAGCTCGCCGCCGCGGTGCGCGCCGGCCTGCTCGTTCGCCTCGCCGACACTGTGGTGCTGCCCGCGGACGCCCCCGATCGGGCAGTGCAGCTGCTCGCCGGGCTACCGCAGCCGTTCACGCTCAGCGAAGCCCGCCAAGCACTGCACACGACCCGCCGGGTGGCGGTGCCGCTGCTGGAGCTCCTCGACCGCACCGGCGCCACCCGCCGGCACCCCGACGACCGTCGCACGCTGGTCACCTAGCGTCCGCACCCACCAGGCCTTCATCGAATGGGATGATTCTCCCGCGAAACCTCGATCATGAGGCAGAATCGATGACCATGCGGGAATACGACATCGTCGTCTACGGCGCCACCGGGTTCGTCGGCGTGCTCGTAGCGGAATATCTGGCAGCGCACGCCCCCGACGGCACCCGCCTGGCGCTGGCCGGGCGCTCGGCGGCGCGACTGGAGGCGGTCCGGCGGCGGCTGGGGGTCGACTGGCCGGTTGTCGTCGCCGACGCTGCGGACACCGATGCGCTGGGCAAACTGGCCGCGTCCAGCCGGGTGGTGGTGACGACGGTCGGACCTTATGCGAAGTACGGGCGTACGCTCGCTCACGCTTGTGCCGCCGCGGGCACCGACTACACCGATCTGACCGGCGAGGTCTTGTTCGTCCGGCGCAGCATCGATGAGAACCACGAGCTGGCCCGCTCCACCGGCGCTCGGATCGTGCACTCGTGCGGTTTCGACTCCATCCCGTCCGACCTGGGCGTCCACGTGTTGCACCAGCAGGTCGCCGCGGACGACGCCGGAGACTTGACCGACACCACGCTCGTCGTCAGCAGCATGCGCGGGGGCATCAGTGGCGGCACGATCGACTCGCTGCGCCACCAGATCGACGCCGTCCGCAAGGACCGGGCGCTGCGGCGGCTCGCTGCCAGCCCGTACTCCCTGAGTCCGGACCGCGCCGCGGAGCCTGACGTCGGCCGGCAGAGTGACCTGACGTCGCTACGCGGCACGGACGTCGACCCCTCGCTGCGGGGCAGTCTCGCACCGTTCTTCATGGGGCCCTACAACACCCGGATCGTGCGGCGCAGCAATGCCCTGCGCGGCTATGCGTACGGCCGGAGCTTCCGGTACCGCGAGACGATGAGCACCGGCACGTCACCGCTGTCTCCCCTGCTGGCCGCCGCGATGAAAGTGGGGCTTGGGGCGCTGGTGGTCGGCCTTTCGCTGCCGCCGACCCGCTTCGTGCTCGACCGTTTGCTGCCCATGCCGGGCGAGGGGCCGAGCGAGCGCGCCCGCAAAGCGGGTCACTTCACCATCGACATCTACACCCGGACCAGCACCGGCGCCCGCTACTCGGCCCGCTTCCGCGCCCAGGGCGACCCCGGCTACGCCGCCACCGCGCTGATGCTCGGCGAATCAGCGCTCGCCCTGGCCCTCGACCGGGAGCGGCTCGCGCCCTCCGAGGGCGGTGTCCTGACCCCCGCGACCGGTATCGGCGACGCGCTCACCGACCGGCTCCGCGCGGCCGGGGTCGAGATCAGCGCCCGGGCCCGATCCGGTCGCCCAACCCCGCGATAGCCGGCGCACCGACCCCATGGGGAGTCAACCGGCCACGCTCCTCCTGCCGTGAACGATCCGCTGCCCGTGGCGCAGCCTGAACTCAGCCGGTCGGGGAATCGCGGTCCCGACGGCCGCGACGGTCTCGGGTGGGCAGGGTGAGGCCGCCGCGCCGGGGCGGCGCAGAGCCGGCCGCGGGGTCGGCGTCTTCGTGACGGAGGTCGTCCATGGACGGCAGAGACGCCTGGATGGCCTCGATCGCGTCGAGATCGCCGAGCTGGTGCAGAACGACGAGCAGCTTGCCGGCCGTGTAATCGAGCCGGTTGAGGGCTTGCTGGTGTTCGGCGGCCGGGCTGTTGGACAGGATGCGACGTCGATGATCCAGGCAGTCCGTGAGCAACCTGCGGGCGGTGCTGTGTTCGCCCAGTTCGGCATGGGCGGTGGCGAGCGCGTCCATGGACGACAACGTGGAGGGGTGGCCGGCGCCGAGCGTGTCACGGCGGGCCTCGAAGGTGGCGTGCAGCACGCGGCGGGCCGTGGCGAAGTCTTCCAACTGGCCCAGGACCACGCCCAGGTTGTGGGCAGCGTGCAGGGTTTGCGCGTCACGTTCGCCGAGCAGTTCGCGTCGGGTCGCCAGCACGTGCTCGTAGAGCGCCCGCGCTGATGGCAGCGCGTTCTCCTCGGTCATCCGGCCGGCGATGTCCGCCATGACACGCAGCGTGGCGAGGTGCCGATCGCGCTCCGCCGGACCATGGTCGACCAGGTCGCCGTCCGCGGCCCGAGGTCCCGGGACACGGGGATCACCGCCGGAGTCCTGTCCACGCAGCCTTTCCCACGCCGCTTCGACGTCACCGATCCGGTCCTCGGGCACGCCACAGTAGCGAGCCAGGGGCAGCAGCACGGCGCGTTCCCCGATGGGCTTGCGGCCGGCCAGCAGGTTGTTGACGCTGCTCCGGGACAGCCCACGCGTCTGGGCGGCCCGTTCGGCTATCTGCCGCTGGGTGCGCTCATGCTTCTCCCGGACCCAGTCCAGCACCTGCGCCAACGCCGACAGCGATGGCGCCTCCTGCAGCTTGTGGGTCAGTTCCGCACCCCACCGCCGCGAGAACTCCTCTTCTCTCATGACCGATCAACGCTTCGGACGGCTGTCCCGCAGCGACCACGAGTGCGTCTCAGGGCGACTTCGCGTGTCTCGAAGACACGGCGCAGCCGTCCCGTGGCCGACCGCGGCTGACCTTGCGGGGCGCGGAGACACCGAGACACCGGCAGTGGTCGGCTTCGCTGTCCACACTCGCGAACGCCAGCCGGGACAGCCGCACATTTCTTGCTATCGGCGGTCCGACCGCACGACACGAAATGAAGGGTCCTCTGGTGATCCACTCGCTCGTCCACGTGGTGCCCTCCCGTCCGTCCAGACCGGCCCGAGGCCGCAGCTCACCCGATCGAGGGTGCGGCCCTTCAACCGAACCGGGGTATGTGGCCGTATCAAGCACCGAACCCCGGATCGCGCAGCGTCGAAAGGAAGCAAGACCACTGTCGGAAGTCGAACTCCAGGACCGGACCGGATGGATCTTTACCGTCTCGCATCCGGACGATGAAATCGGAGGTGAATACTTCGACACAGTTACCGGTGCCGCAGCGGGAACTCTTTCGCCACACGGCCTGCGGCGACGGCTTATCGCGCAACGTGCCTCCTTGATGGGCGGCCGGCCGTTCACGCATGCGCCGGTCAGCGATCTGCGCTTGGCGCGCGACGATCGGCGTCCCGATGTACCAGAAAAGCGTGATCGCCGACGGTCAAGTATCTGGCAGGCAAGAGTGTAGATTCCTTTCGATGGCGCGGCTAGTCTGATGAGGACGGTGCAAGAACAGAAAATGGTCGTCCCCGATCGTGGTACGCCGTAGGGACGCAAAATGACGTAGTGGCCTGGTCTTTCTTATACGATCCAGGTCGTCAGGTGGGGCGGCCGCCACACGCGGTCGCGGTGCGATGGGGTGGCTGGTGCGCAGTAGCTCTACCAACGGGTGGACGCCCGTGCGACGGAAGGAGCCACGTATGCCGCCACAGCCGAAGGACGATCCGGCCTCCCCCGTCCGACTCGCCGTCTACGGCACCTGCGCGGGCACCGCCGCCATCGGCTTGGGCCAGGGGCTCGGCTCTGCGTTGTTCAGCGCGGCCGCGGCGAGAACGATCGCCCTCGCCGTCATCGCCACCCTGGTCAGCATCGCCGCGGGCATGATCTGCGACCCGGTCCTGTCGCGCTGGCAGCGACTCGCAGACCAGCTGCACCGACGCAGCAGCTGATCCTGCGGCCCCACCGGCAAGCACACACCCGCCCCCAGCAGCTGGCTTCCCGCCACGCGCGTCCAGCCGCCACGCCGCCTGCGGCAGTACCCCCGCTGCCGCCTTAGCGCGCTCACCGGGGCAAACCCCGCGCAGCCAGCTCCGCGCTGCCGCTTTCCCGACCGGCCAGCTCGCGCTGACGCTCAATCCGGTGGACCAGCTCGCACCGCCATTTGATCCGACCGGCCAGCTCGCACTGCGCTTATTCCGGCGGGCAGTTGCGGCGGGCGGCGTCCTCCTGACGGGCGCGCCGCAGTGCCCAGACGATGAGGGTCAGCATCGCGGCCACCATCACGGCCAGGATCTCCGGCGAACCCAGCAGCGCCGCGACCAGCAGAACGAAGGGGCAGATCAGCGCCAGCGCGTGCACCAGCATGCGGGCGTTGGTGAGCACCCCGTGCAGCAGGCCGACGAAGCCACCCGGGGCGTGCTGGGCTGCCGGCTCGCCGTTGAGCCGTGGGGTGGGCTTGCGGAAACCGAGCTCCCGGTCCGTTTCAGCCACCGTCGGCCACCGGTTCGCGGTTGCGCACCGGCGGACGCGAGCCGAAGCCGGCGTTGACGGGCAGCGCGGCGGCCAGAACGGACGAGCCGGCCCTACGGAGCACCACGGACGAACCGGTTCTGCGGCGCACCGTGCAGGGGTTCGCGTCGATGTCGGTCCAGGTCATCCGCGCTTCCTCCGGTCAGTTCACCCTGGTCGCCCGCGGTCGGTCGGGCCCGGTCAGCCGATGGCAGCCGCCGCGTCGTCCAGCACAGCCTCCAGCTCCGGTCCGCGCAGCGCGCAGGCCTGGAGGCTTTCGAAGTTGGCGGCGAACCGCCGTACCTGTCGCTGATCGTGCTTGGTCAGGAACTCGCCCGCCGCGTTCTCCAGATAGAGCAGCGGAAAATCATCCGGGTCGGGGAAGCTCAGGATCACGAACGGCCCACTCATGCCCACGTGGCTGCCCGCGCCGAACGGCACGACGCCCAGGTCCACCCGCGGGTGGCGGCTCATCTTCTTGAGGTGGTCAAGCTGGGCGCGCATGACTGCGGCGTCACCGGTCTCCGCGCCGACGACTCGGCGGAGCACCGCCTCGTCCAGCACGAACGCGGCTTTGGTGATGCCGCCCTCGTCGAAGATCTGTCGCCGCAGGGCGCGGAGCTCCACCATCCGTCGAATGCGTTCCACCACCGCGGGCCGCTCATCGTCGGACAGGGAGCCGGTCTGCAGCAGGGTGTGCAATACGGCGTTGGCGTAGGCCGAGGTTTGCAGCAGGCCGGGGACGTACGAATTCTCGAACTCCCGCATGGTTTCCGCGATGATCTCGGCCTCGAGAAAGTCTCGGAAATCTTTGGAATGGATGTCGCTGATTTCGGGGAGGCTGCGCTGACGGGCCGTGTTGGCCATTTCCGCCAATTCCTCTACAAGGTCGTTCTCGCGGATGTCGTAAATTTTGAGTAAGGCGAGGAGGTCGGTATAGGAAATGCCATTCTCGCCGCTCTCGATGCGGTGCACCTTCGACTGCGACCAACGCAGTTTTCCGGCGACCTGAGCCTGAGTGAAACCGATTTTCTGCCGAATGGCGAACAGTCTTCGGACCAGGCGCTTGCGCTCCAACGCGGATCTGCGCCGCTCTCCAATGCTCATGTCATATCCCGCTACTCTCCGTACGCACGCTCGGGTGCGGGTCGGCACCGTACGCTCAGCCTAGCTCAGCGAGGCACCGGGTATCGCCATCTGCATATCGCACCTCGCATGTCGCAGAAAGAAGCGACCAGCACGTTTGACTGCCTCGCGCCCGGGTACAGCCCGAGCCGCAGCACGGATCAAGTGACGTCGCAGCCGCACAAGGGGTACAGGCGCACGGGGCACCCGGCCGCTGCAAGAAGCCCCGACATCCCGCTTCCACCCGTACCGGAGAAGGCATTTCCGCCAGGTCAGCGCCGGACGGCCGAAACAAACCCAGGAAGCCGAAACTCTCAGGGTTTTCTCAGCTACTCAGGCCGCAGGTGAAAGGGATTCAAGTATGCGAATGTCCGTAGGCGATCGCGCCGGTGAAACGGGCGCCCGATTGGCTGCTCCGTTCCCCGGCGACCTCGACGCCGGAGGCCAGGACGGCCTCCGGCGGAGGAGTGCACTGACGACGGGCGGATCGCCGACGCCAAGGCGGGGTGTTGCTGGTGGAATCGGCCGTATTTAGATCAGTGCGCCGTCGTAGTCAGGCAGCTTGAACGTCCGGTCGGCGTGCCCACCGGCCAGATCGCTCGGGCTGTTGCCGATGTTGGCGACGATGCGGTAGCCCTGCGCCTCGATGGCTTTGCGGGCGTCGGTCTTCAGCTCGGCATCCGGCTGCGTGTTGAACCAGGGCCGCGGGTAGATGCGCTCGACCGGGTAGCCGACGAGATCCAGGTTGATCTCGGTCTGCCAGAGCAGGATCTCCGGCCGTGCGGTGACGAAGAAGACCTTCGCGCCGTCCGCCGCGGCCTGGCGGGCAACGTCCAGGATCGGACCGGTCGCCGGGGAGGTCAGCCCCGGACGGTACGTGGTCTGCAGCGCGGTGTTGTCGATGTCGAGCACGATCGCGGGCCGGATCGCGCTGTTGGGCAGAACGCTGTCCAGGTAGCTCGAGGCCTGACCGGCGACGGCGGTGACGTCAGCGACCCAGGTCGAGTAGGGCGGCAGTCCCCTGAGGGACGTGGTGGCCGCCGGAGCGGCAGCGACGGGTGCAGCGACGGCCGGGGCAGGAGCGAGTAGGCCGAGGGCGGCGGTGACGGTCGCGGTGGCAACGGCGGCGGTGAGGCCCGCACGGGCTCGGATCTTCATGACGTTCAAGATAGATAGTTATGCATGTACGTAGCGCGAACTTCACATAGCGGCAAAGTTTCCGGCACCCGGCGGTCTTGCTGTCGCCTACCGCGAGACGGTGTCGGGTCTCAGGCGGCTGCGCCGCGCAGGATGGCGTCGACGAGCGCCTCGGCATAGCCCTCGATCGGCACCGCGGGATTCCAGTGCAGCATGTTCTGCGCGATCGACGGACCGGCGAGCATCAGCAGCGTCAGCTCGACGTCGAGATCCGCGCGCAATTCTCCGGTCGCGATGCCGCGCAGCAGCACCTGACGGGTGACATCGCGGCGGGGCTCGGTCACGGCCTGGAAGACGGCGTGCATCTCCGGGCTGCGCACCAACTCGGGCACCAGGCAGGCGGTGGCCCGACCGTAATGTTCCATGTGCGGATGACGCGCCAGCCCGACCAGCATGATCAGGTCTTCCCGGACCGACGTGCCGGCGGGGACCGGCAGCGGGCCCTTCATCCGGGCTACCGCGTCGATGAGCAGGGCTTCCTTGTTGGGCCAGCGCCGATAGATCGTCGCCTTGCCCACGCCGGCCCGCGTGGCGACCGCCTCGATCGAGATCGCGTCGGCGCTGAGGCCCTCGCCGAGCAGGTCGGTCACCGCATCAAGGATGGCCTCCGCGGCCCGGGCATCGCGGGGCCGGCCGGGTGCCTTACGGCCCCGGCCGGCGTCCTCATCCACGCTGACCGTCGTCATGCGCTCCATTGTTACCGAGCCCGTGCATCCCGACCACGTCGCCCATCACGCCTTGACCAATTCCACACCCTGTTCCTCGGCCAGGCTCTCGGCGATGCCCGCAGGCGGGGCGTCGGCGGGCCGGCGGCCGGGCAGCCAGATCACCGCGACCAGGGCACCGAGCAGCGCGAACACCGTGGTGCCGATGGACGCGTAGTGCATCGCGGTGAGGAAGGAGTCGTTCGCCTGCGCGATCAGTGCGGGGCCGGCGGGACCCGCCTGGGCTGCGACACCGTAGGCGCCGGAGATCGACTCGGTGGCGGCGTCCCGGGCGGCTTCCGGCAGCGCGCCTGCGGTGCCCGCCATCCCGTTGCGGTACGCGGACGACAGCACGGCCCCGAGGACGGCGACACCCAGCGCACCGCCGACCTGACGGACGGTGTTGCTGACTGCCGAACCGACGCCGGCCTTCTCCCGGGGCAGCGCCGCCATGATCGCCTCGGTCGCCGGCGGCATCACGTTGGCCATGCCGACGCCCATCACGAAGAACAGCGCGCCGATGATCCACAGCGGCGTGGTGGCGCCGACGAACAGCCAGCCGGCGAGTCCGGCGGCCACCAGCAGCAGGCCGACGGTGCTGACCGCCTTGGGACCGAAGCGGGCAACCATCGCCGCACTGCGCGGCGCGAACACCATCTGACCGACCGCGAACGGCACGAACAGCGCGCCCGATGCCAGCGGACCGAGATCCCGGACCAGCTGCAGGTAGAAGGCGCTGAAGAACATCGAGCCCATCGCGGCGAAGAAGACCAGACCGATCATGCCGGTCGACGCGGAGAACCTGCGGTTGGCGAAGAGCCGAACATCAAGCGACGGGTGGGCGATCCGACGCTCGTAGAGCACGAACAGCGCCAGCACCAGCACGCCACCGGCCAGGGTGGCCCAGGCGCGCGGTTCACCGAAGCCGGCCTCGCCGCCCTCGATCACGCCGTAGGTCAGCAGGCTCAGGCCGAGGATCGACAGCAGGACGCCGACGACGTCGATCTTGCCCGGCTTCGGGTCGCGCGACTCGGGGATCAGGACCCGGACCAGGATCACGCCGGCGATCACGACGGGCACGTTGATCAGGAAGACCGAACCCCACCAGAAGTGCTCGAGCAGCACGCCGCCGACGATGGGGCCGATCGCGACGCCCAGCCCGACCGCGCCAGCCCAGACGCCGATGGCGCGGCCGCGCTCCTGCGGGTCGAAGACGTTGGCGATGATCGACAGGGTGGCGGGCATGACGCCGGCAGCCCCGAGGCCCATCAGTGCGCGCGCCCAGATGAGCTGGTCGGGCGTCTGGGCGTACGCGGAAAGCAGCGAAGCGATCCCGAAGAGCGCGAGTCCGACCATCAGGGTGACCCGCCGGCCCAGCCGGTCAGCCAGGATGCCGGCGGTGAAGAGCAGACCCGCGAAGACCAGGGTGTACGAGTTGATCGCCCACTCGAGCTGGCCCTGGCTGGCACCCAGCCCCGCGTGCGGGTCGGCGATGGTGCGCATCGCGACGTTGAGAACGGTGTTGTCCAGGACGACGACGAGCAGGCTGATGACCAGCACGCCCAGGATGGCCCAGCGGCGCGGGTGCCCGGCCTGCTGTGGTTGTGGATTGTTCATGACGGCGTTCCCCCGTAGCGAGGACTAACGATACGGAACAGTTCCGTATCCGTCGTTCACTGTAGGGCCCGTCGCCGCGATACGGAACGGGACCGTTTCGTATGTGGTCACCGTCACGGCTGGTCTTGGCCCGAACGAGTTGCGTCGGTTCCTGCGTCGATTACTCTGAATCGAAAGCCGCCGAAGGGATCCGGAATGACGACGATGACCAGGCGAGTACCCCACGACGGTTCCGCGCTGCTGCGTGCGATGGCAGCAACTCCACCCGGCCCAGCCCGTGCGCGCCTGCGCGACGAGGCCATCCGCGCCTGGCTCCCCCTCGTTCACCACCTCGCCCACCGATACAGCGGCCGCGGCGAGCCGGAGGACGATCTGGTGCAGACCGCGACGGTCGGCCTGATCAAGGCCATCGACCGCTTCGACCCCGACCGTGGCGTGGACTTCGCCGGCTTCGCGATCCCCACCGTCCTCGGCGAGGTCCGCCGGCACTTCCGCGACCGCACGTGGTCAGTCCGCGTTCCTCGCCGCATGCAGGAGCTGCGCCTGGCGATCACCGAAGCTGGCAACGTCCTTCCCCAGACGCTGGGCCGCTCCCCCACCGTCGCCGACATGGCAACCCACCTCAACATCACTGAGGAAGAGGTGCTGGAAGGCCTCGAGGGCGCCCGCGCCTACAGCGCCAAGAGCCTCTCCACCCCGGTGACCGAGGACGGCGCGACGGCGCTCGGCGACCTGCTCGGCTCCGACGACCACGACTTGGAGCTGGCGGAACTGCGGGTGGCGCTCGGGCCCGCACTGGCGGCGCTCGACGAGCGCGAACGCATGATCCTGTCGCTGCGGTTCTACGGCAACCTGACCCAGGCGGATATTGCCGCACGGATCGGGGTGTCGCAGATGCACGTCTCCCGGCTGATCGCCCGCACGCTGCTCAAACTCCGGTCGGCACTCACCGACGACTGAGCAGCGGCTGCTCGGGATTGGACGGTCCGCCACCGAGCATCAGCGGGAGTGCAGCCATTCGCCGACGCCGGTGATGTCGAGGACGCGGCAGACGATGCCGGTGGCATTCTCCGTGCGCAGTTGGACGCCGGCCGCGGTGGCGGCGAGAGCGGCACGGACCACGCCCGCCACGCCGGCGGCGTCGAGGAAGGTCAGGCTGGTCAGATCCAGGATGACGGCGCGCACGCCCGGCGCTCGGCGGGCGACCGCCACCGCGCCCTCAAGATTGCTGGCGGCTTCGAGGTCGAGCTCGCCGTGGACGCGCAGGCGGGCAACCCCGGGCTCGGCGGGGTGCTCGGTGATGGCGAAGGGCGGCGTGAGCATCGAGGTGCACTGTAGATGCTGAGTCCTTGCTATAGAGCAACGATTGGGCATCGACGCGCCCACGCTCGCCCGAACGGGGTCCCCTCGACGGTGCAAACTGTCCCGCTGAGCAGCCGCTCGCCCCACCATCAGGAACCGGGCGGCTGCTGCACCAGGGTGAAGCCCGTACCGGTCGCGTGCAGCAACAGGAAGCGGGGTGTCGTGCGGGAACCGTCCTTGTTGAAGCTCACCCGCCCCGACATTGCGGTCATGTTCGTCTCCGCGATCGCCTTGCGCACGGCCGCGCTGTCCGTGCTACCCGCCCGACGGATCGCATCCAGCGCCACGTTCACCGCGTCGTACGCCTCGACCGTTGACGGGCCCGGCTCGGTGCCGACAGCATCCTGGTAACGCTGCGACCAGTCCTTGAGCTCCGGCATCAGCTCGGGCCAGAGCATCGCGGTGCCGTACAGGTCCTTGGTCTGGTCCGGGCCGAGACCATCGAGGAGCGGGCCGTCGGTGGCGCCGTCACCGACCAGGATCTTGCCTTTGAAGCCGCGCGCCCGCAGGTCAGCAATGAACTGGTTGGCCTCGGCGTAGTAGCCGGTGTAGTAGGCGACGTCCGCGCCACCGCTCATCACCGCGTCGGCGATCCGGGTGTAACTCGGGGCGCCCTGGCTCAACTCCAGCTCGCTGGTCACGGTCAGGTCCTTCGCCTTCGCCGCCGCGACCGTCGATGTGGCGAGGGTGACCGGGAAGCTCGTGCCGTCATGCACCACCGCCAGCTTGGTGCCACCGAGCTGCTTGGCCCAGTCGACGGCGAACACCCCCTCCGCCTCCACGGTGCCGCAGATCAGGAAGACGCTGTCGTACTTCGGGGCCAGCAGGTCGGTGGAGTTCGACTGGGCGACCACCATCGGTACCTTCGCCTCACGGAAGATCTTCAGCGTCGGTACGGTCGCACTGGAGCAATACCCGCCCACCGACACCACGATGTTCTGGGCAACCAGGTCACGAGCGGCCGTGACCGCCGTACCCGGGTCGCAGGCGTCGTCACCCACCACAAGTTCGATCTTGCGGTTGAGCACCCCGCCCTTCGCGTTCGCCTCGTCGACCGCCATTCGGGCGGCGTTCACCATCGCCTCGCCGGACGGGCTGCTGCGGCCACTGATCGGCACGAGGGTGCCCAGCCGGATCGGCTCCGCCGCGGGGGCGGGATTCGTGCTCTCGCCGCCGCCGGAGCTCGCGCAGCCGGACGTCACCACCAGCAGGAGTGCCGCCACGGCACCGGTCACCAAGCGCATGTTCTGCCATTCGGCGCATTCCTTCTGCACCTGAGCGGCAACCCGGGCCGCATTCGCCTTGACCGCGGCCACCGATTGCCGATCAATGCGGCGTGGTCAGGCCCCTCCGCGGCGCGTTGCGCACCCGCGTCACCGGCTTCGTACGCCGTGGCGCCGTGACCATCGCTGCCCTCGCGGCGGTTCTGCTGGCCCTGGCCGCGTACGTGCTGCACGGGACGTTGCACACGACTCGCGCCACCGAAGAGCAACAGCAGGCACTCGTGGTGGCCGCGCTGTTCACCGAGGCGCGCATCGCGATCGCCATGGAAGAGGTGAACCTGCGCCACTACCAGGTGGAGCCGTCCGTGGCGATCAAGCAGCGGTTCGACAAGGTGGCGGCCAACGCGGACCGCGCCCTCACCGACGTCATCGCGACCGGTGTCGCGCAGGCAGGCGTCGACGCCAAGCGCCTGCGTGAGCAGCAGGCCGCCTACCGAGACCTCGCCGAGCACCTCATGGTGCTCGTCGCCGACAGCGATCCCCGGCAGGCGCAGCTCGACCGGCTGGAGGTGACGCCCGCTTTCTACTCGTTGCAGGACGACGTCGATGACGTGGCGCGGGCCTACCACGATTCGGCGCAGCAGCAGGTGAGCGCGCTGCGGCGTACCCAAGGACAGCTCTTGGCGGGCACCGCCGTCGGTTTCGCGGCGGGGTTGGCCCTGGTCGGGATGATCATGCGGCTGGTGCTGGGCTATCAGCGCCGCTTGCTGGCGCAGGCCGACGAGAGCCGACACCAGGCATTGCACGATCCGCTGACCGGCCTGCCCAACCGGAACCTGTTCGGGCTGCGCCTCGATGAGGCGTTGCGGGCCGCAGCCACCGACAACGGGCACCAGGTTGCCCTGATGGTGGTCGACCTGGACGGCTTCAAAGCCGTCAACGACACGCTGGGACACCACGCCGGCGACCAGGTGCTGCTGGAGGCCGGTCGGCGGCTCAGCGCGGCCGCCGGTGACGAGGGGATCGTGGCGCGACTCGGCGGCGACGAGTTCGCGGTGCTGCTGCCCCGGGTGCCGGACCTAGGCACAGCGACCGTCCTGGCCGAGCGCATGGTGGCGGACCTGCGGCGCAACTTCGTGCTGGATGAGGGCCCGGCAGCGATCAGCGGCAGCCTCGGCATCGCGCTGGGCCGTGCCGAGCTGTCCGGCGCGGATCTGTTCCGCAACGCGGACGGTGCCATGTACCGGGCGAAAGCCGGCGGCGGCGGGGTGACCGTCTTCGACGCCCTGGCGGACACCTGCACGCAGGACCGCATGCAGCTCCTCGCGGAGCTGCGCGGCCTCCTCGACGATGGCGACCCGCAAGGCCGGCTGCGGCTGCACTACCAGCCCCAGGTCCGCCTCAGCGACGGCACCGTCACCTCCGTGGAGGCGTTGGTCCGCTGGGAACACCCGGAGCGCGGGCTGCTGCCCCCGGCGGAATTCCTGACCATCGCCGAAAGCAGCGGCCTCGAAGTACGCCTCACCTGCCACCTGCTCGCCCTGGCCGTCCGTCAGGCTGCGACCTGGGCGCAGGCCGGCACGCCGTACTGCGTGGCGGTGAACGTGTCGCCGGGCTGTCTCATCGACCGGGACTTCGTGCCCACGGTCCTCGCCGCCGTGTCCGCGGCCGGGCTGTCGCCGCAGCTGCTGCGCCTGGAACTGACCGAAACCAGCATCATGGCCGACCCGGCGAGCACCGTACGCGCGCTGTGCGCCATCCGGGATCACGGCATCAGCGTCTCGGTGGACGACTTCGGCACCGGCTTCAGTTCACTCGCGCAACTGCGGCACGTCCCGGCCGACGAGCTGAAGATCGACCGGATGTTCATCAAGGATCTGGGCAAGGACCCGGCGGAACGTACGCCGGACGCGGTGATGGTCCGCAGCGCCGTCGACCTGGGTCACAACCTGGGTCTGTCGGTGGTAGCCGAGGGTGTGGAGGACATCAGCGCTCTCCTGCACCTGCGCGACATGACGTGCGACTACGCCCAGGGGTACGCGCTGAGCCGGCCCGTCCCCGCGGACGACCTGCCCGAGGCCTGCGCCCGGGCCGAACACACCGCTCGTACGGCCATTGCCGCGGTCGAGAGCACCGACCGTGAGGGACCCCGGATCGGCCGCCACCGCGCCCTGGTGGGCTAGCCCCGCCGATAGATCCGCATCGAATGGCCGACCTCGTCGATCGGCTGACCGCTGGTTTCCAGCAGCGCCGCCAGCCGCCCGGTGGCCTTCGCGACCGAGCTGTCCGAGACCACGAGCAGCCCACGCACCTGCTCAGCGGGCACTTTGAGCGGATTTTCCGCGTCGATGCCATAGGCGGCGGGCACTCCGGCGCCCTTGTACACCAACCACACCTGCTCGCCGGGGTAGCGCTCGCGGAGGTGGTCGGCGAGCCGGCCCAGGTCCTGCCCCCAGTCGACGTTCGAGTCGTGCAGCAGCAGGTGGGTCCGGGTGGGTCCGCCGAACGCCTCGTTGGCGTACGGCAGGTAGTACGGGAAGGTCAGCATCGAGCTCACCGCCACCCAGCCGGCGAGCACCCCGGCGGCGGGTCGCACCCAGCGCCACCGCAGGGTCAGCACGGCCGCGGCGGCGACAGCGAGGAACATCGGCAGGAAGATGGTGTACCGGGTGCCGAAGTCGCGGGCGCCGGTCATCGCCACGGCGAACAGCAGCGCGGGAAGCACGAGGACGTACGGCGCTGCGGCGCGCAGCCGGGGGACGGTCAGCATCGCCGCGCTGCCCACAGCCCAGAGCACCAGCATGCCGATCGGCGTCTTCACGAGCAGCGCTGCGGGCAGGTAGTACCAGAGGGAGCCCTGGTAGTGCCGCCCGAAGAGGAACCCGCTGAACGTCGAGTCCTCGAAGGCGAACTGGATGCGCATCCCGTCGCGGTACGCCTCCGGCAGCGGGAGCAGGCTGGTGAGCAGGCCCCGCAGCCCGGACATGGCGGGCAGGCCGGTGGGCTCGGTCCAACGCAGCGCGGGGTCGACGGCGAGGTAACTGAGCCATACCACCGCGATGGCGACAGCGCCCGCCCCGGCAACCAGGGCAAGCCCCTGCAAACGTTCCCGAATTGCCACCCCGCGCCGCCAGGCCGTCGTGGCGAGTAGGGCGAGCAGCAGCACGACGGGCACGGCGGGAAGCACGCTCATTCGGGTGGCGAGCGCCGCACCGAGGGCCAGCCCGGCGAGCCCCAGCAGCAGCGGGACGCGGGGGCTGTGTCGGGCACGCCAGGTCAGCCACACCGCCGTCAGCAGGAAACCGACTGCGGGCACGTCCAGCGTCGCCAGCGAACCGTGGGTGATCACGTCGGGCGAGAAGGCGTACAAGGCCAACGCCAGCAGCCCGCCAGCCCGACCGACGAGATCCCGGGCGAACCCGAACACGACCAGGCCGAACAGCAGCGTCAGCACGATCAACGGCAACCGCGCCCAGAACATCATTTCGTACGGGTCGTTGCCCGCTTCGTACAGCACGTGGCGGCCGAGCGCGGTCTGGTCGCCGCGAAATGCGGGATCCAGCTTCGGTGCCGCGACGGCCAGGCCCGCGGCGATGAGCAGCTTGCCCAGCGGCGGGTGCTCGGGGTTGTAGTGGAAGCTGTGTTGCTCGAGGTAGGTGACCGCGGTGCCGACGTACACCGGCTCGTCGATGGTGGGCGTCTGCTGCACCGCGGTGGTGACCATCGCGACCGCCATCTGCGCGAGCATGAGCACCACGAGCAGCGGCGTCAGCCAGCGCCGGCGGGGCCGGGTGGGCGCCGATCCGCCGGTCGTACGCTGCTCGAGGTCCGCGGTCACCGCTGAAACCTACCCGGCGCGGTTAGGCTCGGCCCATGTGCCGAAACATCCGTCAGCTGCACAACTTCGAGCCGCCGGCCACCGGTGACGAGGTCCATGCGGCCGCCCTGCAGTACGTCCGCAAGGTTGCCGGGTCGACCAAACCGTCGCAGGCGAATCAGGCCGCCTTCGACAAGGCGGTGGCTGCGGTGGCCGCCGCGACGGCCGAGCTGCTCGCCGAGTTGGTCACCAACGCCCCGCCGAAGGACCGCGAGGTGGAGGCGGCCAAGGCCCGCGAGCGGTCCCGGCAGCGCTACGCCTCGTAGTCGGCTCTACTCAGCTTGCAGCGTCGCGTCGTACAGGGTGAGGTACCAGGGCGAGGACGTGAAGTCGGGTCCGGTCTGCTCGCCGATGTAGGCGTCGATGTGTTTGTCGCCGCCGAGGCCCGGGGTGAACTCGTCGGTGACGGTCCAGGTGGCGGCGCGCAGGGCCGCGCAGACCTCGGTCGCGGCGCCGGAGCCGTCGTCCTGGTGGCCGCAGCCGGTGATTCGGAAGCGAGCGCCCCGGGTCAACACGCCGGGGTCGGCGGCGGCGGAGACGAAGGGCTGCAGCGCCCGGCCGGCGGTGTCGCGCGGCTGGGTGTCGAGCCAGAAGCCGATGTCGTAGGACCAGTTCAGGTAGCTGCCGTCCGCTGTGCGCCCGGTCCCCTCGTCCTCGACCGCCTGAATGAAATCGGCCTTGTACTCGCCCAGATCCTCGTCCCCGTGTTCGCAGTCCAACCCGGGGCATCCGGTGACCGTCTCGGTGTCGCCGGTGTGGTAGTCCTCGACGGCGGTGTAATAGACGGTCACTTCCCAGCCGCCACTCACCGTCCCGGCGGGGGTGGTGGCTGCAGCGGGGGTCCGCAGCGCGGTGACGCTGGGAGCGGGACCGGAGGGCAGGAGGAGATCGGTGGGCAGCGAGGGTCGAGGCAGCGGCACCGGCTCGGCCCGGGGTTCGTCCTTGGCACACCCGGCGAGCAGCAGAAGGGCCGCGCAGGCCAGGGACAGGCGCATGGGCCGATCCTCCCAAGCCGCCCGCGGCCGCACCGTTGATTCAGTCCTGGCTTATATAAGACTGGACTGATAACTTGGCCGGGTGCATGCGTTCGACGTGCTCGGCGACCCGGTGCGCCGCCGCCTCCTGGAACTGCTCGCCGACGGCGAGCGGTCCTCCGGCGCGCTCACCGACGTCATCCGGGCCGAGTTCGGCATTTCTCAGCCCGCCGTTTCCCAACACCTGCGGGTGCTGCGCGACAACGGCTTCGCGACGGTACGCCCGGACGGCACCCGCCGGCTCTACGCGGTGGACGACACTGCGCTGCGCGCGGCGGACGCCTGGCTGGACCGGTTTCGACGGTTCTGGACGCCGCACCTTTCCGCGCTGGCCACCGAGGTGGCCCGCGGCAAACGACAGCGGCGCCTCGCCGCACCGCACGACGATGACAACCCGGGAGCGACCCCATGATTCAGGTCAAGCAGCAGATCAGCGCGGTCCGGCGGACCCTCGGCAGCCGGCAGCTCGAGGCGGGCGAGGCGAAGGTGGCGACGATCACGCAGGTCTACGACACCGACATCGACGACCTGTGGGAGGCCGTGACCAGCGCCGGACGGATCCCGCGGTGGTTCATGCCCATCACCGGCGACCTGCGCGAGGGCGGCACCTATCAGCTGCAGGGCAACGCGGGCGGCACGATCACTCGCTGCGAGCGCCCGACCAGCTTCGCCGCCACGTGGGAGTACAACAACGAGGTCAGCTGGATCGAGGTCCGGCTGACCGCTGAGGGTGCCGAGCGCACCCGCTTCGAGTTGGAACACGTGGCCCACGTTTCCGCCGAACTGTGGGAGAAATATGGTCCCGCCGCGACCGGCCTCGGGTGGGACCTTGGCATCATGGGTCTCAGCCTGCATCTCGCCAACCCGGACACGGCCCTCAAGCCAGAGGACGGGCCGGCGTGGATGCAGTCGCCGGAAGGCCTCGAATTCATGCGACTCAGCGCCGACGCCTGGGTCGATGCCGCTATCGCCAGCGGCG
Organism: Actinoplanes sp. NPDC051859; assembly: GCF_044452725.1. Lineage (NCBI taxonomy): Bacteria > Bacillati > Actinomycetota > Actinomycetes > Micromonosporales > Micromonosporaceae > Actinoplanes > Actinoplanes sp. NPDC051859. The sequence goes on along the minus strand of NZ_JBITBX010000005.1, from coordinate 379,735 downwards.
ACGACCCGACCCAGGCGCGGGCGAGTGCCGACCGGACCTTCGCTGCCTACACCGGCGCCGAGAGCTGATCCACGCCGGCGGCAACGAATGTCGACTGCCCGCCGGATTGCAAGCGACGTCGCGCGCCGGCGGGCAGGTGGGGCCGGCTGTGGCTGCCGGTCAGCCCGTGCCGGTGCCCCGGTCGTCCGCCGCCAGGTGGGTCATCAGGTCCTCGCGGGCGCGGGCGACCCGGGAGCGGATCGTGCCCACCGGGCAGTCGCAGATCTCGGCTGCTTCGGCGTAGGAGAGGCCGAGGACCTGGGTCGCCACGAACGCCTCCCGGCGCTCCGGGGCGAGGCCGGCGAGCAGATCCTGCAGGGCGACGTGCTCCTCGAAACGGGGGCGGTCCGCGGCGGTTGCCACGTCGGCCGCGGACTGCCAGTCCTCCACCGGGGCGAGCCGGGGCCGGACCACCGCGGCGCGAACCTGATCGACGGCCACCCGACGGGCGATCGTATACAGCCAGGTGCGCGCGTGGGACCGGCCGGCAAAGCCAGGCAGGCTGCGCAACGCCCGCAGATAGGTCTCCTGGACCAGGTCGTCCAATTCACCGGGGCCGGCCAGGTGCGCCAGGAAGCGACGCACCTGGCGCTGGGTGGCCCGGACGAACGCCGCCGCCGCGGCCGCGTCGCCGCGGCCGGCGGCCAGCGCCCACCCGGTCACCTCGTCGTCGGTCACTCCGCCGAGGTGGTGCTCGCCGGCGTCGCGGCGGCCGCGGTGGACTTGCCGGCCCGCTGGTAGGCCAGCAGACCCATGATCAGCGCCACCAGACCCAGCCCGATGCCGACAATGCCGGTCCACGACGTGCCACCGGTGTCCTTGGCGTCGTCGGCCGTCGCGGTGACGGTGGCGCCGGGCGCTGCAGCGGGCGTGTCGGTGGCAGCGGCGAGCTTCAGCACCGGCGCGGGCTTCTCCGGCTCGGTGCCGTCCGTGGTGGGCTCGTCGATCCAACGCACGATCGTGCCGTCGGAGTACGTCTGCAACGCCTTGAAGACGACCTGGTCGACCTTCGGCAGCGGGCCGAGCGACACGTCGAACTCCTGGAACTGACCGGTCTTGATCGCGGCGTCGCCGGACGCGGTCCAGGTGATCTTCGTGACGGCCTCGGTGATCGGCGAACCGTGCGACTCGATCGGCGTCGCCAGCTTGGTCTTCTCGGCCGCCATGGTCCAGCCCGGGATCGGCTTCAGCGAGACCGACGCGAACGGCGTGCCGGCCGGCAGGTTGACCTCCAGCTTCGTGGTCGTGGCCTCGTCCGACTCGTTCGGCACCCGGAAGGTGACCTTGGCATAGCCGCCCTGGACGGCGGAGGCCGAGCTGACCGACACGTGCGCGGCAGCGGGGGCCGCCAGGACGAGGGAGAGCACGGCGACGGCAGCGCCCACCGCAGCCGTACGCTTCAACAGGGACATCTCGAGGCCTTCCGATTCGACCCGGGCCGGGGTGCCGGGCACGTCATTGGTCGGCCGAAGGCCCGGAAAAGTTCCAGCGATCTCACGGTAATCCCGCAGCCGCGTTACCCGGCGTCGAACTCCGCAGCCGCGCCGGACGCGCGCGGCCCGGGCAACGATCCCGGCAGCCGCACCTCGGCATGCAAGCCGGGCGGCGGAACGGTGCCGCGCAGCGTGACCGTGCCATCGTGCCGGCGAACCAGCTCACGCACGATGGCCAGCCCGAGGCCGGAGCCACCGGCGTCGCGGGCCCGCGCATCGTCCAGCCGGGTGAACCGGTCGAACACCCGATCCCGGTCCGCGGCCGGGATGCCCGGGCCGTCGTCCACCACCGCGATCCGGTGCGAGTCGCCGTCCGCCGCCACCTCCAGCCGCACCGTCGACCGGGCATGCCGGACGGCGTTGTCGAGCAGGTTCGCGACCACCCGGCTCAGCGCATCCCGCTCGCCGATCACCCACAGCGGGCCGGTCGCAGGCGCGTACGCGACGTCGGGATAGCGGGCCGCCACCTCGGCCAGCAGAGCGCCCAACTCCACCTCCTCGGTGGCCGGCCGTACCGCGCGGGTGGTCGCGTCGTCGGCCCGGGCGAGCAGCAGCAGGTCGTCGACCAGGCGACTGAGCCGGTGCACGTCAGTGAGGAGGTCGCCGGCCAACTCGGGCCAGTCGGTGCTGTCCGGCAGGCGCTGCGCCACCTCCAGCTCCGTACGCATGTTGGTCAAGGGGCTGCGCAGCTCGTGGGCGGCGTCGGCGACGAACGACCGTTGCCTGGCCCGCGCCGCCTCCAGGCGGTGCAGCATGTCGTTGAGGGTCACCGCGAGGCGGTGGATCTCGTCGCGCGAGTCCGGCACCGGCAGCCGCCCCGGCCGGGCTCCGCCGGTGATCTCTTCCGCACCGGTTCGCAAGGCCTCCACCGGGCGCAGCGCCGCACCGACGACCCGCCACGCCACCAGGGCGAGCAGGATCACCAACGGCGGGAAGGTCACCAGCAGCGTGGTCCGCAGCAGGTTCACGCTCTGGGTCAACTCGTCGACCGGCCGGGCGACCAGGACCATGACGCGGGCATCGGCCGGTCCCGCCGCCCGGGCCACCACGAGGACCTGCCCGGTGAACCCGATCCGCGTGCCGGGGATGAAGGTGCCCGCGCCGTCCGGCAACCCGGTCAGCTCCCGGGGATAGAGGATCGGGACCAGCCGGTCGGCGCCCGCGGAGCCGTACAGCACCTGGCCGCCGGCGTTGACGACCTGTACGCGTACGGTCGGGGCGGCCGGTAGCGGATCGGCGAGCGATCCGGTGTCCACCAGCTCGGCCACCGATCGGGCTGTCTCGCGGGCCTCGGTGCCGGCGGTGCGCATCAGGACGTATTTCATCGTGACGATCAGCACGACGCCGCCCGCGGACAGGCCGACGAACAACACGACGACCGAGACGAGCAGCAGCCGGGCCCGCAGGCTGAGCCGGCGCAGGCCGAACCGGCGCGGCGAGGTCACGCTCAGGCTCCGGCGCTCGGGGCGGCAAGCCGGTAACCGGCGCCGCGAACCGTTTCCAGGTGCTCCCGGCCGATCTTGCGGCGCAGGTAGCCGGCGTAGACCTCGACGGCATTGGGAGCCGTCTCGTCCGCCGCGTCCCACACGTGGTCCAGCAGCTCGGTCTTGGAGACCACCTCGCCCGGGCGGCGAATCAAATATTCCAGCAGGGCGAACTCGCGGGCGGTCAGCACCACTTCCGCCCCGGCAACGGTGACTCGGCGCAGGGCCGGGTCAAGCTCGACGTCGCCGTGGCGCAACACGGTCGGCCGTTGCGGGCTGCCGCGGCGCAGCAGGGCCCGCAGGCGGGCCAACAGCACCACGTAGGAGAACGGCTTGGTCAGGTAGTCGTCGGCGCCGCAGTCGAGCCCGTCGGCCTGGTCGTATTCGCCGTCCTTGGCCGAGAGCATGAGCACCGGCAGCCATTTCTGCTCGGCGCGCAGCTGGCGCACCACGCGATAGCCGGAGAGCCGGGGCAGCATGACGTCGAGGATCATCGCGTCGTACTCGCCGTGCCGAGCCATCTCCAGGCCGTCCGCGCCGTCCGCGGCGACGTCCACCGCGAAGCCCTCGGCCTGCAGTCCCCGCTGCAAGGCACTCGCAAGCCGCGCCTCGTCTTCCACTACCAGCAACCGCACTCCCCTACCTTGGCATGTGCCGCCCAGCGGGAGAATCGGTTCTCAGCACGGTCACAGCGCCGGGCGCAGTCCCACGGTCGCGGTCCGGGCGATCATGTCCTTGACGGTGGCGAGCGCGCTGTACGCGTTGAGCCGGATGTTCAGGGCGCTGCCGCACATCGCGACGCCGCCGCCCCGGCCAAGCATCGCCTTGATCATGGTGGCTACCGCGTCGGTGGTCTTCTCCGAGCCAGTGAGGCCGCTCGCCGTGAGCAGCTCGGCCCACACGGCGTCGGGGTTGTCGACGGCGCCGCGCAGGCTGCCCTGGGCGTCGCCGAGGGTCGGGCGGCGCAGGCCGTAGACCGAGCTGTCGGTGAGTTCGGCGACGTTCGACATGGTGGACTCCTTCGCGATTTCTTCCCCGTTGCTGACAGGAGAAGAGATCGGAGCGGAGTCTCAGCGCCGGCTCAAGGCCGGCTCTCGGCTCGGTACAGCTTGAAAATTGCCTACGCCTAGTGCCGGAAGCCCTCCACGACCTTGGTCAGATCGGAGGCCAGGCGGGTCAGGTCGGCCGCGGCCTGCTGGGTGGCACGGGCTCCGTCTGCGGTGGCTCCGGCCACCTCGGCGACCCCGGCTACGGTGTGCGCCACGTCGCCGCTGCCAGTAGCGGCCTCGGCGACCGAGCGGCTCATCTCGCTGGTGGTCGCGGTCTGCTCCTCGACCGCGGACGCGATCGTGGTGGTGTAGTCGCCGATCTGGCCGATGACCGCGGTGATCTCCTCGATCGCCTGCGCCGCGGTGCCGCTGGACGCCTGAATGTTGGTGATCCGATTGGTGATCTCCTCGGTGGCCCGGGCGGTCTGCTGGGCCAGTTCCTTGACCTCGCCCGCGACCACGGCGAAGCCCTTGCCCAGCTCACCGGCGCGGGCAGCCTCGATGGTGGCGTTCAGGGCGAGCAGGTTGGTCTGCTCCGCGATGGTCGTGATCAGCTTGACCACGTCGCCGATCTCGGCGCTGGCGGTCCCCAGCTCAGCGACCTGGGAGTTGGTCCGCTCGGCGACGGTCAGGCCCTGCAGGGAAATCTCGGCGGCACGGGAGGCGTTGACGGCGATCTCGGCGATGGACGCGCGCATCTGCTCGGCGCCGGCGGCGATCGCCTGCACACCGGCGTTCACCTCCTCGGTGGAAGCGCTGGCGCTGGTCGCCCGGGTGGCTACGTCCCCGGCGCCGGACTGCAGTTGAGTGCTGACCGCGGACAGCTCTTCCGACGCGGCGGACAGCGTCACCGCCGAACCGCCGATCGTCGTGACGGTCTCCCGGAGCCGTTCGACTGCGGTGTCCAGGGCGGCGCCCATCTGGCCCGGCTCGTCCTTCGAGGTGAGTCCGGTGGTCCGGGTCAGGTCGCCCGCGGCGAGGCTGTCGCAGACGTCGCGGACGCGATGCAGCGGGCGGACGATCTGCTTAGCCACGAGCAGCCCGACGCCGACCGCGATCACCGCGCCGACCAGCATGACCAGGATCGAGACCAGACGGCTCATCTCGTACGCGGACTCGGCGGACTTGGCAGACTCGGAGGCGTCGCCGGCCTCGGCGGCGGCCAATCCGTCGAGGTGCTCGTTGATCTCGGCGAAGAGCGGGAGAACCTCCGCGTCGCGGATCTCCTGCCAGGCTTGCAGGTCGCCGCGCTCACCGTTGGGAATCTGCTTGTCCAGGGCGATCTTCGTCCAGGCGGCCCAGTCCTTCTGCAGCTCGGCGATGTCGGCGTCGCTGCTGGCCGGTTCGCCGGATCGGTAGATCGTGAACGCCGAGTCGACGGCCTTGAGGTCGTTGGTGAACGCCTCGCGGTACTTGTCCATGTGCTCCTTGTCCTGCGAGAGCGCATGGTTGGCGATGTCCAGTCGGGCCTGCATCATGGCCTGACGGATGCCACTGACCGCATCGATGCCCGAGATATTGGTCTTGTAGATGTCCTGGGCGGCTTGACTCGCTCCGCCCAGCGCCAGCAGGCCGACTATGCCAACCACCAGCGAGACGACCGTCCCGACCAGGACCGCTGACAGGATCTTCACATTGACGCTGAGGTCAGCGACAGCACGCCGATTCACACCCACGACATCCTGTTCGGCACTGGAGTCCCATCACTGAGCCGCACGGGACCTCCCTTAGGGGTCTCTCTCAGCGGCGTCACAGCGGCGGCCGGGCAGGATAGCGGCAACAAACTCGAGGGGGACATCGTGAAGGTTCTGAAGTCGAGGCCGGCCCTGCGCTGGCTGGTTCCGGCGGCCGCGGCGGTCGTCGTGATCGGCGGCGGCGCGGCGGCCGGCACGATCGTGGCGAACGCCGACCCGGCTCTGCCCGAGCGCAGCGCAGCCCAGCTGCTGGTGGACGTGCAGAACGCCAAGGTCGACGGCCTGTCCGGCACGATCGTGCAGACGGCAGACCTGGGCCTGCCGGCGCTGCCCGGCATCACCGGCGGCTCGGGCGCCAGCCCGGACCTGATGAAGCTGGTCGCGGGCAGCAACACCGCCCGAGTCTGGTATGCAGGCGAGGACAAGGTCCGCCTGGCCGTGCTCGGCGCTTTGGGCGAAACGGACGTCATCCGCAACGGCTCGGACGTGTGGGTGTGGCGCAGTTCCGGCGGTTCGGCCACGCACTATCGGATTCCGGCGGGTAAGGGCGAGCACGAGCAGCAGAAGCCGGCGCTGGGTGTGCCGACGACGCCCAAGGAAGCCGCTGACGCTGCTTTGGCCGCGATCGACCCGACCACGGCGGTCAGCACGACCGGCGCGGCGAAGGTGGCGGGGCGCGACGCGTACGAGCTGGTGTTGGCGCCGAAGGACACCGCGTCGCTGGTCGGCCAGGTACGGCTCGCGATCGACGCGGAGAAGCACATCCCGCTGGGCGTGGACGTGTATGCCAAGGGTGCCAACGCCCCGGCGGTCCGGATCGCGTTCCAGCAGGTCAGCTTCGCGGTGCCGGACGCGGAGCAGTTCACCTTCAACCCGCCGCCCGGCACGAAGGTGGAGACGCCCAGCGAGTCCGAGCTGCGCGACAAGCAGAAGCAGGCCGCCGAGGAACTCCAGCGCGAGGCCGGCAAGGCTGAGGCGGAGGCACCCGAGGGCACGAAGGTGGTGGGTAAGGGCTGGGCGTCCGTGTTCGTCGCCAAGCTGCCCACCGGTGACCAGGAGGCCGGTGCTGGCCTGAAGCAGCTCACCACCGTGGCCGGAGCCCTGCCGCAGGTCAACGGCACCTGGGGCAGCGGCCGGCTGCTGCAGAGCGCCCTGTTCAGCGCCCTGCTCACCGACGACGGCCGGATTCTCGTCGGCGCGGTCGCCCCGGAGAAGCTGTACGAGGCCGCCGCACAGAAGTAGCACCAGCAGCAAGACACTGAACCGGGTCGTGGCGGTCGCCACGGCCCGGTTTTGTCGGTGCCGGCCGCTACGGTCTGACGCATGGCTTATGTGACTTGCGATGTGGGCATCTCAGCCGACGGATACGCGGCGGGACCACACCAGCGGCTCGACCACCCGCTGGGTGAGGGCGGCACGGAGCGCCTACACCGCTGGATGTTCGAGACCCCCGACGAGAACCGGGCCGAGCTGGACGCGATCACCGCCGCGGACGCATTCATCATGGGCCGCAACATGTTCAGCCCGGGCCGCGGCGAGTGGGACCTGCAGTGGCAGGGCTGGTGGGGGGACGACCCGCCCTATCACCAGCCGGTCTACGTCCTCACCCACTACCCCCGCGCTGACCTGGTGATGGCGGGCGGCACCACCTTCTCCTTCGTCACCGGCGGCATCCAGGAGGCGTTCGACCGGGCCCGCGAGAGCTCGGGTGACGGGCGCATCTCGGTCGCCGGCGGGGCCGCGACCATCAACCAGTTCCTGACCGCGGGACTGATCGACGAGCTGCGGCTGCACATTGCGCCGCTCACGCTCGGCGCGGGTGAACGGGTGTTCGACGGCGTGCCGGCCCTGCGCCTCGAGCAGATGTCCAGCCGATCCGCCTCGCTGGTCACCCACGTCACCTACCGGGTGCTGCGCTAACCCGAGCGCGCCGCGCCCCTCACATCCGGTGGCGGGCGCGGACCGGTTCCCCCCGCAGCTCCGCCACCAGGACCGCCAGTCCGGTCGTGATCGGCACCGACGCGACGAGCCCGATCGTGCCGACCGCGCTGCGCAGGATCTCCTGCGCGAGGAACTCGCTGGTCAGCAGCTCACCCAACGGAGCGTTGCCCGCCGCGATCAACAGCAACAACGGCAGGGACGCCCCCGCGTACGCGAGCACGATCGTGTTCACCGCCAATGCCACATGCGCCCGGCCCACCCGGATCGCCGCCTGGAACAGTGCCCAGCGGCTGGTCGCAGCGGGCGTCAGCTCGGCAACCGTGACGGCCTGGGTGACCGTCACATCGTCCAGCACCCCCAGCGCGCCGATCACGATGCCCGCGAGCAGCAGGCCGCGCAGGTCGAGCCCGGCCCGGGTCACCGACAGGTAGGCGCTGTCGTCGCTGCCCGCCCCGCTCAGGTGCATCGCGGAGGTGAACACCGCGCCGAGCACCCCGGTCAGCACCAGGCTCGCCAGCGTTCCCGCTACCGCGACCGAAGTGTGCACGTTGACGCCGTGGGTCAGATACAGCGCGGCAAACATGATCGCCGATGCGCCGACCACCGCGACCAGCAACGGCGCTGATCCGTCGAGGATCGCCGGAACCACGAACAACAGCAGGACGCCGAAGCTCACCGCGAGCCCGGCCAGCGACGACACACCGCGGCGGCGGCCGAACGCGAGGATCACCCCGACGGCCAGGACCAGCAGCCAGATCATGGGGGCGGCCCGCTGGCGGTCGACCACCGCGTACGCGCGTCCGCCCGGCACCGCTTCCGGGAAGTGCAGGAGCACCACGTCGTCGTCCACGTGCAGGGCCGTCGTGCCCGGCCCCTGCGGCAGATCGACCTGCTGATCGGTGCCCGCGCCGGGGCCGTCGATGACGCGTACGGTCGCCGCACCGCACCGCCGCTGGGGAGCATCGGCCGGGCAGGCCTGCTCGGCGACCGCGACGACCGTGCCCAGCGCCCGTTCGCCGTCTGCGGCGGTGGGCTCGCCGCGCACGCTGCCCGGCCAGAGCACGACGAGGGCTACCAGGGTGAGCAGGGCCGCCGGGACGAGGACGGCGGTGAGGATCCGCCTGGTCCGCCGGGAGGCTGTGGGCAGCGTTGCGACGTCGACGCCGTGGCTGTGGCCGTGCCCATGACTCATCGGGTGAGGTTAAGCCCGGCCGGATCCTTGGGTCTGCGCCGGGCCGGTCGATGGTGGGTCTACCGCGTGCACCGCCGCGGGCCCGGCGACCTGGCGAGGACGACGACGTGAGCAACCCGAACGTGGTGAGAGCGGCAGCGTTCGTCCGCAACGGGGCGCCCCACCTGCTGGTGTTGGCCGCCATCCTGGTGCTGCACCCGCTCGGCCTCGCCGGTGAGCTGCCGGTGTGGCTCGTCGCGATACCACTGCTGGTCAGCACGGTGTGGACGCAGCCTCGGGTGCAACGCCGGATCTCCGGTGGCGACCCGCACCGGCGGCTGTGGGTCCGGGTGCCCGTCGCCATTTTCGCGACCACCGCCACGATGTACCTGATCGGGTGGGGTGCGCTGCTCGCGGTCGCCCACCTGCACATCCTGTCGGTCTACCTGCAGACCTCCGGTTCGCGGGCGTGGAAGCCCGCTGCGGTTTCCGGCGTGGCCTCGCTGGCAGTCGGGCAACTGCTCGTCGCCGTGGGCGCCGTCCCCAGCTACCTCGGCGGTTTTCGCTCGCACGGGCTGGCCCTGTTGGTCGCGATCGGCATCGCTACCACCGCGCGGACGTTGGGTCGCCTCGTGGCGCAGCGCGAGCAGGTCGAGATCGACGCGAAGCTCAGCGAGGACCGGTTCCGGGCGCTGGTGCGCGACGGCTCCGAAGTCATCACGTTGAGTGACGCCGCGGGCGATGTCTCGTGGGTCAGCCCGGCGGCCCGCCCGGTCATGGGCTACCAGCCGGAGGAACTGCGCGGCAAGGTGCTCCGCGGTCTGTTCCACCCGGAAGATACGGCCGCTTCGGTCGAGCTGTTCACCCGGCTGCTGGCTTCCGACAGCACGGTGGAGCATTCCGCCGAGCTGCGGGTGCGGCACGCCAACGGGTCCTGGCAGTGGCACGAGATCATCGCCCGCAACATGCTGGCTCACCCGGCGGTGCACGCCATCGTCAGCCACCACCGCGACATCACCGGCCGCCGGGTCACCAGCGACGGCAAGGCGTACGCGGCCTCGCACGACGGACTGACCGGCCTGGCGAACGGCCCGACCCTGGAGCGGGACCTCGAGCGCGCTCTCGCACACGGCACCCGCTACCAGTACCCGGTGGCGTTGATCTGCTGCGATCTCGACGGCTTCAAGGCGGTCAACGACACGTACGGCCACGACGTCGGCGACCGCCTGCTGCAGACGGTCGGCCAGATCATCAAGCGCACCACCCGGGAAACCGACACGGTGGCGCGGCTGGGCAACGACGAGTACGGCGTCCTGCTCACCCGGATCCGGGACGCGGGCGAGGCCATGCACGTGGCTCGCCGCATCGTGGAGGGCATCGAGGCCCATGCCTCCGTCGCGGGACTGCGGTTCGACGTGGGCGTCAGCCTCGGTGTGGCGCTGGCGTATCCGGGTGGCACCGACGCCAAGACGTTGCTGTTGCACGGCGACACCGCGATGTACCGCTCGAAGCGCCGCGGCCGCAACAACGTCACCGTCTACACGCAGGACGAGGTCACCGCGCCCTGGATGTGACCGGTCAGGCCAGTAACGGCCGCAGGGCGAGCGCCACGGCGTGAGCCCGTCCGGGCCGGGTGCTTCCCCCCTCGGCGTCCCACACTTCGGAGAGCACGGCTTGCACGAACCCCCAGGCGACCACCCGGTCCAGGGGCAGGTCCAGACCGTCCGCGAACTGCTCGACCCGGCGCTGCAGCAGGCTGAGGACCGGTTCAGCACCGTCGAGCGGGTTGTAGAGCACCGGGCCGATCTCGGCGCACGGGTCACCGACCACGCCGTGGGGGTCGATAGCCAGCCACGGCTCCCGGTCGGCGGCGAGGACGTTGTCGTGGTGCAGGTCGCCGTGCAGTACGACGCGGGTCGGCGCCGAGGCGCACAGGTCCGCGTACCGGTGCATCGCCTCGGCGACCAGGTCGTGGGGTAGCCGGCCGGTCGGCCGGTCGAGGTAGGCGGCGAAGTCAGCGGTGCGGTCTGCGAGATCCGACAGCCGCAGACCGGCGGGTGCCGGCCGGTGGAGTCGACGCATGACGTCGATGAGGACGCCCGTCGCGCGTTCGTCCTCGTGCTGGACCAGGGTGCGCAGCGTGGTGCCGGGCGTGAGGCGTTCCAGCAGCAGCGCGCCCGCGGCGGCGTCGGAGTCCAGCAACCGCGCCGCGGCCCGGCCGTCGAACCAGGCGAGGGCGGTGGCCTCCGCCACCAGATGACCCGACTCGGCGAGGCCCAGTTTGAGCACTGCAGGGGAACCATCGGCCCGGCGGACCGGCGCGACCCAGTTGAAGCTCAGCGGGTACGCCGGCCCGACCGTGAGGTCCCACCGCCGGGCCACCGCCGCGATCCGCTCCGGCAGGTCCGCGAGCCAGGCGCGGCCGGCGTCGCCCCAGGTGCCGGTGACGTTGCGGACGAAGGCGGCGGGAAACACGGCCAGGCTCAGCCCGCGGGTCTGCGGATGCCGCTGATGGCTCCCACGTAGTCGATCGATGCCATCCGGACATGATCGCCGGAGTGCGGCGCGTGCACCATCGTGTTTCCGCCGACGTAGATGCCGACGTGATGCACGGGACTGCCGTAGAACACGAGGTCGCCCGGCTGCAGATCGGCGCGGTCCACCGAGCGGCCCGAGCGGATCTGGTCCCCGGTGTAGTGGGCGAGCCCTACGCCGACCGCCGCCCAGGCGACCTTGGTGAGGCCGGAGCAGTCGTAACTGTTCGGGCCTTCGGCGCCGAAGACGTACGGCTTGCCGATCAATGCGCACGCTCGTTGCGCCGCGCGCCCGCCCTGGTCGTTGGTGTACTTCACCGGGCACGGACCGGTACGGAAGGGCCCTTGCTTCGCGCCTGACGCGCCGTACGCCTGGGTGCGAAGTTTTTGCAGCTCGTCGACCTTGCGTTGGATGGCCGCCTTGCGGGTGGCGAGGTCGGCGTCGCGGGCCGCGACGGTGTTGGTGAGGGTGGCTAAGGCCTTGCGGTCCGCGGCGTACCGGTCGCGCAGTTTGACCACACCCGCCACCTGCCTGTGCTGGTGGCGGGCGAGTTGGTCGAGCAGGGTGAGCTTCTCCGTGAGGCCGGTGGCCGAGCCGCTGACCACCATGGCCTGGACGGCACCGGGTGACCCCTGGCGGTAGGCGTCGCCGGCCAGCCCGCGCACGCTCACCAGGGCCAGGTCGACCTGGTGCTGCAGCGGGGCAAGGCGCGCGCTGATCGCCTTCAGCCTGGTCCGGTTCTTGATGAGCTGGTTGTGGGTGTCGTTGTACTGCTCGATGACCGGTTCGAGCTTGTTCCACTGCTCGTCGATCCGCTTTTCGATGGTCGAGGGTGACGGCACGCCGATGGCGGCCGTGGGAGCGAGCAGCACGCTCAGCCCGACCAGGACGCCGAGCAGGCTGCGGAGGATCATGGCGCCACCGTACGCTGCGTTACCCGCAAATCCCAACAGAGCGTGATCAAACTGGCCGAATGGCTGGTCAGAACGGCCAGGTTGTCACCGCCTCGGTGAGCCACGGGACGACGAGAATCACTGTGGGTAACACCAGCAGGCTCGCCGCGGCGGCTAGCGCCAGCGCTGTCCAGGCCCGGGACCGAACGTCCGCTCCGGCGAGCCGCTCGGCCCGGCGGTGGCGCTCCAGCTCCGCGTCGCCACCCGCCTCGGCGGGCGTGTCCGGACGCACCGCGTCGCCGAGCACGGTCAGAGCCGCCCGCAACGGTTCCGCTCCGCAGCGGCGCCGGGCCGCATCGTCGGCCACCATCTCCAACAACAGGTGTACGGCATCCAGCGGCGCCCGACTCCGCAACGGCCGCGGCACCGCACGGTAGAACGCGGTGAACGACTCCATCACCAGGTCATGCCGATGCCGCAGGTGGGCCTGCTCGTGCGCGATCACCGCCGAAACCTGCGCCGCGTCGAGGATCTTCAGTGCTCCCCCGCTGACCACCACCCGCGGGTCCCGCCCGGGCAGGCAGTAGGCGAACGGCAGGGGGCCGTCGAGCACCCGCAATCCGGGCGGCACCTCGCCCGGCAACTCGCCGTGGCGTTCGGCAGCGTCCAGCAGGTCGACCAGCAGGCGGTGCCGGGCCCGTCGGGTCCGCGACCGGTGGGTGACTCCCACGAGCGAGACCAGCAGCCGGACGATGATCAGGGCGGCGACGGCCAGCGCGGCGATCAGCGCGGCGGCGCGTACGGGGGCGCCGGAGCCCAACTCGTGCACCAACTCCTGCGGTGCGGCGAGCACGACGCCGAGCGCGCACAGAATGCCGGCCAAAGTGATGCTCTGCCACAGCGCGACAGCCGCAGCCGGGGCACGGTCCGGCCAGCGAGCCGCGGCGAGGGCACCCGGCACCGCCAGGGACAGGGTGAGTCCCAGCGCGCCGAGCAGCAGCGCGGTCACCCGGCGGCCGGTCCCTTCCGGGCCGCCTCGATGGCGGCGGTCAGCGCGGACGGGTCGATGCGTCCGACGAAATGGGCCAGCGCCGCGTCCCGTACGCCATCGGGGGCGGCACTGAGCGCGTCGAGCATCAGCGCCGCGGTCATCTCCTCGCGGGACTGTGCGGGGGCGTACCGGTAGGCCCGGTCGGCTTTCTGCTGGATGACGACGCCCTTCTTGGCGAGCCGGTCCAGCACGGTCATCACCGTCGTGTACGCGAGGTCGCGGTCGGCGCTGAGCCGATCGTGCACCTGGCGCACGGTCAGCGGCTCTCCCGCGGTCCACAACTGCTGCATGACCTCGCGTTCGAGGTCTCCCAAAGCCATGTGAGCCACTCTACTGCACAACGTCGTACTACGCGTCGTAGTATCTACTACGATTCGTCGTAGATGGGGGTGCCGCATGGACGTGCTCGACCTGACCCGGCTGCAGTTCGCGGTCGTGACGATCTACCACTACTTTTTCGTCCCGCTGTCGATCAGCCTCGCCGCCACCGCGGCCGGGCTGGAGATCGCCTGGCTGCGTACCAAAAAGGAGCGCTACCGCGACCTCACGCTCTTCGTCGGCAAGCTGTTGATCGTGACGTTCGCCGTCGGCGTGGTCACCGGGCTGGTCCAGGAATTCCAGTTCGGCATGGGCTGGAGCGCGTTCGCCCGCTTCTACGGCGACGTCTTCGGGCCGACGCTCGCCATCGAGGGCATGCTCGCGTTCTTCCTCGAGGCCACGTTCCTCGCCCTGTGGTACTTCGGCCGCGACCGCATGCCCCGCGCCCTGCACGCCGCCACCATCGTCATCGTCGCGATCGGCACCGTGCTCTCGGCGTTCATCATCCTGGCCGCCAACTCGTTCATGCAGAACCCGGTCGCCTACTCGCTCGACCCGGAAACCGGCCGGGCCCGCCTCGACGACTTCGGCGCCCTGCTGTTCAACGAGGTCAACCTGGCCGCGTTCCCGCACACCCTGGCCGGCGCCGCCATGGCCGGCGGCTCGCTCCTGCTCGGCATCGGCGCGTGGCGGCTGCGGCACGGCGGCGAGCCCACACACCGGACGCTGGCGCGACTGGGTGCCTGGATCACCGTCACAGGCGGCGCGCTCACCGCCCTGACCGGCGACCACCTGGGCAAAGTCATCACCGAGGTGCAGCCGATGAAGATGGCCGCCGCGGAAGCCCTCTACCGCACCACCACCGGCGCACCCTTCTCACTCTTCGCGCTCGGCTCCCCCGACGGCGGCGAGCCCTTCCTCAGCATCGAGATCCCCCACCTGCTGTCCATCCTCACCACCGGCGACCCAGGCGCCACCGTCCAGGGCATCGACGACCTTCAAGCCCAATACACCGCACAGTACGGCCCTGGCAGCTACATCCCGATGATCCCGGTGGCGTTCTGGTCGTTCCGGCTGATGATCGGCATCGGCGTCCTGGCCGCAGCGGTCGCCGGGTACTACCTCTGGCGCACCCGCCGGGGCCGCACCGCCCATCCGCTCCTGCTGCGCCTGCTGCCGCTGATCCCGGTGTTGCCCGCCGCCGCGAACACCTTCGGCTGGATCTTCACCGAGACCGCCCGGCAGCCCTGGCTCGCCTTCGGCATCTCCCGGGTCGCCGACGGCATCACGCCCGGCCTCACCCGTGCTGAGGTCATCGCCTCCCTGATCGGCTTCACCGTCGTCTACGGGATCCTCGCCGTCGTCTGGGTGCGCCTCGTCCGGCACCTGTCCCGACAACCTCTCGCCCCGCAACCGGCCGACACCGCCACCGAGCCGGTCCCGGCTCCCGTCTACTGAGGAGACGCCGGAATGATCACCGTCTGGTTCTCGCTCGTCGTCCTCTGCTGGGTGCTGTTCTTCGTCCTCGAAGGCTTCGACTTCGGCGTCGGCATCCTCAGCCCCGTCCTCGGCCGCGACGACCACGAGCGCGGCGCGGTCGTCCGCACCGTCGGGCCATTCTGGGACGGCAACGAGGTGTGGCTCGTCGCCGCCATCGGCGTCACCTTCGCCGCTTTCCCCGACTGGTACGCCGCCCTGCTCGCCGGTCTCTACCTCCCCATGGCCGCCCTGCTCCTACTGCTCGCCGTCCGCGGCGTCGCCCTGGAATTCCGCGGCAAGGGCGATGGCCCGCGCTGGCGGCGCCGCTGCGACCTGGCCCTGGCTGCCAGCTCAGCAGGGATCGTGGCCCTGTTCGGTGCCGTCCTCGGCGCCCTCACGCACGGCCTCGCCCTCGGCGCCGACGGCGAGGTCACCGGCACCGGCGCGGCGCGCAGCCTCGCACCCCTCGCCACACTGCCCGCCCTCGCCGGCGCTGCCGCCGCACTCTTCGCCGCCCTGCTCATCGGCGCCACCTTCCTCGCCCTGCGCACCACCGGACCGATCCACGCCCGGGCCCGGACGGCGAGCGTGCGGCTGGCCGCGGCCGGAACGCTCGGATTCGGCGTCATCGGCACTCTCGGCGGCTACCGTCCGGTGCTCGTCGCCGCCGTCCTCTGCCTCGGCGTCACCCTCGTCGCCCGGCACGGACGGGAGCTTGTCGCCTTCACCGTCACCGCCGCCGGTGTCGCTGCCGCCGTCGTCGCGACCTTCACCGCCCACGGCGACGTCGTGCTCCGCAGCACGCTCGACCCGACCTGGTCCCTCACGATGACCAGCGCCGCTGCCACCGGCGAAACGCTGCAGCTGATCAGCATCGCCGGCATCGTGATCCTCCCCGGAGTCCTGGTCTACCAGGCCTACTCCTACTGGGTGTTCCGCCGCCGGGTCGCCAGCGAGCGGGTGGCCTCGTGAACCGGGCGCCGATCGATCCCCGACTGCTGCGACAGGCGCGCTCCGGGCGTACCGGAATCGGGATCCTGGCGGTGCTCGGCGCCGGACAGGCCGCCGCGACCGTCGCCGTCGCTGCTGCCCTGGCCCGCATCCTGACCGGCCACGACGCACTCGCGTTGCTCGCCGCAGCGTTCCTGGTGCGGGCCGCACTCACCTGGGCCGAACAAGTCGTCGCCCAACGGACCGCCGCCCGGGTCACCGACGAACTGCGCCGCACCACCCTGCACGCGGCCCTGCGCCAAGGTCCGGCCCGCGTCGCCTCCGCCGGCAGCGGCCGCCTCACCGCGGCGCTGACCGACGGCGTCGACGCGCTGCGGCCCTGGTTCACCGGATATCTGCCCGCCCTGGTGCTCGCCCTGGCACTGCCACCCCTCGTGGTCATCGCGATGGCGCTCATCGACCCCGCCTCGGCGATCGTCACCCTGGTCACGCTGCCGCTCGTCCCCGTGCTCGGCGCCCTCATCGGCTGGGCGACGCAGCACCGGGCCCGCCAGGCCTGGACGGCGAACACCCGCTTGGCGGGTCACTTTCTCGACGTCGTGCGCGGGCTCGCCACCCTGCGGGTCTTCGGGCGGGCGCAGCGGCAGATCTCCGCGGTGCGCGAGCTCACCGACCACCACCGGACCGCCACCGTACGGGTGTTGCGCGTCGCATTCCTCTCCTCCACCGCACTCGACCTGCTCGGCACCCTGTCTGTCGGGCTCATCGCGGTCGGCGCCGGACTCCGGGTCGCCGCCGGAGACCTGGACCTGGGCACCGCCCTCCTGGTGATCCTGCTGGCGCCCGAGGCGTACCGGCCGCTGCGCGAGGTGGCGGCAAGATTCCATGCGAGCGCTGACGCGTCCGCGGTGATCGGGGACCTGGACGAGGTCATCCGCGACGACGCCGTGTACATCCCAGCGTTTTCCGGTGACGGCGAGCGGCCCGGCGTGGTCGCTTCCCGGCTGCGGGTGCGCTACGCCGGGTCGGCAGTAGACGCTCTCACGCTGGATTCCCTCGTGGTCCGAGACGGGGAGATCGTCGCCGTCAGCGGACCGTCCGGAGCCGGCAAGACGACACTGCTGCGGGTCTTGGCGGGGCTGCATCCGGCGGACGAAGGACGGGTCGTCCGCAGCGGACCGGGCGTGCTCTACCTGCCCCAACGACCGGCGTTGCCACACGTCCGCACGGTCGCGGACGTGTTTGCCCGCGCCGAACCTGACGAGATCCGGGCAGCGCTGCGGACAGTGGGGCTCGATGAGGAGATCACTGCGGAAACGGTGCTCGGCGAACACGGGTCCGGGGTATCCGCCGGACAGCGGCAACGCCTTGCCCTGGCGGCAGTGCTCCGCGCGGCAGAGCGGCGGCCGGCTCTGCTCCTGCTGGACGAGCCCACCGCCCACCTGGACGCCGCGGCGGAACAAGACGTTATTGCGCAGCTCCGGGCGGCGGCGGCGCGTGGGTGTGCGGTCCTGGTCGTGGCACACCGCCCGGCCCTGCTGGCCGCCGCCGACCGTCTCGCGCCTGTGCTCCCACCGGACCCAGCTCCGGGCGGCATGCCGGACGCCGGCATTGCAGGTCCGGACCCGGCGATGAGCCGGGACGCTCCAGGAGTTTCCGCCAACTGCCGGTCGACGGATCAGATGTGGTCAGAGCCGCTCTGCGTACGCCGTCCTAGGAAGATAGGTGGCTGGCGAAGGAGCAGCGCGTCTCGGGCGGCCGGGCGGGTGGAGACGGCGGTCGGGCTCGGGGCGGCGGCGTGGTTCGCCGGGTTGGTCCTGACCGCGGCAGCGGCATGGTTACTGGTACGGGCCGCGTCCCAGCCCCCGGTGCTGACCTTGTCCACCGCGGTGGTGCTGGTCCGCGGCTCGGCGGTTGCCCGACCCCTGCTGCGATACCTGGAACGCCTCGTCGCGCACCACGTGGCGTTCGCGCAGCTCGGGCGGTGGCGGTCGCGGGTCTACGCCGACCTCGTCCCGCGGGTGCCCGGGCCGCGGACCCGGCGCCGGGGCGACCTCCTGACCCGGATCGGCGCCGACGTCGACGCGCGGGTCGACGGGTTGCTGCGGGGCAGGCTACCCGCCCTGAGCGCAGTGATCGCTCTGGGCGTGGGAACGGCGGCAGCGGTCGCTGTCGTGCCTGCGCTGGCGCTACCCCTGGGGGCCGGACTCCTGATCTCGGCAGGTGCCGCTCCCCTGCTCGCCGGGTGGCTGTCCGAGCGGGTGGAAGCGGCGACGGGCCGGGCCCGGGCGGAGCTGCGGGACGCCGTCGTGGAAACCATCGACGGCATCGAGGAGTTGGCCGGGCTTGGGGCGGACGCTCTGGGCGTACCCGAGCGACGCAGCCGCACCCTGGCCCGGTTGGAAGCGCGAGCGGCAACCGGGGCCGGGGCCGCCGCAGCACTGAGCCTGCTGGGCTGGGGGCTGGCCGTCGTGGGTACGGCCGTCGTGCTGCACGATGCCACCCTCGCACCGGAGTGGACGGCCGTCCTGCTCCTCGGCGTCGTCGTCCTCGGCGAGCCGGTGGCCGTCCTCACCGACGCGTCGATCGCCCGACGCCGGGCGGCCGTGGCGCGGGACCGGCTGGCCGAGATCCAGACTCAGGCGGCACCGGCGACGCACCTGCCCGCGCCCTCGGCCGGCGTGAGCGTGCGGAATCTCGTCGCGGGCTGGGAGCCGCAGCGGGAGCCGGCGCTGCGCGGTATCGACATGGAACTGCCGCCAGGCGCCCGGGTGGCGGTGCTCGGCCCCTCCGGCGGCGGCAAGTCCACCCTGGCCGCGGTCCTGGCCGGGCTGCTCGACCCGCGTGGCGGGACAGTCCGGCGCCCGGCGCGCACGGTGCTGGTCAGCGACGAGACCGATCACGTGTTCGCGTCGACCGTACGGGAGAATCTGCGTCTTGCCGATCCTGCCGCGACGGACCGGGACCTGATCGCTGCCTTGACCCGGGTGGGTCTGCATCCGTGGCTGTCGGGGCTGCCCGCCGGGTTGGACACGTGGCTGGGCACCGGCGGGAGCACGATCTCGGGCGGACAGCGGCGACGGCTGGCGACCGCCCGCGCGCTGCTCGCCCACCCGGATCTTCTGCTCCTCGACGAGCCGACCGAAGGTTTGGACGAGGCGGGAGCGGCGGCGCTGATGGCCGATCTCCTCGCCGCCGCCGGGCCCTGCACGGTGCTGCTGTTCACCCACCGCACGGAGGGGTTGGACCGGGTGGATGACATGTACGAGCTGCGCCGCGGACAGTTGACCCGCACAGAATCGGTCCGGATGTGTGACAACCGGGCCACAACCCTGGTGGATCCGGCCGGAAGGGAGAAGGATTGACCCGGAGCTGTCTATCCGGGAGTGTTTGTCGTGAACAGACCGTTTCTCATGGTGGACAGTCCCCCGATCCGCTCATCGGCGACCCCGGCCAGCCGACCGGGACCGGCCGCATGACCCACGTCATCGACGGCGGAGGCCGACTGCGCGCGGCGGTGTCCTCCGACGACGATCAGGTTGTCGTCACCCTCACCGGCGAGATCGACGTCGCCAGCGGGCCGCCCCTGGCGGAGCTGCTCGGCGCCGCGCTGGACTGCGGGGTGGGCCGCCTCCAGGTGTGGCTGGCCCAGGTCGGCTTCGTCGATGTCTACGGCCTGCGGGTGCTCCGACAGGTGCACCGGCAGGGCGCGGACCGGGGCATCATGGTCACCCTGCACGAGCCCCAGCCGCACATTCGCTGGCTCATCGAGGTCGCCGGCGCCGCCCCGCTGCTGGCTGACCATGCGGCGCAGTCAGCGCCCGACCCCCAGATCGGCGTACCGGATGATGTGCGCACCCAACGCGAGCACGAGCAGCAGTTCCGCCACCGAGACGGCTAGCAGGTCGCCCCGCGCCGGGCCGAGTACCCAGAACACCACCAGCGCGCTCACCGCGGGCAGGCAGAAGGTGCCAAGGTCAACGATGAGCTGGGAAACCTTGCGCAGCCGGCGGTCCGGGTCCGAGCGGTGCGCGGTCTCCCAGCCGAAGATCCCCGCCGCGTCGTCCTCCGACGCACCGGCCAGCTCCGCGAGCTTCGGCGCCAGGGTCAGCCGCATGTACCGGCCGAGCGCGGACACCTTCTCGTCGTTGACCAGGTATGTCCAGCCGAGCACCACGCACACCGGCGGCAGCAGCAGAAGCACGCCGGTGTTCCCCCGCGGTGCGAGCGTTGCCGCCACGACGCCCGCCATCGAGGCCAACGTCGCATAGATCAGATTGTCGCGGAAGCCGATCCGGGTCTTCTGCTCGTCCTTGAGCCGCTCGTACTCGACGAGCAACAACTTGCCGGTGGTCACTGAGGAATCGCTCACCCCGCCATCCTGCCGGTCAGTCGGTGAGCAGGTCGAGGACGGCGGCCTCGGTCGGCTCGTCCACGGTGCGGCCCTGCTCGTACGCCTCGACGACGCGCGGGTCCACGTACGAGCTGCGGGCCACGGCCGGGGTGTTGCCGAGCAGGCCGGCGACCTCCTTCATCGCGTGGGACACCGCGCGTTTGCGGGCCGTCTTCGTCTCCTGCGGTCCCGCCTCGGCGAGCACGCCGGCGGCTTTGACAGTGCCGTGCCAGGTCCGGAACACCTTTGCCGTCATCTCCTCGCCGCTGACCTCGCGCAGGTAGTCGTTGACGTCGTCGGCGCGGATCTCCCGCCAGGTGCGCGCCGACGGATCCCAGTACGCGAAGAGCCGGTCGGCGTCCTTGCGTCGCCGTTTCAGGTCGCGCAGCACCTGGCAGACCTCGCCGTCGTCGACTCCGGTGGTGTGCTCGACGCCCGACTTGCCGGTGAACTCGAGCACGACACAGCCGCCGCGGGTGCGGACGTGGTCCGGGCGCAGGGTGGACAGGCCGTAGGAGGGGTCGTCGTCGCGTCGGGCGTACTGATCGCTGCCGACCCGGAACATGCCCATGTCGAGCAGCCGGGTGATCGCCGCCAGCACCCGGTCCCGGGTGAGGCCGCGGCCGCTGAGGTCGGTGCAGAGCCGGGACCGGATCTCGGGCAGCCGTTCGGCGATGTCGAGGGCATGGTCGAACTTTTTCTCGTCGCGGGCGGTGCGCCACTGCGGGTGATAGATGTACTGCTTACGCCCGGCAGCATCCACCCCGGTGGCCTGGATGTGGCCGCGCTCATCGGTGCTGATCCACACGTCGGTCCAGGCCGGCGGGATGACGAGCGCCTTGATCCGGGCCACGGCCTGCTTGTCCGTCAGCGTCTTGGCCGCGGCGTCCAGATAGCGGAAACCCGTGCCGTGGCGCCGGCGGGAGAAACCGGGCCTGCCGAGGTCGCTACGCCGTAACCGCATAGCGGTGCACCTCGCGAACCGCGGCAAGCACCTCGTCGACGTCGATGGCCGCCAGCGCCGGGTGGACGTCGGGTCCGGGCAGGTCGCCGCGCTCCGCCCGGGTGCCATGCCAGATCGCCCGATGGTACGGACGCTCCGGCGGCGGACCCCACCGGCGCGGCGGCACCGGGCCGAAGAGCACCACGGACGGCGTCCGGTAGGCGGTAGCCAGGTGCGCGATGCCGGTGTCGCCGCTCACCACCAGCCGGGCGTGGGCCACCAGTCCGGCCAGCTCACCCAGCCCGGTGCGGACCGCGGCGGACGGGGCAAGTCCGGCGCGGGCGGCCACGTCGGTGGTGAGTGCCCGTTCGGTGGCCGAGCCGGTGACGAGCACGCGGTGCCCGGCTGCGGCCAGGCCTTTCGCGACGGCGGCGTACCGGTCGGGGGGCCAGCGCCGGGCTGGCGATTTGGCGCCGGGGTGCACCAACGTGACGCCACGCACGGCGGCGCCGGGGTCGATCAGCGCGAGATCGGACGGATCGGCAGCGACGCCGTAGTGGCGCAGCATCCGGCACCAGCGTTG
Source organism: Actinoplanes sp. NPDC051859 (assembly GCF_044452725.1). Taxonomy (NCBI): domain Bacteria; kingdom Bacillati; phylum Actinomycetota; class Actinomycetes; order Micromonosporales; family Micromonosporaceae; genus Actinoplanes; species Actinoplanes sp. NPDC051859. Next base: position 357,718 of record NZ_JBITBX010000005.1, on the reverse strand, counting down.
CACCTCGTGTTCCTCCTCGGCCCAGGGCGGACCGTCCAGATGCCCCGCCGCGGGAGCGGCAAACCCCCACAGACGCGCTGGACCGGCGGCCTGCAACAGCCGGTGCGACTGCGGGCCACGGCCGTGCAGGTTGACCGCCAGCTCAAGCGGCGGCAGCGTGGGCAGCGGCACGTCGAGCCCGGCGAGCGGGACGACCCGATCAATGCCGCCGACCAGCGCGATCAGCGGGTGGAGCCAGCTCGGCGCGGCTAGCGCCAGGGTGCGGGCCGGGAACGCAGCCCGCACCGCCCGCAGCGTCGGGACAGCCGCGGCGAGGTCGCCGACGCCGAGCGCCCGCAACAGCAGGATCACGGGTACGAGCTCTCCTGCTCGGCGGCGATCACGAGTTCCCGAACGGCACATCCGGCGGGCTGACCGAGCGCGAACATGATGGCGTTCGCGACGTGCGCCGGGTCGTTGAGGACCGCGTCCGGCCCCGGTTTGTACCGCTCGTCGCGGTCGTCGAAGAACTTCGTGTGCATGCCACCGGGGACCACCAGGGTGACGTTGACCTGCCCGGCCAGTTCGGCGGCGAGGGCCCGGGTGAACCCCACGACCCCGAACTTCGCGGCGCAGTACGCCGTCGCGTCGCTGACCGCCTTGACGCCCAGCGTGGAGGCGATGGTCACCACCGCGCCATGCGACTCTTTGAGCGCGGGGACGGCGGCCCGGATCACCGCGGCCGTGGCGAGCAGGTCGATGGTCACGATCCGGTCCCACACCTCCCCCGGGACGTCGGCGAGCGCACCGGGCACGTCCATCCCCGCGGCGGTCACCACCCCGTCGATCCTCCCGCCAGCACGGGCGATGAGGTCCCGGGTGGCCGCCTCCGCGGCACGGGTGTCCGCGAGATCGCATGCGATCCACTCCACCCCCGCCGCGGGCGGCTGTCGGTCGATGACGAAGGGTCGGCCCCCGGCCTGGGCGACGGCGGCGGCGACCGCGGCGCCGAGGCCGCTCGATCCGCCGGTCACGATGACTGCGTCCATGATTACCTCCTGGTGGCGGCACGCGCCGCGGCGATGGTTCCGGTGGTGGAACGGCCGTCGAGATAGGGAACGATCACGGCCTGACCGCCCCAGTGCTGCAGCAGGGCGGCCTCGGGCAGGTCCGGCCCGCCGTCTGCGTAGTCACCGCCCTTGACCCACACGTCCGGGCGCAGCCCGGCCAGCACCGCCTCCGGGGTCGGCTCGTCGAAGATCACCACGGCGTCGACGCAGTCCAGCGCGGCGAGCAGCCGGGCCCGGTCGGCCTGGGCGGTCAATGGCCGCTCCGGCCCCTTCAGCGCGGCGACGCTGCGGTCCGAATTGAGGCAGACGATCAGGCAGTCACCGAGCTTCCGGGCGGCCTGCAGGGTAGCCAGGTGTCCGATGTGGAGCAGATCGAAACAGCCGCCGGTCGCTACGACGGTGCCGCCGAGCGCCCGCGTCTCGGCGGCCAGCTGGCCCGCCGCGGCAGCGCCGATCCGCTGAGGCGGTTGCGCCGCGCGGTCGGGGGCCAGGGCGGCGGCCACCCCACCGGCGGCCACGTACGCGGTGGCGGCGGCGACCGCCTCCTGGACTGCCTCGGAGACCAGAGCGCCCCGAGCCAGCGCAAGCGCGGCAGCGACGGCGAACCGGTCGCCGGCGCCGCACGTGTCGCCCGCCGCTTCCAGGGGAGCGGGCACCACCAGCGGAGTCGGACCTTGATGACACAGCACTGCTCCTGCACTGCCGATGGTGACGGCCACCGCCCCGGCCCGCCAGCGCTGCCGCAGCAACTGCCCGGCACGCTGCGCGGTGACCAACACAGAGCCGCCGCCCGCATCGCCGCTCCAGGCCCGAAGCTCGACCTCGTTCGGGGTGATCAGGCGTGCGCCGGGCACTGGAGCTGCCCCGAACGGGTGCGGATCCCACACGATCGGTGCCTTCGTTGCCGCCAGCGCCTGACGGAGGTCCCGCTGCTGGGTGACACCGCGGCCGTAGTCGCTGACCAGGACAGCCGCAGCCGCGCGCAACACGTCGAGCGCGGCCTGCGGCACGGCTCCCGGCGGTTCCGGCTCGCCACCGCGGTCGAGGCGTACGAGGACCTGAGTTCCGGCGCGCAGGCGAATCTTCTCCGGTGTGCCGCCCGGCAACGGCAGCGCGTAGACGGCGATGCCCGCAGCCGTCAGCAACTCGCTCAGCCGCACCGCGGCGGAGTCGTCGGCGAGGGCAGTGATCAGGGCGACGTCGTGGTCACCCCCGGCGGCGAGCAGCGCGGATAGGCCGGCACCGCCGGGACGGTCGGTGACCGACCGCTCCTCCAACACCGGGGCCGGGGCGTCCGGAGCCACCCGACGAACCGTGCCGTCGACGTCGCGGTCGAGCAGCGTGTCGCCGACCACGACGAGCAGCGGGCGGCTCACGACACCAACACCGCCTCCCGACGGTCCACCCCGGCTTTTCCCAGCACGGCCGGCAACGCCCGATCCAGGTACTCGCACAGCACATGCACCGAGATCAGCTGCAGTTCCTGCACCAGCTGCGCGTCCGCGGACGGGCAGCACAGCGCCTCGTCACAGGCGTCAGCGAGTGGGTTTCGACCAGGGCCGACCAGTGCCCACGACCGCACCCCCACCTCCCGGGCGACGTGCGCGGCCCGAAGCAGGTTTGGACTGCGCCCGCTCGTCGACATCAGCAGGAGGATGTCCCCCACCCGGCCGTGCGCCCGGACCTGCCGGGCGAACACCTCGTCGTAGCCGTAGTCGTTGCTGATCGCCGTCACCGTCGACGAGTCCGGCGTGAGCGCGATGGCGGACAACGGCACCCGTTCGTCGCGCAGCCGGCCCACCAGTTCGGCGGCCAGGTGCTGGGCCTCGGCCGCGCTGCCGCCGTTGCCGGCGATCAGCAACCGGCCGCCGGTGCCCAGATGGTCCGCCAGCGCGGCGCCCCAGCGCGCGAGCAGCCCGGACGCGGCGACTCGGAACGGTCCCAGCGCCGCCGCCATGCCGCGCACGTGGGTGTCCAACGGATCCATCACACAACCACCTCTCGAGGAAACTTCGGGCTGGTCGGGCGCCGGTCGGCGACGCTCGTGTAGACGGCGACGAGCAGAGTGGCGATGCGCTGCCACGAATAGGAGTGCACGGCCCGGTCCGCCGCGGCTGCGCCGTACGCCACCCGGCGCAGGTCGTCGCCGAGCATGCGGCGCAGGGCGATGCCCAGCCCGCGCGGGTCGCGAGGCGCGACAAGGTCGCCGGTGATGCCGTCGACGACCGTGTCGGTGAGGCCCCCGACGGCGGTCGCCACGACGGGTACGCCGCACGCCATCGCCTCCAGCGGTGTGAGCCCGAACGGCTCGTACCAGGGGGTTGCGGCGAGCACGTCCGCCGACCGGTACCAGCGCGGCATCTCTGCGGCGGCGACCGCGCCACACAGGTGCACCCGTTCGGCCACCCGGTGCTGCTCGGCCAGGGCACGCAGGCGCTGGGCGTACGGGTCGGCGTGGAGCCGCTCGGCCGGTGGGCCGCCGACCACCACCAGCTCGGTGTCCGGCACCGCCGGCAGCGCTCGGATCAGGTCCTCGTAGCCCTTGCGCTCGACCAGGCGGCCGACGGTGAGGACCCGTGACCGGTGGTTCCCGCGCGGTTCGGCGGGCCCGTCGGCGCGGAACCGGACGATGTCGACGCCGGAGGGCACGAGCGTCATCCGGCTGCGGGGCACGCCCAGGAGCAGCAGCTCCGCCACCTCGTCCTGGCACTGCACCACGACCCGGTCGACGACCCGGCCGAGCTCGCGCTCGTACGCGATCCGCTGCGCGGGACTGGTGTCGGCGGCACCCTGGTGGCGGCGCTTGACCGAGCCGAGCGCATGGTAGGTGAGCACGACCGGCACGTCGCAGGCACGGGCGGCGGTGACCGCGGCGAGCCCGCTCATCCAGAAGTGGGCGTGCACCACGTCGGGCTGCCAGTGCTCCCGCCAGTCGGCGGCGGTCCACTGTGCAAAGGCACCCATGTACGGCAGCAGTTCGTCCTTACCCAGGGTCGTGGCGGGTCCCGCAGCCACCTGCACCACTTCGAAGCCGTGCGCGGCGACTACGGGCGGCGCCGCGGCGTCGTCTCTGCGGGTGTAGACCCGGACCTGGTGTCCCAGCTCGGCGAGTGCGGCGGCCAACGCCGCGACGTGCGCGTTCTGACCGCCCGCGTCGACGCCACCGAGTGCCGACAGGGGACTGGCATGCTCGGAGATCATCGCTATCCGCATGTTTCCTCTTCCAGGAGTCGATCCCAGTCCGCGAGGAAGCGGTCGAGGCCGTAGCGGGTCAGGGCGACCTGCCGGGCGCGCTCGCCCAGCCGCCGGGCCGCCGCCGGCTCGTCGATCAGCCACCGCGCCGCCTCGACCAGGGTGTCCACCCGGGTAGCGAGCACGCCGGCATCGTCCGGTATGGCGGCGACGGCCTCGGTGGTTGCCAACGCCAGAACCGGCATGCCCAGCTGCATGGCCTCGATCAGGCTGAGGCCCAGCGACGTCCACCGGCACAGGTGCAGATAGGCCCGCCGCTGGGCGATTGCCGCATGCATTTGTGCCTGCGGCGGATCGTCGTAGCCGGTGACACCGGCGATCCGCAGTTCAGCGACGCCCATGCCGTACACGTCGAGCGGGGCGACCGCCGCGAACCGCGGCAGGAGATCGGTGCCGGTGACCCGGTGCCGGCGGACCGGTTCGTTGGTGACCACGCAGAGTCGGTCGAGCTCGCCCGTCCAGCGGGCGGCGGGTTCGACGATGCCGTGTTCGATGACGGTGGTCCGGGTGGCACCGGTGTCCCAGAACAGCTCATTGAAGTGGGTCACGTGGGCGATGACGAGGTCGTCGCGGTCGGCCAGCGGGTGCCGGGTGTTCGGGACGTCGCCCCGCGGGGTGTTGTGTTCGACGTAGATTTTCGGTACGCGCAGGTGCGCCACCCGGTCGAGCTCAGCGGGACGTTGGAGGACGACGATGTCGATGTCGTCGGACCGCAGGGCGCCCACGTCGATCTCCTCGACGGTGTCCGGCCAGTCGAACGTGCGGGCCCGGCCGCGCCCCCACTCGTCGCGCCCGGCATTGACCGGCACCAGGTACCGGTGCTTGCCCTGAACGAACGACGTCGCCCAGGAGCCGTGCACGTGCCAGAGCAGAATGTTCACGCGGCTACCTCTTCTCTTCGCTGTTCGGGCGCCCGTACGCCGAGCAGCCGCAGGGCAGCGAGCACCTCGGCGGGACGGATCGTCGTGAGGCAGGGGTGGCCGGGCACGGCGCAGCGGGTGTCCCGGGTGTCTCGGCACGGGGCTTCGGCGTCACCAAGACGCACGTGCGGCACTCGGTAGGGCCCCCACTGCCCGAAGGGGACGGTGGGTGCGAAGAGGCTGACCACGGGGGTGCCGACGGCAGCGGCGAGGTGGGCGGGTCCGGTGTTCCCCACGATGACGCAGGCTGCGCCCGCGAGCAGGTCAGCAAGGGCGGGCAAGCTGAGCAGTCCCGCGTCGGCGGCCACCTGGGCGGCGACGAAGGCGGCCAGGTCCCGTTCCTCGGGGCCGCCGGTCACGACGACGCGGTGGCCGGCGGCGGCGAGGGCGGCGACGACCGCCCGCATCGTCTCCGGCGGGCAGGACCGCGCGGCGACCGAGGCGCCGGGGTGCACGACGATGTAGTCCCCACGGTCGCGGACCGGGCCGGGCACGATGCGCATCCCACCGTCGTCGGTGTCCGGCAGCGCGAAACCCGCGGCGGCAGCAACCGAGCGGGCCCGTTCCGCTTCCGGCAGACCCACGGGTACGCGGTGCCGCACGTCCAGCAGCGACCCGGGGTAGTCCTCGCTGATCGCCGTGATCCGACCGATCCCCACGGCGCGAAGCAGCAACGCCAGCGGCAGCGCCGACTGATGGTATGAGGTGAAGATGATGGCCTCGTCCGCGCCGATCCCGGCGAGTTGGGCGGTGAGCTCCCGGACGTACGCGGCGTCCACGGGTGCCGGTCGGGGGTCGATCCAGGGCAGCCGAGCCTCGACGATCTCGGCAACGCCGGGCAGCAACTCGGCCGCGGCGCGACCGCGTGGCCCACAGAGGAGGACCACGCGCTCTGCACTGGCGGCGACCGCACGAATGCCCGGACCGGTCACCAGCACGTCACCCGCCGAGTCGGCGCGGACCACCAGCACCGTTCCGGCGCGTTCGCGCACGCTGCACGGTGTCACCAGGCGCTGCCGTTCGAGGATCAGCTCGGCGGCGGCGGGGAGGTCCGCGACCACGGCGGGGGCGGCGGCGATCTCGGGCGGCAGCGTCACCGGCGTGGGTATGAGGATCCCGGCGGCGCCCGCAGCCCCGGCGGCGACCATGTCCCGGCCGATGTCGCCGACGACGATGCACCGCTGCGGAACCGTGCCGAGGGCCGCCGCGGCGTCCTCGATCAGCCCCGGCGCGGGTTTGCGGCAGCGGCAGCCGGCTGCGTCGTCGTGCGGGCAGATCCGCCAGACGTGGAACGGTCCGAGGAGCTCTTCGACGCGGGAGTGCACCGCCTCAAGTTGCGCCCGGGTGAACCGGCCCCGGGCCAGCCCGGACTGGTTGGTGACGACGCCGAGCCGCAGTCCGGCGGACCGCAGCCGATCCAGTGCGGCTCGCGCGCCGGGCATGGGCCGCACCAGTGCCGGGTCCCCGTTGTAGGGGACGTCGACCACCAGCGTGCCGTCCCGGTCAAAGAGGACGGCATCATGCAGGGCCCTCACCGATCAAGCTCTACCGGCCGGGTTCTGCGCTCGGGCAACCGTTGCAGGGTGGCGGGATCCCGGCAGATCGAGGTGTTTCCCAGGGCTCGCATGGCGCGCCGGGTACCCGGAGAAGATCCACTTACTCGCCCGAGCACCGACTTCTTCCAAGATTCACTCTTTGGGTCCCCGACCTGCACAAATAGATGCACGACGAGGTTAGATCCGGCCGGTCGCGGGCATCCGGCGCGCCATGTACGACGTCACACACTTCATCGACGGCCGCGCGTGTAACGGCAGCGGGACACAGATCCACACGGTCCGGAATCCGGCGAACGGCGAGCCGGTCAGCGCCGTACGGATCGCCGCACCAACCGACGTGTCCGACGCTGTACGGGCTGCTCGCGCGGCCGGTCCCGGGTGGGCACGGACGGCTCCGACGAACCGGGCCGCGGCGCTGCATGCTGCGGCCGACGCGGTCGAGACGGCAGCCGACGAACTGGCTCACCTCATGCACTCGGAAATGGGCAAGCCGGTGGCCGGTGCACGGGATTCGGTCGATGCCGGAGTCGCCACCCTGCGGCAGTACGCCGAACTCGGCCCCGCTCACCGGGGGCGTGCCCTGGCCGGACAGCACGACGCGATCGACCTGATGGCGTACGGCCCACGGGGTGTCGTCGCCGCGATCACCCCGTGGAACGATCCGGTAGCGATCTCCTGTGGTGTGCTCGGCGCGGCCCTGGTCACCGGCAACACCGTGATCGCCAAGCCGAGCGAGCGCACCCCGGCGACCAGCCAACGCCTCGTGCAGATCCTCGCACCGCACTTCCCCACCGCAGTGCTGTCCCTCCTCAGCGGGGACGGCACCGTCGGCGCCGCACTCTGCGCCGAGAACGTGGCCGTCGTGGCGCATATCGGCTCCTCGGCGACCGGTCGGGCCGTCGCTGCGGCGTGTGCGCGTACGGGAGCAAAGGCCCTGCTGGAGAACGGCGGCAGCGATCCGTTCATCGTGGACGACGGGGTGGATCCGGTGTGGGCGGCCGAGCAGGCGGCGCTGGGCGCTTTCGCCAACTCCGGCCAGATCTGCGTGGCGGTCGAACGGATCTACGTGCACCGCCGGGTGGTGGAGCCGTTCCTGGCGGCACTGTGCAAGGAGGCCGCGCGGTGGGCCACCGACCTCGGCCCCCTCGTCGACACCCGACTTCGTGAGGCGGTGCACGACCAGGTCAGGGCGGCCGTGGCCGCGGGCGCCCGGGTGCTCACCGGCGGCACGGTTCCGGACGGGCCAGGCGCGTACTATCCGCCCACCGTGCTCGCCGACTGCCGGGACGAGATGGCCGTCGTGCGCGAGGAGACGTTCGGTCCGGTGGCGCCGGTGGTGCCGGTGGCGTCGTTCGACGAGGCTCTGGCCCGGGCCACGGATTCGGCGTACGGGCTCGCCGCGACCGTCCTGACTCCGTCGATGAGCCACGCCCAGCGCGCCTGGCGCGACCTGCCGGTCGGCACCGTGAAGATCAACGCGGTCTTCGGCGGTGCCCCGGCCGGTGCCGCCCACCCGCGTCGCGGCAGCGGACAAGGCTTCGGGTACGGCCCCGAGCTGCTCGACGAGCTGACGGTGACCAAGGCGGTCCACCTGGAGGCCCCGCCCACCGGCTGGTAGTTCACCGGTTTCCGCGCGGCCTCCGGGGGCACCCTCGATGCTATGGAGAAACCAGTCGTAGTGAGCCCGGCGGAGTGGGAAGCCGCCCGGGCGGAGCTGCTCAAGGCGGAGAAGGAAGCAACCCGGAGCTTGGACGCGCTCGCCGCGCGACGACGGCGCCTGCCGATGGTCCGGTTCGCCACCACGTACACCTTCGACGCGCCGGCCGGCCCACGGTCGCTCATCGACCTGTTCGAGGGTCGCGACCAACTCGCCGTGTACCAGTTCATGGACAACGGGCCCGACCACTTCTGCCCCGGCTGCACGGCGTTCACCGACAACGTGCCGCCCGCTGCCCTGGCGATGTTGGCCGAGCACGGCATCAGCTGGGCCACCGTCTCTGACATGCCGCTGCGCCAGATCGAGGCGTACCAGGCCGAGCGCGGTTGGACGGTCCCGTTCGTGTCGTCGCGGGACACGACGTTTGCCGCGGACTGTGGTGCGGACGGCGGCTTCCTGCTCAGCATGTTCCTGCGGGACGGCAGCGAGGTGTACCGGACGTACAGCACCACCGCGCGGGGCGTCGACCGGTTGCTGTTCTCGCACAACATCCGCGACCTCAGCGTGTACGGCCGCCAGGAGGATTGGGAGGACTCCCCCGCCGGTTGGCCGCAGCACCCCACGTACGGCTAGTCCGGCTGCAGCCCGTCCCAGGACCAGCGCGGCACAGTCAGGCCCGCAGGCACGTCGGCCACCGCGTCGTAGCGGTGATTCAGTGCCTCGGTGGCCCAGGCGAAGTAGTCGTGCAGGACCTGGCGGAGCGGTTCGACGGTAAGCCCCGCATCCACCAGCGCCGCATCGAAGCAGGCGAGCGCCCGCCGGTCCATGTCGTCGTGCGGGCCGTTGCCGCTGTGCATGCGGACGACCGAGGACTCGTCGCCGTACCGGCCGGTGAAGGCGGCCGGTCCGCCGAGCGCCTCAGCCCAGTACGCCGCCAGTCGCTCGGTGTGCTGCGGATGGAAGCCGTGCCGGAAGGCGTGGCTTACTTCCTCGTCGACGAGCACCCGGGCGTGCCAGGCGGCGGCGAGCCGCTGCAGCCCTGCCGCACCGCCCGCGGCGTCGTACACGCTGGTCGCCAACGACCCCCCTCGGTTGTCCGCGTGGCACGTCCATCAGTGCGGCTACCAGCAGATCACCCCGGTCGAGCAGGTGGAGCGCGACGCGCCGGCTAGATCACCCAGGTGCCGGAACGCATGAGTGTGCGGCCCGGCAGCTCGTTCACCTCGCGCCAGGCTTGGATGCGGTCCGGGCGGAGCACGAGGAAGACATAGTCCGGCCCTGCGGTCCGCGGGTCCCAGTCGTTCTGCGCCGCGTAGACCGCGCCCAGCTCCTGCGCTTCCGCGACCGGCACGGTCTGCTCCCGCACCGCGTCGATCAGCACGACGTCGCGGGTGTGGCCCAGCGCCAGGCGGGCGGTGCCCTGCGCCTCGAGCGCACGCGCTGTCGGCGCGTTGCGGTCGGTTGCCAGCACGATCCGGTCGTCGTGCCACGCGAGGGTCAGCGGCACCAGATGGGGTCGCCCGTCCGACGCCGTCGCCACCCAGGCATCCACGACCCGGGCGTTCAGTTTCGCCAACACGTCGGCTTTACGCTGCACCTTTGTCCGGGGCTCGTCGCTGGTCACGCGATCATTCTCGCGTAGTCTCCCGGCGTGACCGACTACCTGCCCCCGCTGCTCCACGCCGAACGGGTCATCGGCGGCCGCCGGTTCGACTTTTCCCGTCGGGTGGCGGTGATGGCGATCGTGAACCGTACGCCGGACTCGTTCCACGACCGCGGCCGGACGTTCGCGCTGGACCGGGCCACCGAGGCGGTCCGGGCGGCGGCTGAGGCCGGTGCCGACTGGATCGACATCGGCGGGGTGCCGTTTGCGCCCGGCCCCGAGGTCAGCGCGGCGGAGGAGCTGGACCGGGTGCTGCCGGTGGTCGAGGCTGCGCAGGGGTTGGCCGTCGTGTCGGTGGACACGTTCCGCCCGGAGGTGGCCCGGGCGGTCGTCAAGGCGGGCGCCGGGGTGGTCAACGACACGTCGGGCCTGCGGGACCCGGAGATGGCCGACGTGGTGGCGGGCACGGATGCCAGCTTGGTGATCACGCACAGCTTGGCTGCGCCGCGGACGGCGTACCCGGGACCGACCTACGGCGACGTCACCACCGAGGTGGCGGACTTCCTGCGCCAGCGGGTGCAGCTGGCGCTGGATCGGGGCGTACGGCCGGAGCAGATCATCATCGACCCGGGCCACGACTTGAACAAGAACACCCTGCACACGCTGGAGGTGACGCGGCGTCTGCACGAGGTCGCGGACATCGGCCACCCCCTGCTGGCCGCGGTCAGCAACAAGGATTTCATCGGGGAGACTCTCGACCTGCCCCAGCGGGAACGCCTGTCCGGCACCCTGGCCGCGGTCGTGTTCTGTGTGCTGCGGGGCGCGCGCATCGTCCGGGTGCACGATGTCCGCCCGGCGGTGGAGGCGGTTCGGATGACCGAGGCCATGCTGGGCTTGCGCCCGCCCGCGTACACCCGGCACAACCTGCCCTAATCGCCCTCGGTCCTGCCGAGAAGCTCGGTCATCCACGGCTCGCGGGGCACCGCTTCCGGGCCGACGACGCGCATCGCGCCCAGGCAAGTGAGGAGCATGCCCATGGCGAGGAACTCGCGTGCTTCGACGTCGGTCGCGCCGGTCAGGTCGCGGATCGTGCGGTAGATCCGGCCGAAGCAGTCGCGCACCACCGGGCCGATGGCGGGGTCGGCGCTGGCCGTGAAGCCGTGCAGCAGCACGGTGATGAGCTCCTGCTGGGCGAGCAGGTCGTCGTAGGCGGCGCCGAGGCTGTCCAGGGTGGGCGTCTCGGCGGCGGCCTCGCGGAACCGCTGTTCGATGCGGTCGCCCGCGCGGCGCACGGTGGCGAGAAACAGCTGCTGCTTGGTGCCGAAGATCCGGATGACGTACGGCTGGGACACCCCGGACAGCCGCGCGACCTGGTCGGTGGTGGTGCCGGTGTATCCGCCGGTGGAGAACGCGGTGAGCGCCGCGTCGAGCAGTTGCTCCTGGCGCTCCTCGGCAGTGAGGCGAGTTCTGGGCACGAGGTCGACCGTACCTTGCCAAGGCATCAGTTGATAACTAAGGTGGCATCGTCGTTAGTTATCAGTGAATAACAACTAGGAGCACGCGATGACCGCCGTCCTCACCCGGCCTCAGGCTCCCCCCGCCGCCCGGCCGCTCGCTGCGGTGCTGGCCGCCGTCGGCATCCCGGTCTTCATGGTCACGCTCGACAACCTCGTCGTGACCACCGCGCTGCCCGTGATCAAGTCCGAGCTGGGTGCATCCCTCACCGACCTGCAGTGGTTCGTCAACGCGTACACCCTGCCGTTCGCCGCGTTCCTGCTCACGGCCGCGGCGCTGGGTGACCGGCTCGGGCGGCGGCGGATGTTCGTGGCCGGGATCGCCGTCTTCACCCTCGCGTCGGCAGCCGCAGCGCTGGCGAGCGAGCCGTGGATGCTCACCGCGGCGCGGGCGGTGCAGGGCCTGGCGGGCGCCGCTGTCGCTCCCCTGTCGCTGACGTTGCTGGCTCAGGCCGTACCCGCGGACAAGCGCAACGCCGCAGTCGGCGTGTGGGGCGGGATCAGCGGCCTGGGCGTCGCGGTCGGCCCGGTCGTCGGCGGAGCCGTGGTCGAGGGCCTGCACTGGTCCTGGATCTTCTGGCTGAACGTGCCCGTCGGCGTCGTCGCCGTCCTCCTCGCCACCACTGTGCTGCGCGAGTCGCGCGGCGGCGCACCCCGGCTCGACCCGCTCGGCCTGCTGCTCTCCGCGACCGGGATGCTCTCGCTGGTCTGGGGCGTGGTGGACGGGCCGGACCACGGTTGGACGTCCGGCCGGGTGCTCGGCATGCTCGGCGCGGGCGTCGGCCTGCTCGGCCTGTTCCTGGCCTGGCAGCGCCGCAATCCCACCCCGATGCTGCCGCTCTCGCTCTACCGGTCGCGCGGTTTCGCGCTGGTCACCGCGGTCACCTTGACCTTCTCGGCGGGCACGTTCGGCTCGGTGTTCCTGCTTTCCCAGTTCTTCCAGGTGGTGCAGGGACTCAGCCCGCTGGAAGCAGGCGTCCGCACCCTGCCGTGGACGATGGCGCCGATGGTGGTCGCGCCGCTGGCCGGCATCTTCGCCGACCGGATCGGCGTGCGAAACCTGATCGTCGCCGGTCAGGCACTGATCGCCGCGGGCATCCTCTGGATCGCTCTTGCCACCACCACCGGCGTGTCCTACCGAGACCTGGTGGTCGCCTTCGCCCTGGCCGGCGTGGGCATGGGCCTGACGTTCGCACCAATCAGCACGATGGCGCTCGGCAGCGTGCCCGCCGACCAGAGCGGGGTGGCCTCAGGGGCCAACAACACCATGCGCGAGCTGGGCGTCGCCGTCGGCGTCGCGGTTCTCGCCTCGGTCTTCAGCGAGAACGGTGGCTACACGTCCCCACAGTCGTTCGTGGACGGCCTGGTCCCCGCAGCGATCGTCGGCGCCGCCATCGTCGCGGTGGGAACGCTCGTGGCGCTGCGACTGCCGCGCCGCCCCACCCCGCGGGGCTGAACTGACGAACGGGCGGCGACCTCGCGTCGCCGCCCGTCCGCACGTCCGCACGTCCGTGGGCTCAGCCGATGCTGACCCAGACGTCGTCGATGCTGCCGTAGAACTGGTCGTTGTTGGCACCCGTACCCTTGCCGCCCAGGCTGAGCGGCTGCGTGCTGACCACCGACAGGGCCGCCGGAACCGTCGTGCTGCCCTGCACCTTGTCGTCCACCAGAATGGTCAGCGCAGTGCCGACCCGGCGGCACTCGATGGCGTGCCAGCTGCCATCGGCCATCGAAGTACTGCTCTTAGCGATATAGATGGTGGCCTCCTTGCCGCTCATGACGCAGCTCGGCTTGCCGGACACCCCGTCGACCTGCAGCTTGTACTGGCCGCCCGCGGTCGAATAGCCCTTCTGCAGGACGTTCTCACCGGACGACGTCTCCGCGGGCGACAGCAGGACGCCAGCGCCGTACCGCAGGTCCTTGGCACCCGGGTTGAGGCCCGGCGCGTCGGCAGCCTGCAGGACGACCCGGCCGCAGGTCGCCCCCGCGCACTTCGGCGGGAACGCGAGGGCCTGACCGCTGCCGTGCGGCACGGTCTTGAGGACACCACCGTTGACCGCGAGAGTCTTGAGCAGGTGCCCGTTACCGGAACCGTCGTCGTACGTGCCGTCAGCCACCGTCGAGTCGAAGTTGTACGACGCCACGTACGGCGACGGCGGCGCGGGCGGGACCGGCTGCCGGGAGGTCGGGCCACCGAAGGCCGCGTACCGCTTCTGGGTCACACCACCGACCGTGGTGAAGTCGCCGCCGACACTGAGCAGGCCGGAGGCGGGATTCGTGGCGAGCGTACGGACACCCACGACGCCGTTGGCCTGCGGTCCCCATTCGAGCAGGTTGCCCGCGTTGTCGACCGCGGCCAGCTTGACCCGGGCCACCGACCCGTCCGTGCAGGCGCCCTTGGCGCCGTTGTTGGTGGTCGTGCAGGCACGGTCGAAGTGGCCGCCGACATAGGTGGTGTCGCCGAGAACCGCGATCGCCTGGGCGTCACCGTCGAAGACGCGGGTCCAGCGGGCCGCACCGGCGAAGGTATAGGAGATGGCCCGGCCGCCCTGGCCGCCGAGCGCCGCGTACACCCCGGTGGGGCTGGTGGTCAGCGCGAACACCTGCGACACCGGCTTCGGCAGGAAGGTCTTGTCCAGCACGCCGGTGACGCCGTCGACCGCGGTGAGCCGCAGTGTGGACTTCACGTCGTTGGTCTTGTGGAAACTGCCACCCAGATAGACCTTGCCGTTCGCGGTCGCGAGCGCGTTGACCGTGTCGTCGGTCTTCGGCGCCCAGGCGTCGAGCGCGCCGGTCGCCGTCTGGAAGGCGGCCAGGTTCGCGCGAGCGGCACCGTCCACGGAGGTGATGCGGCCGCCCACATACAGGCGCCCGTTGGCAACGGCGAGCGCGTTGGGCTGACCCAGCACCGTGTGCTTGAGCGCGCCGAGTGCACCGGTGGTGGCGTCGATCCCGGCAACCGCATCGCGGGACATCCCGGCGACCTTGTCGAAGTCCCCGGCGGCGAAAACGGTGGCGTTGTCGACGGCGAGCGCCCGGACCGTCGCGTCGGCACCGGGGTTCCAGCCGAGCAACGTGCCCGTACGCGAGTCGTAGGCGGCGAGCCGTTCGCGGCCGATCTGCTTGCCGTTGACCACGGCGGCGGTGAACGAGCCACCGACGTAGACCACGTCGCCGCGGTGGGCGACGGCGTAGACCGGGCCGTTGAAGGACGGGGTTGCTGCGGGCGTACTGGAGACGACCTCGGCCAGAGCGGCGCCGCCCGCGGTGACCAGTGCGGCCGCCACGCCGAGGGTGATCAGTTTGCGCCTGGCGGATGTCAGGCTTCGGTTATTCAGCACACCAGCAGTCAACGGCGCTCGCGCCCCGCAGGTCGCGAGCACCGGTCCGGCGATCAGGTCACATTGTCGGCCTAACGGGTAATTCGCACCACTATGGTGTGGTCGGCCGGATCGGCGGTCACGAACCGTCCGGCTTGATCGTTTCCCGCCGCGCTTTCAGTCGACCACCGGCGGCGCCGTCCGCGCGGCTTCCGTCAGCTCCGCTGCGGCTTCCGAGTACGGGTTGTAGCTGTACGACCGGGCCAGCGTCCCCGGCACCGTGAAGTACTCCGCCATGAGCTTGGCCGGATCGATGGCGATCTCGCCCCGCCCGGGCAGGTCGTTGCCGTCATCCCAACCCCAGGGCGCGTTCGCCGAGTTGGTGCCGCAGGAGTAGGTGCCGGTGCCACAGCCGCCGGAAGTGTCCCCCGCAAACGTGCCGAGCTGGGCAAACAGGCTGGTGTTCGTCCGCTGCGCCCACAGTCCGTCGACGGAGAAGATGTCGATCAGGGCGTAGCGCACATCTCGGTCGTCGGCGTTGCCCGGCGTCTCCGCGACCGTCGACGGGTAGTAGACGATGCCGTCGCCGTTGATCGCATACTGCGGGTACGCCTTGAGTCCGTGCCCGCCGCGTTCCTGCGCCGTCACCGGGTGGGTGAATCCGTCGTGCGGCGACGACTGCATCCGCAGCGTCCCGTCGACCGTCTCGCGGCCGCCCGTCCAGCTGCCGCCGGCGGGCGTGTAGGAATAGAAGTTGGCGTGCGCCACGGTGACCGCGGCGCGCAACACGCCGTAGTCGCTGCCGTCGCGCTCGACCGCGAGCGTCAGCCCCTCGCCGTCGTTCTCGTGCTCAGCCTCGAAGAACGGGTGGTCGATCCAGTCGCGCGGGTGGAAGAAGAAATACGTGAGGTACCAGTGGCTGGCCGTCTCGGTCACCGAGTAGTAGACGTGGGCGGCGAATGACGCGTTCGCCGATCCGGCGTTGTCCCAGTTGTCCCGCCCGTTCAGGTTCCCGTCGAAGTCCACCCGGGTGAGGTAGTCCGACTTCCCGCCGAGCGCATGACTGCCGGTCGTGTCCACGTCCTGGTAATGCACGGGCGCCCAGCGCAACGCCAGCTGAGCCCGACTGACCGCCGCTTGGGCGGGCGCCGGAACGGCCAGCCCGGCACCGGCGAGCGCAGCGACCAGCACGGCCGCGAACCTGCCCCTGACCACCATGCACCCTCCCCGCGCCCCATGAGATAGACAAAAATCAATCTATGGGTACGCGAGGAGCCTTGTATAGCCGCCCGAGCTATTCGCCGGGTCGTTTGAACTGCACCTCGGGCTTGCCCTCCATGGCACCGGCCAGCGCCTCGTACGTCGCCGGGTTGACGATGCCGTGATCCATCTGGTCGGTGTGGTTGGCCCAGTCCGGGTTCACCAGATAACCGGCGAACACCAGCGACGAGGTGCCCACCACCAGCGAAGCCGTCCGGAACGCGTCAGTGGTGCCCGTCTTGCCGAAGATCGGGTGACCCACAGCCGGCCGGGCGGCGGGCTCGGTCGAGCCGCCACAGTTACCGAGCTGCGCCTGGTCGCCGACCGGGCAACGCGCCGCGTCGAGCGCCTTCCGCGCCACCTCCGTGCTGGTCACCCGCTTGCACTGCGGCTGACCTGCGTCGATCTGGGTGCCGTCGGCCGAGGTGATCTTCTCGACCGGGGTCGGCTTGCAGTACATGCCGTCACCGGCCAGCGTCGCGTACGCATTGGCGACGTCCAACGGCGTCGACGCCGACACACCGAGGGTGAACGCACCCCACTGGTGGGCGGCCTCCTCATTGTTGGCCTTTTCCGCGTCCTGCTGCGCACGGAACTGGATGCCGAAGCGCTTCGCCACGTCGACGACCTTCTCCGCGCCGACCTGTTCCTGCAACGGCACGAAGTAGGTGTTCACCGACTTCGCGAAGCCGCTCCACATGTTGAACGTGCCCTTGAGGCCCGCGTACGCGTTCTCCGGGCAGTAGAAGTTCGTGCCCTTGCAGGCCGCCGGCGAGTTGTACTCGATGATGTAGCCCGACTTGTAGGTGTTGCCCTGGGTGATCGAGTGGTCCAGCCCGAAGCCGTTCTCCAGCGCCGCCACCATGGTCAACATCTTGAACACCGAGCCCGACTGGTAACCGACGATGTCCCCGCCGCCGGTGATGATCGGGTTGGTGGTGTTCGGGTAGGTGCCGCGGATGCCCTTGGCCGCCAACTCCGGATTCGAGCTGATCTCGTTCTGCGGATCCTCGGGGTTGTCCAGCTTGAACTTGCGGTTCGTGGCGAGTGAACGGACCTTTCCGGTGCCCGGCTCGATGCCCGCGAGCAGCAGCGCGTTGCGGTTCTTGTCGCTGATCCGCTCGGTGATCTGCTTACGGGCGGCCGACTGCGCTTGGATGTCCAGCGACGTGACGACCTGGTAACCGCCGCTCTTCAGCTGCCGTTCGCGCTCATAGGTGGTCGCGCCGAACGCCTCCTGGCTCAGCCACCAGCGGTAGAAGTAGTCGCAGAAGAAGCCCCAGTTGTTCTTCGCCACCGACACGCAGCCGTTACCCGGCCGGTTCGTGGTCCGGCCGAGCTTCACTTCCTTGGCCTTCTTGGCCTGCTCCGGCGTGACATACTTCAGCTCGACCATGTTGTCGATGATGTAGTCCCGCCGGGTCACTGCCTGCGGATAGCCCGTCGTGGTGGTCGGGTCGAACGACGTCGGCGCCTTCACCATCCCGGCCAGCAGCGCCGCCTCCGGCACCGTCAGGTCCTTCGGCTTCTTCTTGAAGTAGACCTGGCTGCCCGCGTAGACGCCGTAGGCGCCGTTACCGAACGGGGCCATGTTCAGGTAGCGCTCGAGAATCTGCTCCTTGGTGAGCTCCTTCTCGACCTGCATGGCGTACTTCATTTCGGTGAGCTTGCGCTCCGGGCTGTCCTTCGTCGCGTCGATCGCCTGCTGGGGCGTCTTCGCCGAGTACGCCAGCGACATCCGCACGTATTGCATGGTCAGCGTGGATGCGCCCTGCTGCGCGCCGCCGTTGCGGTTGTTGACGAACGCCCGCGCGACGCCCTTGAGGTCGACACCGTTGTGCTGGTAGAACTGGTGGTCCTCGGCGGCGACGATCGCGTCCTGCATGTTCTTCGAAATGTCCTTCAGCGGGACATCGCTGCGGAACTCGTCATACATGACCGCCAGCTGGGTCTTGCCGTCCGAGGCGAAGATCCGGGTCACCTGTGGTGCCGACTGCTGCTCCAACTCGCTGGGCAGCTCCGCGAAACCCTTCGAACCCGCTTTCGCCGCCAACCCGGACATCGCCACCGCCGGGAACGACGCCGCCGCCACCACCACGCCAGCGAGCAGACCGCAGATCACCAGCGAGCCGGTGTTGGCAAAGATGGAGCGATCACGTTTTCGGGTCCAGAAAGTCACCCGGCCCACGTTAGCCACGAACTTGTAGCACCGCCTCTCGACTGTTGGCCCTATTTGTCAGCAAAGAGGACCGTATCGAGGGATTACTGGCTCCGCCAGCCCCGCCGCACCTGAAAAGATGCTCAGGAGTGGAATCCATCACACCCGCGCCCGGTACGGATTAGAGCTGGTTCTCGAACGTGGCCACGCCACCGGTCGCCGCATCCTGAGGCAGCCTTGCCTTGGCGGCGGCGTCGCCGTACAGGGCCCAACGCAGGAAGTCTGTCGAGGTGGTGGTGACGGCCTCAAAATCGTCGCCCTGGGTGACGTGGCCGCCGTCGGTGATCGAGAGCATGGCCCGCGACCAGGGCACGGCGGAGAAGACCGCATGCCCGGCCCGGTACGTGACAGTCTCGTCCTTGCGCCCGTGCACGAACAGCATCGCGGCCGCCGGCCCGGTGAACGGCGTGCCCTGGAAGTCGGTTCCGTTGAAGATCAACCCGGCCTTGAGGCGCTCGTCACGCCGTGCACTGAACAGCCCCGCCGTGGTGATGCCGCCCGCCGAATGACCCGCCGCGGCGATCCGGTTCCCGTCGATGCCCCCGGCCAGCGGATCCCCCGGTGCCAGCATCGTGTCGATCACATGGGAGGCGTCGGCGGGCTGGTTGATGATGTCCGACGAGTCCAGGTGCTGAGCGCCGTTCGACGTGTTCGGATAGGTCGGGGCGGCAACGACGATGCCCGCCTGTGCCCACCGGGCCAGCATCGCCGCATAGTCGGCCGGTTGCGAGGTGAGCCCGTGGCTGAACAGCACCAGCGGAAACCGCCCCGAGGCGAGCGGCGCCTCATCGACCGGGTTCTGCGCCGCCGCGCCGGACGCCGGATAGAACACCGTGGTCGGCAGTGCCCGGTCACCGCGGCTGAAGGGCAGGACCCGCCGGCCGATCGCGTACGCCGTGACGGGCGCGGTGCCCGGCGGCGGCACGTACGCAGTGGTGACGCTCTGTGGTCCCAGGGATGACGCTGTGGTGGAGCCGAGGATCGGCACGGCCGAGGCCGAGGCGCTGGGCGCCGCCGGCACGGGCACCTGGGGAGCGGGGTCCGCCGAGCAGGCGGCCAGAGAGCCGACTCCGGCGAGTCCGAGCAGCAGTGTCCGTCTACGCATGGTGACCAGTGTGCAAGGCGTTGCTGTGATGACCTTGAGAAACGCGACGAGCCGTGCATCACATCCGGTGACGATGGCGCGTGGGGCGGGCCGGTCCGCACCGATCGGCATAGGCTTCCGGTTCATGACCAACCGGCCTGTGAGAATCGGGCTGCAACTGCAGCCGCAGCACGCGGAATACCCGGCGATCCGGCGGGCAGCCGCCGAGGCGGAAGAGCTCGGCGTCGACGTCCTCTTCAACTGGGACCACTTCTATCCGCTCTATGGCGAGCCCGAGGGTCTGCACTTCGAGTGCTGGACCATGCTCGGTGCCTGGGCGGAGGCGACCTCACGGGTGGAGATCGGCGCGCTCGTGACGTGCAACAGCTATCGCAATCCGGAACTGCTCGCCGACATGGCCCGGACCGTCGACCACATCAGCGACGGCCGGCTCATCCTCGGCATCGGCTCCGGTTGGTTCGAGAAGGACTACCAGGAGTACGGCTACGAATTCGGCACGGCGGGCGGGCGACTGGACGTCCTTGCTGAAGCCCTGCCGCGGATCGAGAAGCGCTTCGGCAAGCTGAACCCGCCGCCGACCCGGGACATCCCCGTCCTCATCGGCGGCGGTGGCGAGAAGAAGACCCTCAAGCTGGTCGCCAAGCACGCCGACATCTGGCACAGCTTCGGTGACGCCGACACCCTGCGGCACAAACTGACGGTGCTCGGCAAGCACTGCGTTGACGTGGGCCGCGACATCACCGAGATCGAGCTGTCCAGCGGAGTTCCGGCGGACAGCAAGCCCGAGGCCGCGGCTGGCCTGCGCGCCCAAGGCGTCTCGCTGTTCACGATCGGCATCGGCGGCCCGAAGCCGGACCTCGCCCCGCTGCGTGACTGGCTGGCCTGGCGCGACGAGCAGAACGGCTGACCGAGTCACGGTGCCAGGTGGCGGGCACCCCGGTCACGGAGGTGCCCGCCGGACGGCTCACACGACCAGGTCGAGCAGCAGCACGCAGCCGAAGCCGACCACCGAGATGATCGTCTCCATCACCGACCAGGTTTTGATGGTCTGACCCACGGTCATCCCGAAGTACTCCTTGACCAGCCAGAAGCCGGCGTCGTTGACATGCGAGAAGAACAGCGAGCCGCAGCCGATGGCGAGGGCGAGCAGGCTCACGCCCGGCTTGTCCAAGGTTGCGGCGAGTGGTGCCACGATCCCGGCGGCGGTGATGGTCGCGACGGTGGCCGAGCCGGTGGCGACCCGGATGCCCACGGCGACGAGGAAGCCCAGCAGCAGCGGGGACAGATCGGCGCTCTTGGCCGCGTCCGCCACCACCGAGCCGACGCCCGCGTCGACCAGCACCTGTTTGAAGCCTCCGCCGGCGGCCACGATGAGCAGAATTCCGGCGATCGGTGGCAGCGCACCGCCGATCACCGACGAAGTCCGCACCCGGTCGAAGCCCACGCGCTTGCCGAGCGTCCACATCGCCAGCAGCAGGCCGGCCAGCAACGCCACCACCGGATCGCCCGCCACCTCGAAGGCCGTCCGCAGATGCCCCTCGGCGAGAGTCAGCTCCGCAACGGCCCGCAGCAGCATCAGCACCACCGGCACCAGCACGGTGAGCACCGCGGCCCAGAAGCCCGGGAAGCGGCGGCCCGCGGGCAGCGCGGCGTCGGTGTCCGGCCCGTCAGCCGGCCCGGACACCGTGGGATCGACGACCCGACCGTCCGCGGCGCGGTCGGCATCCGTCGCCTCGCGCAGCGCGCCGGCGGGCACGGCAAGCGGCACATGCTTGGCGATGAAGGTGCCGAAGATCGGGCCGGAGACGATCACCGTGGGAATCGCGCAGATCAGTCCGAGGGCCAGGGTCAGGCCCAGGTCGGCGCCGAGGCTGGAGATCGCGACCAGCGGACCGGGGTGGGGCGGCACCAGTCCGTGCAGCACGGACAGGCCGGCCAGCGCCGGGATACCGATCTTCAGCAGCGGCACGTCCGTGCGTTGCGCGACCAGCAGCACGATCGGCACCAGCAGCACGACGCCGACCTCGAAGAACAGGGGTAGGCCGATGAGCGCGGCGACGCCCGCCATCGCCCAGGGCAGCGCGGAGCCGGACACCCGCCGCACGATGGTGCCCACGATGCCGTCGGCGCCACCCGATTCGGCCAGCAGGGCACCGATCATCGCGCCGAGGGCGATCAGCAGGCCGACGCTGCCGACCGTGCTACCGACGCCGGCCTTGAAGGAGGTGATGGTGTCGCCCGGCGCGGCGCCGGCGACGATCCCGAGCGCGGCCGCGCCGAGGATCAGGGCGAGAAACGGATGCCATTTCGCCCACGCGATGAGCAGGACGACGACCGCGATTCCGAGCACCGCGGCGACGACGAGTTGGCCGGTCCCGGCGGAGGTGATGGCCTCCGCCGCCCAGGCCGGAGCGGCATGCGCTGTCATGGGCGAGCCGTACCCGGATAGACGGCAATCGAATCTCTGGCGGACACGCGGGGCGGAATTCGCCGGCACGATGCGGCCCGACGGGGCACCATGGTCGCGTGCCGAGCCTTGATCACGCCGAGCTGCGTCCCGCCTATCCCGTCCGCACCGAGCGCCTGCTGCTGCGCCCCCTCACCGAGGCTGACGTGGACGACATGCTGGTTTACCGCAGCCGCCCGGACGTCTGCCGCTACGTGCCGTTCGCGCCGATGGACCGGCAGGTGCTGCTCGACCGGCTCGCCGGGCCGTGGGCTCGCACCGCGCTGACCGGCGAAGACCAGTCCCTGACCCTCGGCGTCGAACTCGCGGCGACGGGCCAGCTCGTCGGGGACGTCATCCTGTTCTGGCACAGCGCGTTGCATCGCGGCGGAGAGGTCGGCTACCTGCTCGATCCCCGGTTCACCGGCCACGGCTACGCCACCGAGGCGGCAGCCGCCATGCTCCGGCTGGGCTTCGAAGAGCTGGGACTGCATCGCATCATCGCCCGCCTCGACGAACGCAACGAGGCCTCCGCGGCGGTGGCCCGGCGACTCGGCATGCGCCTGGAGGCCCGGCTGGTGCTCAACGAGCTCTTCAAGGGCGAGTGGAGCACCGAGCTCGACTTCGCCATGCTCGCCGACGAATGGCGACAGCGTGGCTGATCTCGCCGCAACGCTCGGCCTGCCCGGCCTCGCCGACGTGCACACGCACTTTCTGCCCGAGCGCATGCAGCGCCGGGTCTGGGCGCACTTCGACGAGGCGGGGCCGCTGATCGGCCGGGAATGGCCCATCACCTACCGGGGCACGGAGGCCGAGCGGGTGGCCGAACTCGGCCGGCTCGGCGTTCGGATGTTCACCGCGCTCGCGTACGCCCACCGCCCCGGTATGGCCGCCGACCTCAACGCCTGGAGCTGGGACTTCGCGGCGCGTACCCCGGGCTGCCTGCCGAGCGCCACCTTTTTCCCGGAGCCGTCGGCGGCCGATGACGTACGGACGGCGCTGGACCGTGGCGCCCGGATCTTCAAACTTCATCTGCAGGTTGGCGGGTTCGACCCCCGCGACGAGGCATTGGACGAGGCGTGGGGGTTGCTCGCCGAATCCGGGACGCCGGTGATCGTGCATGCCGGGTCGGGCCCGGTTCCCCACGGGTTCACCGGTCCCGGGCCGATCGGCGAAGTGCTCGCCCGGCACCCGCGACTCGCGATGATCGCCGCGCACCTCGGCGCCCCCGAGTACGCGGGCTTTCTCGCGCTGGCCGAACGTTATGAGCGCGCCGGGCTCGACACCACGATGGCGTTCACGCGGTTCTTCGACGACCTTGCGCCGTTCCCCGCGGACCTGCTGCCGCGGCTGAAGGAGCTGGGCCTGTCCGGCAAGGTTCTGCTGGGCAGTGACTTCCCCAACATCCCCTATCCGTACGCCCACCAGCTCGAGTCCCTCGCCGGGCTGGGCCTCGGCGACGCGTGGCTGCGAGCGGTGTGTTGGGACAACGCGGCAGCATTATTCGGCCTGTGACGGCGTGCCCGCGGCGACCGGGCCAGCGTCGCTGTGCCACGATATCGATCTCCCGGGCTACCACCACCCGGGAGCGCAGCGGGAGGTGAACGGCATGAAGAAGGCCCTCGGATGGATCCTGCTCGCCCTGCTCCTCTTTTACATCGGCACCAACCCCGGGCCGGCCGCCGAAACCGCTCGGGGCGTCGGCAGCGGCATCGCCGACATCTTCCGCAACATCGGCGTCTTCTTCTCCGAGCTGGCCTCCTGACCATCGTGCGCCTCGTCCGCGGCCACGCCGATCCGAGGTCATGAACGCCGTGCGCCTCAGTTTCGTCGGCTTGTCGACCGTGGACCTGGTGCAGCGCGTCGACCGGCTGCCCGGTCTGGACGAGAAGGCCGAAGCGGTATCCGCCGAGGTGGCTGCCGGCGGCCCGGCCACCAACGCTGCCGTCACCGCGGCCGCGCTCGGCGCCGAGGTCACCCTGGTCACTGCGGTCGGGGCGCACCCACTCGGCGACTTGATTCGCGCTGACCTCGCGGCGCACGGCGTCACCCTGCTCGACGCGGCGCCGCACATCACCGCCGCTCCGCCGGTCTCTGCGGTCACGGTGTTGGACGCCACCGGGCAGCGGACGATCGTGAGCCGGAACGCGGGCGGTGTCGCGGTGGGCGTACCCGAGGATCTGGATCGGACGTTGCGCACCGCGGACCTGGTGCTGGCCGATGGGCATCATCCCGCGCTGGCCCGGGCCGCCGCGGCCAGCGGTCGGCCCCTGGTGTTGGACGCCGGTTCCTGGCGGCCGGTCTTCGCCGAACTGCTGCCGGTCGCCGACTTCACTGCCTGCTCGGCGGCGTTCCGGCCCCCCGGTGACCAGCCGGTCGAGCAGGGGTTGCGCAACCTCGGAGTACGGCGCGGCGCGATCACCCGCGGCCCGGACCCGGTGCGGTGGTGGGACGAGGGCCCCGCGGGCGCAGTCGCCACCGAAGGCGACATCGAGGTCCCACCGGCCGCCGCGGTGGACACTGCCGGAGCGGGCGACGCGTTCCATGGCGCGCTCTGCGTGGCGTGGGGGCGCGGCGCGGGCACGGTGGAGGCACTGCAGTTCGCGATCGCTGTCGCCGGGCTCCGCGTCCGGCATCGGGGCGCGCGTTCCTGGCTGGCGGCACTGCGGGAAGACCCCGTCGCGCAGCAGTGGCGTTGAGCTCCGCAGCGCCGAAATTCCCTGTGCCGGGCGGCGGGCGCGGCCTAGCATCAGGGCCATGAACCTCAGGATGGTGACGACCACGCCGGACCGACCCGGCGATAGTTCGCGCTGAATCCTGCGACGACCTGGCCCCGGGCGAGCTGCCCGGGGCCGTCTGCTGTCCAGGGTGATCTCTCCCGGCAGACCCGAGGAGACCACCATGCTTGCCGACCACCGCCGACTCGGCCGTGACCTCGACATCTTCGACTCCGACCCACTCTTGGGCGCAGGCCTGCCGTTCTGGCTCCCCGCCGGCGCCGCGGCCCGCTACGAGGTCGAGTCCTACGTGCGTGACCTGGAGAAACGCGCCGGATACCAGCACGTGTACTCGCCCGTTCTGGGCAAGCGCGAGCTCTACGAGCGCTCCGGCCACTGGGCACACTTCGCTGACGACATGTTCCCGGCGATGCCGGTCGGCGGCGGAGACGACGCACTCGTGCTGCGGCCCAGCCTGTGCCCGCACCACGCGCTGATCTTCAAGTCCCGACCCCGGTCGTACCGGGACCTGCCGCTGCGGATCGCCGAGCTCGGCTCGATGTACCGCGCGGAACGCTCGGGCGTCCTGGGCGGACTGACCCGGGTGCGCGCCATCTCCCTCAACGACGGCCACGTGTTCTGTGCTCCTTCGCAGGCTGGGGCGGAAGTCGCCGAAGCGCTGCGGCTGATGGGCCAGGCTCACGCCGCACTGGGACTGCGAGTGTCGTCCTACCGCGTGTCGCTGCGCGGGGCGCAGGCTGACGGCCCGTCGGCGGGTGGA
The DNA here is from genome assembly GCF_044452725.1 of Actinoplanes sp. NPDC051859. Classification (NCBI taxonomy): domain Bacteria; kingdom Bacillati; phylum Actinomycetota; class Actinomycetes; order Micromonosporales; family Micromonosporaceae; genus Actinoplanes; species Actinoplanes sp. NPDC051859. Next base: position 332,320 of record NZ_JBITBX010000005.1, on the reverse strand, counting down.
GACAAAGCCGGCGGCGGATATGCGGGTGGCGACAGCGCGTGGGACGCGGCTGGGCGGGTGCTGCGCGAGGCCCTCGAGGATGCGGGGCTGCCTTACGAGGTGGCCGCCGGCGAAGCGGCGTTCTACGGTCCCAAGATCGACGTGCAGATCGCCGACCCGGTGGGGCGGGAGTCCACCCTGTCGACCGTCCAGCTCGACTTTCACCAGCCGGCACAGTTCGGCTTGTCCTTCGCCGACGCCGCGGGCGGCCGGGACCGGCCGGTGATGGTGCACCGCAGCCTGGTCGGCTCGTTCGAGCGGCTGTTCGCCCACCTGCTCGAGGCCTTCGACGGCGCGCTGCCGCCGTGGTACTCCCCGGTGCAGGTCGTCGTGCTGCCGGTGGCCGCCGAGCAGGACGCGGCGGCCGCAGCGTTCGCCCGGGACGCCATCGCTGCCGGGCTGCGCGCCGAGGTGTCTCACGACGGCTCCCTCGGCGCGCGGATCCGGGCCGCGGCTGGGCGCAAGGTCCCGTACCTCGCGGTGGTGGGGGCCAGGGAAGCAGCACGGGGTGAGGTGGCGTTGCGGCTGCGGGACGGTCGGCAGCTTGCCGTCCAGCCGGGAGCGTCGGCCGTGGCCCGGATGAGGGCGGCGGTGGCAGCGCGCGCGATCGAGGTCTAGCCGAGCGCGTCCAGGATGCGCTTGTGGTGCGCGTCCAGCTCGTCGCCACTCACGTTCGGGTTCGCCCTGGTGAAGTCGAACTCGGCCATCTCCCACGCCGGGAAGACGTGCACGTGGGCGTGCGGCACCTCGAACCCGGCGACCACCAGGCCGACCCGGGGCGCGTCGAACACCCGCTTCAGCGCGGCGCCGATGGTGTGGCTCACCGTCATCACTCGGGTGAGCAGCTCCGGCTCGAGGTCGGTCCACTCGTCGATCTCGGCGCGCGGCACGACCAGGGTGTGGCCGGAGGTCAGCGGCGCGATGGTGAGGAAGGCGGCGACCTGATCGTCGGACCAGACGATCCGGCCGGGCAGTTCACCGTTGATGATTTTCGAAAAGATCGTCGGCACAGAACAACCTTCCTACGGGTACGCCGGACGCGTCCATGACATCACGACGAGTGCGTCCGGCGTACCACCGCCGGTCAGGCGAGCCGCACGAGGTTCTTGCCGACGCCGTCGCCGCGGAGCATGGCGAGGAAGGCCTCCGGTGCGGCCTCGATGCCGTCGAAGACCGTCTCGCGGTGCTTGATGGTGCCGGCGGCGACCAGCGGCGCTACCTCGCGGACGAACTCGTCGCGCAGATCGCCGTGGTCGCTGACCAACATGCCGCGCAGGGTCAGCCGCTTGGCGATCACCATGGCGAGGTTGCGCGGCGCCGGGGTGGGCTCGGTGGCGTTGTAGACACTGATCATGCCGCAGACGCAGATCCGGCCGTGCACGGTGAGCGACGAGATCGCCGCTTCGAGGTGATCGCCGCCGACATTGTCGAAGTAGACGTCGATGCCGTCCGGGGCGGCCGCGCGCAGCTGGTCGCGGACCGGACCGTCGTGATAGTCGAAGGCCGCGTCGAAGCCCAACTCGTCGCGCAGGTACGCCACCTTCTCCGCGGAGCCGGCGCTGCCGATCACCCGGGCCGCGCCCCGATGCCGGGCGAGCTGGCCGACGACCTGCCCCACAGCGCCGGCCGCGCTGGAGACGAAGACCGTGTCGCCGGGCTTGAACTCGGCGGTCCGCAGCAGGCCCGCGTACGCGGTCAGCCCGGTCATGCCCAGCACCCCGAGGAACGCGCCCAGCGGGGCCACCGACGGGTCGACCTTCGCCACCCCCTTGGCCGGCAGCAGCGCATACTCGCGCCAACCGAGGCCGTGCAGCACCATGTCGCCGGACTTCAGGTGGTCGACGCCGCTGCTGACCACCTCGCCGACCGCGCCACCCTCCAGGGCCTTACCGACCTCGAACGGCGGCACGTACGACTCACGGTCGTCCATCCGGCCCCGCATGTACGGGTCGACGCTCATCACCTGATTACGGACGAGCACCTGGCCGGGGCCGGGATCGGGCACCTCGGTGCGGGCAACCTCGAACGTGTCGGCGGTGGGCCAGCCCTGGGGCCGGGCGGCGAGACGGATCTCGGTGGAATTCACGCTCATGATCCGACCCTAGACCGCGATCCCCGCCGCCCGGACCCGCTCTCGGCCCCGGGCGACGAAGATCTCTGTTTCAGACGGTACGGGCCAGCCGGTCGGCGAGCAGCTTGGCGAACCGGGCCGGGTCGGCCAGGTCCCCGCCCTCGGCGAGCAGGGCGGTGCCGTACAGCAGTTCGGCCGTCTCCGGCAGGTCCACGGCGGCGGCGTCCCGGGCGTACGCGTCGCGCAGGCCGGTCACCAGCGCGTGCTCCGGGTTGAGCTCGAGGATCCGCTTGACGGGCGGCACGTCCTGGCCCATCGCCTTGTACATCTTCTCCAGGGTGGGTGTGATGTCGTCGGCGTCGCTGACCAGGCAGGCCGGCGAGTTGGTGAGCCGGGTGGACAGCCGCACCTCCTTGACCTCGTCGAGGGTCTCGCCCAGCCAGGTCAGCAGCGGCGCGAACTCGCCAGTCTGTTCCTCGCTCGGCTTGGAGTCCGAGGGCAGGTCGACGTTGCCGCGGGCGATCGACTGGAGCTTCTTGCCGTCGTAGTCCGGCACGGCGTCGACCCAGATCTCGTCCACCGGGTCGGTGAGCAGCAGGACCTCGTACCCCTGGGCCTTGAAGGCCTCCATGTGCGGGGAGTTCTCCACCTGCGCGCGGCTCTCGCCGGTCATGAAGTAGATCTCCTCCTGGCCCTCCTTCATCCGGGACACGTAGTCGGCCAGGGTGGTCGGCTCGTCGGTGCCGGTGGCGGCGAAGGAGGCGATGTCGAGGATGGCCTTGCGGTCGTCGGCCTCGCCGAGTAGGCCTTCCTTGACCGCGCGGCCGAACTCGCGCCAGAAGGTGCGGTACTTCTCCGGGTCCTTCGTCAGCATCTCCTTGACGGTGGACAGCACCTTCTTGGCGAGCCGGCGCCGGATCAGCTGGATGTGCCGGTCCTGCTGCAGGATCTCGCGGGAGATGTTCAGCGACAGGTCAGCGGCGTCCACCACACCCTTCACGAAGCGCAGGTAATCCGGGATCAGCTCGCGGGTGTCGTCCATGATGAACACGCGCTTGACGTAGAGCTGAATGCCGCGGCGGCCGTCGCGCTGGAACAGGTCGTGCGGGGCGCGGGCCGGAATGAACAGCAGCGCCTCGTACTCGAAGGTGCCTTCCGCCTTGAGGTTGATGGTTTCGAGGGGATCGGTCCAGTCGTGGCTGATGTGCCGGTAGAACTCGGCGTACTCCTCGTCCTTGACCTCGGACCGCGGCCGGGACCACAGCGCCTTCATGGAGTTCAGCGTCTCCGGCTCGCCCTCGGCCTTGACCAGGCGGACCGGGAACGAGATGAAGTCGGAGTAGCGCTTGACGATCTCCCGGATCTTCCACTCGTCGGCGTAGTCGTAGAGCGCGTCCTCTTCGTCCTTCGGCCGCAGGTGGACGGTCACGGCGGTGCCGACGGGCGCGTCTGCCACGTCCTCGATCGTGTACGTGCCCTCGCCCGCCGACTCCCAGCGCGTGCCCGTGTCCTCGCCGGCCTTGCGGGTGACCAGCGAAACGTTGTCCGCGACCATGAACGTCGAGTAGAAGCCGACGCCGAACTGGCCGATCAGTTCGGCGGACTCCTTGTTCTCCTTGAGCTGGCGCAGCATCTCGGCGGTGCCGGAGCGGGCGATGGTGCCGATCAGGCCGACGACCTCGTCACGGGTCATGCCGATGCCGTTGTCCCGGACGGTCAACGTGCGTGCTTCGGTGTCGGCCTCGATCGCGATGTGCGGGTCCTCGGCCTTCAACGCCTCGTCGTGCAGGCCAGCAAGGCGCCGCTTGTCCAAGGCGTCGGAGGCGTTGGAGATCAGCTCGCGCAGGAAGATGTCCTTGTTCGAGTAGATCGAGTGGACCATCAACTGCAATAGCTGGCGGGCCTCGGCCTGGAACTCCAGCGTCTCGGTGCTCATGAACGTCCCTCCGTGCGTACGGTGTCTTTCCGCCGCTGATCGTATGACCCGCCGTCGGGCTACTCGAACGGGTCGCCGGTGGGCACGACCGGCGGCCAGTCCACCGAGCCCGGTCCCGGGAGCCCGCCAGTGCCGGGCAACCACGGGAATTCGTGGTCGTCATCGTCCTTGGCCTGCGACTTTGCCGGTTGCGGCGCGGACGGCTGAGGTTGCGTGGCGGGTGTCGTGGCCGGTGTGGTCGCGGGCGTGGTCGCCGGAGTCGTGGCGGGTGTGGTCGCCGGAGTCGTGGCGGGTGTGGTCGCCGGAGTCGTGGCCGGCGTCGTCGCGGGCGTCGTGGCCGGTGTGGTCGCGGGCGTGGTCGCCGGAGTCGTGGCCGGTGTGGTCGCGGGCGTCGTGGCCGGAGTCGTCGCGGGCGTCGTCGCGGGCGGGCGGGTGGTCGGGGTGGTGGGGGCGGGAGTGGTGGGGCGCGGGACCGGTCGGGTGGTGGGGCGATCCGGGGTGGGGCGAGCCGGGGTGGGCACCGGCGGCTGCACGACCAGCGGAGGCGGCGAGAATCCCGGCGGCCGGGCGCCGGTGGTGGATGGCTGCGGCACGGTGATCACGGGCAGGGGCCCGGAGGTGGTCGCCACCGGAGTCGCGCCGGTCGCAGGCGGCGGGGCCTGAGTTGCCGGTTCCTGCGTCGTCGGGTCCTGGCCTTGAGCCGCGGCAGCGCCGGCCGCGGGCGGGGTGGTCAACGTCAGAATCCGCGAAGGTGTCCTCGGCACGGCACCGTTCTGTCGAGGCACCACCCGCACGCCCGGCGCCGCGCGCAGTGCCGAGCCGATCTCCGCCTCCGCGCCGGCGGCCACGGTCCGGTCTTGCCGGGCCGGACCGGACTGCTCGCTGGTGGCACCGAGAAAGACGGCACCGGTGCCGGAGACCACGCACACCACCGCCATGCACCCGATGATCTGCTTTTCCCGCATCGTCAACTCAACCATGGAAATGGTCATACCGGCATGAAGGTGATTTTTATGGCTGTTCCACAATATTTCCCTCCGTGTCGCCACTGGCGAGAATCATCGCAAATTTCACGCTGAGCAACCCTTGCTGGGCCTCAATTACCCTGGGTATCGTCGCCCTGCACACCGCCAGCGCCCAGCTGACGGGCGGATCAGAGGACAAGTGTGAGACTCAGCGAGATCGCCATGGCGGCGGCTGTGACCGTGAGTGTTTGTGGCGTCTCTTACGCTACGTTAGATTCACGCAATGGCGTCGAAGCGGCCACCAAAGCCGCTCAACGGGCCTCCTGCCGGACCGTCCAAGCCGCGATCATTGCCTACGAGGTGCAGCACCAGACCGCGCCGACCCGGATTGCCCAGCTCAAGCCCCTCGTCGACGGTGATATCTCGAAGTACCGCATCGTCAACGGACGGGTCGCCGGCCCCGGCTGCTGACACTCGGCGACCGTCACGCCAGCCAACGTGCGACGTTGCACGGTTCATGAACAGGCGCACCGTCCTTACCGCTGCCTCTGCCGCCGCCGTGGCCTCGATCGCCGTGGCCGCTGGCGGCTACGCGCGGTCCCGCTATGCCGCCGAACCCGTCATCCCGGACGTGCCGGTGGGCGACGAGCGCCTGGAACAGCGTGAGTCACGAGCACGCGGCCGCACGGTCGACTTCTACACCGCCGTACCCGCCGGCTACGGCGACGGCCGCGGCCTGCCGGTGTGTCTCGTCCTGCACGGCGCGTCGAAGACCGCAACGGACTTCCCTGCGCTGGGGTTCGCCCGGTTCGCCACCGACTCGGTGCGCCGGGGCAACCCGCCGTTCGTTTTCGCAGGCGCGACCGGCGGACGGCTGGCCTGGCGCCCCGCCGGCGCGGACGATCCGCAACGGATGGTGCACGAGGAACTGCCCGCCTGGTGCGCGGAACGCGGCTTCGACAGCAGTCGGCTCGCCGTCTGCGGCTGGTCGATGGGCGGCTACGGCTCACTGCTGCTGGCACAGACCTTCCCGGGCTTCGTCCGGGCCGTCGCGGCCTTCTCCCCCGCCGTGTCGCCGGGCGACGACACATTCACTCACGTGGCGGCATTGCGTGACGTGCCGGTCGGCCTGTGGTGTGGCACCGACGACGGGCTGCTCGCGGACGTCCAGGCGCTGGAGCGGGCATTGCCGCAGCCCAAGGCCGCCGGAACGTACGCCGAGGGGCGGCACAACTTTGCGTACTGGAGCACGTGTCTGCCCGCCGCGTGCGACCTCGTCGCGCGAGTGAATGGGTAGCGACCTTTACGACATCCCCGACCTTCCGTAGCGTTACCACTCAGTGCAACGATTCCGTAACGCTCGGAGGAGCCATGCGCCGTACCGCCGTCCTCATCGGAACCGTCCTCGCCGCGCTCTGGGTCGCCGTACCCGCGCAGGCGTTCGCCCACAACGCCGTCCACCACGCCGGGATGCACGCGCTTCTCGACGGCCTCACCCTCGCAGTCGCCTCCGCACCGGTGTGGACGGCGCTGCTGTGGCGCGGCTCGCACCGCCTGTGGCTGGCCGCGCTGATCAGCGTCGTGCAGATCCCGGTCGCCGTCATCGGTTTCGTGCCGATCGCCAACCCGTACCTGCATCTGACGCTGTTCGCCGTGGCCCTGGGTCTCACCGGCGTCTCGTTGCACCTCGTCCGGCGCAGCGCGCTCAGCGCACCGGCACCGGCGGCCGACCGGCAGTGACCCACTCGCCGGACGGCGTCCGGACGGCCAGGCCCGACACCGGGTCGTCCGGGGCCGCACCGGCCCGCAACACTCGCACCACCGGACAGCCCGCGGTTTCGGGATGCCAGAACCCGGCCGGATCACGGACGGCCGACCAGCGACAGTGCTCCTCGTCGGTGAAGCCCCAGGCCAGCAACAGGTCCCGACCGCCCATCGAATACCGGCCGGCGGAGGCCACCCGGTCCCCGTCGGCACGGTGGAAGTAGTCGGCCCGCAGACCCGGCACGGTCACGCCCTCGAAAGCGGCGTCAGTAACGGTGCGGTGCGGGGTGTAGAAGTCGAGCTCGGGCATCGGCACGCAGAGACCGTGCCACGGAGGCCGGGCGGCCCAGGCGCAGGACACGGCAAGGGAACCGCATCGAGTGACGAATAGGGCAGACTCAGGCGTCATGCGCCTCGTCTCCCTGCTGCCGTCCGCCACCGAAATCGTGTACGCCCTCGGCCTCGGCGACGATCTGATCGGCGTCACCTTCGAATGCGACGAACCGCCCTCGGCCCGCACGGACAAGACTGTCGTAGTCGGCGGCCGGGACACCCGTGGCATGACGCCCGCGGAGATCGACGGCTATGTGAAGGAGCAGATGGCGGCCGGCGCCGACCTCTACACCCTGCACGCGGGGGCGCTGGCCGGGCTCGATCCTGAACTGATTTTGACGCAGGACCTCTGCCGGGTGTGCGCGCTGCCGTCCGGGCAGGTCTCTGGTGCGCTGGATCACCTGGGCTGCCGGGCGGACGTGCTGTCGCTGGATCCGTACACCCTGGAGGAAGTGCTTGCCACATTCCTCGAGGTGGGTGACCGGGCTGGCGTGCCGGAGCGCGCCGCTGAACTGGTGGCCGACCTGCGGAAGCGGCTCGGCGCGGTGGAGGCAGCGGTAGCCGGGCGGCCACGACCGCGGGTCGCGATCGTCGAGTGGGTGGATCCGCCGTTCACCGCCGGCCACTGGGTGCCGGACCTGATCACCGCCGCGGGCGGCGAGCCGGTGGCGGCCCGCGCCGGACAGCGGTCCGTGGAGACCACCTGGGCAGACCTCGCTGGACCGCAGCCCGACATTGTCCTGGTCACGCCGTGCGGCTTCCACCTGGCCGGCGCGGTGGGCCAGGCCGCTCAGGTGGTGCCGCATTTCCCTGAGGCGCAGGTGTGGGCGATCGACGGTGACGCGCTGGTCGTCCGGCCCGGTCCCCGGGTGGTCGACGGGGTCGAGGCCATCGCGGCGATCCTGCACCCGGACGCCGTCCCGGCCGCGCCGGCCGAAACGATCCAGCGGGTCGCCTGAAGCGGGCTACTTCCGAAAGGGGTCGCCCGAGCAAGCCGTCCGGCTCAGACGCCGACCGAGGCCGGGCGGCGGGTGCCGCGGCGCGATGGCGCAGTGCGACGGGTCAGCGGCACCACCACGGCGGCGCGACGGGCCTGCTCGGTGCGCCACAGCCAGGCGACGTCGCGCCCGAACGACCAGGTGAGCGAGACCAGAGCCGCGGCCAGCGCGACGAGTGACACCGCGTCGGGCAGCAGGCTCGCGGTCGCGACGACCAGGACGATGCCCTGCGTCGCGGCGACGACCTTGCGGGAGAACTTCGGCGGCAGCGCGCCGGACAGCCAGGGAGCGGCCCACGAGGCGGCGACGAACACGTAGCGGAAGGCGCCGAGAGCGATGGTCCACCAGCCGAAGGTGCCGGCGACGAAGACGCTCAGCACGAGGATCAGGAACGCGTCGATCTCCATGTCGAAGCGGGCGCCCAGCGGTGTGGTGCTGTTCATTCGACGGGCCACCTGACCGTCCACGCCGTCCAGGGCCAGGGCCACGCCGACGAGCGCTACCAGCACCGGCAGCACGACCGGCTGCGCGAAGGAGGTCGCCACCAGTGCGGTGACTGCGCCGACCAGCGTCGCGCGACCGAGGGTGACCGCGTTGGCGGGACCCAGCGCGCGCATCCCGGCCCGGCGCATCCCGCGGCTGAGCAGGACACCCAACGCCAGCGCGTAGACCGTGCCGGTCAGCCAGCCAGCCAGGCTCAGCCCGGTCGTGGCGGCCAGCAATGCCATGAGGCCGATCTGGACGACCACCCCGGTCAGGGGTCCCCGCTCGATGCGGGCGGTCATCGTGTCGATACTCATAGTCACGCGCCTCCGGGTCTGGTGATCGGGGTCCCCGCTATGGTTGCCCGTGCTGCCCCTGAACACGCATCGATCGCGTGATCGGTTCACCGCACCCGAGGAGATTCACCCCCATGCCCCCTACAGCCGAGGCGTTCTGGCTGGTCAAGCCCGGTTCTGGGGAAATCCGACCGACGCCGGTTTCCGCTCCCGGACCCGGCGAGGTGCTGGTTCGCACGCTGCATTCGGGCGTGAGCCGAGGCACCGAGACGCTCGTCTTCCGCGGTGGCGTGCCGGAGAGCCAGCACACCGCGATGCGCGCCCCGTTCCAGGACGGCGACTTCCCGGCCCCCGTCAAGTACGGCTACCTCAATGTCGGCGTCGTCGAGCAGGGACCGGCCGACCTGCTCGGCCGGACGGTGTTCTGCCTCTACCCCCATCAGACCCGCTACGTGGTCCCTGTCGAGGCGGTGACCGTCGTGCCGGACACCGTGCCGCCCGCACGGGCCGTCCTCGCCGGCACGGTGGAGACCGCGCTGAACGCGCTGTGGGATGCCGCACCGCTGGTCGGTGACCGGATCGCCGTCGTGGGCGCCGGCATGGTCGGCGCCGGGGTCGCGGCGATTCTGTCCCGCTTTCCGGGCGTACGCGTGCAAGTGGTGGACGCCAACCCGGACCGGGCCGACGTCGCCCGCGCCCTCGGGGTGGATTTTGCCCTGCCCGCCGACGCCACCGGCGACCGCGACCTCGTGGTGCACGCCAGCGCCACCGCAGCCGGCCTCACCCGCTCGCTCGAGCTGCTGGCCGACGAGGGCACGGTGATCGAGCTGAGCTGGTACGGCGACCAGCCGGTCAGCGTGCCCCTGGGCGAGAACTTCCACTCTCGACGGCTCACCATCCGCAGCAGTCAGGTCGGCGGCATCGCCCCGGCCCGACGTGGCCGCCGCTCGTACGCCGACCGCCTCGCCGTCGCGCTCGATTTGCTTGCCGACCCGGTCTTCGACACCCTGCTGACCGGCGAATCCACCTTCGCGGAGCTCCCCGCGGTCCTACCCCGGCTGACATCGGGCGAACTTCCCGCCCTGTGTCACCTGATCACCTATCCCAGTGGAGACTGAATGTTCAGCGTTACCGTCCGTGACCACATCATGATCGCGCACAGCTTCGCCGGCGAGGTTTTCGGACCTGCCCAGAAGCTGCACGGCGCCACGTTCGTGGTGGACGCCACGTTCAAGCGTCCCGAGTTGGACGCCGACAACATCGTGGTCGACATGGGCCTCGCCGGGGCCGAGCTGAAGGCGATCTGCGGCGCCCTGAGCTACCGCAACCTGGACGACGAGGCCGACTTCAAAGGCGTCAACACGTCCACCGAGTTCCTGGCCAAGGTCATCGCCGACCGGCTCACCGACAAGATCGCCGCGGGTGACCTCGGTGCCGGCGCGAGCGGGATCACCGGCATCGCCGTGACCCTGCACGAGTCGCACATCGCCTGGGCCGGCTACGAGCGGACGCTGTGACCGATCCGCTGTGGGCGGTGCTGCCGGGCGACATCGACGACCCGGCAGCACCCAGCGGCGGCAACACGTACGACCGGCGGGTGCTGACCGGGCTCGCCACGATCCGGACGGTGCACGAGATCGCGGCCGCCGGGCGGTGGCCGTATCCGTCGGCGGACGACGAGGCTGGGCTGGCTCGTGCCCTCCGCGCGATCCCGGACGGTGCGACGGTACTCCTCGACGGGCTCGTGGCCTGCGCGGCGCCGGACGTCATCGAGGGCGCGGCCGCCCGGTTGCGGCTGGCCGTCCTCGTGCATCTGCCGCTGGGTGACGAGCTCGGCGCCGCTCCCGAGTTGCCCGCCCGCGAACGTCGCACCCTGCACGCCGCCCACGCGGTCGTGGCGACCAGCGCGGGCGCGGCGCGGCGCCTGGAAAGCCTGCACGACCTCCCGGCAGGGACCGTGCACGTGGCGTTGCCTGGTGTCGACCCCGCGCCCGAAGCCGTCGGCAGCGCGACCGGGAACCGGCTGCTCTGTGTGGCATCCCTCACTCCGCGCAAGGCACAGAACGTGCTGGTGGAGGCGCTGCGTTCGCTAGACGACCTCGACTGGACCTGCGAATGCGTGGGCGCGCTCGACGCCGTTCCGGCCTTCGCCGACCGGGTCCGCGCCCGGGCCGGCGACCGCGTGCGATTCCGGGGAACCCGCGCCGGCGCCGCGCTGGAAGCCTCCTACGCGGACGCTGACCTGCTGGTGCTGCCGTCGCTCGCCGAGACCTACGGCATGGTCGTCACCGAGGCGCTCGCCCGCGGCATCCCCGTGCTCGGCACCCAGGTCGAAGGCGTGCCGGAGGCGATCGGCCAGGCCCCTGACGGCACCGTGCCGGGTGGGCTTGTGCCGCCCGGCGACGTAGAGTCCCTGGCCACGGCCCTGCGGCGGTGGCTCACCGACGACGAGCTGCGCCGCGACTGGCGGACCGCGGCCCGAGCCCGGCGCGGCAACCTGCGCGGCTGGGACGAGACCACCCGACGACTGAGCGAGGTATTACACCCATGACCGGAGAGTTCAGCACCGGCTGGCTGTCGCTGCGCGAGCCCGCCGATGCGGCCGCCCGCGCCACCGACCTGATCGACCAGCTGTCGATCGGCGGTGACCTCGTCATCCGCGACCTCGGCTGCGGCACCGGGTCGATGGCCCGCTGGCTGGCCCCGCGGCTGCCCGGTCCGCAACGGTGGATCCTGCAGGACCGCGACCCGGCACTGCTGGCGTACGCCGCCGCGCACGTGCCCGAGGCCGCCGCAGACGGCAGCGCGGTGACCGTGGAGACGGTCGAGGCGGACGTGACGGCCCTCACCGCCGCCGATCTGAAGGGCGTGTCGCTGGTCACCTGCTCAGCGCTGCTCGACCTGTTCACCGCCGAGGAAGTGCGGGCGTTGGCCGAGGTCTGCGTCGAAGCCGGCACCCCGGCCCTGTTCACCCTCTCCGTGGTGGGCGAGGTGCAGCTGGACCCGCCGCACCCGCTCGACGCCGAGGTCGCCGCCGCGTTCAACGAGCACCAGCGCCGCGAGCACGGCGGCCGGTGGCTGCTCGGAGGAGAGTCCGTCGGCGCTGCGGCGGAGGCTTTCGCCACCGCCGGGGCAACCGTGACCACCCGACCAAGCCCCTGGCAGCTGGGACCCGAGCAGGGCGCACTGGCCGCCGAATGGCTGCGCGGCTGGGTCGCCGCGGCCGCCGAGCAGCGCCCTGACCTGGCACTCGACGACTACCTCGCGGCCCGGACAGCCGCTGCGGAGGCGGGCGAACTCCAGGTCACGGTCGGGCATCAAGATCTTCTGGCGCAGAAAGTCTGAACCGCCTGCCACTGTCCGGCCGTATGAGTTGCATGAAGGCAACGCGGAGGGACGGGGCGATGAACCGATCGATCTGGGCTTGGGTGCGAGTGCTCGGTGGGGTGGCCATCCTCGCCGTGCTGCTCTGGCGCCTCGGCACCGGCGCGTTCCTCGACGGGCTGCGGGTCATCGACGCCGGCACGCTCGGCACGGCCTTCGCGATCGGCGTGGCAACCACGGTGCTCAGCGCCTGGCGCTGGTGCCTCGTCGCCCGTGGGCTCGGCATGAGGCTCTCGCTGCGGACCGCGATCGGCGACTACTACAAGGCGCTGTTCATCAACGCGGCCCTGCCGGGCGGCATCCTCGGCGACGTCGACCGGGCCGTCCAGCACGGCCGTGACGCCGGCGACGTCGGCCGTGGCGTCCGGGCAGTGGTGCTGGAGCGTACGGCCGGGCAGATCGTGCTCGTGACGGTCGGACTGACCGTGCTGCTGACCGTACCGTCGCCGGTGTTGACGCAGTTGCGTGAGCACGGCCAGACGGTCGCCGTCGTGGCCGCGACCACCGCGGCGCTCGCGGTGGTGCTCTTCCTCGCGGTCGGCAAGCTCCGCGGCGGCGCCTCGCGGTGGGCGAAGGCGGCGCGGACCGGGGTCAGCGAGATCCGGGCCGGGCTGCTCGCCCGGCGCAACTGGCCCGGCATCGTGCTCGCCTCCACCCTCGTGCTGGCCGGACACCTGTCCACCTTCCTGGTGGCGGCCCGCGCGGCCGGGTCCGAGGCCACGCTGCTGCGCCTGGCCCCGCTGCTGCTGTTGGCGTTGCTGGCGATGACGCTGCCGCTGAACATCGGCGGTTGGGGACCCCGGGAAGGAGTCACCGCGTGGGCGTTCGGCGCCGCGGGGCTCAGCGCCACCCAGGGCCTCACCATCGCGGTCGTCTACGGGCTTTTCGCCTTCGTCGCCGCCCTGCCCGGCCTGGTCGTCATCGTGACCCGCGCCCTGGCCCGGACCCGGGCGAAGACTCCGGTGGTCGCCCCGGCCGCAGAGGTCATCGTCCTCCGTCCCGCCGCCCCGCGGCCCGTCCGGGACCTGGTCGGCAGCAGTGCGTGAGTGTGCCATCACGCTGGATGCCGATTATGTTGGATCAGTGGAAGATCGACCGTACGTGTTGCTGAGTTGCGGCATGTCCATCGACGGATATCTCGACAGCGCCGGCGACGAGCGGTTGATGCTGTCCAACGACGCCGACTTCGACCGGGTCGACGAGGTCCGGGCCAGCTGCGACGCCATCCTGGTCGGCGCCGGCACCGTCCGGCAGGACAACCCACGGCTGCTGGTCCGCGACGCCGCCCGGCGTGCGGCCCGAGAAGCCCGCGGACAGCGGCCCGACCCGGTCAAGGTCACCGTCACCGGCACCTGCGACCTCGACCCCGAAGCCCGCTTCTTCACCCTCGGCGAGACCGAGAAGCTGGTCTACTGCGCCACCCCCGCCATGGAATCCGCCCGACACAAGCTCGCCGGACGCGCCACCGTCATCGACGGCGGCCACCCGGTCGACCTGGCCCGGGTGACCCGAGACCTCGCCGGCCGCGGTATCCGCCGGCTGATGGTCGAGGGCGGCGGCAGCATGCACACCCAGTTTCTGACCGCCGGGCTCGCCGACGAGCTGCAACTGGTGGTCGCACCCTTCTTCGTCGGTGACTCCAAGGCACCGCGCTTCGTCAGTGACGGCGCGTTTCCCTGGGGCCCGCACCGCCGCGCCGACCTGATCGCGGTCCGCCAGATCGGCGACGTGGTCCTGCTGCGCTACGCCCTATCCGAGAAGTTCCGGGAGTAACGAGTGACCACTACGACACACCACGACACCGAGCGACGAGATGGGGGCCCGATGTCTGACACGCTGGGTTGGAAGGACGTTCCGCAGGCCACCGTACGGACCCGCGTGACGGTTCCCCTGCGCTTCGCCGACGGGTACTCGACCACCGCCCACGTGCTGACCTTCGACGGGCTGGCCGACGGACGCGAACACCTGGCCCTCGGCCTCGGCGACTACGAGCACGCGATCGGCGACGTGCCGCTGGTCCGCCCGCACAGCGAATGCCTCACCGGCGACGTCTTCGGCAGCCAGCGGTGCGACTGCGGACCCCAGCTGCGCGAAGCGGTCGAGCGCATCACCCAGACCGGCGGCTACCTGCTCTACCTGCGCCAGGAAGGCCGCGGCATCGGCCTGTACGCCAAACTCGACGCGTACGCGCTGCAGGAGGCTGGGCTCGACACGTACGAGGCGAACGTGGCGCTGGGCCGGGGCGAGGACGAGCGCGACTACACAGCGGCCGCGCAGATGTTGCTGGCCCTCGGCGCCGACAAGATTCGGCTGCTCAGCAACAACCCGGACAAGGCCGCGCAGCTGCAGGCGTACGGCGTGGAGATCAAGGAGCGGATCCCGACCGGGGTGCACCTGTCCCCCGCCAACCTGCGTTACCTGTCCACCAAGGCCACCCACACCGCGCACACCCTCGACATCCCCGGCCTCTGACCCCGCCCTTTCCATCGGGCGGTGGAACCCAGCCCGGACGGGGTGCGGTTGCGCGGGGTGGGCAGCATGATGTCCCCCAGGGATCGACGGAAAGCGCGGGTGCGATGGACGACGAGGAGTTCGGCGATCCGGCGGTGATCACGTCGGCCGCCGAGCAGATGCCGTTCATCGTCATCGTCTGCGAGGGTCCGGAGCTGCGGATCGCGTACGTGAACGCGGCGACCCGGGCCCTGATCCCGGGCCGGGACATCCTCGGTCGGCCCCTGCGCCAGGTCTTCGCGGACGTCGACGGCCAGGGCTGGATCGACATGTACGACCAGGTGCAGGCCACCGGCGAGCCGATCGCCGGGGCGGAGTGGCGGGCGACGCTGGACCGGCCGGACGGTTCGGTGCACGAGCTCTACACCAACTTCACCATCACCGCCTGGCGCCGCCCCGACGGCAGCATCCGGGGTGTCATCGGCGCCGGCTTCGATGTGACCGCCAGCGTGCACGCCCGGCTCGCCGCGGAAAGCCGCACCGCCGAGCTGCGGGAACGCTACGAGCAGACCCACGACGTCATCACCGCCCTGCAGACCGAACTGCTGCCCGACGGCCTACCCGTACTGCCCGGTGTGCAGATCTCGGCCAGCTACCTGACCGCCGACAGCGATCGGACGGCAGGCGGGGACTGGTACGACGCCATCGTCCGGCCCGACGGCATGGTCGCGCTCGTGGTCGGCGACGTCGTGGGTCACGGCGTCACGGCGTCCGGCGTCATGGGTCAGCTCCGGGCAGTGCTGCACGACCGGCTCGACAGCGGCGCGGACGTCGGCGAGGCATTGGCCGCGGCCGACCGATTCGCCCGGCGGCTGCCCGCGGCCCACGCCACCACGGTCTGCCTGGTCCTCGTCGACCCCTCGACCGGCGCGGTCACGTACTGCACCGCGGGGCATCCGCCGCCGCTGCTGGTCACCGCCGCGGGCGAGACCCGATTCCTGGCATCGACCGGCGCCGCCCCGCTGAGCACCGGCGCGAGATTCCCCGTCCGCACCGACACGCTCGACCCCGGCGACGTGCTGCTGCTCTACAGCGACGGCATCCTCGAACGGCCCAGCCTCACCGTGCCGCAAAGCCGCGCCGAGCTGGCCGGTACGGCGGCACGAGCGGCGGGCGGCCGTGCGTTGCACGCACCAGGCACCACCGCCGCGGAGCGGGTCTGCGCCCAGACCGTGGAGCTGCTGGTCCGAGCCACCGGGCACGTCGACGACATCACCCTGCTCGCCGCCCAGCGGGTCCCCGCCCCGGACCGGCTCGACCTGCAACTGCCCGCTGACCTCGGCGCACTGCGGGTGGCCCGATCCGCCCTAGCCGGCTGGCTGGCCGAGGCCGGCGCCGGCGAAGAGGACTCCTTCCTGCTCCAGCACGCGCTGGGTGAGCTCCTCACCAACGCCATCGAGCACGGCTATGCGGGCCTGCCGGGCAAGGATGTCCGGCTCACCGTGGCCCTGACCGCTGCGGGTGAGGTGACCGCCGAGATCACCGACCACGGGTCCTGGCGCGAACCGGCTCGCGAGTCGGCGCGCGGCCGGGGACTTGCCCTCACCGCCCAGCTCGTGACCGACCTTCGGGTCGTCCCTGGCGAGAACGGCACGGTGGCAACAGTCCGCCACCGGCTGCGCCGTCCCGCGCACTCCCCCGGCCAGGGAGATCCGCCCGCTGCTCCGCCACCGCCCGTCGAGACGCTGCACATCGAAGCGACCGGCGAGACCGGGGTCCGCATCACGGGCACGGTCGACGCCGCCAGCGCCCCTGACCTGCAGCACGAACTGCTGCGCCGGACTCGCGGCGGCAACCTCCCGCTGGCCGTCGATCTGACCGGCATTTCCCACCTCGCCAGCGCTGGCGTCTCGATCCTGCACCAGGTCGTCGAGCACCACCGGCAACAGGGCGGCGACCTGCACCTGCACGCCGCGACGGGCAGTCCAGCCCAACTCGTCCTCGACCTGGTAGCCCTGCCGCACCGCAGGGATCCCTAGTGCGGCTTTCGCGGCGGATCCCCGGTGTCGGGCCTATCGTCGGACCATGACGCGCGTCGACTTTTACTTCGATCCGGCCTGTCCCTTCGCCTGGATCACCTCCCGCTGGATCCTCGAGGTCCAGCAGCAGCGCGAGCTGGACCTGCGCTGGCATGTCATGAGCCTCTACGTCCTCAACGAAGGCAAAGACGTCCCCGAGGGCTATCGCGAGTTGATCGACCAGACCCTCGGCGTGGTCCGGGTGGTCACCGCCGCCGCCCAGCAGCACGGCGACGAGGTACTCGGCCCGCTGTACACCGCCCTCGGCACCCGCATCCACAACCGCGGCGAGAAGGACCCCGAACGGCTGATCAGCGAGTCGCTGGCCGAGGTGGGCCTGCCCGCTGAGCTGGCCGCGGCGGCCAAGACCGACGAGTACGACGCCGAACTGCGCCGCAGCCACCACGAGGGCATGGACCCGGTCGGCGACGATGTCGGCACGCCCACGATGCACATCGACGGCGTCGCCTTCTTCGGCCCGGTGCTGTCCAGCATCCCGCGCGGCGAGCAGGCGGTGAAGGTCTTCGACGGTGCCGTGGCCCTCGCCAGCTACCCGGACTTCTTCGAGCTCAAGCGCACCCGGACCGGCGGCCTCAGCTTCGACTGACGTCGTCGTCCACAGGGTGCGACCCACCGCTGTGCGAAGTCACTAAACTCGCGGGGTGACTTCCGCTCCCCCGCTGGCCGGCCCCGCCCATGACGTGCTCAACCGCATCTTCGGCTACGCCGACTTCCGTGGTGGGCAGCGCGAGATCATCGAGCACGTCATCGGTGGGGGCGACGCCCTCGTGCTGATGCCCACCGGGGGCGGCAAGTCGCTCTGCTACCAGATCCCGGCGCTGGTCCGACCCGGCACCGGTGTCGTGATCTCCCCGCTGATCGCCCTCATGCAGGACCAGGTCGACGCGCTGCGCACCCTCGGCGTCCGCGCCGGCTTCCTCAACTCGACGCAAGACCTCGACGAGCGCCGGATCACTGAGCAGCTCCTCGTCGCCGGCGAGCTCGACCTGCTCTACGTCGCCCCCGAAGGCCTCGGCGTCGCCGCCACCCAGCGGCTGCTCGACCGCGGCCGCATCGCGCTCTTCGCGATCGACGAGGCGCACTGCGTGTCGCAGTGGGGCCACGACTTCCGGCCCGACTACCTCAACCTGTCGATGCTGCACGAGCGCTGGCCCGACGTGCCCCGCATCGCCCTGACCGCCACGGCCACCAGTGCCACCCGCGACGAGATCGCCGCCCGGCTCGACCTGACCGCAGCCCGACACTTCACCGCCAGTTTCGACCGGCCCAACATCCAATACCGGATCGTCGCCAAGAACGAGCCCCGGCGCCAGCTGCTCGACCTGCTCCGCAACGAACACAAGGGCGACGCGGGCATCGTCTACTGCTTGTCCCGCGCCTCAGTGGAGAAGACCGCGGAATTCCTGACCCAGAACGGCATCGCCGCGCTGCCGTACCACGCGGGGCTGGACGCGGGCACCCGCGCCCGCAACCAGAGCCGGTTCCTGCGCGAGGACGGCCTGGTGATGGTCGCCACGATCGCCTTCGGGATGGGCATCGACAAGCCCGACGTCCGGTTCGTGGCCCACCTCGACCTGCCCAAGTCGGTCGAAGGCTACTACCAGGAAACCGGCCGAGCCGGACGCGACGGGCAGCCGTCCACGGCCTGGCTGGCGTACGGGCTGCAGGACGTGGTCCAGCAACGCAAAATGATCGAGACCTCCGAGGGCGACTTCGCGCACCGCCGCAACCTGGCCGCCCACCTGGAAGCGATGCTGGCCCTCTGCGAAACCGTCCAGTGCCGACGCCGCCAACTCCTGGCCTACTTCGGCCAGGACGCCGACACCACCTGCGGCAACTGCGACACCTGCCTGACCCCGCCGGAATCCTGGGACGGCACGGTTCCCGCCCAAAAACTGCTGTCGACGGTGCTGCGCCTGCAGCGCGAACGCGGCCAGAAGTTCGGCGCCGGCCAGTCCATCGACATTCTGCTCGGCAAAACCACCGACAAGATCACCCAGTTCCGCCACCACGAGCTATCCGTCTACGGCATCGGCACCGACCTACGCGAACAGGAATGGCGCGGCGTCGTCCGCCAACTCCTCGCCCAGGGCCTGCTCGCCGTCGAAGGCGAATACGGCACCCTCGCCCTCACCGACTCCAGCGCCGACGTCCTCCGCGGCGGCCGCCAGGTGATGATGCGCCGCGAGCCAGAACGCACCCGCGCGCCCCGCGCCCGCCGCGCCTCTTCGGCCGCGGCCGCCCCAGCCGCCGACCTCGACCCGGCTGCCACCGCCGTCTTCGAACGCCTCCGCGCCTGGCGTGCCGCAGCCGCCCGCGAAGCCGGCGTCCCCGCCTACGTCATCTTCCACGACGCCACCCTGCGCCAGATCGCGGCGCTGGGCCCCGGTTCGCTCGCCGAGCTGGGCACTGTCGGCGGCGTCGGCGAGGCCAAACTCGCCAAGTTCGGGCAGCAGGTTCTGGAAACCCTCGCCGCCGAATAGCGGCTGAGTGCCGGCAATGCCTGCGCTCCGCGGTGATGGGGACCTGCGCCCGTGCATGGGGCTCTCCCGAAAGCCATTCGCTTGTGGAGTTGTTTGAGGCATCACCCGGACAGGCGAATCCCCGGCCGGGTTTCGGGTGGTTGACCTTCGGTGGTCCGACCCGCCGGCGGTGGCCCCCGTCCGTCGCCGGCGGGGCTCAGCCGGGCAGTTCCTCGAAGTTGACCGTGGCCTCGAGCGCGATGAGCTGCGCAAGCACGCCGCGTTCGACGAATACGCCGCCCAGCTCACCGTCTCCACCGGCCGCGGCCGCGGCCGCCGGCCGTCCCCGATCACCGCTGTCACACATGGGGCATCGTTGGCCGACCGCATCCGTCAGCGAGGTCAGTCACTCTCGTCTGAACGGTTCGTCGGACCATGCGGCCCATGGCGAAGCGTGTCGGCTGCCGCCCTCAGCTCCTTCGAGCAACGATCGAAGTAGTGCGCCAGCTGGTCCGGATCATAGGAGGGTCCGGACTCGGCGGAGCCGCGGGTGAATCGCTGGGGCTTTCGCCGGACGGAGGTCGCCAGGTTGTCCATATAGCGAGCCAGGAACTCGACCGTGTCGTGCGCGAAGATCCAGGGCTCCTCGACGTTGGGGTGTGTGTCGACGAGGTCTTCAAACTCGCTCGCCTTGGCGATCGCCGCGCCGACCGCGGCCATGTGGTAGCCAGCACGGATGATGGTTCCGCCGGTAACCGGCGCTGGCACGGTCATCGCATTCATCAGCCTTGCGGCGTCATCCGTCATATCGCGGTCCACAGTGTCGTACCAGCCGAGGGGTTCTTTCGCATCAAGCCACATGTAGGCACCCTAACGGGATGAAGTGGACCATCAGGTCGGGGTCTGCCGGACGCAGCAAGGACCCGTAGCCCAGCACTCCTTCTAGCTCCGCCAGCACTGAGATGATGTTGAATTCGACAAGCAGGCGCCGCATGCGTCGTCGCTCCAGGCCCTCCCGTAGTTGCTTATCGTGTAAGGATGATCACGGAATGGCGAGATCTCACCGCGCGGAGGCTGCAGCTCCTCCGGCAGCGGTTGAAGCGATCGCACAAGCCACGCCTGCGCCAGCGATGGGCGATGGGCGATGCTAGCGCTGGTACTGCCGTGGCCCCCGCCGCGGTGCGCGAACTGACCGGCGTGCTGGTGTGCTCGACGGGGACCGCAGGGGCATGGGTGTGGTGGCGGACGCCGCGCGCGAGCCAGGGCGCAGCGGCGCCTGGTATGGCTGCCAGCCAGTACCTGATGGCACTCACCCGCGGCACCGAGGAAGAAGGCTTGACCGACGTGCTGGACGACGAGCACGAGGACGAGCTCCTCGCCGGCTGGCGCGCCTACCGCGATGCGATGAAGCACACCGAAGAGATTCAGCTCAGCCTCGGGACGTGGACGGTCGGACCAATCGAGGACCGTAAGAGCACCGTGTCGATCACCCTCCGGTCAGGATGTCTCGCGACGGCTGTGGGGCGGGTGGAAACTGGCCGACTTGTATCCGATCGGCCCTGCCAGACCTGGTGAACCAGTAGTCCAGCTCATTCACCCTTGCGCCGGCTGCGTACGGTGGCGGCGTGATCTGGTTCGAGGCGTTGTGGCGGTTGGTCGGTGCGCTGACCGACGCCGGCCCGACCGGACTGCTGCTGGGCACCGGCGCGATCGCGGGCCTGCTGCTGATCGTTGCCGTCTCCGCCGTGGTGGCGCTGAGTCGCCGCCCCGCCCAGGCCGGAGTGCAGAACCTTCGTCGAGCACTGCGGGAGTGGGCCGGCCGTGCCGGCGTGCCCCGTCATCGCGATCCCGATGCTGCGGGACGCACCCGGCCGCGGGGACCTACCGGTCTCCTCGCGGCCGCCTGAGCGACTCTTCGCTCATTTTATGACCACCGCTCACAGCGGCCGCTGGTGACTGTCCACATCGTCCACACCAGTTCCGGCTTCCGCTGTGAGGGGTTCATCATATCCTATATCTACGAGGCGGTTTCCGCCGTTCTGTTGTTCTGGCACGCGGCCTGGGAGCGGGTGCTGGGCGACGCGTCCGGCTGGCACACGAACTGGTCGTGGGCGCTCGGCATCGTTTTCCTCGTGCTCACCGTCCGGGTGGCGCTGATCCCGCTCGTAGTCCGGCAGGTCAGGTCGCAGCGGGCCTTGCAGGTACTGCAACCTCGGATCAAGGCGCTGCAGGAGGAGCACCGGGGCGACTTCGGCACGCTGCAGACGAAGCTTCGAGAGCTGTACCGGGCTGAGCGGGTCAGCCCGCTGGCGAGCATCCTGCCGATGCTGGTGCAGGCGCCCATCCTGTTCGGCTTGCTGCACGTGCTGCGGCATCTTCGGCCGGCGGTGACCAGTGCGGGGGCGCGCACCCTGTACGGCTGGACGCTGACCCAGTTCGACAGCGCGGCGAGTGCGAAGCTGTTCGGGGCGCCGCTCGCCGCCACCCTCGGCGCCGGGGGTCCGTCGCTGATTGTCGCGGCGGTCCTGATCGTGGTGATGGTGGTGGCGACGTTTCTGACCAGCCGGCAGCTCATCCGGTCGACCGGGTGGGCGGCGGAAGCGCAGGGGCGGTTGGTGCAACGGCTGATGCTGGTCGGCGTACCGGCGTCGTTGCTGGTCTCCGGCGCGTTCTTCCCGCTGGGCGTCGTGCTCTATTGGACGACGCAGAGCCTTTTTGCGTACGCGCAGCAGACCTGGATCCTGCGCAGATTCCCACCGGTGCCGGCAACACATTGATGAGTCGCCGAGCTCCTTGACGCTGGCGAGACCAGCCGATCGCCAGGATCGACCGGCATGGTCCCGCAACAGTATGGATGGCATGACTCGGTCGCCCGGGAATTCCCCACCGTGGCGCCGAAGGCCCGCGCAGGCTGGGCGGACGTCGCCAAGGGGTGCTGCATCCTGCTGGTGGTGCTGTGGCACGTGATCATGAAGCACTACCTGCAGATCGATTGGCAGTTGAGCCTGCCGTTGCCCGGCCTGTGGGGGTTCCTCGGCGATCAACTGCTCCCGCTGCGGATGCCCGTGTTCTTCACGATCTCCGGAATGTTCGCGGCGTCGGCGGTGCTGCGCCCGTGGCGGGTCGTCGCGCGGAGCCGGATCGCCAAGTTCTCCTACCTGTACGCCCTCTGGTTCGCTGTCCACACTGTGGTCTTGGCGCTCGTTCCGCGGTTCGACACCCTGGCTGCGCACAGCGTGCGGGACGTGGTGGAGCAGCTCACGATCACGCCGACCAACCTGTGGTATCTGGTGGCGCTGGCCGGGTATTTCGTGGTCGCCAAGCTGACCTGGCGGTTGCCCGTCGCTGCGGTGCTCGGTCCCGCCCTGCTGCTCTCGGCGGTGGCCTCGGCGGGGCTGCTCGCCGCGCCGGGCAACCGGGGGCAGCTCTATCAGAACCTGTTCTTCTTCCTGGCAGGGCTGCGGCTGAAGCCGTTCGTCGAACGCTGGGCCCGGATGGTGAACACGCGGATGCTGTGGATCGGCGGCAGCGGCTACCTCGCCGTCATGCTGGTGCTGGGCCACCTCGGCGTGCAGCGCTGGTTCGGGGTGTGGCCGGCGGTCAGCGTCCTCGCCGTCCTGGTGGGAATCGCCGCGGCCGTGCACCTGGAACGGCTCCGCCGGATCGGCGGGCTGCTGGCCAGGCTCGGCCGCACTACGCTGCCCATCTATGTGCTGCACATGCCGCTGCTAGCGCTGCTGCACGCCGTCCTGCTGGGCCCATTCTCCCGGGCGGGAACGCTGGTTCAGCTGGTGCTCGCGGTCCTGCTGCCGGTGGCCCTCACCGCGCTGCTGGTCGTGGTCTGCCTGACCCTGCACGGCTGGGTGCAGGCCGTGGGCGGGCACTGGATGTTCGATCTGCCCGAGCGTAAATCCGCTGCCCGACCGGGCCCGGGATGGCATGCTGCGCCGGAACTGCCCCTGCAGGAAGGACCACCACCGCATGTCGTTCGCCCAGGCTCTCGAGCAGCATCTCGCCACCATCAGCGCACGTGACCTGGCGGCGTTTCTCGCCACCGTGCACGACGACGTCTCCCTCATAGCTCCGAACGGGCGGCTGCTGGCGGGCCGCGCCGAGGTGGGCGACTTTCACCGCGGCTGGTTCGCCGATCCGGACTGGTCGTGGACGCTCGAGCCGCTGCGGCGCACCGAGGCCGGGGACACCGGCATCGCCGCGTACGCGGTCACCTATCACGACCTGGACGCCGACGGTCGGCCGTACACGATGAACTATGTGTTGACCTTGGTCTTCGCCCGGGTGGCGGAGACCTGGCTGTTGCTGCACGACCAGAACACGCTTAGCTCGCAGGCATGACCGACTTCTTCGACGAAGCGACCCGGGCCCGGATGACGAGCATCGAGGCCAACTGGGACGAGCGCACCCCGATCCACGTGGCGAGCCTGTTCTACGACGTGGCGGGCCGCGATCCGCAGGACTGGTTCGCCGGCTATGAATGGGCCGACCTGGGCGATCTCGCCGGGCTCGACGTGCTGCACCTGCAATGCCACCTGGGCACCGAGACCGTGGCGTTCGCCCAGCGCGGCGCGCGCAGCGTCACCGGCCTCGACCTGTCCGGTGCGGCGGTGGCCGAGGCCCGGCGGATCGCCGCCGACCAGCGAGCGGCCGTCGAGTACGTGCACGGCAACGTGTACGACGCGGCGGACCTGCTCGGCGGGCGCCGGTTCGACGTCGTCTATACCGGCAAGGGCGCCCTCTGCTATCTGCCTGACCTGCAGCGCTGGGCGGCGACCTGTGCTGGCCTCCTCCGACCGGGCGGCCGGCTCTACCTGGTCGAGTTCCATCCCGCGCTGGTCGCCCTCGGGCTGATGCCCCGGGATCCGGCGGAGACCGGGCTGACGCTGCGCGGCGACATGATCGGTGGCCGTGGCCCCGCCGAGCTCGACGCCACCCACACCTATACCGACGGACCGGCGCTGACTCGGGCGACGACCAGCTACGAGTGGGTGCACGGGCTGGGCGAGGTGGTCACCGCGCTCAGCGGAGCCGGGTTGCAGATCCGGTCGCTGCGGGAAAGCGACGAACTGCCGTGGCCGCGCTGGCCGCACATGGAGCAGACGCCACGCGGCTGGTGGCGGCTGCCGGAAACCGCACCCAAAGTTCCCCTGTTTTACGCCCTGCTCGCAGAAGCCTCAAGCGGCGGGGAGCGCGGCCGATCAAAGACAACGTGATCCCTATGGTGCCGTTCCCGCTGCCGGGCACTCAGCTCGTGCACGTCGGCCGGCAGCCGATCTTCGACATGACCGGCGACGTCGTCGCCTATGAGCTGCTGTTTCGCGGCAGCATGGCGGCGGTCGAGGCAGGGCGACGCGACACGTACGCGACCAGCCAGGTCATCGTCAACACGTTCACCGAGTTCGGCATCGACGAGGTCGTGGGCGATCGCACCTGCTTCATCAACATGACCCGCGAGTTCCTGACCGGCGAGCTGAAGCTGCCGTTCGGCCCGGAACACGTGGTGCTGGAGGTGTTGGAGACGGTCGACGTCGACGACGAGGTGATCGAGGGCGTCACAGCGCTCGCCGAGCAGGGTTACCGGATCGCGTTGGACGACTTCGAGTGGGGCTCCGGACACGAGCGGCTGCTGCCGCTGGCCGACTTCGTCAAGCTGGACCTCCTCGCCGCGGACCGGGAGCACCTCGACGCGATTGTGGCAGCCTGCCGGCAGCACCCCAAGATCCAGATCGTCGCCGAGGGCCTGGAAACGGGCGAGCAGCTGGCCCTGAGCAACCGGTACGGCTTCGAGCTGCGCCAGGGCTACGTGCTCAGCCGCCCGCAGGTGTTGACAGCGGCCAGCCTGACCCCGTCCAAGCTGCGCCGCCTCGAACTGATCAGCGCGCTCTCCGACCCGGACGCCGACCTGGAACAGGTGCTCGGCATCATCGCGGGCGACCCGGCCCTGACGATGCGGGTGCTGCGGGCCAGCAACTCGGCCGCCGTGGGCGCTACCAGCCGGGTGTCGTCCGTCCGCCAGGCCGTCGTCATGCTCGGCCTCGCGCACATCCGGCAGTGGGCGATGCTCATGGTCGTCGACGACGTCTCCGAGGCGACCGAGGCGCAGATGGCGGACGCGTTGACCCGCGCCCGGCTCTGCGAGAGCGTCGCCCCGTCGTACGGCGCGAGTCCCGACGGCGCGTTCATGGCCGGGCTGATCACCGCTGTGGCGCAGATGATCGGGCTGAGCCCGGCGGCGATCGCGCACCAGCTGCCGCTGAGCACCGAGATCGCGAAGGCGTTGGCACGCGGCACCGGTCCGCTGGGACAGGTGTTGCGGGTCGTCGATGCCTATGAGCGGGGTGACCTGCACGAGGTGGCGGCCGCTTATGGGGGTGAGGACCTGCCGGGCACGGTCATGGCGGCCATGCGCTGGTCGACGAAGGCGGTCGCCGCCACGCAGAGCGCCGCGTAGATACTCGAAAAGCCCGGCCCACAATGACGTGGGCCGGGCTTTTTGGTGTTCGCGGGCGGCGGGATCAGCCGCGGTGCCAGCGCACCAGTGTCGCGCCGACCGACATGCCGCCGCCGAAACCGGCGATCAGCACCAGCTCGCCGTCGTGCAGCGCTCCCGAGCGCGCCGCCACGTCGAGGGCGATCGCCGCGGAGGCGCTTCCGGTGTTGCCATACCGGTCCAATACCAGATGGGTACGCGCGGAGCTGAGTCCCGCGGCCTCGACGAGCTCCTGCAGCATGACGCCGTTCGCCTGGTGCGGCACGAAGTGGGCGACCTCGCCGGCCGTGACTCCCGCCCGCTTGAGCAGGTCGTGCAGGACCGGCGGAACCCCGTCCAGCACGAACTCCCGCACGCCGCGGCCGTTCATGCGGAAGTAGTGGTCGCCCGCGGCAACCGTCTCCGCCGAGGCGGGCAGGCGGCTGCCACCGGCCTTCACGTGGATCAGTTCGTGGGCGTCGCCGCGGGTCACCAGTTCGACGTCGACCAGGCCGTACGGCTCGGGGACGGCACCGACCACCGCGGCGCCGGCACCGTCGCCGAACAGGATGGCTGTCCGGCGGTCGTCGAAGTCCAGGATGCGGGAGTACACGTCGGCGGCGACGACCAGGACGACCGCGTCGGGGCGGGCCGTGACGAGGCTACGGGCCAGTTCCAGGCCGAAGACGAAGCCGGCGCAGACCACGTTGATGTCGAAGGCGGCAGCCCGGTGGGCGCCGATGGCGTGCTGCACGAGCGAGGCGGTCGGCGGCTGCGGCGAGTCGCCCGTCGACGTCGACACGATCAGATAGTCGAGCCGGTCCGCGGCGATGCCCGCACTCGCCAGCGCCGCCCGTGCCGCGTGCACGCCCAGATCGGACGTGGCCTCATCGGGGGCCGCGAACCGGCGCGCCTCGATCAGCGTCTTGCGGGTGATCCACTCGGCGGTGGTGTCGGGCACCCGCTCCACCAGGGCTTCGTTGGTGACCTCGTGCTCGGGCACGTACGAGCCCGTGCCGAGGATGCCGGCGCGTGTTGTCGAATGCATGACCGCACCCATCGGCGCGGCGGTAACCGGGTTGAGAAATCAGCGCCGGATTGTGTCAGTGACGTCCATATATGTACCTGGCGAGTCACAGGTTTGTCACCGAAAGGTCTTCCCATTTTGCTTCGTATTCACAAAGATCGATGCCAGTCGGCCATACCCGGCCGGCCACGAGAGGAGAAACGGTGCGCACCAGAGCCATCGTCACCGCCAGCGCGCTCGCCGCCTCGGCCGCGCTCGCCGCCCCCGTCGCGGCGCAGGCAGCCCCCGAGCCGCAGCCGGTTACCCCCGCCCTCGCCATCAGCCGCGCTAACAGCGCCATCGGCAGCCACGCGGCCGCCTTTGCGGCTGGCCGGGGCGACTCCTTCGCCCAGCGCGGTGTGGTCGTCGAGAACAGCGGCGCCAGCCACGTCCGCCTCACGCGTACCTATCAGGGCCTTCCGGTCATCGGCGGCGACGTGATCGCCCACCTGTCCACCGGCGGGGCGCTCAACGCGGTCACCAAGACCCAGCTCGCGCCGATCACCATGACCACGGCGCCGACCCTCACCGCCGCCAAGGCGGTCAAGGCAGCGACCAAGGCCCTCGGGGGCAAGGCGATCGCCGGCGCGGACACCACGCTGGCCGTCAACGCGCTGCCCGAAACGCCCGGCCTGGTGTGGCGCACGCTCATCGCCGTTCCCGACGAGCACGGCGACAGCGAGACCCACGTGCTGGTCGACGCGCACAGCGGCAAGGTCGTCGACAAGTGGTCCGAGGTGCAGCACGTCGAGGGCACCGGCACCGGCTACAACGTGGGCCAGGTGCCGCTGGAGACCACCAAGTCCGGCTCGACATACCAGCTCAAGGACCCCACGCGGGGCAACAACTACACCACCGACATGAACAACCGGCGGTTCGGCAAGAGCACGCTGTTCACCGACGCCGACAACGTCTGGGGCACCGGCCAGCTGAACAACCGGCAGACGGTGGCGGTCGACGCGCAGTTCAGCGTCGCCGAGACCTGGGACTACTTCAAGGAGAAGTTCGGTCGCGAGGGCATCGCGGGCGACGGCAAGGGCAGCTTCAGCAAGGTCCACTACGGCACCAAGTACAACAACGCCGGCTGGTCCGACAGCTGCTTCTGCATGCTCTACGGCGACGGGGACGGCGTGAACTACGGCCCGTTCACCTCGCTCGACGTCGGCGGTCACGAGATGACCCACGGCGTCACCTCGCGGACGGCGGGCCTGGTCTACAGCGGTGAGTCCGGCGGCATCAACGAGTCGATGAGCGACATCTTCGGCACCCTGGTGGAGTTCCACTCGAACAACACCTCGGACGTCGGCGACTACCTGATCGGCGAGGAGATCGCCCTCGACCACACGCCGCTGCGCTACATGGACGACCCGACCAAGGACGGCGACTCGGTCGGTTGCTGGAGCAGCTCGGTCGGCAACCTCAACGTGCACTACTCCTCGGGCGTCGGCAACCACGCCTTCTTCCTGCTCGCCGTCGGCAGCGGGGCGCACACCGTCAACGGCGTGCAGTACAACAGCCCCACCTGCAACAACAGCAGCGTGACCGGCATCGGCAACGACAAGGCCGGCGCGATCTTCTACAAGGCGCTCACCACGTACATGACCTCGGGCACCAAGTACGCCCAGGCCCGTACGGCCACCCTCAACGCCGCCCGCGACCTGTACGGCGCCGGCAGCGCGGAGTACAACGCGACCGCCGCCGCCTGGTCCGCGGTCAACGTCGCCTGAACCACAGCCACAGCAAGAGTGGGGTCGCGCGTCTTCCCGCGCGGCCCCACTCCGCGTAGAGATAATCTTGAGTGTGACTGTGACCAATTGGGAGTACGCCCGGCTCGAGTACCGCGCGGCCGGCACGTTCGGCGCCGACAAGTTCATGGACTGGACGGCCACCTTCTATCACCCCGGCGGCGTCCTGCGCTGGGGCACCGATGAGCGGTTCGACGATCTGCGCCACCTCAACCGGGCGGGCTCAGCAGGCTGGCAGGCCTACGACCGCGCCGCCATCCATGTGATCAACGAGCCGCACCGGCTGCACGGCGTCACCTACTCGATGCGTCGCCCGATCCCCGGCTGACCCCTTACCGAACGCTCACAGATCCGCGCAGAATCGGTGATCTGTGCTGCTTAGAGTGCCGGTATGGAACCACCGTCCTGGTCCGACCGCCTCCTGCCGCCGGGCGCTCTTTTTGTCGCCGCCTGCACCGACTTCCTCGCACCCGTACGGTTCGCTGACGGCGATGTCGGCGTGGGATTTGCCGGCTGGCTGGTCTTCGTGACCGGTTTCGCCGGCCTGCTGGCCGCCCCGATCCTCCTGCTGTTCCTCGGCCTGCCCACCCGTCTGCTGAGGATCGCGATCGTGACCCAGGTCCTGCTCGGACCGCTGGCCTTCTGCGCCGGCGG
This sequence comes from Actinoplanes sp. NPDC051859, assembly GCF_044452725.1. Taxonomy (NCBI): domain Bacteria; kingdom Bacillati; phylum Actinomycetota; class Actinomycetes; order Micromonosporales; family Micromonosporaceae; genus Actinoplanes; species Actinoplanes sp. NPDC051859. The sequence goes on along the minus strand of NZ_JBITBX010000005.1, from coordinate 303,090 downwards.
CGACCTCACCCGGGACGGCTACCTGGCCGTGGTCGGCCGCCCGGTGTCCGCGTCGGTCGCCGACCGTGACCGGGAATGCCACTCGGGCACCGTCGGGCCGGCCAGCGACCGCCCGGCCGGCTGCGCCGACTACCTGTGGCTGCAGCGTCCGAACGGCAGGCCCGTGTCCGGCCCGAAACTCGGCGACGGCGCCGCGGGTATGGCCGCATTCGCCACCACCAGCGGCCCGGTCGAGATGATCGAGGATCCGCTGGGCCTCGCGCGCGCCATCCCGGCCGCGGACCGCGACCCCGCTACCACCCGCGACTGGATCGTCGGTGTCCTGCTCGCCACCGGCTGGGTGTTGCTGCTCGGCAGCCTGTCAGCCGGACTGGTCGCCAAACTGCGACTCAGGGGACGTAATCCTCGAGCAGAGCCGGAGTCAGTCCTGCCTTCTTGATGGCCTTCAGCGCCGCCAGGTAGTCCTTGACGAACGCCGGCCGGAAGTGCATGAGCAGGATGTCGCCCGGCTGGACCTTCTTGCCCTCCTGAAAGCGGACCTTGCCCTCGTGGACGGTCTCCTTCCACATGAACCCAGCCTTCATCCCGCAGTCCCGCGCCGCCTTCAACGTCGTGTCGTCCTGGTTGCCGAACGGCGGCCGGAACAACGTCGGGCGCTTGCCGAACCACTGGGCCAACTTGTCGGCAGACCCGCACAGCTCCTTCTTCTGGACCGAATACGGCTGTCCCCGCAGATCGTTGTGGGTGATCGTGTGGCTCTCCACCACCGCCCCGGCTTCGATCATCGGCTTGAAGTAATCCGGGTCGTCCTTGATCGCATCCGTGGTGAGGAACAGCGTCACCGGAACCCCGGCCGCCTTGATCAGCGCCGGCGCCTCCGGATGCTTCAGGAAGCCGTCATCGATCGTCAGGAACGCCACCTTGCTCTTCGTCGGAATCCGCAGCAGGTAGGGGGCACTCCCGCCCGGCGGCAAGGTGATCTTGTCCGGCGCCGGCGCCGGACCGAACGTCGGGATGTCCGAGTCCTTCCACCCGTTGTGCTGGCGGTCAGGCTTCGCCGCCGCGGGGCCGGACGCGGACGGCTGCGCGCCGGGGGACGCCGCCTGCGCACCAGCAGCCGCCGGCGGCGCACCAGCCTTACTCGAAGAATCCGAACCCGATGAACAGCCTGCCAGCACCAGAGCCGCCGTCACCGCGGTCACCGCACGCAAGATCGACATGGTCCGACATGATGCAGATCACCGTGTCAGACCCCGGTGAAGTGCCTCCCCGCACTCAGAGCGCGACGGATGGTCACGGACAAAAGCGCGAGGGTACGCGGCCGCCACCGCGTACCCTCGCCGTCTTTTGTCAGCTGCTGAAGACCTGGAACTCGGCAGCGACGGCGTTGCCCGCTGCCGGGGAAGCGGTAGCGCAGTCGGTCACCGAGCGGGGGTCGTTCTCCTGCTCGCCGGCGTAGAGCGGGTTGGCGATGCACTGGTTGCTCAGGACGCGGAGCTTCACGTGCGTTGCCGGGGTCGGCCGGACGTTGAACGACTTCAGCACCAGGTTGGGCACCTTGGGTCGGAACTGGCCGGTGTCGAACGCGTTGGCCGGGCTGGTGTAGGTGACCCGGTAACCGGCGTCGCTCGCGCAGTCCGCACCCGCTGCCGCGTTGCAGGTCAGGATCTCGAACTGGCGAACCGTGCTGTACATGGTGGAGGTTGCCGCGCCAGCGCCGGGGTAGGCGCTGAGCTGGACCCGGGAAACCAGCTTGGCGGCGTCGGTGGGCAGGTCGACGGTGACCTGACGGCCGACCGCTCCGCCGGTGGCGGTCCAGGCGGTGGCTTCGGCGTCGTCGATGAGACGGGACGGGGCGCTGCCGTCACCGGTGATGGTGGCACCGGAGCTCGCCGAGGCGAGGTTGGTGGGCATGACCACGCCGACCTGGGCGGTGACACCCGCGTACACGGTCTGGGTGAAGCGCTTGTGGCCGAAGCCGGCGCCGATCGCCAGGAACTTGTAGGTGCCCGGGGCCAGGGTGACCGTCTCCGGCAGGGCGGTCGTCGGGTCGGTGTCCGCAACCGGCACCGAGCCGTTGTCGAAGTCACCGATGTAGAGCCGGACCGGCTTGCCGGCGGCCTCACCGAGGGCCTTGAAGCTCACCTCGGAGTTCTCCACGTACGGCGAGGCGAAGCTGGGCACCGGGTCGGCGTCGGACGGGCCGCTGGCGGCGCCGGCGCCCATGCCGCGGGTGGCGAAGGTGTTCCACAACAGGTCGGCGTTGGCACCGTTGAACCGCAGGGCGTCCGCGGTGATCATGTTGTCGCGCATGTCGAGCATGCTGACCGAGCCGGTGGCGGCCAGCAGGAACGAGTCGAAGACCAGCTGGATCCAGCGGCGGTTGCCCGGGCACTCGGTGGCCGGGGTGGTGCCGGCGGCGCAGCTCTCCTGTTGGGCGCGGGTGCCCGAGCCGTACCGGGCGATGAGGGCGCGCCGGACGTCGAAGTTCGTCGCGCTCCAGATCTCGCCGTCGGAGTGCACGGCGGCGCCGCGGTCGTAGCCGACGTTGGAGTAGTTGAGCGGGCTGTTGCTCATGTCGAAGTTGCGGATGCCGGTGACGACGTCGCCGGTCACGTACGCGCCGGTCACGTACGGCGTGTTGCCGCGCGGGGCGTAGCCGCTCTCGAACAGGTACTCCATGGCGAGCAGGTCGGACCAGCTTTCGCCCATGGCCCCGCCCTGCGACGAGCTGATCCCGCTGTCCGGGCCGGCGATCATGCGGTTGCTGATGGCGTGGCCGTACTCGTGGCCGATGACGGTCATGTCGAAGTCACCGTCGACGCACGGCGGGTACGCGGACCCGGCGAACGGCTGCCACATGTACATGTTGCTGGTCGGCTGCATGCCGTCCGGCGGGGTGGCCTGGTTGGCGTTGTTGCGGGTGGTCGCGGTGGCCGCGCCCTGCTGGGCGTTGCCACGCTCGGCGTCGGCGCCCTTGCCGTACGCCCCGGTGTTGACCTTCTGCAGGTTCCAGGTCGCCTCGGTGAAGCCCAGCTTGTACGACCAGTCGTGCATCCGGTTGTGCATGGCGAACAGGTTGGCGGTGGCCGCGTCGGCGTCGGCCTGTTCGGGCGTGGTCAGCGAGTTGGGGTCGCACTTACTGCTGTTCCACTGGTTGGTGAACGGGTAGACGTACTCCCGGTCGGCCTTCGGCGCGGCGGGGAGCGCCGGGTTGCCGTTGCCCCACAGCCGGACGGTCTCGGCCGAGTTGCCGGTGGTGGTGTTGCTGGGGGTGCCGGTGACGGCGTCGACGTCCCAGGCCTTGCCGGTGGCCGGGTCGACGACGCTGCGGGCGCAGCCGGTCGCGGTGATGCACCAGGTCTGCCGGGTGTCGGCCCCGTTGGTGGGCGGCGTGGCCGGGAAGACCTTCCAGTGCGGGTCGCCATCGGCGAAGTTGACCAGGTTCTCGCGCAGCAGCACCTTGCCGTCGATGGCGTCCACATAGGTGGTGTAGCCGAGCGGATGCTCGGCGTCGTTCGCCATGACCACCACTTCGTAGGCCGCGCGCGGGTCGGCGCCCGGCATCGGCACTGCGACCAGGCGGACCCGGGAGTCGCTGAGCTTGTCACGGGTGATCTTCGCGTCGGTGAGCGCCGCGGCGAGGGCGTCGTCGGCGCTGAGGCTCGCGGCGGCCGGCTTGGCCGTGCGCGGGCTGAGCGAGGAGGTGACCCGCAGGACGTCGCCGCCCTTGACCGCGACGGCAACAAGGCCGTCGTGGGCGGCGGGCAGGCCGCCGTACCGCTGGCGCATCAGCACGACGGAGCCGGCGCCGACCTTGGTGGTGGCAACGGTTTCGAGGTCGTCGACGCTGCTCGCCTTGAGCGAGAACAGGCCGAGGCTGCCTTTGAGGTAGCGCCGGGCAACGGTTTCGGCGTCGCCCGCCGGACCACGGGCGAGCCGACCCTTCAGCGGGGTGACCGACGCCGGGGTGCCGAGCTTGTTCCAGCGGGTGACGACGGTGTCGGCGCGGAGTTGGGCGCGCTGGGCCGTGGTGGGCGCGGCGGCCCCGCCACGGTTGTCGACGAAGGCGTACTCGTCGCCCACCTGCTCGCCGGTCAGCGGCGTGGCCGGGCCGGGCGTCGGGTGGGCGGGTGCGGCGTTCGCGCTCAGCGGCACGGACGCGAGGATGGTGGTAGCGGCGAGGATTCCGGCGACGGCGGACCGTCTGCGTATGCGCACGCAAGCCTCCTGAAGTCGGCCTGGAGGATGTTCCAGACGACGAGACTGTACGTGAACATAGACGTTCGTAGATGAATTTTCGGTTGCGACAATGACGGAGATCGATTCCCGACCGGCCTTGCTACGTTGTCCCGAGGAGGTCACCAATGACGTCGCTCACACCGCTGGCCGCCGAGCTGCGGGCCGCGCTCGGCCCCGACCGGGTCGTGTCCGACCGGCAGGAGCTACGCACGTACGAATGTGACGGTCTTGCTCTTTACAAGGTGACTCCCGGGCTCGTGGTGCTGCCGCGCGACACCGACGAGTGCGCCACGACCATCCGGGCCTGCGCGGCGGCCGGCGTGCCGTTCGTAGCTCGCGGCTCGGGCACCGGGCTGTCCGGCGGGGCGCTGCCGCACGCCGCCGGAGTCCTCGTGGTGACCTCGAAGATGCGCACGATCGTCGAGGTCGCGCCGGACGACGAACGGGCCGTGGTCGAGCCGGGCGTGATCAACCTGCACGTGAGCACCGCCGCGCGACCGCACGGCTACTACTACGCGCCGGACCCGTCGAGTCAACAGATCTGTTCCATCGGCGGCAACGTGGCAGAGAATTCCGGCGGCGCCCACTGCCTCAAGTACGGCTTCACCACCAACCACGTGCTCGGCGCGGAGATCGTGACGCCAGACGGCGACGTCGTCGAGCTGGGCGGACGGGCGCCTGACGTCCCCGGGTACGACCTGCTCGGCGCGTTCGTCGGGTCGGAGGGCACGCTGGGCATCGCGACCCGGGTCACCGTCCGGCTGACCCGACTGCCGGAGTCTGTGCGTACGCTGCTCGCCGCTTTTGCCAGCACCGACGAAGCCGGCGCCGCCACCTCGCAGATCATCGCCGCCGGGGTGGTCCCCGCCGCGATCGAGATGATGGACGCGCTCGCCATCGAGGCCGCGGAGGCGGCCGTGGCCTGCGGTTATCCGCCGGGCGCCGGGGCGGTACTGATCGTCGAGCTGGACGGCCCCGCGGCCGAGGTGGAGGCTCAGTTCGGGCAGGTCACCGCCCTGTGCGAGGCCGCCGGGGCGACTGAGGTGCGGATCGCGGCTGATGAGGTCGAGCGGGCGTTGATCTGGCAGGGCCGCAAGTCGGCGTTCGCGGCGGTCGGGCGGATCAGCCCGGACTACATCGTGCAGGACGGCGTGATCCCGCGGACTGCGCTGCCCGAGGTGCTGCGGCGCATCGAGGAGGTCGCTCAGTCGCGCGGCGTGCGCGTGGCAAACGTCTTCCATGCCGGCGACGGCAACCTGCATCCGCTGGTGCTTTTCGACGGCGAGGCCGCAGGCGAGGCGGAGCGGGCCGAGGAAGTGTCCGGAGCGATCATCGACCTGTGCATCGAGTACGGCGGCTCGATCACCGGCGAGCACGGCGTCGGGGCGGACAAGGCCAAGTACATGCCGCGAATGTTCACCGCCGACGACCTGGAGACCATGCACCTGCTGCGCTGCGCGTTCGATCCGGCCGGGCTGTCCAACCCGGGCAAGATCTTTCCCACTCCGCGCCTCTGCGGCGAGGTGCCCCGCCGACACCGGGCCACGGACCCGCCACCCGCGGCGGAGCTCTTCTGATGCGCTGGACACCGCCCTCCGACACCCCCGTCGTCGCGCCTGCGTCCACCGAGGAGGCCGCAGAGGTCCTGCGCGCTGCCGCCGCCGACGACCTCGCCGTGCTGATCCGCGGCAACGGCACCAAGCTGGCGTGGGGCCTGCCGCCGCGCCGGCTCGACCTCATCGTCGACACCCGCCGGCTGAGCGGAGTCGTCGAACACGCGGCCGGCGACCTCATCGCCGTCGTGCGCGCTGGCACGCCCCTCACCGACCTGGACTTCGGCACGCAGCAACTCGCCCTCGACTCCCCGCTGCCGGGCGCCACCATCGGCGGCGCCATCGCGGCGGGCACGAGCGGGCCGCGCCGGCTGCGCTACGGCACGGCCCGCGACCTGCTGATCGGCATGACGGTGGTCCGGCCGGACGGGACGGTCACCCGCTCCGGCGGCAAGGTCGTCAAGAACGTCGCCGGGTACGACCTCAGCAAACTGTTCGCCGGCTCGGCCGGCACCCTCGGCCTGATCACCGAATGCGCCTTCCGCCTGCATCCCGCCCCACCGGCCCAGGCCGTCGTCGTGCGCGAAGCGCCCGCCGCCGAGTTGGGCGCCCTGCTGGCGGCGATTCGTGCAGAGCAGGTCGTGCCCAGCGCGGTGGAGATTAACCGCCAGGACACCGGGCCGGTGACGCTAGCCGTGCTGGTGGAAGGCACCGCTGACGGGGTCGGCGCCCGGGCGGCCCGGCTCGAGAAGGTCCTGTCGGGCACCATCGGCACCGTTCCGCCCTGGTGGAACGTGCTGCCGTGGCCGCCGGACGGGGTGGGCGTCAAGCTCACGGCCGCCCTGTCGCAGGTGCCGGCGCTGATCGAGGCGGCATCCGGCGGCACCATCCGTGGTTCGGCCGGGACCGGCGTGTTCTACGCCCACGTCACCGGCGACGGTCCCACCACGGTCGCCAAGCTGCGGGCCGCTGCCACCCGAGCGGGCGGGCATGCCGTCGTGGTGACCGCGCCGGAGCAGATCCGGCAGCAGGTCGACGTGTGGGGGCCGGTGCCCGGCCTGGACCTCATGCGCCGGGTGAAGGACCGTTTCGATCCCGGGCATCAATTCGCGCCCGGCCGTTTCGTCGGAGGCATCTGATGACCACCCCAGCCTTCGACGCCGACCGACCACCCAGCGCCGCACTGGCCGGGGACTGCGTGCACTGCGGGTTCTGCCTCACCACGTGCCCGACGTACTCGCTGTGGGGTGAGGAGGCGGACTCGCCCCGGGGCCGGATCTCCCTGATCACCTCCGCGTTGGAGGGTGAGCCGCTCACCGAGTCGACGGTGCGGCACGTCGACAATTGCCTGGGCTGCCTGGCCTGCGTCACCGCGTGCCCGTCCGGGGTGCGTTACGACCGGCTGATCGAAGACACGCGGGCGCAGGTCGAACGGCGGTTCGAGCGGACCGCCCCGCAGCGGGCACTGCGGGCGGCCATCTTCGCCGTCTTCCCGTACCCGCGGCGGTTGCGGTTGCTGCGGGGGCCGCTGCGGGCGTACCAGGCGGTCGGGTTGCGACGGCTCATCGACCGGACCGGCCTGCGGGAGCGGCTCGGACCGACGCTCGCCACGCTCGAATCGCTGGCTCCGCGGCTGCGCCCGGTCCCCCGGCCGCCGCGGCTGGTGCCTGCGAAGGGCGAGCGACGCGCTGTGGTCGGCGTGCTGACCGGGTGCGTGCAGAGCGCCTTCTTCCCGGACGTGAACGCCGCGACGATCCGAATCCTCGCCGCGGAGGGCTGCGACGTGGTCATTCCCGCAGCTCAGGGCTGCTGCGGGGCGCTCAGCGTCCACAACGGCCGGCGGCCCGAGGCGCAGCGCTTCGCCCGGCAGATCGTGGACACGTTCGCCCGGGCGGGGGTGGATCAGATCGTGGTGAATGCGGCGGGCTGCGGCTCGGCGATGAAGGAGTACGCCGATCTACTGAGCGACGATCCCCGCTATGCCGGACCCGCCGCCGCCCTCGCCGCCCGGGTGCGCGACCTGTCCGAGCTTCTGGTCGCACTGGGGCCGGTCGCGAAACGGCACCCCCTGCCGCTGACGGTGGCCTACCACGACGCCTGCCACCTCGCCCACGGCCAGGGGATCCGCGCCCAGCCGCGGGCGCTGCTGGCGGGCATCCCCGGGTTGGCCGTCCGGGAGATCGCCGACCCGGAGATCTGCTGCGGTTCGGCGGGGGTCTGGAACGTGCTGCACCCCGAGCCGGCGGCCGAGCTGGGCGAGCGTAAAGCCCGGCAGGTCCTGGACACCGGCGCGGATCTGCTGGTCACGGCGAACCCGGGCTGCCTGATGCAGGTCGCTGCGGCGGTCCGGCGACTCGGCGGCGAGGTGGCGCTCGCGCACACTGCTCAGGTGCTCGATGCGTCGCTGCGCGGCCTCGACGCACGGGAGCTCCTCAGCGCCCGATGACGGGCGAGTCACGGGGCCATCAGGTCGTCCAGGTAGGCGGTCAGGTCCGCGGCGGCCTCGGCCGGGGTGAGGTGGCCCGCGAGGATGTGCACTGTCAGGCCGTCGACGACCGTGTGTAGCCGCCGGGCAGCGCGTTCCTGCTCAGTAGCGCCCGGAAGCAGAGCCTTGATCAGGTCGAGGCAGAAGCCCGCCATCGCGGTGAAGTGCAGGCGTTGCACCCGGGCCAACTCCGGGTCGTTGAGGCTCAGCGCGAGGAAGGCAAAGGCGATCGAGGACTCGAGGTGCCTACGCTCGTCCAGGGGCATGGTCTCGCGCAGCAGAACCTCGGCAGCCTCCCGTACGGTGCCGGCAGGCTGGATGGCTTCGATCCGCTGGGTGACCGTGGCGACGACTTCTTCGCAGGCGAAAGCCAGCAGCTCGGCGCGGGTCGCGAAGTAGTGCCGCAGCGCCCCGGATGACCACCCCGACTCAGCGGCCACCGTCCGGATAGACACCTCGGTCACCCCGTCGCGAGCGATGACCCGGCTGACGGCGGCGGCTAGTTCCCGGCGACGCGCACCATGATCGACAACCTTGGGCATTTCCCGATTATCGCACGCATGTGTTATCAAGGATAAGACACGGTCGTGCGAAAACGGGGAGGACGACGTGATCGCTGCGCTCATCGCGTGCGAGATCGGTTTCTGGGTGCTGCTGGCCGCCGGGCTGCTGACGAGATACGTGCTGCGGCGCCGGCGCCTCAGCACCGTTCTGTTGTGGTCCGTCCCCCTGGTGGACGTGGCCCTGCTGGTCTTCGCCGTGTTAGACCTGCGGACCGGAGGCGAGGCGCGGCTGGCACACGGGCTGGCTGCGGTATACCTAGGCGTCACAGCAGTCTTCGGGCATCGAATGATCCGCTGGGCCGACGAACGGGTCGCCCATCGGTTCGCCGGCGGCCCCGCCCCGGTACGGCCACCGCGGACAGGTCCCGCCCACGCAGCCCGCGAGCGACAGGGGTGGCTGCTGCATCTGCTCGCCTACGCAGTCTCGGCTGCCATCCTCGGCGTCTTCACCCTGCTGGTCGGTGATGCAGACCGCACTGCGGCCTTGTGGGCGGTCATGCGGCCATGGGGCTTGGCGGTAGTGATCGACTTCGTCCTTTCGTTCAGCTACACGCTGCGCCCTCGCCGTGAGCAGGGTTGACCGTGAGTCGAATTCGCATTTCTGAGTGCGGAGTCGGGGATTCATGAGCAAATAGGGGCTGTGCATCGGCGCGGGTTCGCTCTCCTGGCGGCCCTGATCCTGCTCATCGTGAGCGCGTGCGGGTCAGGGCCGCACCCGCCCGCGCCGCCGGCTGCCACACCGCCGCCCAGCCCCTCGCCCGCAGCGGTCCCGCCGGCACCGCTGCGGGTGATGCTGCTCGGCGACTCGATCACCGGGTCGCCGGGATGCTGGCGGGCGATGCTCTGGCGCCGGCTGCCCGCCGAACGGGTGGACTTCGTCGGCAGCCGGGCCACCCACGCGTGCGGCACCGACTATGACGACGACAACGAGGGGCACAGCGGTTTCCTGGCTACAGCCATCGCGAATCGGGGCCTACTGCCTGGCTGGGTCGCCACCACCCGCCCGGATATCGTCCTCATGCACCTCGGCACCAACGACGTGTGGCACAACCAGCCGCTGCCGGCGATCCTGGACGCCTTCACCATGCTGATCACGCAGTTGCGCGCGGCGAACCCCGCGATCCGCGTCGTCGCGGCCCAAATCCTGCCGATGAAACCCGCCAACTGCGAGCAATGTGGGCAGCGGGTGGCCGATCTCAACGCGGCCCTGCCGGGCTGGGCCGCCATCCTGTCGACGCCGGAGTCGCCCATCACCCTGGTCGACCAATGGACCGGCTTCGACACCGCGACCAACACCAGCGACGGTGTGCATCCGAACCGAGCGGGCGACCGCTGGATCGCCGACCGGTGGTACCCGGCCCTGCTGGCCGCGCTCGACTGAGGATTCCGGGCGTGCCGCGACCCTGGGTTCAGATGGTGCCAAGGCGCTAAATCGAAGCAGTGTTGACATGGACCATCGGTGCGCGGAAGCTACGAGCAGTCAACTGTTGATTTCTTACCGTTAACTCGCTCGTCGCTGAGGATCCGCCATGGACCTCGTGAAAGTCGGCCAGCTCGCCCTGCTCATGGTGTCGCCCACGCTGATCGTGGGCGCGGCGCTCTACACACCCCGCGTTGTCCGGGCGCTCTGGCAGCTCGCCCGACCAGCACCCCACCCACCGCTACCGGCCACCCCGCCCATCGAGCAGCTCGCCCGACAGCTGCGCCGGCTCATGCACCAGCACGACGACCTGCGCACCAGCACCCGGCCGGGACCGCGCAGCGTACGGCTCCACGCCCTCGAGTCGGCCATCACCGACCTGGCCGTCGCAGCGGCAACCGCACTCGACGTGCCGATGGTCGCGGCCGTCCCGGCGGCCAGCCTGCCCCCGGCCGAGCTGCGCCGATTGCTGCACGACCTGATCGACGCGGGCCTGTCCCTGCCCACCGTCGGCCTGCTGGCGGGCGACCGACCGCGCTGACCCGGCGACGGGTTCCGAGCACGAGAGGAGTACGCCCGTGATCGGCAGCAGAACCTCCGGCCGCCGCAGATCAGTGGCTGCGGCAACCGTGGCGGTCCTCGCCAGTACGGGTCTGGTCGGCTGCGGTGGTGACGCCGGCGGCGCCCGCACCCTGAACTGGTACATCAACCCGGACAACACCGGGTCCACCCAGGAGGTCGCGACGCAGTGCAGTCGCAACTCGAACGGGCGCTACACCATCGCGATCTCGGTGCTCCCCGCCACCGCGGACGGGCAGCGCGAGCAGATCGTGCGCCGGCTCGCCGCCGGTGACCCGTCGATCGACTTCATGACCATCGACCCGCCGTACAACCCGGAGCTGGCTAGCGCCGGGTGGCTGTACGAGTTCAGCGAGCAGGAGCGCGCCGCGCTGCTCACCGACATCCTCGAATCGCCGATCGAGTCGGCCGAGTGGAAGGGCAAGCTGGTCGGGGTGCCGTACTCGGCGAACACCCAGCTGCTCTGGTACCGCAAGTCGGTGGCGAAGGCGGCCGGTGTCGACCCCACCTCGCCGGACTTCACCTGGGACACGATGATCGACGCCGCGGTCCAGACCAACAAGATCATCTCCGAGCAGGGCAAACGGTACGAGGGCTACATGGTGTGGGTCAATGGGCTGATCGAGTCCGCGGGCGGCGCCATCATTCGCGACAACGAGCGCGGCCGGGACGCGACCATTGCCATCGACTCCCCCGAGGGCCAGGAGGCCGCCCGGATCATCAACAAGCTCGCGACCTCGCCCGCCGCCGATCCCGCGCTCTCCAATGCGGACGAGGAGGTCGGCCGGAACACCTTCCAGGGCGACCGGGGCGGGTTCATGCTGAACTGGCCGTACGCGTACGCCTCCCTGCAGGGCAACATCGCCGACGGGATCACCGACCCGTCCGTCCTCGAGGACGTGGCGTGGGCCAGGTATCCGCGGGTGAAGGCGAACCTGCCGAGCAAGCCGCCGATCGGGGGCGCCAACATCGGCGTCAGCAAGTTCAGCACGAAGAAGGACCTCGCCGTCGAGGCGATCCAGTGCCTGGTCTCGGCGCCGATGCAGAAGATCCGCTTCCTCGGCCTGGGCGATCCGGTCGCCACCGGCGCGGTGTACGACGACCCGGACGTCCGCGCCAAGTATCCGATGGCGGACCTCATGCGCGAGTCCATCAACGACGCGGGTCCCCGCCCGATCACCCCGTACTACGGGGACGTGTCCGCGGCGATCCAACGCACCTGGCACACGCCGGCGAGTGTCGACCCGGCCACCACGCCGGCGGAGTCGGCACAGCTGATCGACGACGTCCTGCACGACCGGAGGCTGCTGTGACGCTCACCCGAGGTCCATCGGCGCAGGCAAGAGCGGCGCGTCGGAAGGCTCCCCCGCTCGAGCTCTCCGATCGTGCCCTGCACGAGCGTCGGCTGGGCTGGCTGCTGTCCGCCCCCGCGTTCATCCTGATGCTGGCCGTCACGGCGTACCCGATGGCCAATGCCGTTTATCTGTCGACCTTCAGCTATCGCCTCACCGACCCGGCCGGAAAAGAGTTCGTCGGACTCGGCAACTACCTGGTCGTGCTGAGCGATTCGTTGTGGTGGCAGGACGTGGGCACCACGGCACTGATCACCCTGGTCACGGTGTCGCTCGAGCTGGTCATCGGCTTCACCCTCGCGATGGTCATGCACAAGATCATTTTCGGCCGCCGGACCGTCCGCACCTCGATCCTTGTTCCGTACGGCATCATCACGGTCGTCTCCGCCTTCGCCTGGCGTTACGCGTTCGCCCTAGACTCCGGCTTCGTCAATGGCTGGCTGGGCCTCGACGACTTCGACTGGTTCGGCCAGCGCTGGTCGGCGCTGCTCACCATCTGCGCCTCCGAGATCTGGAAGACCACGCCGTTCATCGCCTTGCTGCTGCTGGCCGGGCTGGCCCAGGTCCCCGACTCGTTGCTGGAAGCGGCCAACGTGGACGGCGCGACGTTCCGCCAGCGGCTCTTCAAGGTGATCATTCCCAACATGAAGGCCGCCATCATGGTGGCGCTGCTGTTCCGCACGCTGGACGCCTGGCGGGTCTTCGACAACGTCTTCGTCATGACCGCCGGCGCCAGCGGCACCGAAACGCTGTCCTTCCTCACCTACCGACAAAGCATCACCCGGGTGGCGCTCGGCATCGGCTCAGCCGTCTCCGTGTTGCTGTTCCTCTCCGTCCTGCTGATCGCCTTCATCTTCATCAAAGGCTTCAAGACCGACCTCGGACAGGTACGGGGGGACCGCCGATGACCACGTCCCGACGCGAACAGGCGGCCTGGATTATCGGCGCCGTCCTGATCTTGCTCTACACGCTGACCCCGATCGCGTGGATGGTCTCGCTGTCCCTCAAACCCGGCGACGACATCTACAACAAACAGTTCCTGCCGACCGAGTGGAGCCTGGAGAACTACCGGACGGTGTTCCAGACCGACCTGTTCACCAGCGCCCTGCGCAACTCGATCGGCATCGCGTTCATCTCGACCACCCTCAGCGTCGTCATCGCGATGTTCGTGGCGTACGCGATCGCCCGCCTCGACTTCCCCGGCAAGAAGCTGATCCTGTCCGTGGCGCTCGCGATCGCCATGTTCCCGGTGATCTCCCTGATCGGGCCGCTGTTCGACATGTGGCGGGCGGTCGGGTTGTTCGACACCTGGCTCGGACTGATCATCCCGTACATTTCCTTCACCCTGCCCTTGTCGATCTGGACCCTCTCCGCGTTCTTCCGGGAGATCCCGTGGGAGATGGAGCAGGCCGCCCAGGTCGACGGCGCCACACCCTGGCAGGCCTTCCGGCGCGTGATCGTGCCGCTCGCCGCACCCGGCGTCTTCACCACGGCGATCATCGCGTTCTTCGCCGGCTGGAACGACTTCGTCTTCGGCGTCTCGCTGACCTCGACCGACGCCGCCCGCCCGGTCCCCGCGGCGCTCGCCTTCTTCACCGGGGCCTCGCAGTTCCAACAGCCCACCGCCGCGATCGCCGCGGCCTCCGTCGTCGTCACCGTCCCCATCGTCATCGTCACGCTGATCTTCCAGCGTCGCATCGTGGCCGGACTCACCTCCGGTGCCGTCAAGGGCTGAGCCCGGCTAGCGAAAGGACCCGAGATGGCAGCCATCACGATCAAGAACGTGGACAAGAAGTACCCGGACGGCTACCACGCCGTGAAGGACGTCAGCCTGGACATCGCCGACGGCGAATTCATGATCCTGGTCGGACCGTCCGGCTGCGGCAAGTCCACCCTGCTACGCATGATCGTCGGCCTCGAGGACATCACCGCGGGCGACCTGCTCATCGGCGGGCAGCGGATGAACCAGAAGGCGCCCCGCGACCGCAACCTGTCCATGGTGTTCCAGAACTATGCGCTCTACCCGCACCTGACCGTGTTCGAGAACATCGCCTTCCCGCTGCGCCTCAAGCGCACCCCCGACGCCGAGGTCCGCGAACGGGTCAACGCCGCCGCGGACACCCTGGAGCTGGGCGAACATCTCGACCGCAAGCCCAGCCAGCTCTCCGGCGGTCAACGCCAGCGCGTCGCCATGGGCCGCGCCATCGTCCGCCAGGCCGACGCGTTCCTGTTCGACGAGCCGCTGTCCAACCTGGATGCCAAACTGCGCGGACAGATGCGTACGGAGATCCTGCGCATGCAGCGTCGACTCGGCACCACCACCGTGTATGTCACCCACGACCAGACCGAGGCCCTCACCCTCGGCGACCGGGTGGCCGTGCTCCGCAAAGGCGAGCTCCAGCAGGTCGCCAGCCCGCGCGAGCTCTATGAAAGCCCCGCGAACCTGTTCGTCGCCGGCTTCATCGGCTCACCCCCGATGAACTTCCTGCCCGCCGCGGTCCGCGATGGACAACTGCGCCTGCCGTTCCTGAGTTGTCCCCTGCCCGACGCGTTGGCCGAGTCGGTCACCGACGGCCAGATCCTCATCGCCGGCATCCGCCCCGAATACTTCGAGGACGCCACCCTCGTCGACGACCGCAAACGCGACCGCGGGGTCACCTTCTCGGTCGAGGTGGACGTCACGGAATGGCTGGGCAACGAGCAGTACGCATTCATTCCGTACGAGGCTCCGGCGGACATTGCCGAACAGCTCGCCAGTCTGGAACGGGAGCTCGACAGCGAACGGATGCGCACCCAACTGGTGGTCTCCCTGGATCCGACCAGCCGGGTCCGCGACGGGGAGAAGGCGTCGCTGTGGCTCGACCCGTCCCGCATCCTGCTGTTCGACCCGCGTACGGGAGATAATCTGACCCGTCGGGAAGCCGGCGGCCGCCACGCCGAGGCCGAGGCACCCCCGCAGCCCGCGGTGGAGCCCTGATATCCGGTCGGCTGCGGCGGGGCGGGCACGTAGGCTCGGGCGGTCAGCGCAGAGCCCGAGTCGAGGAGACGCCCGTGCCCCGGGAGACCGGCCACAAGATCATCGCGTCGAACCGGAAAGCGCGGCACGACTACGCGATCCTCAAGACCTATGAAGCCGGCCTCGTCCTGGCCGGCACCGAAGTGAAATCCCTGCGCGCCGGCTACGCCTCGATCGTCGACGCGTTCGCCCAGGAACACGAGGGCGAGATCCTGCTCTACAACCTGCACATCGCCGAATACGGCTTCGGTTCGTGGACCAACCACGCGCCGCGGCGCACCCGCAAGCTCCTCCTGCACCGGGTCGAGATCGCCCGCATCCTCGACAAACTCCGTGAACCAGGCATCGCTCTGGTGCCGCTGTCCCTCTACTTTCAGGACGGCTGGGCCAAGGTGGAACTCGCCCTCGCCAAGGGCAAGCGCGAATACGACAAACGCCAGACACTCGCCGAACGCGACGCCAACCGCGAGATTGCCCGTGCCCTGGGCCGACACCTCAAAGGCCGAACCCGCTGAGCCCACGCCACCGCCGATCGTCGCCCTCGACCACTAGCGGCCCTCGCCGGGCAGCGGAAGCTCGGTCGCCTCGGCCGGACCGAGGGAGCGCGGCGAATGCTCCGGTGCGGCGAGGTCGCTGCGCGAATACCTGCCCTGGTGGCGCGTCACGCTCACGGCGATGACCTCGATCGGCGGCGGGGCGTCCGCGATGCGACCCGGACCCCACCGCACCCAGAACGGGATGCGGCCCTCCTCGGCCTCAGCGAGGAGCTTCTCGACCGTACGTTTGCGGTCGGTGTGATCGACCTCCACCACGACCGGCGGCGCGCCGGGCCGAGCCAGCGCGACATCCAGGACGGAATGCTGACGTTCCATGGGCGGCGGCAGCCGCATAACGCTCGGTGCCCGCCGGTAGACCCGCCAGCCCTGCTCCTCACCCCACTCGACGACCGCATCGATCAGCAGCGCCGTCACCTGCTCCTGGGTGAGCCCGCTGAACGTCAGCGCCGTGAGCCGGTCGGCCAGATCGTCCACCAGGGCAGCCTATCGACCCGGGAGCAGCCCGCCACGCCTCGGTACCGCGCGACGCACCCCGGTGATGACAGGATGCCCGTATGACGACCCTCGATCCGGTGACAGCGCCCGCACCCGCCACGACGACGCTCGATCCAACGGTGGCCCGCGAAGCCTGGCGCCTCGCGGAGCCGCTGCACGCGATGGTCTACTTCGCGCCCGAAGCCAACGAAAGGTTCGAGGCCCTGGGCATCTCACCGCGAGCGGGCTACTTCGCATCCCGCGGCGGCGCCTTCGGCCCGGTCGGGCCGGGACCGGTGACCGCAAGCTTCTACAACTTTCACCCCCGCTTGGTCGCACGCTACCTGCCGGCGGTCTGGGAGCTGACCGACCCCGCAGCCGTCATCCAGGCGCGCCTCGACGCGGCCAGCGCCGCCCTCACCCGCGGCCTCGGCACCGAAACTCTGCGCAGCGACCAGGTCACCGAGGCCGCGACACTGATCCGCCGTGCCGCAGAATCAGCACCCGCCCACCTGTCCGGCCGCCCGCTGTACGCGGCACACACCGACCTCGCCTGGCCCGAGGAGCCGCACCTCGTTCTCTGGCACGGCCAGACCCTGCTCCGGGAATTCCGCGGCGACGGCCACGTGGCGGCGCTACTGTTCGCCGGCCTCAGCGGCCTCGAATCGATGGTCCTGCACACCGCCTCCGGCGAGGCCGACGAGCGTTTCCTGCGGACCAGCCGCGGCTGGAGCCAGGACGAATGGACGGCCGCAGCGGACAGCCTGCGCGCACGTGGCCTGCTCGCCGACGACGGACTCACCGACGAGGGCCACACCCTCCGAGCCCACATCGAAGCGCACACCGACCGGCTCGCCGCACCGGCCTACGAGGTGCTCGGCGTCGACGGCTGCCAACGGCTGGCGGAGCTCGTACGCCCCCTCAGCCGCACCCTGGTCAAGGCAGGCTTCCTCGCCGGCGCCCTCCCCGCCCGGTCGAACTGACCCGGTTAGCGC
Source organism: Actinoplanes sp. NPDC051859 (assembly GCF_044452725.1). Classification (NCBI taxonomy): domain Bacteria; kingdom Bacillati; phylum Actinomycetota; class Actinomycetes; order Micromonosporales; family Micromonosporaceae; genus Actinoplanes; species Actinoplanes sp. NPDC051859. The sequence continues at coordinate 285,854 of NZ_JBITBX010000005.1, read as the reverse complement.
CCCAGGGGTTCATTCCTCCCGGTCAACCTGGGAGTCTGCGCGGGGATCGACGGCGGTTCGCTGCCTGACCAGGAACGGCACTCCCCTATGATGCGCCGGACATCCGCATCAAGAAGCGTCCGGAGGCCCAGTCGTGGCACAGTTCCTCTACCTCCTCGCCGGGCTCGTGATCGGTGTACTCGCCGGTTGGCTGCTGCGAGGGCGCCAAGTCACCGCAGCCCAGCAGGCCGAGGCGCACACCGCCACGTCCGCAACCCCCGCCCCTGCCCCCGTCGTGCTCCCCAGCTCGGAGCCGACGACGGCAGGGGACGTCGATTCCGCGCCGGCAGTCACCGGTGCCGAGCCGGCCCCAGCAGCCACCAGCGCCGAGCCGGCCCCAGCAGCCACCAGCGCCGAGCCGGCCCCAGCAGCCACCAGCGCCGAGCCGGTGCCGACAGCCACCAGCATCGAGCCGGTGCCGGCAGCGGTTACCGAGCCTGCCGTCGCCGCGGACGAGTCCCCGGAGCCGGCCGTGATTCCGAAGCCGGCCGCTCCGGCAGAGCCGATCACCAGCCTGGAGCCGGTTGACGAGACCGAGGTGACCCTGCGCTTCGACCCGGCCGTCGCCGCCGAGCCGAAGAGCGACACTGCGGTGACCGAGCCGAGCACCGACCTCGCATCGGCACCTACGTTCGGGGCGGCGACTGCCTCCGAGCCGGTCCGCACGGGAGAGCCGGACTTCACGGCCGCGTCTGACCGCACGGCCGTCCCGGTTGAGTTGGTCGGCGCAAGCGAGCCGGGCGGGGCTACCGCTGTGAACGAGTCGGCGGTGCAGGGCGAGCCGGTTGTCAGCAGCTTCGAGCCGAGCACGGTCTCGACCAGCCAGCTAACTTTCGAGACGGCGTCGATTACCGCAGACGTGCCGGACCGCGCGGCGAAGCCGGCGCCCACCGATGAGCCGGACACAGCGACGAAGCCGACCACCACCGAGCCGGCTGCCACCACCGAGCCGGCTGCCGTAACGGAGCCCGCGGCCGAGCCGGTTGCCTCGGCCGAGCCGGCTGGTCAGGCGGGGGTTGTCCCGGTGGGGACGTTGGTGACCAAGCCCGTAGTCCAGTCGCTGACCGCGATCCCGGTGCAGGGCGGCTCCGCGGACTCACCTTCGGCGCCGGACGGCTCCGCGGACTTCGCGCTGGTGCATGAGCCGGACGATCTGACGAAGATTGCTGGCATCGGGCCCAAGATGGCGATGGCGCTGGCGGCCGGTGGGATCACGACCTACGCGCAGCTTGCCACGTCGGATGAGCAGACCATTCGGGCTGCCATCGCCGCGGCCGGGATGCGTTCAGCGCCTAGCCTGGCTGCTTGGCCGGAGCGGGCTCGGGCGCTGACTCAGGGCTGACATTCACTGAGCGACATGCCCTGAATACATAGCGTGGCTGATTTCGCCCGTCCGGTGCATACCGGGCGGGCGATTTCGCGTCGGGCCAGGGCAGCCGCATGCACTACCGGATTCCGTATGCGCGGCGTCTCCGGGACCTGCCCCTGTGACCTAGTTGCCACCCCTAGGCAACAGCAGGTCATGCCCAATATGCTGGCCCCGCCACGACCAGCACCAGGGAGGCCCAATGGACACCATGGCGATGCACATCGCCAACGGGATCGTGAGCGGCCCGGTGTCGGCAGTCTTTGCCGCCTTCGCCGCGCTGGCGCTCGCGTTCTGCGTGTGGCGAGCCCGCGCCGATCTCGACGACCGACTGGCACCGATGGCGGGCCTGGTGGCCGCGTTCATCTTCGCCGTCCAGATGCTCAACTTCCAGGTGCTGCCGGGTGTCTCCGGGCACCTGCTCGGTGGCACGCTCGCCGTGGTCCTGGTGGGACCGTGGGTCGGCGCGCTGTGTGTCTCCACCGTGCTGATCGTGCAGTGCTTGCTCTTCGCCGACGGCGGCCTCACCGCGCTCGGGTTGAACATCACCAACATGGCCGTCATCGGTACGGCGGCCGGCTACCTGCTCGTCGCGGGCCTCATGCGAGTGCTGCCCAAGACCCCGGCCGGCGTCGGCTCCACCGCATTCGTCGCTTCCGTCATCGGAGTGGTGCTCGCCTCGCAGGGCTTCGTGTTCGAGTACTGGCTGGGCGGCACCACCGAGCTGAACATGACCACCATCGCCGGGACGATGGCCGGGGTGCACACGCTGATCGGCATCGGCGAAGGGTTGATCGCCGCCACGACCGTCGCCACCGTGGCCCGCGTACGCCCGGACCTCGTTTATGCCCTGCGCCGGTTCCGCACGGCGCCCGTCGTGGCCGAGCCGGCCCCCGTCGCCGGAGGTGTCGCGTGAGCAAGCGATTCGGCTGGTTCCTCGCCTCAGGGCTTCTCGTCGCGCTGCTGCTCGCCGGCGTGGTCAGCGCCTTCGCCTCCGGCAGCCCGGACGGCCTCGATGCGACCGCGCGAGAGGGTTGCACCTTCAACGCGGAAGACGAGATCACCGGCGGCAAGTGCATGGTCCAGCAGGAAGCCGACCACCAGCTGGCCGACAGCCCGCTCGCCGACTACGGCATCAAGGGGCTGAGTGAAGGCCCGCTGTCCACCGGACTCGCCGGGGTGCTCGGCGTGTTCGTCACCTTCGCCATCGGCGGCGGATTGTTCTGGCTGGTCCGGCGACGCCCGGAATCAGAAGCCAAGGTCTAGTGGGCGCCGGCCACGCCCACCCGTTGCACCTGGACCGGCCCAGTCCGGTCCACCGGCTCGCACCGCAGGTCAAGATCCTCGCGATGCTGCTGTTCACCCTGGTAGTCGTGGCGACTCCCCGGGAGGAATTCGCGGCCTTCGGCGGGTACGCCCTGCTGCTCGCCGCGGTAGCCGTCGCCGCCCGCGTTCCAGCCCTGTGGCTGACCAAACGCGCCACCATTGAACTCCCGTTCGTGCTGCTCGCCGTAGCCCTGCCCTTCGCGGGCCACGGCGAGCACGTCGAGTGGCTGGGCCTGTCGCTCTCCGTCGACGGCCTCTACGGCGCGTGGAACATCTTCGCCAAGGGCACCCTCGGCGTCCTCGCCTCACTCCTGCTCGCGGCTTCCACCACGATGCGTGACTTGATTCTGGGACTCGATCGGCTGCGCTGCCCCGCGGTGTTCACCCAGATCGCCACGTTCATGCTGCGCTACCTGGACGTCCTCGCCGACGACGCGCGGCGGATGCGCATTGCTCGGCTGTCCCGCGGTTACGATCCGCGGTTCCTCTGGCAGGTGAAAGCGTTCGCGGTCAGCGTGGGATCCTTGTTCCTGCGAGCGTACGAACGGGGTGAAAGGGTCTATCTGGCGATGGTGTCACGCGGCTACGACGGACGGATGCCCCGGCCCGACACGGGTGGCGCCTCCGCGGCTCAGTGGGCCCAGTCCGCGGTTCTTCCCGCCGCGGCTGTCGCCATTGCCGTCACAGCGGTGCTGCGATGAGCCTGCGCGTCAGCGGCCTCACGTTCGCGTACCCGGATGGCACCGTCGCTCTTCGTGGGGTGGACCTCGACCTCGCCGAGGGCGAGCGTGTCGCCCTGCTCGGCCCCAACGGCGCCGGCAAGACCACGCTGGTGCTGCACCTCAACGGCATCCTGCACGGCGGCGCCGGCACGGTCGACGTCGGCGGCCTCCGCGTGGACGCCCGCGACCGGGGACGACTCGCCGAGATCCGGCGCCGGGTCGGTATCGTCTTCCAGGACCCGGACGACCAGCTGTTCATGCCGACGGTCGCCGAGGACGTCGCCTTCGGCCCGACCAACCTCGGTCTGCGCGGCCCCGAACTCGCCGAGCGCGTCGACGAGGCCCTCGCCGCGGTCGGTATGTCCGCACATCGCGACCAGGTGCCCCACCACCTGTCGTTCGGGCAGCGCCGCCGCGTCGCCGTCGCCACGGTCCTCGCCATGCGCCCCGAGCTGCTGGTGCTCGACGAACCCTCGTCCAACCTGGACCCGGCAAGTCGCCGCGAGCTCGCCGAGATCCTTCAGCGGCTGCCCGTGACCGTGCTGATGGTCACGCACGACCTTCCGTACGCGATGCAGCTCTGCCCGCGCTCGGTCATCCTCGACGGCGGCCGCATCGCGGCCGACGGAACGACCACCGACATCCTCGCGAACGACGAGCTGCTGCGCGCCCACCGGCTGGAGCTTCCTTACGGCTTCCATCCGGTGGGCCCGTAGCTCCTTCTCAGGTAGCGGCGCGGCACGACCCGGGCGGAGGCGTCGGCTCGCCCAGGTAGCCGATCGACTGGTTGACCTCGGTCAACGTCCCGAGCTGCTGGTAGCCCTTACCGATCACCACATCCACCACGGCACCCTTACGCTCGGCGTCGTAAACAGGCTCCGCCTTGTTCAGGAAGTACGCCTGCACGAGCTGGGCGGCGCCGACAGCTTCCGGACCGAAGCGCAGAACTGCCACGCCGTCGAAGCGCTTCTTGTTCTCCGCGGGCTTCTGCACCTGGAACCTGCGGTTGGCGAAATCACCCGACACACCCTCGGCCAGCCCCTGCGTCGCCGTGCCGTTGAAGATCTTCACCGTGACGTGCTGCGGTCCGTTCGGCACTCGCAGGCTCGCCACCGGCGCCCCGGCCGGGCAATCCGCTCCGGCGACGGCGGCACCCTGCGTGTCGCGGATGACCGCGACGATGACCACCACCAGCGCCGCAACGGCGAGAAACCCGACAAGGAAGAAGGCACGGACCCGTGTAAAGCTCACGGATCGCGACGATAGCGGTCGCCAGCAAGCCCGCCGCCACCGGCCGCAAGGCCAACGAATGGCGCCGCCGGGTCCACCATCATGTGGCCGCACGATTGGCGAACATCGCGCCCGTACGAAGGCCGGCCAGGACCGCTCCCGCACGAAGGCCAGCCAGGACCGCGCCCGCATGAAGGCCGGTCAGGGCCGCGGCCGCGCACGGTGTGCGTCATGCGGCGGCTGCGCGAGGTGGGTGAGCGCGGTGCGGTGCTGGTTCTGGGGTAGGGCTGAAGGGGTGGCGAAGCCGGCGCATGGTCTCAGCGCTGTGGTCCGGGACCCGGGTCTCGGTGGACGGGTCATTCTCGGAGGTCGCGGCAAGGAACAGGGAGGTCATGGGAGGTTCCTCTTCGGTCGGTGCTCGGGGATAAACCACCACTACCCCCACTTGGTCCGGCCAATCCGGACAGCGGCGTCGCCCGATCGAGGGATACGCAAGGCCGCGATTGGTACAAAGGTTGCCATGCACGCAGACCACTTCTCCGTTACCCGGGTCATGATCGATGGCGGGCGCGAAATCTGCGTCCGTCTTGCCGGCGATCTGGATGCCGACGCCCGCACCGTGCTGCGCCGCGAGCTGTACGACGCCGTCCACGACAACGGGGCGCCGTTGCTCGTCGTTGACCTGCAGGAGACTGCTTTCGTGGGGTCGGAGACCATCGGCGCACTGCTGGACGGTCTGGTGCGGGCGCAGGAGGCGGGCAAGGCAGTCCAGATTGTCAACGCGCGGGGTGTAGTGCGAACTGTCCTGCAGGTCACGGGGGTGCTTGACCTGTTCGGAGCGACGGCCGAGTCGTCCGCGAGGCTCGCTGCCTTTGACGGGGGTGCAGTGCTGCCGTTGCCACCTGCCCCCGCCCTACCGGCGCATTGGGGCCGAGCAGCAGGCTGAGCGGTAAAGCTCGAGCACCTGCGCCAGACCTTGCACCTTGGCAAGGAATACCGATTTATCATGGTTGTTCAGGCCAAGGTGAGGCGGGGGCGCCATGACGCACGCACAGCCGGAGTTGCCGGTGCCGGAAGAGCTGGAATGGGCACTGGACGAGGCGAACAAGGAAGTCGTGGCGATTGCGCCCGGGTGGTTTCGGGCGTGGCCGAGTGGCGACGAGAAGTGGTCCGCGGTCAATGTGCGGGCGGCTACTCAGGTGATCGTCAACCACAGTCGGGAGGACGGTCGTCATCCCGATGCCTGGACCGTACGGGCGTTGTTCGGCGACAAGGCAGTGGAGCTGCGCGTCGGCCCGTACGACAACCGGGCTCAAGCGATCTGGGTCGCCAACGCTGTCCTCAGCATCGCCTTCGCCGGCGACCGTCGATGAGCGACGCCGCACGGGTGAGGCGCTTCACTTTCCCTTTGTCGTGGCAGCTCGGCTGCCTCGGGGACCAGAGCGACCCGATTCTCCCGAACCCGCTCCGGGACGCTTGACCGAAGCCGGATGCGCTTCCGGCCGCTTCACGGAGGCAGGATGCGCGTCTTGCCGCTTCACGACCGCCGCCACGGGCGCCAGCGGCCGCGGCTCCGGAGCGCCCGGCAGCGCAGCGCTGGGGAGTGGCTCCCCCAATCCTTCCCGGTCCAGCTGCGCCGCGGTGGCAACCAGCGCTCCCACCGTCGCCCGGATGGCAGGTCGGTCCGTGGTCTCGGCGCGCCAGACGGCGTACACGTGGCGGGCCAGGGTGGGGGTGATGTCCACCAGGCGGACACCGGGTGGGACGCGATCGCGGCCGAGGCGCGGGATGAGGGCGATGCCGAAGCCGGCGGAGACCAGTGCGAGCTGGGTGGCGTATTCCGCGACGGCGTGTTCGATGTGGGCGTCGACGCCGTATTCGCGCAGGGTCAGACGCAGCCAGTCGCCGCAGACGGTGCCGCGGGGCCAGCTCACCCAGGTGTCGCGGGCCACTTCGGCGATGTCGACGGTGGCGCGGTGGGCGAGTGGGTGGGTGACCGGCAGGGCCAGGTCGATCACGTCGCTCATCAGGCTGGTCTGTTCGAGGTCGCCGGTGAGCGACAGCGGGGCGTTGAACGAGTCCTGGACGACGGCAATGTCGATGTCGCCGCGCACCACCCGCGGGATCGACTCGATCGGGTCCTGCTCGTGCAGGACCGTGTGGAGCTGCGGATAGTCGGTGCGCAGCCGGGACATGGTGCGCGACAACAGGCCGCGGGCCGCGGTCGGGAAGGCAGCGATCGACAACCGGCCGACCACCGCGCCGCGGTGGTCTTCGAGGGCAGTCTCCGCCGCGTCCACCAGGGACAGAATCTGCTCGGCGTGGTCGACCAGCAGCTTGGCGGCCTCGGTGAGGCGGACGCCGCGGCCGTGCCGTTCCAGCATGACCTGGCCGACGTCGCGTTCGAGTTTGGCGAGCCGCTGGGATACGGCCGAATTCGTGATGTGCAGCGCGTCGGCAGCCGCGTTGATCGAGCCGCCGGTGGAGACCGCATGGAGTGCGCGCAGCAAGCTGAGTTCAAGCATGGACTTCCACCTGATCCCACCCCCCGTGCCGCATGGCTTCCTTGGGAGGTATTCAACAGGTATCCGCGCCGGACCGCCACCGGGCCGGGCAGCATCCGTGCTGACATGGTCCGATCGGCCGAGGCGGACTACTGTGGACGGACCAGGTGACCCCCCCAGGGCAAAGTCAGACACCCGAGGGGAACGTTTCCGGCTCTCGGGTGTCGATGCCGACCGTGTGCAGCGGGCGAACGGCACTGGTGTCGTCGAACCACAGGAACGCGTCGTAGCGCTCCCCGAGGACGGTCGGGACGTAGTTGCCCCAGCGTTCGCGTTCCGGGCGGTAGACCACGCCGATAGCCCGGTGCGTCAACTCGTCGGTCAGCAGCGGCGGTTGCTCGGCGCGGGGTGGGAAGACGAACAGGGCGCGCTCCGGCGCCGTCGCGTGCAGCACGTCCTCCAGCGAGTCGGGCCGCGCGGGTGGCACACCCAGGACTTCCATCGGCGCGCCCCAGGCATTGCCCGCGATCACCGTGCCGCGGTGGCCGCCGAAGCCGACGAGCAGCACCCGGTCGGCGCCGTACCGTTCGCGGGCGAGCTCGCCGATGGTCACCTCGCCGTGCAGCGACTGGTCGGTGGCCCGCGCGTCCCCGATGTGCGTGTTGTGCGCCCAGACGACCGCCTTGGAGGTCGGCCCGTAATGGTGGAGGAGACGGTCCAGGGTGTCGTCCATGTGCCGGTCGCGGACGTTCCACGACGCGGGACCGCCCAGCACCATGGCGCGGTAGTACTGCTCGGCGCCGGCGATGACCTCAGCGTTCTGCCAGGCAGCGAAGGACCGCGCTGCGGCCCGCTCGCGCAGGTCCACCAGCAAACGGATGACCTCACGCTCGCAGGTCGCGCCGACGAAGCGGGTCGCCCAGGCATAGGACTGCGGATCTTCCGCGTACGGTTCGAAGCATCGGTACGCGTCCAGGGCTGCGCCCACCTGATCGGGATCGGTCTCACGCAGGTACACGAGGATCTCGCGCAGCGACTCCCAGAGCGAGTAGACGTCGAGCCCGTGGAAGCCGATCGGGCGTTCCCGCGCCCGGTTGTAGACGCGCAGCCATTGACAGAAGTCGACGACCTCCTCGTTGGCCCACATCCACGTCGGCCACCGGTCGTACGCCAGCAGCGCCGCACGGGGATCGTCCGGCGCGCCGGGAGCCGCCCGCACGCTGCGGTCGACCCGCTCGCAGTCGGGCCAGTCCCCTTCGACGGCGACGAAGGAGAAGCCCTGTTCCTCGATCAGGCGCCGGGTGAGAGCGGCCCGCCAGGCGTAGTACTCGTGGGTGCCGTGGCTGGCCTCGCCCAGCATGACGACCCGGGCACCGGCGGCACGATCCACGAGGACGTCGAGGTCACTGGGGTCGGTGAGGCGGGTCGCCAGCGAAGCGACTTCGTCGCCGTAGCGGGACATAAGGCCTGACTACCCGGCTCCGCAGCCGGCATACGTCCGATGATTGACCGTCGCCGTGCACCGGCGGCGAGACCACGGGAACCCGCCTGCCACAATCGCGATCATGAACGTGGTGACGGTGACCGAGCCGGTGTCGGTACGCAGGTGGCGCTGGTCGGACGCGGTCCGGATCCTGCTGGCCGTGCTGTGGCTGGTGGCCGCGGCGACCACCTGGTGGACGACGCCCCGCCAGGTCGATTTCGCGGACGCGCAGGCCGCCCTCGCCGACGGTCAGGTGACGGTGTTCCAGTGGGGTGACCTCTGGGACGGCTCCGAGGATCTGTGGTTTGGCGACCCCCAACTGACGTCGTCCGGTTCGCGGGGTCCTTTGTTCGCCTGGCGCACCCCGGACCACCGGGTGTTCTGGGTCGAAACCGGAGAATTCCACCAGAGCTCTGCGTCGGACCCGGCCGACGGGGATTACGCCAGTGCCGGCGCGGCGCTGCTCGGACATGACTTGGACACTCGCGGACTGGGCCATCGATCGGGCAACCTCACGCCCCTGCACACGCTGGTCGCCGTCCTGACGATCGTGCTCGGCCTGACCTTCCTCGTGGTGCTCGTCAACGGCGCGGCACCCCGGCGCGCCACCCGGTGGTACTGGTTCTGGATCGGCCTGCTGGTCCCGTACGGAATCGGCCTGCTGTTCTGGTTGGGCCGGGATCGCTCGGCAGGAGCGGAGCAGCGAGCGAGTGGGTTCGTCGGCCTGGGTTTAGGGGTCGCCGCGATGCTCTTCGGCGGCATCCTGATGGTCGGGCTGAATGCCGTCTTCGGTGACCGTTGGGTGCCGCTGAGCCCCTAGCCGTTCCAGCGGTCCTCGTGCCGGGCCAGGTGCAGCGGCCGGCGGCGGCGCCAGCCATGCCGCTCCAGGTCGGGCACGTCGTGTAGCCGGCTGACCGGGCCGACGCAGAGCCAGGCGACCGGCCGCACCCCGGCCGGGATGCCGAGCAGGTCCTGCAGGTAGTCCTCACGGTAGAACGAGACCCAGCCCACCCCGAGGCTTTCGGCGGTGGCCGCCAGCCAGAGGTTCTGGATTGCCAGGCACACCGAGTAGAGGCCGGCGTCGGCGATGGCGTGCCGGCCCAACACCGCCGGCCCGCCCCGCTGCGGATCGTAGGTGACCACGATCGACAAAGTCGACTCGCGCACGCCGTCGATCTTGATGCGGGCAAACCGGGCGGCTGCCGCGGCGTCCAGCGTCGCCGCGAAGACGTCCCGTTCCTGGCTGATGTGCTGGTGGAAGGCTGCGCGGACGGCGTGGTCGCGAATGACGACGAAGTCCCAGGGCTGGGACAGGCCCACGCTGGGCGCAGCGTGCGCGGCCGCCAGGATGCGGTCCAGGGTGGCGTCCGGGATGGGCGCGCCGGTGAACTCACCACGGACATCGCGGCGGCGGTCGATGACGTCATACAGGTCGTGAATCATGTCGGGCAGGGCACCTCGCAGACAGTTCGTGCCGTGGGAACGCTATCAAGTCCACCAACGCGCGCACTGTCCGCTGTGGAGAGCATCTGCGACGATGCGACCGTGATGATTCGCGACCTCGTGACCCCGTTCGCCGCATTCGCCGCCGCACCCGCCGGCGACGACCTGGTCGGCCGGTGGCGTGCGCAGGTCGTCGAGCCGCATGCGGAGCTGCATCGCGCGATCGCACCCTGGCTGGACCCGGCCGATGCCGCCCGGCAGTTGCCGGACCTCGTGCAGCGGCGCGCCGACCTTGTCAGCCGAGGGCGGCGTGCCCACGAGGCCGTCCAGCGGGCCGCCGTCCTGTTGCGGCAGGTCCTGCCGGACGCCGGCGCGGTCGACGCGGTGGTGCTCGTGGGGCTGGGCCGGGCAAACGGGTGGGCCACGGCCGTCAGCGGCGTGCCGACGCTGTTCATAGCAGTCGACAAGCTGCCGGAACCCGGCTACGACGTGGCGTTGGCACTGCACGAGCTGCTCCACGCTGAACACCTCCGCCGAGCGGCCCGGGATTGGCCCGAGGACCGCGTCGACGCCGACCTCTTCCGGGAGGGGCTGGCCGTGCACCTGACGGCCCGGCTGCTCCCCGAGATCGACGCCAGCGGTCAGCTGTGGTTCGAGGCGGGCCAGGACGGTTGGATCGACCGCTGCGCGCGGGCGGAACCCGTGTTGCGACACCGGGCGCTCGCCGAACTACGCCGCAGCGACGTGTCGACCCGCTGGTTCAGCGGTGCCAGCGATCGCGTCGGTGAGCTGCCCGGCCGGTGCGGGTACTGGCTCGGGTGGCGCCTGGTCGAGCACCTGCTCGCCGACACCCCGCTGGAGGTGGCGCTGCACTGGTCGTTGCCCGACGTCTCCACCCGCCTGCAACACCTGCTCGAACTGCCGAACGGCTGCTCCGACGTCAGCGGCTCCGCAGGAAGTGCCGCAGATCCTGCGTCTCGCCGGTGATCGGTCGCACGGCAAGGATGCAGGTGTCATCGTCCGGGTTAGCGCGACGCAGCCGGCTGAGCAGCTCGGCGAGCGGCTGGCGGGGCGAGGCCGCGACCGCCGCGTCGACCGTACGGATGACCGCCTCCAGGCCGTCGTCGAGGCCACGACTGCGGTGCTCCACCAGGCCGTCGGTGTAGCAGAGCAGCACGTCACCGATGTGCAGGTCGAGAGTGGCGCATTCGTACGCCGCGTCCTCGACCACGCCGAGCATGGGGCCGGCCGGGCGCGGCAGCGGTGCGGTGCGGCCACCGCGGGACAGCAGGGGTGGCGGGTGGCCCGCCTGCGCCCAGGTCAGGCGGCGCCGGACCGGATCGAAACGGGCAACGATGGCGGTGGCCGCGGTCTCCGGCGTTTCCGCGTCGAGGTCGCAGGTGAGCCGGTTGAGATGGCCGAGCAGCACACTCGGGTCGTTGGTGGTCACGGCGAGCGCCCGCAGGGAGTGCCGCAGCTGGGCCATGGTGGTGGCGGCCTGGGTGCCGTGACCGGCGACATCACCGACGGCGAGCAGCACAGAGCCGTCGCGCAGGGCAGCCGCGTGGTACCAGTCGCCGCCGACCATGCCCTCCTGTTCGGCGGGAAGGTAGCGAACCGCCACCTTGAGGCCGGGCAGCGCCATCGGGCCATCCGGGATGGGCAGGATGATCTGCTGGAGCCGCGCGGCCAACTGGTGTTCGGCGTCGAGGGAACGGCGCTGCTCAGCGAGCTGGGATTCGACTTCGGCGAGGCGCTGGTCGCTGGCCTCGCGGGCGGTGACGTCCTGGACGATGCCGAAGATGCGCAGTGGTGCACCACTGGCGTCACGGACCGCGTCGACGACCGACCGCAGATATTTGATCCGGCCGTGGAGAAGAATCCGGGTGGTCACGTCGACCTGCTCACCGCGATGGAACGCCTCGGCCGCGGCCAGGCGCAGCGGGAGGTCCTCGGCAACGGCCAGGGCCTCGGACTCCGCACGGGGCAGCGGCCCGAGCGCGGGATCACGCTCGTAAATGCGGTAGAGCTGCGCGGACCACCGCACTTCGCCGCTGATCAGGTCCCATTCCCCCCAGCCGAGATTGCCCAGCCGCTCGGTGGCGGCGATGCGCTCCCCCGCTGCGGGATGGTGGTCGTGGCGTTCCCAGGTCACCAGCAGACCGGGGCCGAGCCGGTGCGCGCGCACGGTGTAGCGGCCGCCGGGGTGGTCGAAGGGGCCGATCTCCGCGGGTTCGCCGGTGTCGAGGATCCGTTCGTAGCGCAGCCAGCGCTCGCTGACCAAAGTCTGGGGGAACAGCTCACCCATCCGGGTACCGGTCAGGCTGCGGCCGTGCCGACCGTCGGCGCTGACCGCTTCGGGGCTGACGGCCGCAAACTCCAGGTCGGCGAGGCGGCCGTTCGCGTCGCGGAGCGGAATCAGCAGCGCGTGCTGGCCGGGAATCGCATCGAGGACCGCTTGGACCGTGTGCGGCCAGGCGTCGGGGCCACCGACCGGTGGCGCGCCGGGGACCGCCGCCGGATCGAGCCACAGCGGCCCGGGATCCGGGACCAACTCGGTGGTCTGCTCGGGCACGTCGAGCAGGCTGATCACACCCGCGGCGACCTCGACCAGATCGCGGCGCTGCTCGTCGCTCATCCGCAGCAGGTGGCGGTGAGCGTCGGCAAGGAGGCAGCGGGTACGCCCGGCGAGCAGCCCCACCGCCCGGTCGACAACAGCGCGAGCGGCGTCGCCGGAGGGCCGGTGCGCGGCCGTACGCAAGCTCTCCATCGCCTCGAGGTACGCCTGCCGACCACCCATTCGGGTCACTGCCCCCTCCCCCTACGCCGGCACCGCCGACCTCCGCATGTCCCTCTTGGATACGCCAGGGCGCGCCGGAGCGTCATCCCCCGAACAACCCCACCCACATCCCACCAGCGGCGCGATCACACCGGGATCACCCGGACGGGCTACCGTGGGCGGCTGATCAGAGCTCGAAGAACTCACGCATCGCGTCGGTCAGGCGGGCCATGCTGGCGCCGGTGATCATGCCGATGCGCTCGACCCCGACCGAGTCGGGCAGCCGGCGCATCCGGTTGATCACGACGACGCCGGTGATGGGATCCTGCTCAGTGAGCGCCACCGCGTACGGCGGGAGCTCGGTGACGCCGCGCTGCCGCACGATCGGCGCGCAGAACGGCGAGGCGTTGGTCCGCTCGTTGTAGCTGTCGGAGGAGAGCACGAGGACCCGGTAGCGCAGGTCGGTGCGGCTGCTGCCGATGGTCCAGATCTCGCCGCGCTTCACGCGCCGAGCGTACCGTCGCTGCCGATCTCCCTGCGCGGTGGCGTCGCCGCGGCGCGTCCGTTTCCTGCCAGGCTGCGAGCCGTGCCCGACCGCAGAATGAGGCTTCCTCGCGACTGGTCGAACCCTGGTCGTGGTGAATCCGTAACAATAAGCGCAACGGCTTGCGACGGACGGGGAGTCAGCCCGCCTCTCGCGTGGAGGAAGGACGTTCATGACGGAAAAGGCCCAAATCGGGGTAACCGGCCTGGCGGTGATGGGCCGCAACCTGGCCCGAAACTTTGCCCGCCACGGGCACCGGGTCGCCGTGCACAACCGCAGCTACGGGCGGACCAAGGACCTCGTCGAGGAGTTCGGCCACGAGGGCACGTTCCTGCCCGCGGAGCGCGCCGAGGACTTCGTGGCGAGCCTGGAGCGGCCGCGCCGCGTGGTGATCATGGTGAAGGCCGGCACACCGACCGACGCGGTGATCGAAGAGTTCGCGCCGCTCCTGGAGCCGGGCGACATGATCATCGACGCCGGCAACGCGCATTTCGCGGACACCCGCCGGCGGGAAGCCGCGCTCAAGGAGCAGGGCTTGCACTTCGTCGGCGCCGGGGTGTCCGGCGGCGAGGAGGGCGCGCTGCACGGTCCCAGCATCATGCCCGGCGGCTCGAAGGAATCCTACGAGTCGCTCGGCCCGCTGCTGGAGGACATTGCCGCCAAGGTCGACGGCGAGCCCTGCTGCGTCCACGTCGGCCCGGACGGCGCCGGCCACTTCGTGAAGATGGTGCACAACGGCATCGAGTACGCCGACATGCAGCTCATCGCCGAGGCGTACGACCTGCTCCGGCAGGCAGGCGGGCACACGCCGGCGCAGATCGCGGACGTGTTCGGCGACTGGAATTCCGGCCGGCTGGGCTCGTACCTGATCGAGATCACCGCCGAAGTGCTCAAGCAGGTCGACGCCGAGACCGGCAAGCCCTTCGTCGATGTCGTCGTGGACCAGGCGGAGCAGAAGGGCACGGGCCGCTGGACCGTCCAGTCCGCACTGGACCTGGGCGTACCGGTCAGCGGCATCGCCGAGGCTGTCTTCGCCCGCGCCCTCTCCGGCGGTGCGGACGTCCGCAAGGCCGCGGCGGGCAAGCTGCCCGGCCCGACGGCCAGCACCGGTGCGGGCGGGTCGGACCTGCAGGCCGATGTGGAACAAGCGCTCTTCGCGTCCAAGATTGTCGCGTACGCGCAGGGCTTCCAGCAGATCCAGGCCGCCAGCACCGAATACGGCTGGGACATCGACCCCGGCGCGATGGCCAAGATCTGGCGGGACGGCTGCATCATCCGGGCCAAGTTCCTCGACCACATCAAGCAGGCGTACGACAAGCAGGCCGGCCTGCAGACGCTGCTGGTGGACGACTATTTCCTGGATGCGGTCAGTGGCGCCCAGGCCGCGTGGCGCCGGGTCGTGGCGCTCGCCGCGGAGCAGGGCATTCCCGCGCCGGGCTTCGCCTCCGCGCTGGCCTACTACGACGGTCTGCGGGCGCAGCGGCTTCCCGCGGCGTTGATTCAGGGACAGCGCGACTTCTTCGGTGCGCACACGTACCACCGGGTCGACAAGGACGGCGCGTTCCACACCATGTGGGGCGCGGACCGCAACGAGGTCTCCGCCTAGGCCTCAGACCGTGACGGACGTGGTGGCGGTCCCGAGCATCAGGGCCGCCATCTCGCCCGGCGGTAACGGCTTCGCCATGTGGTATCCCTGGCCCAGGCGGTAGCCCATCTGCCGCAGCCGGTCCAGCTGGTCGGCGCTCTCGATGCCCTCGGCAACGGCGTACAGGTCGAGGTTGTCGGCGAGCTGCGCGACGGCTGCCGCCACGGCGAGCCGGCCGCGGTCTTCGCCGTCGCAGATGCCGTCCACGAAGGACTTGTCGAGTTTGAGCACATCCACCGGGAACGCCCGGAGCAGGCTGAGGCTCGACTGGCCGGTACCGAAGTCGTCGAGGGCGAGTTTGACGCCGAGGGCGTGCAGCGCTTCCAGGGTGCCGCGGACCTGACGGCCGTCGAGCACGGACGACTCGGTCACTTCCAGCACGAGGTTCGCCGGCAGTAGGCCGGTCTCCCCCAGCACCGCGGCGACCTCGTCGACGAATCCCGGGTCGCGCAACTGCCGGGCGGCCACGTTGACGTTGATCGAGCTGATCGCCGCGGTGCCGTGTGCGGCCTGCCAGGCGGCAAGCTGGCGGCACGCCTCCCGCAGCACCCAGCCCCCGAGCGGCAGGATCAGGCCGGAGCGCTCGGCGACCGGCACGAACTCGCTCGGCGGAACGTTGCCGCGGGTGGGGTGGTTCCACCGGACCAGGGCCTCGGCACCGGCCATCCGCCCGGTGACGATGTCGAAGACGGGCTGGTACATCAGGTACAGCTCGTGCCGGATGATCGCGTTGTGCAGCTCGCTGCCGAGCCGGGCCAGGTTGACCACTTCCTGGCGCATCCGCGGTTCGAAGCGGGCCCACGACGCTTTGCCTGCGGCCTTGGCCTCGTGCAGGGCGATGTCAGCGTTGCGCAGCACCTCCTCGGCGCTGTCACCTTGACCAGCCAGGGCCACACCGATGCTGGCGTGTGCGAGCAGCTGGTGCTCACCCACCCGGAACGGCACGGTCAGTGCGGCCAGCACCCCGGCCGCGATCTCCTCGGCCGCTTCGGGGTCCTCGGTGTCCAGCAGGACGGCAAATTCGTCCGCACCCAGCCGCGCCGGCAGGTGGGTCTCCGCGCTGCCCTGCCGCAGCCGCTGCGCGACCTCGCAGAGCAGCTGGTCGCCGGTCGCGTGGCCCATGGTGTCGTTGACAGTCTTGAAGTCGTCGATGTCGATCATCAGGACGCTGGCGTCCCGGTGCGCCGTCAGCCGCTCGGCGAGCGCCGCCTGGAAGCGGGCCCGGTTGGCGAGACCCGTCAGCGAGTCGTGCATCGCCAGGTGTTCGAGCTCGGCCTGCTGGCGGCGGACGCCCTCCAGGATCAGGTCGCCGGCACGCCGGCCCAGCAGCTGCCGGGCGACCACGAAGGCGGCGATCAGGACCGCGCCGACGATGACCACCCGCTGGCCGGAATTCAACTGCCGCGCCGACATGGTGATCACCAGAGCGGTCGTCGCGACCACCGCCGCGATCGGCAGCACGTTCGTGAAGCTGCGCCGGGGCGGGCCGGTCGGTGCACCGCCGGGCCGAGCCAACACCACCTGCTGCCGGTACGCCGCCAGCGCCATTGCCGCACCGATCGCCGGCACGGACAGCACCGATAGCCAGAGCCGGCCGGTCTCACCGCCCACGATCAGCAGCACTGACACCACCACGCCGGTAAACGGCGGCACAGCGAGGATGCGCAACGCCATCGGATCGACGACGCTGGCCGGGCTCATCGCGGCGCGGCCGATCACCACCAGCGCGACGAGGCCACCAACACCGACGATCGCGGCGCCGTACTGGGTGAAGGCGCCGAGTCCGGGCGGGGCGAGCTGAAGGACGACGTACCAGAAGAAGAGCGCACCCGCGACGGCGACGGTCGCGCCGTCCAGCATGAGTTGCGCCCAGCGCAGAGCCGACCGCTTCTGCCGCGGCAACTGCATGAACGCCAGCATCAGCAGCGCCACGCCCAGCAGCAACGGCACAGCGACGTACGGCGAAATTCCGGGCCGGTTGTTCGACAGCCCGAAGCTGACCGCCGCACCGATCCCGACGCAGATCGCGGAGTGCGAGTAGAGCCGCCAGAAGGCGCGAACCGGGCGGGCGACGACGACTGCGCGGCCGATCCGGTGGCAAGCGAAGAACGCCGCGGCCATGGCGATCGGACCGGCGGCGAAGCCGGGCCGGATCGAGCCGTGCGGGTCGCGCACCAGCAGCCACACCAGCACCGCAGCCACCGTTGCGGCGGCGGCCACGAGCGGCAGCGGACCCGGGCGGACCTGCATCCGCGCGTTTCCGGTGCCCAACCGTGTGGCTGGTGACGTCATGCTGAAGTCCGGTTCCTACTCGCCGTGGCCTGATTTCGTGCGAAGGACAAGTCGGCTCCGGGGGCGCGAAGCTGAGCTTTCATCGCACCCGTCGTGCAACCTGAACCTCCGATAGAGATCGCCATCGCACTCCGGGCCGATGCGGGTGGGTGCGCGGGTTACATAGGGTCACAGGCGTCATGGAACGCATCCCGGTTTGGCTCGTACCCGCCGCCCTCGCCCTCTTGCAGCTGATGGGGTGGTTCGGGCGCCCTTTGCAGGGCTATGAACCGGGCTCCGCCGCGGAGACCGCCACCGTGCTGGCAGTCACCGCCGTGACGACGGTCGCGCTGGTGTGGCGGCGGACCGCCCCGCTCGCGGCCACCGCCGTCGTCGTGGCGGCACTCACCCTTGGTAACTGGACGCTGCCGCCAGACTCGTTGGCCGGGAACATGGAGGTTGTCGCCCTCTACAACGTGGCGCTCCGACGGACGCAGCACACCGCGCTCCTGACCGGCCTGGGCATCATCAGCTGGGCCAGCGTCACCCTGAAATTCCGCGGCGACCTCGGCGCCGACTTTCCCTTGACCTGCTCCGTGGTGACGGTCTTCTACGTGACGGTCATCGCGCTCGGCCGGGCCCGGCACCGGCGGCGCGCCGACCAGGACCGGGCAGCCGCCGAGCTGGCCGACGCTGAGGACCGTCGGCTGCGCGCCGCGGACACCGAACGGCACCGGCTGGCCCGCGAACTGCACGATGTGACCGCGCATCACCTGACGTCGATCGTGGTGATCGCGTCCGCGGCGCAACGGATCGGCGCCACCCGACCCGAGCTGGTGGCCGAGGCCCGCGACTTCGCCGCACGGACCGGGCGGGACACGTTGGCCGCCCTCCAGCGCCTCGTCGCGCTCCTGCAACGCCCCGACGAGCGGCCGATCGCCACCCCGCGCCTGGAAGAGCTGGCCGAAGGTTTTCGCCGGCTCGGCCAGCGGGTCACGGTGACCTCAGCGGCGACGCCGGCCCCGGCAGCCGCCGAGGCCGCGTACGGGATCGCGCGGGAGGCTTTGACCAATACGCTGCGCTACGCCCCGGGCAGCACGGTGGCCGTCGCGCTCGACGAGGCGCCGGACGGGGTCCAGCTGACCGTGACCGACGACGGCCCCGCGGCCAGCGACAAGAAGTCGGCAGCGAGCCGGCTCGGATCGGGCCGCGGCATGACCGGGATGCGCGAGCGCGCCGAGGCCCTCGGCGGCACCTTCGAAGCCGGACCACGCGACGATCGAGGCTGGCGGGTACGCGCGATCCTGCCCCAGCTGCCCGGCCCGCACGCCGGCTCCCGGCGCCCGGACGCCGAGCGGATCATGGACGCGACGGTGCTCCTGCTGGCCCTGATCGTCCCGACCCTCACCCTGCTGCTGGTGCTCAGCGAGCCGGGCCACGGCATGGGCTGGCTGGCGCCGTCGGCACTGACGCTGGTCGCGCACGCGGTGCCCCTGGTGTGGCGGCGCGACCGGCCGTGGATCGTGCTGGCAGTCGTCTGCGTCACCACCTGGGCCTGGCCGGCGCTGGTCGGCTTCGGCGTGGTGCCGCTGGAGTTCGGGGCGATCGGGCTCACCGGGTTGGGCGTGGAGATCCTGGCGGTGCACGCGGTCGCCCGCTACGGCCGGGACTCGGTGCTGACCTGGCTGTCGATGGTCGCCGTCGTGTTCAACTCCTGCCCGGCCTTCGCGGTCCTCATCCTCGTCGACCCGCCGCAGGACATGGCCGAGGACTCGGCGGGATCCCTGCTGATCCTCACGTCGGCGACCTGCGCGGTCACGCTGTGCCCGCTGCTGCTCGCCTCCTGGTTGAGCGGGTTCGTGCTGCGCCGCCGCCGGGACCGGGAACGAGCCCGGCAGCATCACGCGGTGGCCGTCGCCACCGCCTGGGCGCACGCCGAGGCACACGCCGAACGGGCGAGGGTCGCCGCCGGGCTGCGCGCCGCGGTGCTGCGGGACACCGAGCGGGTCGCCGACGCCGCCGACCGCGGCGATCTGGACGAGGTGCTGAACTCGGCGCGGGCCGCTCTCGACGGCATGCGGGGCCTGCTCAACGACCTGCGGGAGGTGCCTGCCGGCGAGTCCGCTGCCGGCGCTCGCGCGCCGCAGCCGACCATCGCATCGGTGCCCGCCCTGGTCGAACGCTGGCGGGCCAACGGCCGGGAGGTGGCGGTCGAGATCACCGGCGCGGACCGTACGCTGAGCCCGGACGTGGACCTGTCCGCCTACCGCGTGATCGAGTTGCTGCTGGCCGGGGACACCGGCCCGGTGAGCGTCAGCGTGGATCTGTCCGGCGACGGCGTGCGGATCGCCGTCACACCGATGCCAGCCGACCCCGGGGGCGAGGTCGCGGCCGGCCTGCAGGCCCGGCTGACGGCGGTCGGCGGTTCGCTGGGCACGACCTCCGCCGGCGACCCGGAAATTCGGCTCCCGGCCGGTCCGCCCGTGGTGGGCGCGGCCCCCGACGAGGAAGAGGTGGCGTCATCGCAACGCGCGTGATGGTCGTCGACGACCAGCTCATGGTCCGCGCCGGAATCGCGGCCATCGTCGACGCCGAGCCCGACATGGAGATCGCCGGTGAGGCCGGCGACGGCACGGCGGCCCTGGAGGTCGCCGCCCGGGTACGCCCCGACGTCGTCCTGATGGACATCCGCATGCCGGGCATGGACGGGCTGACCGCCACCAGCCTGCTCACCGCCGCGCCGGAGCCGCCCCGGGTGCTGGTGCTCACCACCTTCCACCAGGACGCGTACGTCTACGAGGCACTGAAGGCGGGC
Source organism: Actinoplanes sp. NPDC051859 (assembly GCF_044452725.1). Taxonomy (NCBI): domain Bacteria; kingdom Bacillati; phylum Actinomycetota; class Actinomycetes; order Micromonosporales; family Micromonosporaceae; genus Actinoplanes; species Actinoplanes sp. NPDC051859. Next base: position 265,687 of record NZ_JBITBX010000005.1, on the reverse strand, counting down.
GCCTCCGGGTTCGTGCTGAAGGACACCGAGCCGGCCGACCTGTTGGCGGCCATCCGGGTGGTGGCAAGCGGCGAGGCGATGCTGAGCCCCGCCGTGACCCGCCGTTTGATCGACGCCTTTGCCGGCGGCACGGTGGTGCCCGCGACGACGGAGGACCAGCGGGTGACCGGGCTGACCCCCCGGGAACGCGAGGTGCTGGTCAGCATCGCCCGCGGCCTGTCGAACGCCGAGATCGGCGCTGCGCTGGGCATCACTACGGGCACGGTGAAGGCGCACGTCAACGCTCTGCTGGCCAAGCTCGGCGTTCGCGACCGGGTGCAGGCGACGATCGTCGCCTACGACCTCGGCCTGGTCCGGCCCCAGGCGCGCCCCTAGACGCTCAGCGCAGGACGAGCACGATCACCCGACGGTTCTCGGCGCGGCTCTCCCGGGAGCCGCCGACGACGACCGGTCGCTGCGGGCCGTACCCGCGGGTGGTGTAGGTGACATCGGCGCCGGCGGCGCGCAGGGCGGCACAGACCGTGCGGGAGCGGGCCCGGGACAGGGCGTACTCGTGGCTGAGGTCCGCGCCGTAGTCGGTGTAGCCCTCGCACCGGATCGCCGAAGCCTGGGCCAACGCGGGGACGAGCAGGCGCACCTGGCGCCGGCCTTCGGCGGTGAGCACGGCCGAGTCGAACTCGAACAGGCCGTTGCCGGAGAGCACGCCGGCCTGTCGGGGCGCCAGCGGGCGACCGGCGAGCCGGGTGATGGGGTAGGTCAGCTGGTTGTTGTAGGCGCGGTACCGCGCTTTCGTGAACGCGCGCTTCCCCTTGTAGCTCTCGGGCCGGGCGGGTACGGCCACTTCAGCCGCGCGGGCGCTCACGGGCACCGGGTCCGCGAACCACGTGCGGGTCTCGATGGTCACGGCCTCGCTGGCCGGGCCGGCGCCCGCGGCGTTGACGGCTCGGACCAGCACCCGATAGGGGCGCCCGCCGAGCAGGTCGGTCAGGGTGGCCGAGCGGGTCACCCCGCCCCGGGTCGGCAAGGTCTGCCAGCCGTCCGACCCGGTCCAGGCCGCCTCATAACGCGTGATCGGTGATCCGTTGTCGTTCGGCCGCCCGAAGCTCAACGCGAGGGAGTCGTCGCTTCCGGTGCCGGTCAGCTCGATCGGAGCGTCTGGCGGCAGCAACTGCGGCTCGTCCGGCGGCGTCGTCGGCGGCGTCGTGGTGGGCGGCGCGGTCGTCGGCGGCGGGGTGGTCGGCGCTGGTGTGGACGGCGCCGGAGTGGTCGGGGTAGGCGTCGGTGTGACCACCGGCGGGGCGTTCGGCGTGACCGGCGCGCTGGTCGACGACGCGCCGGGTCCGGCGCTGTTGCGGGCGCGGACCTGCACGCTGTACTGGCTGCCGGCGGTCAGGGCTACCGACGCGTCGTACACCGGGCCACCGGAGTAGTTCAGCGCGGTCCAGGTGCTGCCGCCGTTGGTGCTGAACTCGTATCCGGTGATCGCAGCACCGCCGTCGTCGACAGGTGCCCGGAACTGCAGGGCGGCATACCCGGGGCCGGGCACCGCGGTCAGGTTGACGGGTGCGTCCGGCACGTCGGGCACGAGGCTCAGGACGGCGTTCCAGCTCTCCGAGGAGAAGTAGATGTTGGAGGTGCCACGCACCGCGATCCCGGTGATCTCGCCGAAGGCCAGCGAGGTGGCCACGCCGGTCGTGATGGTCGACGAGTAGGCGCCCGTGCCGGCGAAGATGAGCAACTGGCCGGTGCCCGACGTCGGGTCGGTGATCTTCATGGCGCGCCGGGCGCCGTCATCCGCCAGGTAGAGGTCGCCCGCGGTGTCGACGGCCATCTGCTGGACATCACCCAGCGACGATGCGGAGGCGAGGCCGTTCGCCGGCGTGCCGCCCGCACCGATGGTGCCCGCCACCAGGGACAGGGTGCTGGCGTTCTGGTCGAGCAGGAGCACAGCGTTCGAGTCGCCGATGTAGACGTTGCCGGCGGCGTCCACGGCGAGAGATTTGATGTTGGCGAAGGTGCTTGTCATCGCGTCACCCACCGTGGGGGCGCCGTTGGCACCGGAGCCCGCGATGACGGTGAGCGTGCCGTTGACGACCTTGAATACCTGCTCGCTGGTGGCACCGTAGATCGCGCCGTCCGCGCCGACGGCCACTTCGAGGGGCTCGATGGCGGTGCTCAATGCCGCACCCCCGGAGACGATCGGCGTCCAACTCTGGGAGCTGCCGCTGCCCACCACGAAGTGCAGCACGCCCGCGGTGTCGACCTTGAGGATTCGGCGGGCACCGTAGTCGGCGATGTAGACGTTGCCCGCCTGGTCGGTCGTGATCGACTCGGGCGACGACAGCTCGGTCGACGTGGCGAGCGCGCCGTCGGTCGGCTGGCCGGAGTTGCCGATCTGACCGGCCAGCACCGTCAGGTTGCCATCGGCGTCGATCTTGTCGACGACGTACTCGTAGCCGGCGGAGACGAAGACGTTGCCCGCGTTGTCAGCGGCGATCTGGCTCGCGTAGTAGAAACCGGAACTCAGCGCAGGCCCGGGAACGGTGGAGTAGTTGCCGTCACCGGCGATCACCACGGCGTTGCGCGTGTTGAGCGGCCCCGCTGCGGCGACGGTCGGCACCATCGTGGTGGCGGCGACCATGCCGACCACTAGTAGTCCCAGACCGCCGCACCGCGCCGAAATGTTTCGTTTCTCCATGACGCCCTCCCCGTCGAGTCAGACGTCAGCGTAGGGAGGTTCGCCCTGCTCCGAGCCCGAACCGGGAGATCCGGCATCAGCCCCGCAGTGCGGCAGAAACCACGGCCCGAGCCTCCTCCTGGATGCGGGCGAGGGCTTCCGGGCCGCGGAACGACTCGGCGTAGATCTTGTAGACGTCCTCGGTGCCGGAGGGACGCGCGGCGAACCAGCCGGACTCCGTGGTCACCTTGAGGCCACCGATCGGCGCGTCGTTGCCCGGCGCCGTGGTCAGCACGGCGGTGATCGGCTCCCCGGCCAACTCACGGGCGGAAACCTGGGCTGGGGAAAGCTTGGCGAGAACCGCTTTCTCGTCGCGGGTCGCGGCGGCGTCAATCCTCGCGTACGCGGGCGCGCCGAACTTCTCCGTCAGGTCCGCATAGTGCTGGCTGGGCGTCCGCCCGGTGCTCGCGAGGATCTCGGCGGCGAGCAGGTCGAGCAGAATGCCGTCCTTGTCGGTGCTCCACGGGCTGCCGTCGCGGCGCAGGAAGGACGCTCCCGCGCTTTCCTCGCCGCCGAAGCCGACCGAGCCGTCGAGCAGGCCGGGCACGAACCACTTGAAGCCCACCGGCACCTCGTCGAGCTTGCGTCCCAGGTCGGCCGCCACCCGGTCGATCATCGACGACGAGACCAGGGTCTTGCCGATCGCGGCAGCCGACGGCCAGTCCGTGCGCACCTGGAACAAGTAGGAGATCGCGACGGCGAGGTAGTGGTTGGGGTTCATCAGGCCGCCGTCCGGGGTGACGATGCCATGCCGGTCGGCGTCCGCATCGTTGCCGGTGGCGAGCTGGAACTTGTCCTTCTGCGCGATCAGCGAGGCCATCGCGTACCGCGACGAGCAGTCCATCCGGATCTTGCCGTCCCAGTCCAGCGTCATGAACCGGAAGGTCGGGTCGACGTCGGGGTTGACCACGGTCAGGTCGAGGCCGTACCGGGCGCCGATCTCGCCCCAGTAGGCGACGCTCGCACCGCCGAGGGGGTCGGCGCCGATCCGTACGCCCGCAGCGCGGATGGCCGCCATGTCGATGACCGAGCCGAGATCGTCGACGTACGCGGAAAGGTAGTCATAGCCGGACACCAGCGCCGACGTCCGGGCGCGCGCGGCCGGCATGCGGCGGACCTCTTTGAGTCCGCCGGCGATCAGCACGTTGGCGCGGTCCTGGATCCACCTGGTGGCATCGGTGTCGGCCGGGCCACCGTGCGGCGGGTTGTACTTGAAGCCGCCGTCGTCCGGCGGGTTGTGCGACGGGGTGACCACCACACCGTCGGCGAGCCCGTCCGTCCGCCCGCGGTTGTGGGTGAGGATCGCGTGCGACAGCGCGGGCGTCGGGGTGTAGCCGTCCCGGCTGTCGATCAGCACGATGACGTCATTGGCGGCGAAGACCTCGAGGGCGGAGATCAGCGCGGGCTCGCTCAGCGCATGGGTGTCACGGCCCAGAAACAGCGGGCCGTCCGTGCCCTGCGCCTTGCGGTATTCGACGATGGCCTGGCTGGTAGCCACGATGTGGTCCTCGTTGAAGGCCGCCCGCAGGCTGGAGCCGCGGTGCCCGGAGGTGCCGAACGCGACCCGCTCCCCCACGACCTCCGGATCCGGGTGCTCGGTGTAGTAGCGCGAGATCACCCGGGGTACGTCGATGGTGTCGCGGGAGTCGGCGGGGGTGCCGGCGCGGGGGTGCACTGTCATCGAGGGCCTCCTTGGGCGGGCGCGTGCCCGGATCGTATCGATGCTGCCGTACCCGATCGTCCGGATCGGTAAGCGGGATTGAACCTTTCACCGCCCGGATCCGAACTAGCTGACGTGACTCGGGTTCGAGCGGCTGGGGGGCCGCGGGCGGTACGCGCCTTCATTCTGCTCGTCGTCGCGCTCGCCACCCTGGTGCTGCTTCCTCCGGCGCCGGCGAACGCGCACGCGGCGCTGGTCGGCGCGAGCCCCGAACCGGGCTCGGTGATCGACACACCGCCGTCGGAGATCGTCGTGCGGTTCACCGAGCCGGTGGCGCCGGTGACGGCCCGGATCCAGGTGCTCGCGCCGGACGGCAAACGCATCACCGGCACCGTCTCGGTGAACGGCCCCGAGCTGCGCATCCAGGTCCGCCGGGCCGGCCAACCACTGGGCACGTACCTGGTCAGTTACCGGGTCGTCTCGGCGGACAGCCACCCGATCGGCGGCGCCATGACCTTCTCGGTGGGCGCGCCATCGGCGCGACCGGCCGAGGGCGACCCCACCGGCGTGCATCCGTCGGTCGCGGTCGCCGGTCCCACCGTCAAATTCGTCGGGTACGCCGGCCTGACCCTGATCGTCGGTCCGGTCCTCTTCCTCGCCCTGTTGTGGCCCCGGCGCGCAGCGTCCCGACGTGGCCCGATCCGACTGGTCCGCACCGGCCTGGTAGCCACCGCCGGGGCGACGCTCGGGGCGCTGTGGACCCAGGCCCCGGCCAGCAGCGGCGCGCCCTGGTGGGACGTCTCAGTCACCGAGTTGTCGGACGTGCTCGGCAGCCCGTACGGGGTGATCCTGCTCGCCCGCCTGGCCGTGCTGGCCGTGCTGGCCGCCCTGCTGCCGCCGATCCTGCACGGCAAGCGCGACCGGGTGCGGGACGCAGCAGTGTTGATCCTCGGTCTCGCCGGGCTGACGACGTGGCCGCTGACCGGCCACGCCGTGGAGTCGCCGCTGCGGGCCGCGATCGTCGTTGCCGACGTGGTGCACATGGCGGCGATGGCGGTCTGGCTGGGCGGCCTGGTGACTCTCGCGGTCTTCCTGCTGCGCCAGGCACACCCGCGGGTGCTCGGCCGGATCCTGCCGGTCTGGTCGCGGTGGGCCGCGCTGGCCGTCGTCTGGCTGATCGGCGCCGGGATCGTGCAGTCGGTGGTGCAGCTCGGCTCGGTCGGCGCGCTGTGGAACACCGGTTACGGCCGGCTGTTGCTCGGCAAGGCCGCGATTCTGGCCGGTGTGCTCGCGATGGCGGCGGTGGCGCGGCGCTTCGTCCTGCGCGCGCAGGTCACGTCGACCGGCGCCGGGCCGTTGCGCCGTACGGTCGGCATCGAGGTTGCCGCGACCGTCGTGATCCTCGGGCTCAGCGCCGTGCTGGCGCAGACGACGCCGGGTCGCAGTGTGGGTACCGAACGCACGGCCAGCACCGAGAAGGGCGTCTCGCAGACGCTCACCTCGAACCTGTTCACGCTGCAGTACTCGGTCTATCCCGTGGAGCTGGGCGAGTTCAACACCGTGCACGGCTTCACCTACACGCCCGAGGGCAAGCCGCTGCCCGCCCAGGAGTGGACCGTGACGACCCGCCTGCAGGGCCAGGACCTCGAGCCGATCACCGCGCCGATGCTTCCGCTGCACCCCCGCAACGACGCCCTCGGCTCGTTGACCTTCCCGCTGCCCGGCACCTACGAGGTCACGTTCACCGTGCGGACCACGGAGATCGACCAGGCTACGGTGAAAACGACGATCACGGTTCCGCAGGTTCCGCGCCGGCCCTGAGTGGGCATCGAGAAGTCTCCGTCGATGCGAGGAGACCGATCGTGCACGTGTCCGTCATCGGCAACCCGGACGACACCGTCGTCGTCACTGTCCGTGGCAACCTGGACGTCGACACCGCCCCGGTCCTGCGTACCACCCTCGATCAGGTGCTCGACGGGCCGCTGCCCCGAGTCGTGGTCGACCTGTCCGGCGTCGAGTTCTGCGACTCGACCGGGCTGAGCGCGTTCGTGGTGGGCCACCGCCGGGCGGCTGCCCTGGGCGGCTGGCTGCGGCTGGCCGCGCCGGGCGAATGGCTGCACGGCCTGCTGCGCACTGTGGGCTTGGTCCCCGTCCTCGACGTCTACTCCAGCGTGGCGGACGCCCTCACCGAACCGCCCGCGTGAACCGCTTGTAACCTCGCGGCGTGCTCATCCTGCTCCCGCCCTCCGAAGGAAAGACCGCTCCTACCGCCGGAGAACCGGTCGACCTGACCACGCTGTGGCTGCCCAAGCTCGCCGCCGCTCGGCGCCGGGTGCTGAGCAAACTGGTCGCGCTGAGCCGGCGGCGCAGTGCCCGCGCGGTCGCCGAATCGCTGGAGGTTCTCGGGCTCAGCGCCGGTCAGCGCGCCGAGCTCGACCGCAACGCCGCACTGTTGACCGCGCCGGCTGCGCCCGCCGCCGAGGTCTACACCGGCGTGCTGTACGAGGCTCTCGACCTGCCCACGCTCGCCGGGCCGGCCCGGACCTGGGTGGATGAGCGGGCCGTCGTCTTCTCCGGCCTGTGGGGTGCCGTCCGGCTGACCGACCGGATTCCCGCGTACCGGTGCGCGGCGGGGGTAACGCTGCCGGTCGTCGGCGGGCTGACGCCGTACTGGAAGCCGGCGCTGACGAAGCACCTCCCGGACGTGGGCCCGGTGCTGGATCTGCGCTCGGGCGCGTACGCCGCGATGGCCGCACCGGGGCCGCGGTCGGTGGCCCTGCGGGTGCTGCACGAGCGGATCGTCGACGGGGTGCCGCGCCGGGCGGTGGTCAGCCACTTCAACAAGGCGACGAAGGGGCGGCTGGTGCGCTCGCTGGCAGTCGAGGGTGTGGCACCGCAGTCGGTGGACGAGCTGCTGGATGCGCTGCGTGACCTCAGATACACGCTCGAGGAGCGGCCCGTCGCGGCGGGCCGCCCCCGGCAGGCGGACGTCATCGTCCGCGAGTTGTGACGGCTACTGGGCGGCCAGCACGTCGACGATGAACCGCAGGTCACCGGCGGGACGGCCACCGCTGGCCTGCTCGCCGTAAGCGAGGTCGGCGGGAATGTCGAGCTGCACCCGGCTGCCCACCGGAATGCCGACCAGGCCCTGGTCCCAGCCCTTGATGAGCTGGCCGACACCGACCGGGAACTCGGCGGGCTGGCCGCGGTCCCAGGACGAGTCGAACTGCTTGCCGTCCTTGTAGGTGATGCCGACGTAGTTGGCCTGGATCGTCTGCCCGGCGGTGAGCTTCGGGCCCTTGCCGGTGATCAGCGACGTGACGACGAGTTTGGTGACGTCCCCCTCGCCGGCCTTGATGTCCGGCTTCTGCTGCAGCGCCGGGTCGAGCTCGCCCTGCGGGGCCGCGGCGCTGGGAGCCGGCGCACCGGCAGCCGGCGCCGTGGTGGTGGTCGCGGCGCCCGCCTTGGCGTCCGTCTTGTCGTCCGTCTTGTCGTCGTCCGACATCTTGATGCCGACGAAGATCGCGACGAGTAGGGCGATCACGGCGACGCCGGCAAGGGCGCCCGTGAGCGCCTGGCCGCGACCCTTACCGGCCTTCTGGTCCTGAACAACCATCTGCTCTGACTACTCCTCGTCGGATCGGACCGCGCTTGGCCCTGCTCGGTGGGGACGCGCGGGAGACTTCGGTCACCGTACTCGCCTCGGCCGCTCGGACGGCGCCGACCTCCGCCGAACCGCCGACCCGGGTGATCAACAAAACGGTTGGTTACTCAATTCGCTCTTCTCCGTCACTCACTGAAGGTGAGACGGTGTACCACTCAGCCAGAGAATGCATCTGTACCAGGGACTACCGCGCCCGTGAACGACCGGGAGGGTTCGGTGCCGGACGACGACCGTTCGACAGGTCGCCAGCCACAGCCCGAGGGACACTCCAGGAAGCCGGGACCTCGTCGCCGGCCGCCGGCCGCCCCTCGGGCCGGATACGGCTATCGCACCGCCGGGCGCCGGAGCGCCGCCGTGCCCGCCGAGCTCCTCGAGGACCGGCCGCGGCGACTCAGCGAGATCCTCATGCCCGCCTCGGTGATCCTGGCCGGGGTCCTGATCGTGGTGGCCTTCGGCTTCATCATCAGCAACACCTCCCGCAACGACGACCAGGCGACCCTGCCCGTGCAACCGCCCGCGCTCGCCGACGTGCCGCTCAACCCGCCGGACCAGTTCCCCATCCCGCTGCCCAGCGCCTCCGACAGCCCGTCACCGAGCCCGACGCCCAGCAAGCCGAGCGCGGCACCGTCGACGAGCAAGCCGTTCCCCGGCTCGGTGTCGATCGCCCGTACCGCCATTCCGGCCGTCGTCAACCTGGCCGCCGAGGGCACCCGCGACTGGGTGCACTGGGGTGAGCAGGGCACTTTCTCCCTCGAACGCAAGGCAGAAGGCGACTTCGCCATCCTCGAGGGCGCACCGACCGCCCCCCGCTTCCGGCACGGCTTCAGCACCCAGCGGTACGCCTGGAGCGGCGGCTCGCCGATCAGCAACTCCGACGGCACGCCCACCGGGATCCGCACCTGCGGCAAGGGCAACGGCTTCACCATTTCCGCCCCGGCGAGCTCGACGGCGAGCACGCTGAAGGTCTACGTCGGCGCCCTGGCCGGGCGCGGCACCTTGACCGCAAAGCTGTCCACCGGCGGCCCGGTCGCCACCGCCAGCTTCGAGGAACGGGGCAACAACCTGGCCACGGTCGCGTTCGTCGTGACGTACCGGGCGCCGAAAAACGGCAAGATCAACCTGAGCTGGGTCACGGACGACTCGTTCGATTCCGATTGTGGTGGCGTTGCGCTGGAGGCTGCGACGCTGCGCTGAGCCCGTACGTCTGGCTCAGGGTAAGGGGGACCTTTGTTCGCCGGGTGGGGTTCTTTCGTGTCCCGGTTCCGCTGGGCCGTGCTGCTGGTGACCGTCGCCGCGGTCGCCGGTGCGGGCGTGTGGGGCTTCGGCGTGTTCGGCCAGCTCTCCGAGGGCGGTTACACCGACCCGGGTAGCGAATCCAGCCAGGCCGCCGACGTGGCCGCCGCCGAGCTGGGCAGCGAGGGCGCCGACGTCGTCGTGATCTATCGGCCCGCGAAGGGCACGATCGACGACGCGGCGCTGAGCGCGCGCATCCAGGAACGGCTGGGCGCGTTGCCGAAGTCGGTGGTGACCGAGGTGGGCGGCTACTGGCATGGCAAGGCGGCCCAGTTCGCCGCGGCCGACCGCAAGAGTGCGGTGGCCGTCCTCACCCTGGCCGGTGACGACGACGGCGAGAAGCTGGAGTCGTACCGGGAGATCGACGACAAACTGACCGTTGCCGGCGCCACCGCTCAGCTCACCGGCGAGGCACCCCTGAACGACGCCGCGTCGGGGCGCTCGACCCGGGACCTGGCCTTCGCCGAGGCGATCTCGCTACCGGTCGTGCTCATCCTGCTGCTGTTCATCTTCGGCTCGCTCGTCGCCGCATCGCTGCCGGTGCTGGTCGGCGGCTGTGCGGTCCTCGGCTCGCTGGGCGTGCTGCACGCCGTCGCCAACAGCCACGACGTCAACTCGTTCGCGGTTAACGTGGCGAGCCTGCTGGGGCTCGGCATGGCGATCGACTACGGGCTGTTCATGGTGGGACGGTTCCGGGAGGAGCAGGCCTCCGGGCGTACGCCCGCCGAAGCGGTCATCCGGACCGTCGCCACCGCCGGACGCACCGTGGTGTTCTCCGCGTCGCTGCTGATGATCGCGCTGGCCGGGCTCCTGCTGTTCCCGCAGGGCTTCCTCAAGTCGCTGGCCTACGGTGGCCTTGCGGCCGTGGCGCTCGCGGCCCTGCTGTCCCTCACGCTGCTGCCCGCACTGCTGGCCGTCCTGGGTCCCCGGGTCGACAAACTCCCCGTACGCCTGCCCCGTCGCACCAACCGCAAGCCTGAAGGCTCCGGCTGGACGGCGCTCGCCCGGTTCGTCCTGCGACGCCCGGTGCTGGTGGCGTTGCCCATCCTGGCGGGGCTGCTGATCCTCGCCGTACCGATCAAGGGCGTGCAGTTCGGCGAGAGCGACGAGCGGGTCCTCCCGGAGGGCGACGCGGCCCGGGTTGCGGTCGAGACGCTGAAGGCCGACTATCCCGCGCTGAGCAGCTCCGGGATCCAGATCGTCGTGCTGGGCGGCAACGGACCGCCGAAGGGCCTGGAGCCGTTCGCGCAGGCCCTCGACAAGATCCCCGGCATCGCGGCAGCCACCCCGGCGGGCGCGGGAGGCAAGGCAGTCACCTACGTCGCCACCCTGCGCGGCTCCGACCCGTTCAGCCAACAGGCCCGTACGGCCGTGGAGAAGATCCGCGCCCTGCCCGCCCCGGCCGGCACGAAGGTGTTTGTCGGCGGCACCACGGCCCGCAGTGTCGATAGCATCTCGGCGACCGCCGAGCGGCTGCCGCTGATGGTCGGCCTGCTCGTCGGCGCCACGCTGATCCTGATGTTCCTCGCGTTCGGCTCGATCCTGCTGCCGGTCAAGGCGGTGCTGATGAGCGCCCTGAGCCTCGGCGCGACCTTCGGCATCCTCGTCTGGATCTTCCAGGACGGCCACGGTGCGAGCCTGCTGCAGATCACTCCGGCGCCCCTCGAGGTGGGCATCGTGGTGCTGATGGCGGCGGTCGTGTTCGGCCTCTCCACCGACTACGAGGTTTTCCTGCTGTCCCGCATGGTGGAGGCCCGCACTCGCGGGGCCAGCACGGCCGAGGCGGTGAGCACCGGCCTGTCCCGGACCGGCCGGGTGATCAGCGCGGCGGCGATCCTGCTCATCGTGGTGACCGGCGCCTTCGCGCTGTCCACCGTGACGACCATGCGCTTCGTCGGCGTCGGCATGATCGTCGCGCTGTTCCTGGACGCGACGGTCGTCCGGATGCTGCTGGTCCCGGCAGTGCTCCGGCTCATGGGCGACGCCGCATGGTGGGCACCCGGCCCGCTGCGACGTCTGCAGCAGCGCGCCGGCCTCGCGGAATACGAGCACGAGGACGCCGGCGACGCAGGTGTGGATGATCAATCAGGTGGCCGGCACGCCGTCCGCGAACCAGCTGGCCTCTACCAGCGGCCCGACTCGCTTGCGGCTGCCGACACGTGGTCAACCTCGCACCTTTCGCCCGCTTCATCCGATTGGGCCAGCTCGCCCACGTCCGCTTGGGCCGCCTCGCCGGACTCAGCACGCGACAACGCGCCGCCGCGGGAGGGCTACCGGGCAGCGCCGGAGCCGGCCAGCGCCGGGTGGGCGTCCGAGACGGTTGATACCGGGTGGGCGTCCGAGTCGGCGGATACCGGGTGGGTGTCGGGGGCTGTGGTGCCAGGCTTGCCGGTGGCGGGCTCGGCGCCCGTACCCATGCCTGAACGGATGCCTTTGGCCTTCACCACGCCGGAGGAACCGAGGTCCGAGTTGCCGCGGCGCGCATCTCAGGACAATTACCGCAACGCGCCGCCGAAGAGCGCCCGGCCCGAGCCGCAGGTGTCCACGTCGTCCGGCCCCGCGTTCTTCGGGCCGGTCCGGGCCAGCGCGTCGGTGCCCCGGCACGCGCCAAACACTCCGCCGGTGCCACCCCCGCCGACCCCGCCCGTCTCGGACACCACGAACGATCCGATGGCGATCTACCGGCGACCGCGGGACCTGTCGGAGGCCGAACCGCCCGGCCACCGCGACGCCCGTTCCTGAGCCGCGGCGGCACCGCAGCGGCACGGAAAGTACAGTGCCCTGCGGACGATGGGGTATCTACCGGAACAGGATGAGCATGACCGCGACAGTTGACGAGACCGCCCGGCCCGACGGCCCCGCCGAGTTCCCGGCGCCCGGGATCGACGCCGAACGGCTCGCGCTGTGCCTCGCCGTCATCGCCGAGGCCGAGAAACTGGACGCCGAGCACCCGGACGCGGTCGCCCTGCGCCGGGCCACTGCCGGGTTGTTCAAGGCCGTGAAGCTGCGCCGCCGCAAGGACCGGCGCGACGCCATCCTCGCCAACGACCGGGCGGTGACCGCCGCGACCGCGACCGGCGCCCCCTCGCGGATCGACGACGAAACCGCCGGTCTGCCGCTCAGCACCGCGACCACCGGCCAGGTCGCCGGGTTCCTCAAGCAGGCACGCGGCTGCTACGTCTGCAAACAGCGCTACACCCAGGTCGACGCGTTCTATCACCAGCTCTGCCCGCGGTGTGCCGCCGAGAATCACGCCCGCCGCGACGCCCGCACCGACCTGACCGGGCGCCGGGCGCTGCTGACCGGCGGGCGCGCGAAGATCGGCATGTATATCGCGCTGCGGCTGCTCCGCGACGGAGCGCACACCACGATCACCACGCGGTTCCCCAACGACGCCGTGCGCCGGTTCGCCGCGATGCCGGACAGCGCGGACTGGCTACACCGGCTGCGGGTGGTCGGCATCGACCTGCGCGACCCCGCCCAGGTGGTCGCGCTGGCCGAGTCGGTCGCCGCCCACGGCCCGCTGGACATCCTGATCAACAACGCCGCCCAGACCGTACGCCGCTCGCCCGGCTCCTACTCCGCCCTGGTGGCTGCCGAGTCGGCACCGCTGCCCGGCGGCACCCTGCCGGAGCTGGAGTATCTCGGCGGGCACACCGCGACGGCGCACCCGGACGCGCTGACCGGCGGCGAGCTGGACCACGGCGCGCCCACGTTCAGCGCGCACGCCCTGACGGCACTGGCGCTGACCGGCGGCTCGGCGAGCCCGGCCCGGATCGCCGACTCGTCCGCGGTCGACGCCGGTGGCCTGATGCCGGATCTGGCCGCGACCAACAGTTGGAGCGACCGGGTGCACGAGGTCGATCCGCTCGAGCTGCTCGAAGTGCAGCTGTGCAACGTCACCGCCCCGTTCATCCTGGTCAGCCGGCTGCGCGCGGCGATGACCAGCTCGCCCTTCCCCCGCCGGTACGTCGTGAACGTCTCGGCCATGGAGGGCGTGTTCCAGCGCGGCTACAAGGGCGCCGGGCACCCGCACACCAACATGGCGAAGGCTTCGCTGAACATGCTCACCCGGACCAGCGCGGAGGACATGTTCACCGACGGCATCCTGATGACCAGCGTCGACACCGGCTGGATCACCGACGAGCGGCCGCACCCCACCAAGATGCGGCTCGCCGACGAGGGTTTCCACGCGCCGCTCGACCTGGTGGACGGCGCGGCCCGGGTGTACGACCCGATCGTGCGCGGCGAGCAGGGCGAGGACCTGTACGGCTGCTTTCTCAAGGACTACGCACCGATCGCCTGGTGATCGGCCCGACGTTGGATAATGGCGTGGTGCAGATCACCGCGTTGCGTGAGCCCGAGCCCGGCCCGTCTTCGTACCGGCTGGCCTGGGTGGCTACCGGTGCGGATGGGCACCCGGTCGGGCTCGCCTACCTGAGGGTGCCCACGGCCATGGGCGCCGAGCACCGGGCCGAGGCGGAAATCCAGGTGCACCCGGCTGAGCGTCGCCAGGGCACGGGCAGCGCCCTGCTCGCCGCGGCTGTCGACGCGGCGCGAGGTCTCGGCCGCCGCGCGGTGACTACCGGCCCGGTGACCGGCGACGCGCCGTTCTTGGTCGCGCACGGGTTCCGGCCGGTGCTCAACCTGACGTTCTCGCGGCTGCCGCTGACCGAGGCGGTAGCACCCCGGATGGCGACGCTGGCTGAGGAGTCGCACCCCGGCTATCGACTGCACAGCTGGGAGGGCACGGTCGCGGGCGATCTGGCCCCGACGTTCGCCGCGTCGCGCCGGGCGATGGACGACATGCCGATGGACGAGACGGACGTGGCCGCCGAGGTGTGGGACGTCGAGCGGGTTCGGGCCATCGCCGCCGCCGTGACGAAACGGGGCGACATCCTGTGCACCGTCGCCGCGATGCACGAGGCGGACGGCACGATTGTGGGCTTCTCGGAGTTGGTGGTGCCCGGCGACGGGGTCGGGGACGCCCAGCACTACGGCACCGGGGTGCTGCCGGCACACCGCGGGCAGGGCTTGGCCCGCTGGATGAAGGCGACCGCCGTGCAACACGTCCAGGACGCCCATCCGCGCATCGGCGGCCTGCTCACCGACACCGCGGACAGCAACGTGACGATGCGCCGGATCAACGACTCACTCGGGTACGAGCCCACCCATCGTTCGGTGCTCTGGCAGCTCGATCTGTGAGCCCGGCCGGCTCAGCGGCCGCGGACGGCTGCCACGGCGTCGTCGTACAGATCCTCGATCGAGCCGGTGGCGCCGCCGCGCAGCCACGCTTCGATCGCGACGTCGAGGCAGGCGAGGGCGCTGGAGACGATGGCGGCGGCGCGCGGGTCGGTGTCGCTGCCGGGTGGCACGCCGAGCCTCCGTTCGATGTCCGGCACCAGCATTTCCAGCCATTGCAGGCATTTCTCGACGCGGCGCGCCCGCAACGAGGGAGTCTCGTGCACCATCGCGGCGATCCGGACTGCCTGCGGGCCCGAGGCGTGGGCCAGGCTCTCCAGCGCGGCCCGCAGCGCTTCCCATGGTCCCTCGTCTGGCGGTCGCGCTTCGAGGACCTGGCGCACGGCGCGCCCACGCTCCACGAGGTCGCCCACGACCATGTCCTCTTTGGTGGCGAAGTAGCGAAACAGTGAGCGCCGGGAGACCCCGGCCTCGGCGGCGATCTGGTCCATCGTGGTGGCGTCGAAGCCGTGGTCCAGGAAGAGCTGCATGGCGGTGGCGGCGATATCTGCCTGCACCGCCTGGCGCGTCCGTTCCCGCAGGCTCATGGGGCGATCGTACCGGTGCCGCAGGTAGACACTGTCTACGCACCTCTGGTAGACAGTGTCTATGCCCGATGACCTGCGCGCCCGCCTCGTTGCCGCCGGCGTCGAGCTGCTCGCCGAGCGGGGCACGGACGCGCTGTCCCTGCGGGAGATCGCCCGCCGCGCCGGGGTGTCGCACGGCGCACCGCGCCGCTGGTTTCCCACCCACCGTGATTTGCTCGCCGCGGTGGCCGAGGTCGGTTTCGCCCGGCTGTCGGCCCGGTTCGCGGCACTGCAGCCCTGCGGAGAGCCACGCGCCGACCTGCTGACGCTCGGCCGAAGCTTTCTCCGCTTCGCGCTCGACGAGCGGGGCATGTTCGAGCTGATGTTCCGCCACGAGCTGCTCAGCGGCAACCAATTAGGCCTGCGCGCCACCAGCCGCGAGGTGTTCGCCGACCTCGTCACCCGACTCGGGCGCGACCGCCGCGACGCCGAAGTGGTGGCCGGCGCCTTCTGGGCCACCCTGCACGGCATCGCCCAGCTCCACCTGTGGGGCAGTCTGGCGGCGGCCGGCACCGGCGATGCCGACGCTCTGCTGCGCACCGCCGTCGACGCGTACGTGGAGGATTGAATGCTGGTGCCCCGCCTGGCCCGCGCCGTCTTCGTGCCGGTGACGCATGTCGCCTTCCGTCCGACAGTCGAAGGCCGCGAGCACATTCCCCTCAACGGCGCCGTCATCCTCGCCGCGAACCATCTGTCCTTCCTGGACAGCTTCATCATCCCGCTGATGTCGCCACGGCCGGTGGCATTCCTGGCCAAGCAGGAATACTTCACCCGACGCGGGCTCCGCGGCTGGATCGACCGCACCACACTCACCGCGGTCGGCGCCATCGGCGTGCCCCGCGGCGCGCACCGGGCCGCACAAGAGGCATTGGAAACCGCCCTGCGGGTGCTGAAAGACGGGCAGGCGTTCGGCATTCACCCGGAAGGCAGCCGATCCCGCGACGGCCGGCTCTACCGCGGCCGCACCGGCGTGGCCTGGCTGGCGCTGGCCTCGGGCGCGCCGGTCGTGCCCGTCGCCGTCCTCGGCACCGACCGGGTGCAACCGGTCGGTGCCCGGTTCCCCCGCCCCGGCCGGGTGACGGTCCGCTTCGGCGAACCGCTGCGCTTCTCGCCCCCGACCGGCAGCGCGGCGAAGGCCCGCCGCGACGCGACCGATCAGATCATGGACGCGATCGCGGCGCTGTCCGGCCAGGAGCGGGCTGCGGCCTACAACGAGCTTTCGGGTACGCCCTAGGGTGCGTCTTGCGGCTCATGGCGACGCCGAGCCGAGGTCCAGGTTTCGTCTCGCAAGTGGGCCGGGCGGGCGAATGCCGGTGTTGTATTCGCCCGCCCGGACCGCGCCGCGAGGCGGAAGCTGGGGCCGGCGCAGGCCGTCATGAGCCGCAAGGCGTGCCCTAGCGCACCGCCGGCAGCACCTTTGCCCCGAACGTCTCCACGAATCCGGTCAAGTCCTGCCCCACGTGGTGCAGATAGATCCGGTCGAAGCCCAGCGCCGCATAATCGCGCAGCCACTGCACGTGCCGGTCCAGGTCCGCGGAAATGTTGACGACCTCGCGAACCTTGGCGAGGGGCACATGCTCCGAGATCACGTCAAAGTGCTCGGCCAGCTCCAGGTCCCAGCAGACCGGCGGCGCAAACACGTTGCTGCGCCACTGGTCGTACGCGATCGCCTCCGCCGCGGCCTCGGTCGACGCCCAGCTCAGATGCACCTGCAAACAGACCGGACCCCGCCCACCCGCATCCCGGTACGCATCGATCATCGCCCGCAGGTGCTCCTCGGGCGCATTCACCGTGACCAGGCCGTCCGCCCACTCGGCGCACCAGGCGGCGGTCTTCGTGCTGATCGCCGCCCCGATCAGCGCCGGCGGCGTCTCCGGCCGGGTCCACAGCTTGGCCCGGTCCACCGTGACTAGCCCGTCGTGGCTCACTTCGGCGCCACCCAACAGCTCCCGGATGACGTCAACGCATTCCCGCAGCCGGGCGTTGCGGACCTCCTTGCGCGGCCACGGCCCGCCGGTTACGTGCTCGTTGCTGTACTCGCCGGAGCCCAGCGCCGCCCAGAAGCGGCCGGGAAACATCGCGCCGAGCGTCGCGATCGCTTGCGCGATGATCGCCGGGTGGTACCGCTGGCCGGGCGCGTTCACGATGCCGAACGACAGGTTCGTCGCCTGCATCGCGGCACCGAGCCACGACCAGGCGAAGGCCGACTGGCCCTGCCGCTCGCTCCACGGTGAGAAGTGGTCGGAGCACATCGCCGCATCGAACCCGGCCCGCTCGGCGGCGATGACCGCGGTCAGCAGCTCGGCGGGCGGGATCTGCTCGTGGGAACAGTGGAGGCCGTATTCCGTCATGGCCCGGTTACCTACCCCACCGGACACCGGTGTCTAACCCCGGTAGTCACCCCACCGTCTGACGCGGGCGGCGATGTCGAACTCAAGTCGCTGCTGGCGGTGCTGGTTACACTCACCGATCGTCCGGCGCAGCAGGTCGCCGCCGGGACCAGCAGCGGGTGCCCCCGACGCGGGCCCCGCCACCTCGATGATCTCCAGACCTTCTCGAAAATTCCTGAAGAAAAATCGCCGGGCATTGAACCCGTCCGTATCCACCGAACGGACGATGCCGGAGGATAGCAAGCCCGAACATATTTCTTCCTTAATTCGCGCATACGAATGCGTAAAGAATGCGGCGGGCAATGGCTTTCGGCGACTCGCGCTCTTACCGTCTGGAGGCCAGCTCACAAAGGGGGCCGGAAACGGCGTCGGCAGATCTGCGAATGGTCGCTGACGATGAGCGTGAGACTACAGAAGAGGTATCACCCATGCGAAGGTCCTACCGCCGGGCCGCTACCCGCCGGGGCCCCGACCGTCGTGTCATCGCCGCGGTGGCGGTGCTCGTCGCCTTCGGCGGCGTCATCGGCGTCACCCAGATCTCGAACGCCGACGAGAACACGCTGGCGGCGTGCACCGCACCCGCTGCCGGCGCCCAGGCCGCCTCGGGCGCCTCCGGTGCCGCGACGGACCCCAAGGTCGGCACCTACACCGACAAGGACGGCGACCTCCAGCACAAGGGCGACGGCCAACTCGCCAAGGGTGAGCAGGCCAAGGCGCCCGAGCCGGCCAAGGAATGCCAGCAGGGCAACTCGATCAAGAAGACCGTCAACGGGCTCGAGATCACCACGGACACCTGCGCGGACAGCCGCCTCCAGCCGCACGACGGCTTCCAGAAGGGCGACCGGTGCATCTCCACCGAGTTCGGTGAGGTCGGCGACGCCGCGAAGAACCCGACCCTGCTGATCACCGAGTTCCCGGAGCAGGTCCAGGTCGGCCAGCCGTTCACCCTCAAGGTGAGCACCCGCAACCTGGTCCGCGACCGCTTCCTGGCGGCCGGCCAGGGCGGCTACTACGTGGAGAGCTCCGTCCTCACCGCAGAAGGATTGGTCCGCGGCCACTTCCACACCGCCTGCCGGATGCTGGAAAGCACGAACGCCGCAGTCGACCCGTCCCCCGTGCCGGCGTTCTTCGTCGCCACCGAAGACAAGCGCGGCGGCGCCGAGCCGGACACGGTGACCATCCAGGTCCCGGGCATGCCCCAGGAAGGCACCGCCCAGTGCGCGTCGTGGGCCGGCGACGGCTCACACCGCGTCCCGATGATGCAGCGCGCCAACCAGACCCCGGCCATCGACGCGGTCCGCCTCACCGTCCAGGGCGGCGGCGGCAATAACAACGACGGCGACGACGACCAGGACAACGGCGGCAACAACGGCGGCGGCCAGAACAACGGTGGCGGCCAGGACGACAACGGCCAGGGTGACGGCGGCCAGAACAACGGCGGCGGCCAGAACGACAACGGCCAGGGTGACGGCGGCCAGAACAACGGCGGCGGCCAGAACGACAACGGCCAGGGTGACGGCGGCCAGGACGACGGCGACCAAGGCAACGGCCAGGACGACAACGGCGGCAACCAGGGTGGCAACACTGGTGGCAACCAAGGTGGCAACACTGGTGGCAACCAGGGTGGCAACACTGGTGGCAACCAAGGTGGGAACACCGGCGGCAACCAAGGTGGGAACACTGGTGGCAACCAGGGTGGCAACACCGGTGGCGACGCTCCGGCGCAGCCAACCACGCCAAAGACCGATGCCGGCACCACTCCGCCGAAGGCGCCGACGGTGACCATTCCGCCGAAGACGGGCAGCGGCCAGAACGCGGGCAAGGCCACCACCGCGCCGAAGCCTGCGGCGACTGAGACCGTGAAGGACGACGCGACGACCGCGCCGGCCGGCACGGCGGGCAAGCCGACCGCCAAGGCCACTGCGGCTCCCCAGGAAACAGCGGCCGAGGAGGGTTCGGACGCTGCAGAGGTCGAGGCGACCGAGCAGCCGGCCGCAGCGCAGGACACCGAGACCACCGAGGTCCAGGCGTCCGCCGACGACCGTCTCGCCCTCACCGGTGCGAACGTGACGACGGTCGCCCTCGGCGGCGCAATCCTCATCCTGGGCGGCCTGTTCGCCCTGAGCGTCGCGCGGCGGCGTCGGCAGGACTGAGCGCGTACGTTGAGCACGGGTTTCGGTCCGGGTCGTCAGCAGACGGCCCGGACCGATGCCGTTTTCCGCGCGACGCGGTAGGTTGCGCCTCATGGAGGCTTTCGATCAGCTCGCCGAGCTTTATCAGGGCGAGCACAGCCGCAATCCGCACCAGGCCGCGCTCATCGAGAAGATCGAGTCGATGGTTCCCACCACCGCCGCGATCCTCGACCTGGGCTGCGGCACCGGCGTGCCGACCGCCAAGGTCTTCACGGAGTCCGGCCATCGGGTCGTCGGCGTGGACATCGCCGAGGGCATGCTCCGGCTGGCCCGCGAGCAGGTGCCGGCCGCCGAGTTCATCCACGCCGACCTGCGCGAGCTCCCCGCCGATCTGGGCCGGTTCGGCGCCGTCACCGCTTTCTTCTCCCTGCTCATGCTGAGTCGCGCTGACATCGAGAAAACCCTGGTTCGGATCGCCGGCTGGTTGACGCCGGGCGGCCTGCTCGGGCTGGGCATGGTAAATCTGGATGCAGACTCGCTGCCGGTCGAGTTCATGGGCGTACCCGTCACGGTGTCCGGCTATCCGCAGGATGCCCTCGCGGCGCGAGTCACGGCGGCGGGGTTGGAGATCGTCAGCATCGAGACGGTCGAGTTCGTCCCGCCGGGCGGGCCGCCGGAAAGCCAGATTTTCGTCCTCGGTCGCCTGCCCGCCTGAGCACGCTTCAGTCGTCGAAGTCGACGATGACCTTGGGTGAGGTGGGGACCGACTGGCAGGTGAGGACGAAGCCGGCGTCGACCTCGTGCTGTTCGAGCGCGAAGTTGCGCCGCATCTGCACGTCGCCTTCGACGACCCGGGCGCGGCAGGTGCCGCAGACGCCACCCTTGCAGGCGAAGGGCAGGTCGGGACGGGACCGCTGGGCGCCCTCGAGGATGGTCTGTCCCTCGGGGATGCTCGCGGTCGTCGACCGACCGTCGAGCACGACGGTGACCTCGCTGCTCGGACCGGACGGTTCGCGTTCGGCGCGCAGCGGTTCGGGCGGCGCCTCGTCGACCCAGAACAGTTCGCGGTGGATCAGCTCGGGTGCTACGCCGGCCTCGCTGAGGACGTCGGTGGCGTCGGTGACCATGCCGAAGGGCCCGCACAGCCACCAGTGGTCGACGGCAGGCACGTCGATCAGCAACGGCAGCAGGGCACGCAGCTTTTCCGCGTCCAGCCGCCCGGTCAGCAGGTCGACCTCGCGGGCCTCGCGGGAGAGCAGGTGCACGAGTTCGAGCCGTGACGGGTACAGGTCCTTCAGGTCGGCGAGCTCTTCGGCGAACATGACCGAGTCGGCGCGCCTGTTGCCGTACAGAATGCTGATCTGGGCGTGGGGGCGCTGCAGCAGCGACGCGGCGATGGACAGCAGCGGGGTGATGCCGGACCCCGCCGCGATGAGCACGTGTCGCCCGCCAGCCTCGAGGTCGGGCGTGAAAGAGCCGGTGGGCGGCGCCACCTCGACCAGGTCGCCCGGCCGCACCTCACGGACCAGCCAGGACGAGACGAGTCCCCCGGGCACCTCGCGCACGCCGATCCGGGGCGCTGCTCCGGCGGGCGCACAAATCGAGTAGGTACGGCGTTCGTCGGCGCCGTCGTGGACGTGCCGGACGGTCAACGACTGTCCTGGTTGGAACGCGTACCGATCGGTCAGCTCGTCGGGCACGGCGAAGGTGACGGCGACGGCATCGTCGCAGAGGCGTTCGACAGCAGCGACCCGCAGCGGATTGAACTCGCGGACCACCACGTCAGATCTCCTTCACGTGCTCGAACGGTTCCCGGCAGGCCGGGCACCGCCGCAGCGACTTGCAAGCGGTGGCGCTGAACGCGGCGATTTCCTCGGTGTCCGCGGTGCCACATCGGGGACAGGGGATCGATTGCCGGGTCGCGCCGAGGGTCAGCGGGATCGGGCCGGTGGTCCGGCGCGGCGCCGGTCCGGGCGGCGAAATCCCGGCGGCGGCGAGCTTGTCGCGACCCGCTTCGGTGATCCAGTCGGTGGTCCAGGCCGGGGTCAATACGGTACGCACGTGGACCCGCGGAAAACCGGCCTCGCGGAGCGCCCAGGCCAGGTCGTCGCGGATGGTCTGCATGGCAGGACAGCCCGAGTAGGTCGGCGTGATCGTGACGACGACCTCGTCCGACGTTTCCTGCACCTCCCGCAGGATCCCCAGGTCGGCCAGGGTCACCATGGGAAGCTCCGGGTCGGCGACCCGCGCGGCGACCTCGGCGGCGGTTTCCCCGCTCGCGGCCACACCCGGGCCGGTAGCCGACGCACCGCTGGAGCGCTCGGCGTCCTGGGTCAGGGCGCCCTGCACCGCGGCCAGGAGAGGGTCGTCCGCTGAAGTCCACACCTCAGCGCCAATCACCAAACACCCCCGGGCAGGTTTCGTGCCAGGTTCTGCAGTTCGGCGAGGATGTCGGCCATAGCCGGGGTGTGCACGCCGTCCCGGCCGCGGGGTCCGTCTACGCCCGACGGCGGGACCTGGGCGGGCGTGAGTGTCGCGGCCTGCAAGACCTGCGCCCACACAGAGTCGAACTCCGCCCGTAGCGTCGACGGATCCACGGCGACGGCTGTCGACAGGCGCGACTCGATCTCATGTGTCGCGAAGAGCTCCGCGGTCAACGGCGCCACCGCGTCCACCGCCGCCTGCATGCGGTCGTGGGACAGCGGAGTGCCGTCGCCGAGCCGCACCACCCACTGCGCCGCGTAGTCACGGTGGTAGGTGATCTCCTTGACGCCCTTTGCGGCGATCGCGGCCAGAACCGGATCGGCCGACGCGGTCAGCCGGTCGAGCAGAGCCAGTCGCCAGGTCGCAAAGGCCAGCAGGCGGGCGGCGAGCTGGGCGAAGTCGTCATCCGTACGCTCGACCAGCTGCACGTTGCGGAAGTCGGCCTCCTCCCGCAGGTAGGCGAGCGCGTCCTCGTCGCGGCCGGCCTGTTCGACCGCACCGGCGCGGGACAGCAGCAACCGGGCCTGACCGAGCAGGTCGAGGGCGATGTTGGCGATCGCCAGCTCGTCCTCGAGCTCGGGCGACCGGGTCACCCACTGCTGGAGCCGATGCGACATGATCAGCGCGTCGTCGCCCAGCATCAGGCAGTACGCCGCCAGGTCGGCCCGGTCCACCCCGGCGGGCACCGCGGTGTCCACCCCGGCGAGCGGGTCGGTGAACCCGGTGCCGTACGCCCAGCGTGCGTCGTCGTCGTGGTCGGTGAGCGCCTCGTAGGCGGCGTCGAAGGACATGATGATCGCCTCAGATGTGCGGTACGGAGTCGGGGATCGCGTAGTACGTCGGGTGGCGGTACATCTTGTCGCCGCTCGGCGTGAAGAACGCGTCCTTGTCGCCGGGGCCGGAGGCGGCCACGTCGTCAGAGCGCACCACCCAGATGCTGACGCCCTCGTTGCGGCGGGTGTAGAGGTCCCGCGCGTGGTGCAGTGCCATCTGGTGGTCGGCGGCCCGCAGCGAGCCGACGTGCACGTGGTTGAGTCCGCGCTTGGCCCGGACGAACACCTCGAACAGCGGCCATTCGTGCTTGACGTCGTCGCTCATGCCGCCGCTCCCGCTTTCTTCGCCGCGTGGGCCGCGGCTGCCTCGCGCACCCAGGCGCCGTCCTCGTCGGCTTTGCGCCGGTGGGCGATCCGCTGGTCGTTGCAGGGTCCGTCGCCGGTGATGACCCGCTTCAGCTCGGCCCAGTCGGGGGTGCCGAAGTCGTAGTGGCCGCGCTCCTCGTTCCACCGCAGGTCCGGGTCGGGGAACGTGACGCCCAGCGCCTCGGCCTGCGGCACGCTCATGTCGACGAACCGTTGGCGCAGCTCGTCGTTGCTGTGCCGCTTGATCTTCCACGCCATCGACTGCGCCGAGTTGGGCGACTGGTCGTCGGGCGGGCCGAACATCATCAGCGACGGCCACCACCAGCGGTTCACGGCGTCCTGCACCATGTCGCGCTGCGCTTCAGTGCCGCGCATCATCGTCATCAACAGTTCGTAGCCCTGCCGCTGGTGGAACGACTCTTCCTTGCAGATCCGGATCATGGCGCGCCCGTACGGGCCGTACGAGCTGCGGCACAGCGGCACCTGGTTGCAGATGGCGGCGCCGTCCACCAGCCACCCGATGACGCCGACGTCCGCGAAGGACTTCGTCGGGTAGTTGAAGATGGACGAGTACTTCTGCTTGCCGTCGATGAGCCGGCGGGTGAGGTCGCCCCGGTCGGCGCCGAGCGTCTCGGCGGCGGAGTACAGGTAGAGACCGTGCCCGGCCTCGTCCTGCACCTTGGCGAGCAGGATCGCCTTGCGCCGCAACGACGGCGCCCGGGTGATCCATTCGCCTTCGGGCTGCATGCCGATGATCTCGGAGTGCGCGTGCTGGGCGATCTGCCGGATCATCGTCTTGCGATAGCCCTCGGGCATCCAGTCGCGCGGCTCGACCCGCTGGTCCTTCGCGATGGTGTCAGCAAAGACCTGTTCGTCGCTCATCGGCCCTCCCCCGGCTTGGTGGCGTTCCAGTCGTAGAAGCCCTGTCCGCTCTTGCGGCCCAGCTCTCCGCGGGCGACCTTGTCGCGCAGCAGCTTCGGCGGGGCGAACCGCTCGCCCAGCTCCTTGTGCAGGTGCTCGGCGATGGCAAGGCGCACGTCGAGGCCGACGAGGTCGGTGGAGCGCAGGGGTCCCATCGGGTGCCGGTAGCCGAGCTCCATCGCCCGGTCGATCGACGCCGCGTCAGCCACGCCCTCCTCGAGCATGCGGATCGCTTCGAGCCCGAGCAACACACCGAGGCGGCTGGTCGCGAAGCCGGGCGAGTCCCGCACGACGATCGGCGTCTTACCGAGCGCCTCCGCCCAGGACACCGCAGCGTCGCGGACGCTGTCCGTGGTGCGCGGCCCGACGACGATCTCGATGAGATCGCTGGCCGGGACCGGGTTGAAGAAGTGCATGCCGACGAACTGCTCCGGCCGGCGCAGCCCGGCGGCCAGACCGTCGATCGACAGCGAGCTGGTGTTGGTGGCGAGGACGGCGTGCTCACCGACCAGTGCCTCGGCCGCCGTCAGAATGCCGGCCTTCATCTGCGGGTCCTCGGGCACGGCCTCGATCACGAGCTCGGCGTCGGCGGGAACCGCAACGGCCAGCTCAACCCGCTCCAGCACGGCCGAAGGCTCCTCGCCGAGCTTGCCGCGCTCAGCGGCCCGCTGCAGCCCGGTCGCGACCCGCTCCCGCGCGGCTGTCGCCGCGGCTTCGTCGCGTTCCACGACCGTCACGACCGCTCCGGCAGCGGCGAAGACCTGCGCGATGCCCGCGCCCATCCGCCCGCCGCCGATAACCCCGACCCGCTTCGGTACGCCGTTCATCGTCGTTCTCCTGCCAGGAAGGCGTCCATGCGCGATCGCTTGTCGTCGGACTCGAACAGGATCGCCTGGGCCAGATCGTCGGTGACGGGATGACCGCCCGGAGCATCGGCAACCAGCTTGGTGAGCCGCAGTGCCAGCGGTCCGGAGCGGGCCATCCGGTCGAGCAGGGCATGCGCCCGCTTGAGCAAATCGCCGGCCGGCACCACCTCGGCGACCAGCCCGAGCCGAAACGCGTCGTCGGCGTCCAGCCGCCGGCCGGCGAGCAGCACCTGCTTGGCTACCGAGGCGCCGACGAGCTCCCGCAGCCGCCAGCAGGCGCCCGCCGCGGCGAGGATGCCCAGCCCGGGTTCCGGGTTGCCGAACACCGCGCTGGGCGACGCCAGTCGCACATCACACGCGTACGCCAGCTCGGCGCCGCCGCCCAGGGCGTACCCGTCGACAGCGGCGACCGTGGGCAGCGGAAGCCGGGCGATCCGGTCGAAGACGCGGCTGTTGATGCCCTGCAGGGCTTGCTCCCGGCCGCGTTCACGCAGCTCGGCGATGTCGGCGCCGGCGGCGAACGTGCCGCTGTCACCGGTGAGCAACAGCAGGCGCGGACGCTCCTCCAGCAGCGCGCACACGTCGTGCAGCTCGCGCACCATGGCCGCGTTGATCGCGTTGCGTGCCTCGGGGCGCGACAGGGTCACCACGACCCGGTCGTCGCGCTCCTCGACCTGCAGGGTGGTGGTCATCAGATCCGCTCCACCAGCATCGACACGCCCTGACCGACGCCGACGCAGAGGGTGGCGAGGCCGCGCCGGGCGTCCTCGCGTTCCATCCGGCCGAGCAGCGTGACGGCGATCCGAGCGCCGGAGCAGCCGAGCGGGTGTCCGAGCGCGATAGCACCACCGTCGGCGTTGACCCGGTCCTCGTCGAGCTTGAGGCGCCGAATGACGGCCAGCGACTGCACGGCGAAGGCCTCGTTGAGCTCCACCGCGTCGAGGTCGCCGACGCCCCAGCCCGCCCGGGACAACGCCTTCTCGGTGGCCGGTACGGGACCGACGCCCATGATGTGCGGGGACACGCCCGCGCTCGCCGACACGACGATGCGGGCGCGGGGTGTCAGGCCGTACCGTTCGACGGCCTCGCCGCTGGCAACCATGATCGCGGCGGCGCCGTCGGACAGCGGCGACGACGTGCCGGCGGTGACCACGCCGTCCTTGCGGAATACCGGCTTGAGGGCGCCGAGGCGCTCAAGTGTGCTGCCGCGCCGCGGGCTTTCGTCGACCGTGACTTCGCCACCCTTGACCGGAACGGGAACGATCTCGGCGTCGAAGCGACCGGCGTCGATCGCGGCGATGGCCCGCTCGTGGCTGCGCAGCGCGAACGCGTCGCTGTCCGCCCGGGTGATGCCGTCGAGGGCGGCGACCTCCTCGGCGGTCTCGCCCATGGTGAGCGTCTGCTGCGCGCTGAAAGCCGGGTTGGTGAAGCGCCAACCGAGCGAGGTGTCGGCCACCTCGCCGGGCCGCGCCCAGGGCGTGCCGGGCTTGGCCATCACCCAGGGCGAGCGGGTCATCGACTCGACACCGCCCGCGACCACCAGGTCCACCTCGCCGCTGCGCACCGCGCGGGCGGCGGAGACGATCGCGGTCAGGCCGCTGGCGCACAGTCGGTTGACCGTGTAGCCCGGAACGGTCTCGGGCAGGCCGGCCAGCAGGACGGCCATCCGGGCGACGTTGCGGTTGTCCTCGCCGGCCTGGTTGGCGGCGCCGAGCACAACCTCATCGATCGCTTCGGCGGGCACCCCGGCCCGCCGAACGGCCTCGCCCACCACGAGGGCGGCGAGGTCGTCGGGACGAACGCCGGCGAGCGCCCCGCCATACTTACCTTGCGGGGTGCGGACGCCGCCGACCAGAAACGCTTCAGGCATGGGTTTCCTCGCTGATGTGGTGCCGCGACTGCACGGTGAAGAAGCGGCCGGTCACGAACGCCGGGTCGGACAGCGATGCGGTGGCAGCCGGGTTGGCGGCGGTGCCGTGCAGATCGCTGAACGCGGCCGTCTGGTTGACAAATACTCCACCGAGCAGGTTCTGCGAGAGGTGCACACCGGCGTCCAGCGCGGCCTCACGCGCCGCGGCAAGCACGCCGGCCGAGGTGGAGTAGACCGCGGCGGTAAGGGCGCCGTGGTGGCGCACCGTCTCGGTGAACAGGCGCAGGCTGTGCTCGGTCGACTCGGTGGTGATCACAAACGAGATCGGGCCGAACCACTCCCGGGTGTAGGCCTTGTCGTCGGCCGCCGCGTCTAGCCGGGCGATCAGCGGGGTCCGCAGGGTCGCGCCCGGGAACTGCTCGTCAGCGACCTCCGTCGAGGGATGCACGACCGACGGCAGCGAGCCGGCCTCGGCGAGCCGGGCGAGCACGCCCTCGTTGACGATGGCACCCAGCGTGCCCGCAGCACGCTTCGGGTCGCCCAGCAGCTTGCCGACTGCCGCACCGAGGTCGGCAGCGAACTCGTCGGCGCTGCGGTGACCCGCGTCGGTCTCGATGCCGGCGGCGGGCACCAGCAGGTTCTGCGGGGTCGTGCACATCTGGCCGCTGTAGAGCGAGAGCGAGAAGGCCAGGTTGCGCAGCATGGCCTTGTAGTCGTCGGTCGAGTCGATGATGACCGTGTTCAGACCGGCCTTCTCGGTGTAGACGGCGGCCTGGCGGGCGTTGGCCTCGAGCCAGTTGCCGAACTCGCTGGACCCGGTGAAGTCGACGATGCGGACGTCGGGGTGGGTCGCCAGCGTGGCGGCAATGCCGTCGCCGCGCTCCTCGACGGCCAGCGTGACCACATTGGGGTCCTGACCGGCCTCGGCGAGCACCTCCCGGGCGATCTGCACGGTGATGGCCAGCGGCAGCACGGCACCGGGGTGCGGCTTGACGATGACCGGGTTGCCGGTGACCAGGCTGGCGAACAGGCCCGGGTAGCCGTTCCAGGTGGGGAAGGTGTTGCAGCCGATCATCAGCGCGACACCGCGGCCCACCACGGTGCTGGTCTTCTCCATGCGCAGCGGGTCGCCACCGCGCTGGGGCTTACTCCACGTGGTGACCGCGGGGATCCGCGTCGACTCGGCCAGGGCAACCGCGATGGCCTCCAACGCGCGGTCCTGCGCGTGCGCGCCCCCGGCCTGGAATGCCATGACGAACGCCTGGCCGCTGGTGTGCTGCACGGCGTGGGCCATCTCGAAGATCCGCGCATTGATCCGGCGCAGGATCTCGGCGGCGATGCCTGCCCGGCCCTGCGGACCGACCGCACGCCAGCCGGGCAGGGCAGCCCGGGCGGCAGCGATCAGGTCGCCCGGGTCACCCTTCGGGTAGCGGATGCCCAGATCGATCCCGTACGGCGACCGCTCGGTGGCAACATGCGAGGTGGCACCGGGCACCTCGATCGGGAAGTCCTTGCCGAGCAGGGCCTGGAACGCCTGCTCACCGTCCGCGGCAGCGGTCTCACCGTAGATCGACTTGCTCGGCGACTCGGGATAGGCCGACCAGTAATCACGCACACCGGCGGCCTCGATCGCCTTGTCGAGCAGCTCGCGGTGCGTCTCGTAGAACTCGGCGGGGGTTGTCACCGGCGCTCCTTTGCGGTTGGGTGTACCTATTATCTACCGTCCGTTCGGTCGGTAATGCAAGCCCTAGCCGGGAACGCAAGCCCTAGCCGGGATCGGGGGACAGATGACACAGACTGCGGCACACGAGATGTTCGGGCGCGACAGGGCCTCCCAGGCACTCGGAATTGAGCTCGTTTCCGCAGGTGAAGGCGCTGCGGTCGTCCGGATGAAGGTCACAGCCGCGATGGTGAACGGCCATGGCATCACCCACGGCGGGTTCGTCTTCCTGCTGGCTGACACCGCTTTCGCCTGCGCGTGCAACAGCCTAGGCCCGGTCACGGTCTCCGCGGGGGCGGACGTCGCGTTCCTGCGACCGACAGCCGAAGGCGACATGCTGGAGGCGCGGGCGCACGAACGGGCCAGCAGCGGCCGCAGCGGCCTCTACGACGTCACCGTGACCCGCGACGGGGACGTCGTCGCGGAGTTCCGCGGACGCAGCCGGGTGATCAGTCCAGGACGGCCGCAATGACCGCGAAGGAGTCCGTTCACCTGCTGATCCAGCAGGACAGCCGGGCCCGCCGCGGACGCCCCGGCCACGACCTCGACGCGGTGCTGACCGCCGCAGTCCAGCTCTTCAACGAGCGGGGCTACGACGCGACGAGCATGGACGACTTGGCCCGGAAACTGAAAATTACCAAATCAAGCATTTACCACCACGTACGCGGCAAACAGGAGCTGCTGCGGCTGGCGATGGAACACGCACTCGACGGCCTCGGTGAAGCTATGGCAGCGGTCCAACGGATGCCGGACGCGCCCGCGCTCGAACGCCTCGAAACGTTGCTCCGCCTCAGCGTCGAGGTCCTGGCCGAGCGGCTCCCCTACGTCACGCTCCTGCTGCGCGTCCGCGGCAACTCCGACGTCGAAACCGAGGCCCTTCGGCGGCGCCGACTCTTCGACCACCAGGTCACCCTGCTGGTCAAACAGGCACAGGCCGAAGGAACCGTACGCGCCGACGTCGACCCCGCGACCGCATCCCGCCTGGTCTTCGGCATGGTCAACTCGCTCATCGAGTGGTACAGCCCAGAACGCGGCGGCACCCAGGAGCTCGCCGCCACCATCACCGCGCTGGCCTTCGACGGGCTGCGCACCCGCCAGTAAAAGACCGTCAGGGTCATCGACCTCGTGAGGAGTCGACGATGCAGGACCGCTCACCCCGCCTCGAGGACCTGGATCCGATCGAACGCGCTTCCGTCGATGAGCTCCGTGCCACACAACTGGAGCGCTTACGGTGGTCGCTGCGGCATGCCTACGACAACGTGCCGTGCTACCGGGAGATGTTCGAGGCTCACCAGGTCCATCCCGATGACCTGCACGAGCTCACCGATCTGGCGAATTTTCCGTTCACCGACAAGGAAGTCCTGCGCTCCCACTACCCGTTCGGAATGTTCGCGGTGCCGCGAGAGCGCATCTCGCGCCTGCACGCCTCGTCGGGGACGACCGGCCGGCCGACAGTGGTGGGCTACACGGCACAGGACCTGAGGACCTGGGCGCACCTGATGGCCCGCTCGATTCGGGCGTCGGGCGGGCGACCGGGCGACCGCGTGCACGTCGCCTACGGATATGGCCTGTTCACCGGCGGCCTCGGAGCCCACTACGGCGCCGAGGAGTTGGGGTGCACCGTCATCCCGGTCTCCGGTGGCATGACGGAGCGACAAGTCATGCTGATCCGAGACTTCGAGCCGGACATCATCATGGTCACGCCCAGTTACATGCTGGCGATCGTGGACGAAATGCACCGGCAGGGCGTCGACCCGCGCCGCACCTCGCTGTCCGTCGGCATCTTCGGCGCCGAACCTTGGACCCAGGACCTGCGCACGGAGATCGAGCAGCAACTCGGCATCCACGCGCTCGACATCTACGGCTTGTCGGAAGTGATGGGGCCCGGCGTCGCCACGGAATGCGTCGAGACCAAAGACGGCCTGCACGTGTGGGAGGACCACTTCTATCCGGAGATCATCGATCCGCAGACCGGCGAGGTGCTGCCCGACGGCGAAGTGGGCGAGCTGGTCTTCACCTCGCTGACCAAGGAAGCCATGCCGGTCGTCCGATACCGCACCCGCGACCTGACCCGCCTGCTGCCCGGCACGGCCCGCCCGATGCGCCGCATCGAGAAGATCACCGGACGCACCGACGACATGATCATTCTGCGCGGCGTCAATCTCTTCCCCGCCCAGATCGAAGAGCTCATCCTTCGTACGCCTCACCTCGCCCCGCACTTCCAATGCGTCCTGCACAGCGCCGGACGGCTCGACGCGATGACGGTGAAGGTGGAACGGCGAGCCGACACCCCGGCGCCTGCCGCTGAAGAGGCCGGGCGACACCTTGCCGCACTGGTGAAGAACACGATCGGGGTCAGCGTGGCGATCGAGGTGATCGAGCCCGACGGCGTGGAGCGCTCGGCCGGCAAGATGCGCCGCATCGTGGACCAACGCCGCCAGGGCTGAGGACCAACCAGCACTGGGCCGCACACCCTGCACGGGACTGCGCCCCGCAAGCGTCGCGGGAACTGGGCGAGACCGTGCCACGCAAGCGTCGCGGGAACTGGGCGAGACCATGCCACGCAAGCGTCGCAGGAGCTGGGCGAGACCATGCCACGCAAGCGTCGCAGGAGCTGGGCGAGACCATGCCACGCAAGCGTCGCAGGAGCTGGGCGAGACCGTGCCAAGCGAGCTGGCTCATGGCGGTGGGGCCGTGCTGCCGCGAATCACCAGGTGCGGGTTGAGCACGACCTCCACTCGCTCTGTCCTGCCTTCGTCAAGGCGCTCCACTGCGGCGCTCACCGCGAACTTCGCCTGAGCGGGGGCGTCTTGGTTGACCGTGGTCAGGTCGATGTGGGCGAGGCGGGCCAGGCTGCTGTCGTCGTACCCAATGATCGACATGGCCTCGGGAAGCACCCAGCCGCAGCGGACCAGGGCGTCCATGAGTCCGACGGCACAGCGGTCGTTGCTGGCGACGACCGCTGTCGGCGGGTCGCTGTCCGCGGCGAGCAACCGGCCCGCGCGGATGCCGCCCTCTTCGGTGTGGTCGCCCGAGATGATCCTGATGTCGTCGCGCAGCCCGGCCTGGCGCATGGCATCGCGATAACCTCGCCGGCGCGCGGAAGCGACCGCGCCGCGGCCCCCGTCGAGGAACGCGATCCGGCGATGGCCGAGGTCGATCAGGTGAGACAGCGCCTCAGCCACGCCCAGATGATCCGCCGAGCGGACCACGTCGACGGGGGCGGCGACACGTCGCCCGATCGCCACCATCGGCACCTGACCGGCGAGGACACTGAGCCGCTCGTCGGCGAGGTCCGGCCCGAGCAACAGGACGGCCTCGCAGCGGAAATCCAGCAGCGTCTCCACCGCCCGCTCCTCGGCACGAAGCCGAGTCACAGTAGACAACACCACCTCGTAGCCGACGCCGTCCGCCGCGACCTGGACCTCCTCGACGAGCTCCGCGTGGAAGGGGTTGCGAATGTCGAGCAGCACACCGAGCAGATGCCGCCGCCGCCGAGCCAACATGCTCGCCGATCGATCGGCGCGATATCCCAGGTCGGCGGCTGCTTCGAGCACCCGTCGACGGGTTTCCGCACTCGGACCCGGGGCACCACGCAGGACCAGCGAGACCGACGCTGTGGAAACGCCGACGCGTGCCGCGACGTCACCGAGCCGCGGCCGATGATCCATATCGATGCCTCCTTGACAGGCCATGCGAACGAGATGGATAGTACTGGAAATTAAAGCGCTTTAAAAGCGCCTCGGGCTCCTCTCTCCCGAAGGTCCTCGCATGAGTGATCCGTCCCTCGGCGTGGCTGTGATCGGGGCCGGCATGGTCGGCCGCGCGCACGCCTACGCCTACCGCAATGCGTCCACCGTCTTCGGCCCTGGCCTGCCGCCGGTGCGCCTGGTCGCCATCGCCGACGTCCATGAACCGTTCGCCAGCGACACGGCCCAGCGATACGGTTTCGCACGCGCCGAAACCGACTGGCGCGCCGTCATCGACGCACCCGACATCCAGGCGGTCAGCGTCGCCGTCGCCAACCACCTGCACCGCGAGATCGTCGAGGCGGCCCTCGCCGCAGGCAAACATGTCCTCTGCGAGAAGCCGCTCGCACCGACCGTGACCGATGCACAGGCCATGGTGGACGCTGTCGCCGCCACCGACCGGATCGGCGCGGTGGGCTTCACCTTCCGCCGCTCCCCCGCGCTCAATGCCATCCGGGAAGAGATCGTCAGCGGGCGCCTCGGCCGGGTGCGGCACCTCGTCGGCAACTACTGGACCGACTACGGCTTCGACCCCCAACGCCCGATGAGCTGGCGTTACCAGGGCGGCCCCGGCTCCGGCGTGCTCGCCGACATCGGCAGTCACCTGGTCGACCTGGCCGAGTTCTTCTGCGGCCCGACCGCCGGCGTCCAAGGCGCCGCCATGACCACGCACATCACCTCACGGCCTCAACCGCTCGGCATCGCGGTCGGACACGCGGGTGGCGTCCAGCTCAGCGACGAGCGGCACCCCGTCAGCAACGAAGACATCTGTACGTTCACCGCGGCCTACCACGGCGGAACACTCGGCACCTTCTCGCTGTCCCGAGTGGCGTACGGGCACGCCAACACCCTGCGGCTCGACCTGTTCTGCGAGAACGGCACCGCTTCCTTCGACCTGACCCGCCCCGGCGAGTTCAGCATCATCGACGGCACTCCTGGCGAGCCGGTCAACGGTGCCCGGCAGGTGTTCATCGGGCCGTGGCACCCGTACGGTTCCCGCGGACTGCCGATGGACTTTCCCACCGTCGGGCACGGACAGAACGATTTCTTCATCTACCAGGCCCGCGCCTTCCTCGGTCAGATCGTCGGCGAAGACAAGCTCCCACCCTGCCCCGATCTAGCCCACGGACTCCACAACCTGCGCGTGCTCGAGGCGGTCGTCGCCGCCACCGACAAACCGGTGCTGCTCTGAGCCCCCCTTTCCTCCCGAGAGGTCACACCATGAAGTTCGGTGCGTACACCGCCTGCCTGCACGACCGTCCCCTCGACGAAACCCTGAAGATTCTCGCCGAGCTGGGCCTCAACAGCGCAGAAATCAACGCCGGCGGTTTCATCCCAGCCCCCCACCTGCCCTCCGACGACCTGCTCAGCAGCGCCGGCGCCCGCGAGGACTACCTCGGCCGGTTCGCTCAGGCCGGAGTCACGCTCACCGGGCTCAACGTCAACGGCAACCCGCTCAACCCGGACCCTGCCGTCGGTCGGAAGCACGCCGCCGACGTGCGCCGTGCGATCGACCTCGCCGCCGCGCTCGGGGTTCGGCGCGTTGTCACCATGTCCGGCCTACCCGAAGCGCATTCCGGCAGCACCACCGCCAACTGGGTCGTCAACCCGTGGGACAGCCAGTTCCTCGACATCCTCGACTACCAGTGGAACGAGGTCGCCGTCCCCTTCTGGAGGGACATCAACGCCCGCGCGGCAGCCGCCGACGTCAAGGTCTGCATTGAGATGCATCCGCAGAACCTCGTCTTCAACCCGCCCACTCTGCAGCGCCTCGTCGAACAGACCAACGCCACCCACGTGGGCGCCGAAATGGACCCGAGCCATCTCTTCTGGCAGGGAATGGACCCCGTCGCCTGCGTCAAATACCTCGGCGAGCTGGTCTTCCACGCGGCCGCCAAGGACACCCGGATCAACACCGACAACATCCAGGTGTACGGGGTGCTGGACGACCGGTTCACGCGTACGCGGCCGGAAGAAAACCCCCTCAATCTCGGCGGACGGAACACCCTCAATCAATGGCCGCAAAGCCCATCGTGGGAATTCGTGGCGGTCGGCCGCGGCCACAGCGTCGACGACTTCTGGGTGCCGTTCCTGCGGGCGTTGCACGCGGTGGATCCGGAAATCGCGGTCAACATCGAACACGAAGATCAGGAATTCGACCAGATCGAAGGCCTGCGCCTAGCCGCTGAAAACCTCCTGCAAGCCGCCACCAAAGCCGGGCTCCGCAACGGGCATTGACGCTCCAGGCGGACCACTCACCCGGGGGTTCGCCTGGCCGGGGCCGTCTCCCGGCATGGGATGGCGATCAGCGGGAAAGATCTTTCCGCAGGGTCAATGCGCCAAGGGAAGGACAGGCATGGAAACCTCCGCCACCACCACACCCCGGGTCTGGTTCATCACCGGGGCAAGTAGAGGCCTCGGCCGCGCCTTCACCGAGGCAGCTCTCGCCGCCAGCGACAAGGTCATCGCCTGCGCCCGCGACGTTACGCCGCTCGACGGCCTTGCCGACCAACACCCGGAACGGCTACTAACGGTCCCGCTTGACGTCACGGACCGCGCAGCGGTCTTCGACGCCGTCAGCCGAGCTGTTCAGCACTTCGGCCGACTCGACATCGTCGTCAACAACGCCGGCGCCCTCTACACCGGCATGGTCGAGGAGTTCACCGAAGCCGCCGCCCGCGCCCAGCTCGAACTCAACTTCTTCGGCGCCCTCTGGGTCAGCCAAGCCGTCGCGCCGCAACTACGGGCACAAGGCCGCGGCCACCTCGTGCAAATCTCCAGCATCGGCGCACTCGGCGGCTTCCCGAGCTCCGGTCTTTACAGCGCGAGCAAGTTCGCGCTGGAGGGAATGAGCGAGGCCCTCGCTGCCGAGCTCGCCCCATCTGGAATCAAAGTGACCATCGTGCAGCCTGGCGGGTACTGGACAGGCCTCTACTCCCGCAGCACAGCAACCACCCCCAATCCTGCGTACGACTCGCTGCGGGCGGAGCTAGAGAAGCAGTGGGCTGAAGGCTCCATCGACAGCGAACCCCGATTGGCCGCCGAGGCACTGATGACCCTGGTCGCCAGCGACGACCCGCCGCTGCGCCTCCTCCTAGGCAGCATGGTCTACGACGTAGCCTTCGACATCTCCCGCCGCCGCATGGACACGTGGGCCAGCTGGGAACAGGTCAGCCGCGCCGCCGAAAAGGCCGTTCCGAACCCGGACGAGACTCCAGCCTGACTGTGCCCGGTGCGGGCACCTTGTCAGCAGGAAGTGACGACGGCACGGCGATCGACACTCATTGTTCCCGTATCGGGAGTCACTGCGCCCGGCTGCGGGGTGTCGATATCTACCGGTAGCCCGATAAACTCACTACCGGCAGGGACACGGGGAGGAACAAAGTGGGCATTCTGCACGACGGAAACGGCATCGACGTACATATCGATGGCCTGCGAGACCTAGCGAGGCAGTTGCGGAACGAGTCCGACAAGGCGCTCGGTCACGTCAACCGACGCGTTCAGTCGACCTTCGGTGCCGGCACGCCGTTCGGCGCCACCTCGCAGAGCGGCTACGTCTTTGCCGCCAAGCATCGCTACGACGCGGCCGCCCGCCGCGCACTCGACACCCTCAACGCCTACGCCCTGCGAGCCGCAGCGCTCGCCGACGCTGCTGAGGCAATCGCCGCGAAGTACGGCGACTCAGACGCCTTCGCCAAGGCCGAGGCCAGCGACGTGCACCGCGAATTCGCTCTAGCTCTGACCAGACGACAGCAGCAAGCCGCTGGTACGAAGCCCGGGGAGGCAGCATGACCGAGCAGAGCCCGGGTGGCTGGTGCACGAACTGGTCTGCGTTCAACGTCGAATCCATCTGGCAGATGGTCGAGGGCGAAGGTGCCGACGACAGCTGGGAGCAGGTCCACCGCTGGGCCGACATCGAGTCCGTCGTCAACGGCCACTCCGCATGGTTGGCAGCATTCCAAGCCGAGGTCGAACGCGTGTGGCCCTCAAGCGGAGCAGCATCCGCCGCATTCGGAACGCAGATCAACGTCCTCAAGGCGAACATGGAACAGACTGTGATCGCCGCCGGCCGT
Source organism: Actinoplanes sp. NPDC051859 (assembly GCF_044452725.1). Taxonomy (NCBI): domain Bacteria; kingdom Bacillati; phylum Actinomycetota; class Actinomycetes; order Micromonosporales; family Micromonosporaceae; genus Actinoplanes; species Actinoplanes sp. NPDC051859. Next base: position 229,161 of record NZ_JBITBX010000005.1, on the reverse strand, counting down.
ACAAAGCACGCCCTCGACAGCATCCTGAACAACCTCAACGAGACTAAGGCGAAGATCGCCGAAGTTCGCGGCGACTACGCTGAGGCATCGGACGATCTCGTAATCCGCCAGATCGACGGCGCCGAGGACGAGCTGAACGATAAGGCCCGCCGCATCATGGCCGACTCCGAAAACGTGGTCCGCCAGCATACGGTCAGCATCGTCGCACCGCCCGAGTTCCTCGATCCGGGCATTCGCACGCCGAAAAAGGACGATGGGCCGGAAGGGCCAAAGGGGGCCGGCGGGGCCAGTGGGGCCGGAAGCGTCGGTGCCCTCATCCCGCCTGTGCCACACAATCCGCCTGCCCCGATCGCCGGTGTCGATCCCATGATGCCGGACGGTAAGGATTGGCTGTCCCCTGTCGTCGGCGGATCGCCAAGCGACAGTCCTGGAGGTACTGGACCTGCGCTTAGTGGGGCCATCACATCGCCGGCTATAGATCCCGCCCGTACCACGGTAAACCCGACCGTCGCTCCCGGAGCACCAGCAACCGGTAGCTCACATCCGGCTGGGATGCTGCCGGGCCTCTCCGGACCAGGTATCGGCGGCGGAGCCGGTGTAATCGGCGGACCGCCTCGTGGCGGGACGACTCCATTCGCCTTGACGCCCACGGCGGGGCGACCAGTGAACGGCGTCATCGGCGGAGCAGGCGGCAGTTTCGGTGGTCGTGGCACCGGAGTCGGCGCATCGGGCGGCGGCGCCGGGATCGGCAGCGTAGGTCGAGGCGCTGGAGCCAGCGGTGCGGGCCGAGACGCCGGAGCCGGTAGCCGCACGTCAGGTTTGCCGAACAACGGCGTCATCGGCGGCGCTCCGGCCGGCACTCGTCCTGCGGCTGGCCGAGGTCCGTCCGGCATCTCTGGCGCGACAGGTTCCTCCCCCAGTGCGCGGCCGACAAGTTTGGGTCAGGCGGCCGGCCTGCACCCGGCGAGCGGGCGGCGTCGGGAATCAGGACCCGAACAAGATTCCCTTCATTGGGATCCCGATAACCCTTGGGAAGTCGCCGAAGGCGGCCCGGCCGTCATCGAGCCGGATCTTCGCGACCACCGGCACGACGCCGGTCCCGGCGTCATCGGCGCGTCCTGATGCCGCTCGGCACAGCTTCGTTACGGCTATCGGTCGCGAGTGTGGTGGCTACGCTGACGCTCGTCGCGGCGCCGCCACCCGTATGGGCAGATCAGGTTCGGGACGCGCAGTGGCATCTCGACTACCTAAAGATCACGCAGGCGCACGCCATCACCAGGGGTGCTGGCGTAACGGTGGCGGTCCTAGACAGCGGTGTGGATGCTCAGCATCCGGATCTCAAAGGAGCGATTCTTCCGGGCGCCAACCTGACGATTCTGAAAGAGGGAAGCCCGGTCGGGTGGACCGACGAGGATGGTCACGGCACAGCGATGTCCGGCCTGATTGCCGCGCAGGGCAAAGCCGGCTCTGGCGCACTCGGCATCGCCCCAGAAGCAAAGGTCTTGCCAATCCGGCTACAGACTGATCGGACCACCCCTGTCTCAGGGTTCGAAGAGGCCCTCAAGATTGCAACTGCTCGTGGCGCCAAAGTGGTCAACATGTCTTTTGGATCACCAACGTTCGACTCCATCAACGCTGATGCGGTGGCGGCAGCGCAGGCGGCGGACCTCGTCCTCGTTGCCGCTTCGGGCAACGCTCCGGATGACAAGACCATCGGTTATCCGGCTTCATACCCAGGCGTGATCACAGTCGGGGCTGTCGACCGCAAAGGCAACCATGCCGACTACTCACTGAGCGGTGAGCAGATCATGTTGACTGCGCCGGGCACGGACATCACGTCGACAGATATCAAGCGTAATAACGCCAGCGGCTACAGCGCAGGGCCGGGCACCAGCAATTCTGCAGCGATTGTCTCAGGCGCGGTGGCATTGGTGCGCGCGAAGTATCCACAGTTGACCGCCGCTCAGGTGGTGGAGCGGATCACGTCGACGGCCACGGACAAGGGGCCGAAGGGGCGCGATCCCGAGTACGGCTACGGCGTCATCGACGTCATGGCCGCGCTGACAGCCCCGCTGGAAGAAGCACCGGCGCCGGCAACCGCCGCACCCGTGCCGCCGGGTTCCGGTGCCGACGCTCCCTCGGATAAGGACGGGTTGCCGACGGCGGCCCTCGCCGCGATCGGTGGCGGCGCGCTCCTGCTAGTCGGCACCCTGGCTGTCCTCGTCGTGTTGATCAGGCGGCGCCGGATAGCGACTTAGATCGTCTCAACGGGCGTCAGGTATCGGCTTGGCGCGGGATTCGCTTCGACGTCAGGCTCAGCGAAGTGCCGGTCTGCCCTTCGCCGGGAGTGCGCTATCGGGACGACCGAGTGCAGCCGGAAATCCAGCGCAGCCTTGAGTCGCGCGGGAGGGACGGCTGCGGCCCTCCCGCGAGGGCTCACCTGACGGCGGACGAGGTGGCGATAGCATGCCGCTGATGCAGCCTCCTGACGGCTTCTGCCGAAACGGCCGGTGGTCAGCGTGACTACTGCGGACGGATACTGCTCAGCCATCGGTGCATTGTGGTGAAGTCGGATTCGGCGAGGGCCGTCAGCGGGTCGACGCGATGCACCAAAGCCGGCGCAGGATAGCCGTTGCGCACCCACCGCTGGTCAGCCCCTGTCGCCTCATCGTCGAGCCAGATGAAGGGGCGACCGGCCGCCCAGTTCATCAGATGTTGCGTCTTCCAGTGCACATCAGGAGGCAGCGAATCCTCGCCTGGCACCGACAACGGCTCGGGGAATCCGACGACGGGCAACTTTGGAAGGCCGAGTCGCGGAGAGATGACGGCGTTGGCGTCCGACATCCAGGTCGTCGCCCAGACGAGGGCGCAGCCGAGGTTGAGCAGCCTGCGTCCATCAGCCGGGTCGAGTCGATCGAGGAGCGGGTTGCCGGATTCGGGACACGGATCGGCAGGGCTGGTGCCGAAGGTGTGGCTAGCCGGCCGGGCACGGAAGGGAATGAGCGTCCCGTCCACATCGAGGAACACCAGTACGGCGTCGATTGCATAACCTGCTGCGCTGGCTGAGCATGGTGAGCCGTTGATCATCGCGGCGAATGTACCGCACACGCGGCGGGTCGGGGCGACAATTCGGCGAGTGGCGACTGGGCCGCCCTGGAGCATTCGGGGAGTCGAGCCGCGCGTCGACGGAACGACCGAAGTAAGTCAGCTCGGTTTCAGCCGAAGTGTTTCTGCACGTACTGGGTGACCTGGGCGAGGTTGTGTCGGCAGCTTTCTTCCGCTCGTTCTTCCCACGCGAACACGCAGACCGTAGCGATCCCGTCGAATTCGACTTCGTGCAGCGTACGGAAGAACAGGTCCCAGTCCACCTCGCCCTGACCGATGTCGAGGTGTTGGTGCACTCGGGCCGCTGATCCGGGTGGGTTCACGATGTAGCGCAAGCCGGACGAGCCGCGGTGGTCGAAGGAGTCGGCGAGGTGGACCTGGGTGAGCAGCGGCCCGGCGTGGCGCATGATCGCAGCCAGGTCGCCGCCTTGGTGGAAGGTGTGGGGGGCGCAGTAGAGGAAGGAGACGAGGTCGGAGTTGATGCCGCGGACCAGGTTGATGCCGGCGATGCCGTCTTCGACGAAGTCGTCGGGGTGGGGTTCGAGGACGAGGCGGATGCCTTCGCGGTCGAAGATGGGCAGGAGTTCTTCGAGGGAACGCCAGAATTGGGCTTCGCTGGCGTGGGCAGCCTCGGGCCGGCCGTTGAACTCGGAGTTCATCACGGGGACGCCCAGGTCGATAGTGATTTCGATGGCTCGCTTCCAGTACCGCACCGCGGCCTGGCGTTCGTCCTCGTCGGGGCCTGACCACTTGTAGAGGGGCAGGACCGAGGCGATCTCGACCTCGGCGGCGGCCAGCGAACGTTTGAAGGCCTTGACGGTGGCACTGTCGGCGCGGGGGTGGACGAAGAACGGCAGGAAGTCGTCGCGGGGGGACAGTTCGATGTGGTGGTAGCCGAGGTTGGCGACGGTGCGGGGCAGGTCGAGCAGGGGCACTTTGCGGAGCATGTACGGGTCGAGGGCGATCTTCATGACACCACCTCGTAGAGTGCGGGCCGCGGCATCAGCGAGACCTCGACCCGCTGGCCGGTGCGCAGGGCCGTGACGCCTGCGTCGGAGACCACTGCGGCGGCATAGCCGTCCCAGGCGCTGGGGCCGAGCGGGGGTCCGCCCGCGGCGATTGAGTCGATCCATTCTTGGATTTCGACGTCGTAGGCTTGCAGGAACCGTTGTCGCCAGTCGGTGGGGATCGGGACGGCGAGTGTGCCGTCGGAGCGGACTGTGACGGGGCTGAGGTCGCCGAGGGCTGCGGTGCCGTTCTCGCCGATGACTTCGCCGCGGATGTCGTACCCGTAGCGGATGTTGACCGAGATCTCGACGTCGATGAGGGCGCCGCCGGCCAGTTCCAGCAGGAAGAACAGCGGGTCTTGCAGGGTGTCGCCGTTGCGGCTTTTCTTGGGTACGAGGACCTGGACTGCCGTGACCTCTTCGCCGAACAGCCAGCGCACCATGTCGATTTCGTGGACTGCCGTGTCCGTGATGGCGCTTTCTTTTTCGTAGTAGGCGGGCACGCTGGGGTTGCGGTGGGCGCAGTGCATCATCAGGGGCGTACCGATGGTGCCGCTGCTGACCACCGCTTTGAGTGCGCGGTAGGCGGCGTCGTACCGTCGCATGTAGCCGACCTGGACCAGCCGGCGACCGTGCGCGACCTCCGCTTGGACGATTCGGCGGCAGGCTTCTTCCGTGGTGGCGAGGGGTTTTTCGCAGAAGACTTGCTTGCCGGCGGCGATGGCGGCGAGGACATACTGCTCGTGGGTGGGGCCCCAGGAGCAGATGGCGACGGCGTCGACGCCAGGGTCGGCGATCAGTTCCTCGCCGCTGCCGTGCACGACTGTGCCGGGCAGCCGGTCGGCGACGTTCTTGGCGGCCTCGACGTCGACGTCCGTGACGGCGGTGACGGCGACCCCGGCCAGGACCCGGGTCATCCGCCGAATATGGTCCCGGCCGATCATGCCGGTGCCGATGACTCCGACCTTGAGCATGCGCACGATTTCCTTTCGGGAGGCGACGCGGGAACGACGCAGAACGCGGCGCGGAAACGACACACAACGCGGCGCGGAAACGACACAGAACGCGGCGCGGGACGCCACAGAGCACGGCGCACAGCAGGACAGAGCATGCGAATGGGCCGGGTGCGCAGCGGGTGGGCCGTGCTGCAGGGATGGCTCAGCGGCCGAGTTCGTGGGAGAGCTCGGCCAGTTCGTCGCCGCCGGCCATCTGTGCGGTGAGTTCGTCGAGGCTCACCTGTTTGCGGGTTTTGTCGAGGACGGTGCCGCCGAGCTTGAGGATGATGAAGTGGTCGCCGACCAGGTAGGCGTGGTGCGGGTTGTGGGTGATGAAGACGACGCCGAGGCCGGCGTCGCGGGCCGCGGCGACGTATTTGAGGACCACGCCGGATTGTTTGACGCCGAGGGCGGCGGTCGGTTCGTCGAGGATGAGGACGCGGGCGCCGAAGTAGACGGCGCGGGCGATGGCGACGCATTGGCGTTGGCCGCCGGAGAGGGTGCCGATGGGCTGGTCGATGTCTTTGACGATGATGCCCATTTTGCGGAGTTCCTCGTCGGCGATCCGTTTCATGTCGCGGATTTTGAGGCCGGCGAGCGGGATGCGGGCCGCGGTGAGTTCGGAGCCGAGGAAGAAGTTGCGCCACACCTCCATGAGGGGCACGACGGCGAGGTCCTGGTAGACGGTGGCGATGCCGTGGTCGAGGGCTTCGCGCGGGGAGGCGGAGGTCAGTTCTTGGCCGTTGACGCGCAGGGTGCCTTCGTTGTGCGGGTGCAGGCCGGACATGATTTTGATCAGGGTGGATTTGCCGGCGCCGTTGTCGCCGAGGACGCAGGTGACCTCGCCGGCGTTGACCCGCAGGCTGATGCCGCGCAGGGCGCGGATGGCGCCGTACGACTTGCCGACGTCGGCCATCTCGATCAGCGGCTCGCCCTTTTCCAGTCCGCTGTCGGCGTGGTGTGCGAGGGTGTCGGTCATGGCTCAGCCCACCTTGATCATCGACATGCGTTTGATGTAGAGGTTCACCAGGACGGCAAGCAGCAGCATGATGCCGAGGAAGGCGCGGAACCAGTTGGGGTCCCACCCTGCGTAGACGATGCCGAGGCTGGTCATGCCGAAGATGAAGGCGCCGATGGCGACGCCGATCGCGTTGCCGAAGCCGCCGGTGAGCAGTGTGCCGCCGACGACCGCGGCGATGATGTAGAGGAACTCGTTGCCGACGCCGTTGCCGGCTTGCAGGGTGTTGAAGCGGTAGAGCGTGTGCATGCCGATGAACCAGCCGAGGAACGAGACGGCCATGAACAGGCCGATCTTGGTCTTGACGACGGGGACGCCGACCGCGCGGGCGCTGTCCGGGGCGCCGCCGACGGCGAAGGTCCAGTTGCCGATGCGGGTCCGCTGCAGGATCCAGGCGGCGAGCGCGACGAAGAAGGCCCACCAGATGACCGTGATCCACACGGTGACCGGGCCGATCTTGAAGCTGGACGCGAAGATCTTGTTCAGCGACCCGAATCCGTCGATCTGGCTGATGTCGGCGCTGGACACCGAGCCGGTGACGAGCTTGGTGAGGCCCAGGTTGGCGCCTTGCAGGATGAAGAACGTGCCCAGCGTGATGAGGAAGCTGGGGATGCCGGTCTTCATCACCAGGTAGCCGTTGAGGAAGCCGACGAGCAGGCAGAACGCCAGCGAGAGCAGCGCGCCGATCCACAGGTTGACGCCGAAATACCAGCAGAACATCGAGTTGACCAGGCCGGCCGAGGTGGTGATGACGCCCGCGGAGAGGTCGAACTCGCCGCCGATCATGAGCAGGCCCACCGCGACGGCGACGATGCCGATGGTGGACGACTGGTAGAGGACGGTGAAGAACGATTCGGCGGACCGGAAGGCCGGGGCGGCGGAGAGGAAGAAGACGAAGATGAGTACGGCGGCAACCAGCGCACCCACCTCGGGGCGGGCGAGCAGTCGTTGGGACAGGCTGCGGGTTATTCGCGACGGCACCTCCACGGGTGGCGCCGCCTGCACGCTGTGGCTCATGGCAGGGACTCCGTTCGAATCTTCCGCGGGGGCCGTGGCGGCGGCCCCGCGGACCGGTCAGCGCGTGTTGTTCTTGGTGAAGGGCAGGATGGTGGCGATGTTGTTCTTGTCGACGAAGGACGGGCCCGTGAGCACAGCCTTGCCGCCGCCGATGTCGTTGCCGTTCTTCAGGTAGAGGTAGAGCGAGGTCACGGCCAGGTAGCCCTGCACGTACGGCTGCTGGTCGATGGAGAACTCGATCTTGCCGTCCTGGATGTTCTGCGCGGTCTCGGCGTTGAGGTCGAAGGTGACCAGCTTCGCCGCGCTGCCGGAGGCGTCCTTCGCTTTGAGGGCGTCCTGGGCGATCGGCGCACCGAGCGTGATGATGTAGTCGATCGACTTGTCCTGGGACAGCTTGGCCTGCAGGGTCGACACCACGGACGCGTCGTCGGCGCCGTTGACCTGGATGTTCTCGGTGCCCGGGACGGCACTCTTCACACCAGCGCAGCGGGCTTCCAGGGCGACCGATCCGGCCGCCTGGATCACGCAGAGCGGGTGCTTGGCGCCGGCCTGACCGATCCGCTGTCCGGCCGACTGTCCGGCCAGGTTCTCGTCGGAGCCGAAGTACATCAGCGCGCCGAGCTGCTGGTACTGGTCGATGCCGGAGTTGAGGCCGACCACCGGGATCTTCGCGTCGGTGGCCGCCTTCACCGCGCCGGCAAGAGCGTTCGGGGTGACCAGCGTGGTCGCTATGCCGCTGACCTTGGAGTCGACGGCGTTCTGGATCAGCACGGCCTGCTTGTCGGCGGCCGGATCGTTGGAGTACTTCAGGGTGACGCCCTGGTCCTTGGCCGCCTGCTCGGCCCCCGCCTTGATCTTGTCCCAGAAGGTGTCACCGGGTGTCTCGTGGGTGACGAACGCGATGGTGTAACCGGAGCTGCCCGGCGCGTTGGCGCCGCCGCCCGTGGTGCTGTCGGTCTGCTCCCGGCCGCCGCCGCTGCAAGCGGTCAGCCCGAGGGCCACCACCGCAGTGAGCGCGAGCAAGGATCTGCGCGGGGTCATCTGTTCGACCTTTCCTCGAAGGTGGAGACGGAGTTCAGGTAGGCGCGGGTCCGGGTGGCGACCGGCAGTGGCACGTCGAAGTCGACCGGGTACATGTCCTGCTCGACGACCACGAACAGGTCCGCCTGCAGCTCACCGAGGGCTTCGAGCACTGAAGGCACATCCGGTGCTCCGGCGGGCGGCTCGACGCTCGCGCCCTGTGCCACGGCCTGGCCGAATGCCAGATCCTCCTTAACGGCGCGGGCGGCGATCGCCGGATCCATCTGCTTGATGTGGACGTAGCCGATCCGGTCCGGGTACTTGCGGATGACCGCCGGGACGTCGGCGCCCCGGTAGGCGAGATGCCCGGTGTCGAGGCACAGCGACACGAAGCGCGGGTCGGTGTCGGCGAGGAAGCGCTCGGTCTGCTCCTGGGTTTCCACGTGGTAGTCGGCGTGCGGGTGGAAACGCAGCTTGAGGCCGTACTCCTCGGCGAGCATCCGGCCGAGGGTGTTGCTGTTTTCCACCAGGGCTCGCCAGCGTTCGGGGCTCAGTTCGGCGGGCTCGTGGTAGGCGCCGGTGACGTCGTCGCGGTAGCCGGGCACCGGCACGAAGATCAAATTCTCGGCGCCGAGCGCCTGGGTCAAGGCCGCGACCCGGCGGGTCTCGGCGACCACTGCCGCGAAGTCCTTGTGGGGGCCGCCGGCGCCGGCGACAGTGCCGCCGGCACAGACGAGGTCACGCTTGGCGAGCTCGTCGCGCAGCTGGCCCGGGTCGGTCGGCAGATATCCGTACGGGCCCAGCTCCAGCCAGCGGTAGCCGGCACCGGACAGCTCGTCGAGGAACCGCGCCCAGGGCGTCTGCCGGGGATCGTCGGCGTACCAGACGCCCCACGAGTCGGGGCAGCTGCCCAGTTTCAGTCGGCGGATCGAGGTGGTCATCGCAACAGTCCTAACTGGAAGTGGGGAAGTGCAGGGAGGCACCGTGTGCGGCCTCGACGTGGGGCCAGCGGGAGGTGACGACCTTGCCGCGGGTGTAGAAGGAGACGCCTTCGGGGCCGTGCACGTGCTTGTCGCCGAAGAGCGAGTCCTTCCACCCGCCGAAGGAGTAGTAGGCCATTGGCACCGGGATCGGCACGTTGACGCCGATCATCCCGACCTGCACCTCGCGCTGGAAGCGCCGCGCGGCCTCGCCGCTGGAGGTGAAGATGGCCGTGCCGTTGCCGTACGGGTTGGCGTTGATCAGCGCGATCGCGGCCGCCACGGTGTCGGTGCGGACCACGGACAGCACCGGACCGAAGATCTCCTCGGTGTAGACGTCCATGCCGGTGCCGACCTGGTCGATGACGGTGGGGCCGACGAAGAAGCCGCGCTCGTTGCCGGGTACGGAATGGCCCCGGCCGTCGACGAGGATCTTCGCGCCTTGCTGTTCGCCCGTGTCGATGAGGTCCTCGATGCGGTCCTTGGCCGCGTGCGTGACGACCGGTCCCATGTCGCTCTTCGGGTCTCGGCCGGGACCGACGACCACCTCGGTGGCCTTTCGGGTGATGAGGTCGAGCAGGGGGTCGCCCGCACCGCCGACGGCGACCGCCGCGGAGATGGCCATGCAGCGTTCTCCGGCCGAGCCGAACGCGGCGGCGGTCAGATGGTTGGCGGCGTATTCCAGGTCGGCGTCGGGCAGGATCACCGCGTGGTTCTTGGCGCCGCCGAGCGCCTGGACCCGCTTGCCGGTGACCGTGGCGCGTTGGTGGATGTAGCGGGCGATCGGCGTCGAGCCGACGAACGAGATGGCGGCGACGTCGGGATGGTCGAGCAGCGCGTCGACCGCCACCTTGTCGCCGTGCACGACGTTGAAGACGCCGTCGGGCAGCCCGGCTTGGCGCCACAGCTCGGCGACGAAGTTCGCCGCGGAGGGGTCACGCTCGCTGGGCTTGAGCACGAAGGTGTTGCCGCAGGCGATGGCGACCGGGTACATCCACATCGGCACCATGACCGGGAAGTTGAACGGGGTGATTCCGGCGCACACGCCGAGCGGCTCACGGAAGCTGAACACGTCGACGCCGGTGGAGGCCTGATCGGAGTACTCGCCTTTGAGCAGCTGGGGGATGCCGCAGGCGAACTCGACCACTTCCAGGCCGCGCTGCACCTCCCCGGCGGCGTCGCTGAGGACCTTGCCGTGCTCGTCGGAGACGAGCTCGGCCAGCCGGCCGACGTGCGCGTTCACCAGCTCGCGGAAATTGAACATGATCTTCGTACGGGCGCTGAGCGACGCCTGGCTCCACGGCCCGAACGCCGCGCGCGCCGCAGCGACCGCGTCATCGACGTCGGCCCGCTCGGCCAGCACCACCTCGTGCTGCCGCTGTCCGGTCGCGGGATTGAACACCGCGCTGGTCCGGACGGCGGCGCCGGGGTGGCGACGGCCGCCGATCCAGTGCTCGATGGTTGCCACTTCGCAGGTCCCTTCTAAAGGTACGGCCGCTGGCCGCGCCGGGCAGCCTCGTAGGTGTCGCGGGCGGCGCGCGTACTGTCCAGGGTGGACACCTTGGCGACGGGGACGTCCCACCAGGACTCCGAGGACGGCACCGGAGACAGCGGGTCAGTTTCGATGTGCACGACGGTGAGCCGGTCCGCCTCGCGCGCCCGTTTCAGCCCCTCGGTGACGTCGGCGATCGTGCGGCACCGAATCACCGCGGCCCCGAGGCTTTCCGCGTTGGCCGCCAGGTCGACGGGCAGGTGCCCGCCGTCGTAGTCGTTGTCGGCGCCCCGATAGCGGTAGCTGGTCCCGAAGCGCTGCGAGCCGAGCGACTCCGACAGCGCACCGATGGACGCGAAGCCGTGGTTCTGCACCAGCACCACGACGAGCTTGATGCCCTCGGCCACGGCGGTGACGATCTCCTGCGCCATCATCAGGTACGAGCCGTCGCCGACCAAGGCGTACACCTCGCGCGACGGGTCGGCCAGCTTGATCCCGAGCGCCCCGGCGATCTCGAAGCCCATGCAGGAGTAGCCGTACTCGACCTGATATTGCTTCGGGTCGCGGGCGCGCCACAGCAGCTGCAGGTCGCCGGGCATGCTGCCGGCCGCCTGCACCACCACGTCGCGCTCGCCGCAGATGTCGTTGACCGCGCCGATCACTTCACTCTGCGCGGGTCGCGGCCCATGTCCGAGGTGGTACGCCCGGTCGACCCGTGCCTGCCATGCGGCCACGTCCCCGGCAAAATCCAGCGCGAAACTCGTGCCGTCCAGCGCCGCGGTCAGTGCGGCCAACCCCGCTTGGGCGTCCGCCACCAGCGCGACGGCGGACTGCTTGTGGGCGTCGAAGGCCGCGACGTTGAGGTTGACGAACCGGACGTCCGGGTTGGCGAACGCGGTCCGCGAAGCCGTGGTGAAGTCGCTGTAGCGGGTGCCGACGCCGATGATCACGTCGGCTTCGCGGGCGAGCCGGTTGGCGACCGGTGTGCCGGTCGACCCCACACCGCCGACCGAGTTCGGATGATCCCAGCTCACCGCGCCCTTGCCCGCGTGGGTGTCGGCGACCGGAATGCCGGTGGCCCGGGCGAACGCGTCCAGTTCGGCGGAAGCCTCGGCGTAGACCGCTCCCCCGCCGGCGATCAGCAGCGGACGTTCGGCGCGGCGAATCACCTCGGCGGCCCGGGCCACCGCGGCGGGTTCCGGCACCGGCCGGGCCACGTGCCACACGCGCTTCGCGAACAGCGCATCCGGGAAGTCGTACGCCTCGGCTTGCACGTCCTGGGGCAGGCAGAGGGTGACCGCGCCGGTCTCGGCGGGGTCGAACAGCACCCGCATCGCGGCCAGCAGCGCGGACGGCAGTTGCTCGGGCCGCCACACCCGGTCGAAGAAGCGCGAGAGCGGGCGGAAGGCATCGTTGACCGACACGTCGTAGGTTCGCGGATCTTCCAGCTCCTGCAGCACCGGCGCCGTGGCACGGGTGGCGAACACGTCGCTGGGCAGGAGCAGGACCGGGAGGCGGTTCGCCGTAGCCAGTGCGGCACTGGTGAGCATGTTCGTCGAACCCGGACCGATCGAGGCGGTGCAGGCCAGCGCGGACAACCGGTTCGACATCTTCGCGTATCCGGCGGCGGTGTGCACCATGGCCTGTTCGTTGCGGGCCAGGTGGTAGGGCAGGTCCGCGTCGCCGGTGCGCTGGGCCTGCAGCAGCGCCTGCCCGATGCCGGCGACGTTGCCGTGCCCGAAGATGCCGAACATGCCCGCGATCGCGCGCCGCTCGACACCGTCCCGCTCGGTCCACTGATTCGCCAGGAAGCGTACGACGGCCTGGGCGACGGTGAGCCTCACGATCGTCTCCTCTCCAGTGTGGAGGTCATCGGCAGCCGGGCGTCCATGACCTCGTGACCCCAGGTGCCCCGAATCCAGGCGTGCGCCGGATCGTCGGAGAACAGCCAGCGCCGCTCCCCCGGCCCGGCCATGACGTTGAGGTAGTAGAGGTCGTAGCCGGGTGCGGCCATCGAGGGGCCGTGCCAGCCGTACGGGATCAGCACCGCGTCGCCGCTGCGCACCTCGGCGCACACGTCGATGTCGTGGCCCGGGCTGCCGTACACCCGCTGGTAGGCCGCACCGGGCGTACCCGACGGTGACCCGGCGACCTCGTAGTAGTAGATCTCCTCCAGGGCGGTCTCGCCGGCGGCCGGATCGTCGTGCTTGTGCGGCGGGTACGACGACCAGTTACCACCCGGCGTCAGCACCTCGACGGCGATGAGCTTGTCCGCCTCGAACGACTCGGGTGTGCAGAAGTTGTTGACCTGGCGGCTGGCCTGACCGGACCCGCGTAGCTCGACCGGCACGTCCTCAGCCGCGGCATAGCGGAACGGCAACCGCCGGGTGGTGTGCGCGGCGGGCAGGGCGAACCGGCCACCGTTGCCTGCCCGGATCGTCACCGCGGAACCGACCGGCAGGTAGGCGAAATCGGTGACCCGGGAGAAGACGGAGCGCCGCCCGGTCAGGGTGATCCGCTCGTCGTCGCAGGTGACGTCGCAGCCACCCGCGAGTGGCAGCACCAGGGTTTCGTGGTCGCCGGTGGTGAAGCTGACCCGCTGCCCAATGGTCAGGTCCAGCACGCGCAGGCCGCTGAAGCCCCAGCCCGCGCTCTCCGGCGTGACGACCAGTTCGAAGGGGGCGGCTCCGGTTTCGCCGCGGCGCAGCAGCCGGCTCACAGCAGACTCACCGCCCGGTCCACTGCGGCGGCCACATCATCGCCGGGCGGGTAGAGCAGGCTGCGCCCGATGACCAGGCCCTGCACGGTGGGGAGGGCCAGTGCCTTGGCCCAGCGGGCGTACGCCGCGCTGGTGTCGGTCGTGACCTCGCCGCCCAGGATCAGCGCGGGCAGGGTGGTCGCCGCCATCACCCGCTCCATGTCGTCGACGACCGGCACCTTCAACCAGGTGTACGCCGAGGTGGTGCCGAGCCCTGCGGCGACGGTCATCGCCCGGATCATCGCCTCGGGGCTGAGATCGTTGCGGATCCGCCCGTCCACCCGGTGGGAGATGAACGGCTCGACCATGGCCATCAGCTTGCGCCCGGCCAGCTCGCCCACCGCCCGCGCACAGCCCTCCAATGTCGACACGGTGCCGGCATCGGCCGGGTCGATGCGCAGCAGCATCTTGCCGCCGTCGAACCCGCAGCCCGCGATGCTGCCCGCGTCGTACGCGGTGAACCGGTCGTCGATCTCGAAGGTGGTGCCGGCCAGGCCGCCGCGGTTCATCGAGCCGATCACGACCTTGTCGTCCAATGCGCCCAACAGCAACAGGTCTTCGAGAATGTCCGGGGTGCCGAGCACGCCGTTGACACCGGGTCGTTCCAGCGCGGCGCACAGCCGGCGCAACAGATCGGCCCGGTTCGCCATAGCCATTGCGTCGGCGCCGGCCCGCAACGCACCGCGGGCGGGGTGGTCAGCGGCGATGATCATCAGCCGGCCGTGCTCCCCGCGCCAGGACGGCGGCCGTCGGCGCCGTTTCGCGGCTGAGGCGATCGCGTACGGCCGGTCGACGCGGGCGGCGACGAGCTCGTGCAGGTCAGTCACGGCCGCCCCCGACGTTCAGCAGCTCGCGCACCTCGAACTCGGTGGGCATGGCATCGGCGCAGGCCAGCCGGGTGGCGACTACCGCGCCCGCCGCGTTGCAGAAGCGCATGACCTCGGCGAGGTCCCAGCCGGACAGCATGCCGTGACAGAGCGCCCCACCGAAGGCGTCCCCAGCGCCCAACCCGTTGACCACGTCGACGGGTATCGGCGCCGCCTGCACTTCCCGGCCGGCCCGGGAGGCGAGGACGCCGTCCGGGCCTTGTTTGACGACGGCCAGCTCCACGCCGGCGTCGTGCAGAGCGGCGGCGGCCTTGCGGGGCTCACGCGTGCCGACAGCGGTGTGGCACTCGTCGAGGTTGCCCACGGCGACACTCGCGTACGGAAGGGCTTCCTGGATCCACCGTCGTGCCTGATCGCGTGACTCCCAGAACATGGGCCGGTAGTCCAGGTCGAGCACGGTGATCCCGGCGCGATCTCGGGCATGCAGCGCGGTGAGTGTCGCGGTCCGCGACGGCTCCTGACACAGTCCGGTGCCGGTCACCCAGAAGACCTCAGCGGCGCGCACCGCGTCGAGATCCACGTCGGACTCGTCGATCTCGAGGTCCGGCGCCTTGGGATAGCGGTAGAAGTAGAGCGGGAAGTCATCCGGCGGGAAGATCTCGCAGAAGGTGATCGGGGTCGGCAGTCCCGGCACCGCAGCGACGAAGCTGTCGTCGACGCCGAACGCCCGCAGGGCATCGTGGACGTACGCACCGAACGGGTCGTCGCCGGTCCGCGTGATGACCGCGCTGCGCCGGCCGTAGCGGGCCGCAGCGACCGCGACGTTGGTGGGGCTGCCGCCGAGAAACTTCTCGAAGGTCCGAACCTCGCGCAACGATACGCCGACCTGCTGTGGATACAGGTCGACGCCGCAACGTCCCATCGTCAGTACCTCACATGCGGGCATGCGTCCCCCTTGCGGAAGCGATCGGAAGCCGGCGATAGCGGTGACCTGGGCGCCCAGCGATGCCCGTAGTGCCGTGCGAAATCCGGCGCGAGGAGAAGGAATGGGGCCGGGGCCGAAGCCTCGGATGGGTGTCTCGACTCGCTTCGATGTAATAACGTGAGGGCTTCCCCGTCAATACTTTGTTCTGACAAACTCACATAGTGAGGAGGACGCCGATGGCACGCGACCGTCGGGCAGCGCATGGCCCGATCCGCCCGGTCGAGGTGGACCGGAGCAGCCCCGTGCCGTTGTACTTCCAGGTCGCCAGCCGGCTGCAGGAGCTCATCGAGGCGGGCGAGATTGGCGTCGGCGACCGCATCGAAAACGAGGTCGACCTCGCTGACCGACTCGGCGTCTCCCGCCCGACCACCCGCCGCGCCATCCAATACCTGGTGGAGCGCGGCATGCTCGTCCGCAAGCGGGGTGTCGGCACCCAGGTGGTCCACCCCAAAGTCCGGCGCCCGGTCGAGCTGTCCAGCCTCTACGACGACCTGGTCAGCACCGACCGCAAACCCCGCACCGAGGTGCTGCGGTTGGAAACAGTTCGGGCTCCGGCCGAGGTCGCGGCCGCCCTCGAGCTGGCTCCCGGCACCGAGGTCACCTGGATCGAGCGGCTGCGCTACGCCGGCGGCGAGCCGCTCGCCCTCATGCACAACGCGATCCCGCTCGGCCTGCTCGACGTCGAGGCGGCAGACCTGGCCACCCACGGCCTGTACGAGCTGCTCCGCCGCGCGGGCTACCAGCCGCGCATCGCCACCCAGATCATCGGCGCCCGCACCGCGGGAACCACCGAGGCCCGCATCCTCACCGAGAAGCGCGGCGCCTCCCTGCTGACCATGACCCGGACCGCCTGGGACGCGGGCGGCCAGGCACTCGAGTACGGCTCCCACGTCTACCGGGCCAGCCGCTACAGCTTCGAGCTCCATCTTTCCGCGGGCTGACCAGGGCACGACAGAGTCGCACCCTGGTCGACGCATCAGGGTCGCCGGTCAACGCATCAGGGCCGCCACATGCGGAAGAACGGGGTGCCGTCCGGCAGGCGGATGTCGAACGGGTCGAGCTCGACAAAGCCGTGCCGGCGGTACAGCCGCACATTGTCGTCGTTTGTCGCCTCGAGATAGACCGGCACCGCCAGCTGGTCATGGGTGTGCTGCATCAGCGCGCTGCCCAGCCCCGCGCCCTGATGCACCGGGTCGACCGCCAGGAACGCCAGATGCCAGTGCGGCTCCTGCGGATGGTGCTTCTCGAACAGTTCGTCCAGTGCCTCGAAGTGCGGTAGCCAGCGGCCGGTGATCGCGGTCAGCCGGTCCTCGTAGCCGGGAATCTCGGGCAGTTCGCGCGTACGGTCGAACCACACCGCGACGGCCGCCGGCCGGCCTGACGCGTCCGAGACGACGTCGACCTTGCCGCCCTCGGCGGCCGACTCGGTCAGCAGGGTGAAGAAGGCGGTCATGACCGCCAGGCGAGCGTCGTCGTCCGGCACCAGCGAGTGGTTCTGCGGCAAGTGGTCGAACGAGCGGGCGATAAGGCGGCCCGCGGCCGGAATCTCGGCGGCGGTGGCGGGGCGGATCGGCGTCATGCGACGGCCTCCCAGAGCGGCGATGTGGCGGCGACGGCGAACGGGTTTGACCTCACTTGACGGCGTCCCGGAACGAGAACGAGCTGGTGGTGGCGCTGCGCGCGCCGAGGCCGATGCCGTCGTAGACCCGCGGCCGGGTACGGCGCAAAACCAACGCCCAGAGCGCGCCCGCGGCCACCAGACCGGTGTAGGCAAGCGGCACCGCCCAGGTCAGGGTGGACCCGGGCGCGATGCCGAAAAGCGTCGCGATGTTCGTGAGCGCCAGATAGGACATGGCCAGCAGCAGCACCGTGCCGAGAGCGGGGGCACCGACGCGAGTCCAGACGGTCTCCCCGGACGGGTGCCGCAGGAAGTAGCCGATCACCGCGACCGAGGTGACCGTGATGAGGAGCAGGACGCCGATGCCGCCGGTGCTGCCACCCCAGAAGAAGAGCTGGACGAGGGGGTCCCAGCCCATGATCGCGTACCCGAGGATCACGACCAGGCCGAGCGCTGACTGGGCGAGCGAGCCGTTCTTCGGTGCGCCGGTGCCGGGGACCGTACGCCCGAAGGCCCGCGGCAGCACGCCCTCGCGGCCCAGCGAGAAGGTGTAGCGGGCGATGATGTTGTGGAACGAGATCATCGCCGCGATCAGCGAGGTCAGGAACAGCGCGTGGCCGAGATGGATGGCGGTGCTCCCGAGCTGATCCGACGCGAGCAGGAAGAACATCTCGGGACCCTCGGTGCCGGCCCGGGCAACGGCCTGCCCGCCCGCCGCCGAGATCATGGCCCAGGCCGAGAAGGCATACAGCCCGGCGATGAGCGCGACGGCGATGTAGGTGGCGCGCGGTACGGTGCGCCGCGGGTCGCGCGATTCCTCGCTGAACACCACCGACTGTTCGAAGCCGACGAAGCCGGTGACCGCCATGACCAGCAGTGCGCCCGCGCCGGCACCGGTCAGCCCGGTGGGGTCGAGCGGGGCAGCCGACGCCTCGAAGGTGGGCGCGAACAGGTCGGCGAGGCTGAACACCGCGACGAGGACGATTTCGGCGACCAGCAGCGTCGCGAGCACCTTGCCGTTGACGGCGACGTCGCGGACGCCCAGCACGGCGACCAGCGCCCAGGCAGCCAATGCGATGACCCACCACTGCACGTCGGTGCCGAACCATTCGGCGAACAGCGGGGCGGCGATCGCACCGAATCCGCCGTACGCGGCGATCTGGAAGCTGTTGTAGGCCAGCAGCGCGACCCACGCGGCGCCGACCCCGACCGGCCGGCCGAGCCCCTGCGCGATGTACGCGTAGAACGCACCCGCGTTGGCGATGTGCCGGGCCATGGCGACGTAGCCGACGGCGAAGACGGCCAGCACGACACCGCAGGCCAGGAACGCGATGGAGATCGCGGTGAGTCCGGTGACCGACAGCCCGGTGGGTACGACTCCGGCGACCACAGTGAGGGGCGCGGCAGCCGACATGACAAAGAAGACGACGGCCGCGACGCCGAGGCGGTCGCGGGCCAGGGCGGTCGACAGCTGGCTGTGGCGGGCCGGCGCGGTGGTGGTTGCGGACACGAGGGTCTCCAGATCGGGGGGTGTGGAGGGGAGGGAGGAGTCAGGCCCGCCGGGCCATCACGGCGTCCCCCACGGCGGCCTCTGCGTGGCCGACGAGGTGCTGGAGCATGGCCGGGAGGCGCCGGCGGAGCTGGTCGAACAGGCGGTCCCGCTCGTCGGGTTCGAGCGTGACCAGCACGTGCTGGTCGAGGCCGGTGGCGAGCACCAGCCCGGTGAGGACGAGGTCGGAGGTGTCCAGGAGTTCGCCGCGGGTGGCCGCGATCCGGATCCGGGTGCCGGGCCAGCCCGACGTCGAGGGATCGACGGGGACGAAGCGAACCTTGGTGCCGAGCAGCCCGCGCTTCTCCTTGCGGTGCACCAGTCCGGCCCGGGCGAGCCGGCGCTCGACCAGGTCGGTGGCGACGCCGGTGGCGAGGAACGAGATCCAGTCGCGAATCCGGCGGTGGCCGGGCTCGCGCAGGAGCTGGCCGAGGACGGCGGCGGTGGCCGGGTCCCGGGTCGGCTGATCATCGATCACCACGATGTGGTCGTCGCGCAGATCGAGCCGCCGCCACAGGACCAGCTCGGCCAGCAGGGCGGCGGCGAGGCCGAGCCCGAGGGTGGCGCCGGTCAGGAGCGGGCGGCCGCGGGTCGAGTCATGCGCAGCGAGGTACAGGTCATCGGCGAGCGGAAGCTGCGCTGACGGCACGAATAACCCCTCGGCAGAACGGAACAGCCGCCTCGGTCACGCTGAGCGGCCCGGAAACAACAGGGGGTAGCTTGCCAGCGTCCATCGATCGGGCGCAATGTCTAGCGCGGGTAAACCTTCGATGCATCCTGAGCAAGGCCACCGACCGTCCATCACACCACAGTGGAGTCCTCGACCGGCCGGGAGCTCACACAGCTCTCGAACAGCGTCTTTACCTCCCGCTGACCCGCCCGTCCTAGGTTCGGGTCATGACGGACCGCGACACCGTTTCCCATCTCCTGCGCCGGCTGACGTTCGGGCCGACCGCCGCGGAGGTCGACGCGGCGGTTGCTGCCGGTGTGGCGGCGACGCTCGACCGGGTCCTCGCCGCGCCGAGCCGGCCGGTGGCCCTCCCCGACGTCGACGCGTACCGGCCCGGCCCCCAGGGTCGCGCGGATGCCCGGCGGCAAACCACCGAGGCGACCGGCTGGTGGCTCTCCCGGATGGTCACCGAGCCGGGCGCCGCGGAGAAACTCACCTTCTTCTGGCACGGACACTGGGCGACTTCGATCCGCAAGGTGCGCTCGGCAGCCCTGATGCTCGGCCAGCAGGCGACACTGCGGCGCTACGGCATGGATGGCACCGGGCCGCTCATCCGGGCGATGCTGCGCGATCCCGCCCTGATCATCTGGCTCGACGCCCAGCGCAACACCCGCACCGCGCCCAACGAGAACCTGGCGCGGGAGCTGATGGAGCTGTTCACGCTCGGCGTCGGTGCGGGCTACACGGAGGCTGACGTGAAGGCGGGCGCACGGGTGCTCACTGGCTGGCGGGCGGACCGCACGGGCGGGTCCGCGACCTTCTCGCCGCGGCGCCACGACCCCGCGCCGGTCACGCTGCTCGGCCGCACCGGCACGTGGGACCTTGACGCGTACGCGGACCTGCTGGTCAACCACCCTGCCCACCGGCCGTTCCTGACCCGCCGCCTCTGGGCCCGGTACGGCTCCGGCGCCGCGCTCGACGAGGCCACGACCGCCCGGCTGGCCGCTCAGGGCGCCTCGACGCGAGACCTGCTGCGTGCCTTGGTGACCGACCCCTCGTTCGCGGACACCCGCGGCCGTCTGGTGAAGCAGCCAGTGGAGTGGCTGATCGGCGCTGCCCGGCAGCTCAGCGTCGACCCCCAACGAGGCCGGGCCCGGCTCCTCGGGGGACTACGCGCCCTGGGCCAGGTCCCGTTCCGACCACCCAGCGTCGGTGGCTGGCCGGCCGGAACGGCCTGGCTGACCACGTCGTCGGCCCGGGCCCGGCTCACCTCCGGGCGGGCGTTGACCGCGCTCGCCCCCGAGGCGGTTGCCGCTCTGGACGGCACGGCCCGCGCCGACCGGCCCGATGCGCTGGCCCGCCTCCTTGTCGTCGACGCCTGGACGGCGCGGACCAGGACCGTGCTCGCAACGGCAGCCGGCGATCCGCGTCAGCTGCTGACCCTGGGCCTGGCGAGCCCGGAATACGCCGTCCACTGAGGAGGAACGCGACATGGACACCATCACCCGGCGCCGGTTCCTGACCGCGAGCGGCGTGGTCGCGGCCGGTGCGCTGGCCGCAGGCGCTACCGCGTACGCCTTGCCGGACGTGCTGAACTTCCGCACCGACGAGCCGGGCGGGCGGATCCTGGTCCTGGTCACGCTCTACGGCGGCAACGACGGACTGAACACCGTCATCCCGTACGCGGATCCCGCCTACGCTGCCAACCGCCCATCGCTGGCCTACCGGGCCGACCAGGTCTTGCCGCTCAACGACAGCCTGGCACTGAACCCGGCACTGAAGGGACTGCACGGGCTCTTCGGGGACGGACGGCTCGCGATCGTGCAGGGTGTCGGCTATCCCCGGCCGGATCGCAGCCATTTCCGCTCGATGGACATCTGGCAGACCGCGAGTCCGGAGCGACCCGACACGACGGGCTGGGTGGGCCGCTGGCTGGATGCCACCGGCGGGGATCCTCGCTCGGCAGTGTCCTTCGAGCCGGTGTTGCCGCCGCTGCTGGCGGGGGCGCACAGCGCGGGTGCCACCGTCCCGGGTGGGACCTTGGCCTTGCCCGCGGGTATGACGACTGACATCCTCGCCGGACTCGGCAGTGCGTCAGCCGGGGATACCCCCGAGCAGGCGCGCGCCGCAGCCTGTTTCGCCGACCTGGTGCGGGTGCGTGACCTGGTCGCCGAGACCGTCCCGGACGACGACGAGGAGTCGGACGCGGAGCAGCCGGCCACCGGCACGGGCGGCCAGGCACCGGCACTCGACCGGCAACTAGCTCTCGTGACCCGCTGCATCGAGGCGGGCGCGGCGACCCGGGTCTACTCCGTCTCGCTCGGCGGTTTTGACCTGCACGCCGACGAGAAGGGCGCCCAGGAGGCGATCCTGACCAGCCTGGACGGCCCGCTCACCGCGTTCGCCCAGCGGATGGCGGACCGGGATGTGGTGATGGCCGTCTATTCGGAGTTCGGCCGTCGGGTCCGGGCCAACGCCTCGGACGGCACCGACCACGGCACCGCCTCGCCGGTCCTGCTCTTCGGCTCCGGCATCCGGGGCGGCCTGTACGGCACAGCGCCGAGCCTCACCGATCTGGACGACGGGGACCTGCACCACACCACCGATTTCCGGGATGTGTACGCGACACTGCTCGCCGATGTCCTGGGCGCGGATCCGGAACCCCTGCTGGGCGGCTGGGGCGGTCGCCTGACTTTTAGTTGACAGCTCAAGTAAATGGCCGTACCGTTCCGAAAGTAGGTTGAAGCTTCAACTCCGGAGGTCGGCCATGTCCATGCCCGCGCTCTTCCTCAGCCACGGCGCCCCGCCCCTGGTCGACGACGCGGCCTGGGTGACGCAGCTGCAAGAGCTGGCCGCGGGGCTTCCCCGGCCCCGAGCGATCCTCATGGCCTCCGCCCACTGGGAATCCGCGCCACTCATGCTCGGTGCCACCGAGACCGTGCCGCTCGTCTACGACTTCGGCGGCTTCCCGCAGCGGTTCTACGAGACGCAGTACGCCGCCCCCGGCGCACCCGAACTGGCCGTTCGCGTCGAGAAACTCATGCCCGACAGCGAACAGGTCGCCCGCACCTCCCGCGGCCTGGACCACGGCGCGTACGTGCCGTTGAGCGTCATGTATCCCGACGCCAACATCCCGGTGCTGCAGATGTCCCTGCCGACCCTCGAGCCGGACCGCCTGCTCGACCTGGGTCGTCGGCTCGCCCCGCTCCGCGACGAGGGCGTGCTGATCATCGGCTCCGGCTTCACCACGCACGGATTACCGTTCCTGCGCGACTTCCGGACCGACGCTCCCGCCCCCGGCTGGTCCCGCGAGTTCGACGCCTGGACCGCCGAGACCCTGGCCCGGGGCGCCGTCGACGAGCTGGCCGACTTCCGCTCCGCCGCGCCGGGCATGCCGTACGCGCATCCGACGATCGAGCACTTCGCCCCGATGTTCCTGACGTTGGGCGCCTCCGGCGACCCCGGCCAGCGGCCCGAGCAGCGCATCGACGGCTTCTGGATGGGACTGTCCAAGCGATCGTTCCAAACGGTCTGACCTCTACTTTTCAGGATTCTCCCAGTCTGAGCAGGGATTCTGGTGGGTACAACCCACCTGCCACCCTGTTCTGACATGCCGGAGGTTTCCCCCTGATGCTGGAGGTCACCGCGCTCGGCTGGACGCTGACCATCGGAGTCATCGTCGCCCTGCTCGCCCTCGATCTGACCCTCGGCGTGCTGCGCCCGCACGCCGTAGGGTTCCGTGAAGCCACCGCCTGGTCGGTTTTCTATATCGCTGTCGCCCTCGCCTTCGGCGTCGTCTTCGCCCAGGTCGCGGGCTGGGACTACGGCACCGAGTACTTCGCCGGCTACATCGTCGAGAAGAGCCTGTCGGTCGACAACCTCTTCGTCTTCGTGATCATCATGAGCACCTTCGCGGTGCCCGAGAAATACCAGCAGGAGGTGCTGACCTTCGGCATCATCATCGCGCTGGTCCTGCGGGTCATCTTCATCGCGCTGGGTGCGACGCTGCTGTCGTTGTTCTCGTTCATGTTCCTGATCTTCGGCCTGCTGCTGATCTACACCGCGGTGCAGCTCTTCCGGCACCGCGACGAAGATCCGAGCGTTGATGACAACATGCTGGTCAAGGCCAGCAAGAAGCTGTTCCCGGTCACCAACGAGTACTCCGGCGGCAAGCTCTTCGCCAAGGTCGACGGCCGCCGGATGGCTACACCGTTGTTCATCACGTTGATCGCCATCGGCAGCACCGACCTGCTGTTCGCCCTCGACTCGATTCCCGCGGTGTTCGGCGTGACCGAGGAGGCGTACATCGTCTTCGTCGCCAACGCCTTCGCTCTGCTGGGCTTGCGGGCTTTGTTCTTCCTCGTGAAGGGCCTGCTGGACCGGCTGGTCTACCTGTCCACCGGACTGTCGCTCATCCTGGCCTTCATCGGCGCCAAGTTGGTGCTGCACTGGCTGCACGAGGACATCTGGAAGGACGCGCCGGAGATCAGCACGCCGGTCTCGCTGGTGGTCATCCTGGTGATTCTGGTGATCACGACGGTGGCGAGCCTGGTGAAGACCCGCAACGATCCGTCCGCCAAGGCCCACGCCGGCAGCCTGCGCGCCAAGGCGCCGCAGGAGGACCACGCGGAGCACTGAGGACGCGAACACAAAACAGCCCCGGCACCATTGCCGGGGCTGTTTTCGTCCACGGATGAACCCGTCAGGCCCGATAGCCGCCGGCGACGAGGCGCGTGCGCTGCCGTTCGTAGTCCTGCTGGTTGAGGATCGCGCGGATCTCCGCGGTCTCCTCCTCGCTGTGCCGGCCGAGGATGAAGTCCAACTCCGCGCGCTCCGCAGGCGTGCGGAAAGCGGCGAGCTCAGCGCTCAGCCGCCGGTGCGCCCGGCGCTCGATGCGGCGGCGGGTCAGTGTGGTGCGAGCTTCGCGAATCCTGGTCGTGAGTGGCATCGTCCGTCTCCTTACGGAAAGTGATGGCGAAAGCCTCATCGCTTCCGCCTACCAGCTTCCGGACGTCGCACTACGACGGCAAATCGCGCAGGTAAAACCTGCGATACGCGAGTGACCCGGGCCACGGAAATCCTGTAGCCCGGGTCACTCTCCGTTGCCGCATGCCTGGTCACGCGGTTCCGGTGTTTTGCACCACAGCAGAGCAAAATCTCAGCCCCTGGACACGTTGCACCACCGCTCGGCTAGCTGCCGACGCCGGCAGGCAACGAGATGACTCGCCAGCACCGCCGGCTGCCCGCCCCGGACGCACGCGTCCGCACCGGCGGCCAACACCGCGGTCACGACCTCAGCCCCGGCATCCGCGTCGACCAACGCAACGATTCGGGTACGCCCGGAGACCAGCGCCCGCGCAGCCCCCACGGCCTCGGCGCAGGCGCCACTCATCAGCACGATCTCGCCAGCCCGTACCGCGTCGGCCGAGCCTTCGAACCGCACCGACCAGCCGGCCGGCAGATGAGTCGCGAGAGCAGCAACCCGGCCCGTCTGCCCCAACACCACCACCACGGCGTCGGTGCGCTGTCGATCCGACCCGGACAGCGGCACCGCCGTTGAATTCGGCGCGAACACCACATTGCGATCGCCGCGGTTGAGCTGCACCAGCATGTCGGACCCCCTGCACGTTCATCTCCGGTCGGTGTCCACCTTGCCCTCGGAGCCTGAACAGGCCTTGTGGTGCACCTGTGCGTCAGATGACAGTTCCGCAGCCAGTCCCCCCGCCCCGGCGAGCCGCGCGCCGAGCGATTCACGGCGGGGGGCGGGTATCCGTGCCACGATGGCACGGATAGTTCGGTTCAGGCGGGAGTCAAGAACACATGAGTGCACACGTTTCCGACAGCGCCGAATGGCAGGCGGTGCAGGGCCACGCCGAGAAGATCGCGGGCGTGCATCTGCGCGACCTGTTCGACAGCGACCCCCGGCGCGGCGAGCGGCTTACCGCCCAGGTCGCGGACCTCTACGTCGACTACAGCAAGAACCTCGTCACCGACGAGGTGATCACCGCGCTGGTCGCGCTGGCCGAGCGGGCGAAACTGCGCGAGCGCACGGCGGCCATGTTCGCCGGGGAACACATCAACGTCACCGAGGACCGGGCGGTGCTGCACACCGCGTTGCGGCTGCCCCGGGACGCCTCACTCGTCGTCGACGGCCAGGACGTCGTTCACGACGTGCATGAGGTCCTCGACCGGATGGGCGCCTTCAGCGAGCGCGTGCGCTCCGGCGAGTGGCAGGGCGCGACCGGTCAGCGGATCAAGACCGTCGTCAACATCGGCATCGGCGGGTCGGACCTCGGGCCGGTCATGGCGTACGAGGCGTTGAAGGCGTACGCCGATCCGGGCATCGAGTGCCGGTTCGTGTCCAACATCGACCCCACGGACCTGCACGAGAAGACCAAGGACCTGGATCCCGCCTCGACCCTGTTCGTGGTGGTGTCGAAGACGTTCGGCACCCAGGAGACGCTGACCAACGCCACCGAGGCGCGCAACTGGCTGCTCGCCGGGTTGGGCAATGACCAGTCCGCCGTGGCCAAGCACTTCGTGGCCGTGAGCACCAACGCGCAGCGGGTCGCCGACTTCGGCATCGACACCGCGAACATGTTCGGCTTCTGGGACTGGGTCGGGGGGCGCTACTCGCTGCCGTCCGCGGTCGGCCTGTCCGTCATGATCGCCGTCGGCAAAGAGCAGTTCGGCGAGCTGCTGGCCGGGTACCACGCCGTTGACCAGCACTTCCTCACCACGCCGCTGGACCGCAACGTGCCGGCGCTGCTCGGACTGCTCAACGTCTGGTACGACACGTTCCTCGGCGCACAGTCGCACGCGGTCCTGCCGTACTCGCAGTACCTGCACCGGTTCGCGGCGTACCTGCAGCAGCTCACCATGGAGAGCAACGGCAAGCGAGTACGCCTCGACGGCACGCCCGCGGAGTACCAGACCGGTGAGGTGTTCTGGGGCGAGCCCGGCACCAACGGCCAGCACGCCTTCTACCAGCTGATCCACCAGGGCACCAAGCTCATCCCGGCGGACTACATCGGGTTCAGCGTGCCCAACCACGACACCGGCGAGATGCACGACCTGTTCATGTCGAACTTCCTCGCCCAGACCGGCGCGCTGGCCTTCGGGCGTACGGCGGAGCAGATCGAGGCCGAGGGCGTCGCGGCGCAGATCGTGCCGCACAAGGTCATGCCGGGCAACCACCCGACGACGACGATCCTGGCGGAGAAGCTGACCCCGGCGACGCTGGGCCAGCTCATCGCCCTCTACGAGCACATCACCTTCACCCAGGGCGTGATCTGGGAGGTCAACTCGTTCGACCAGTGGGGCGTCGAGCTGGGCAAGGTCATGGCGAACCAGCTGGCGCCACTGCTGACCGACGGGTCGACCGCGGACAGTGGCGTCGACTCGTCCACTGCGGCGCTGATCGCGCGGTACCGCTCGCAGCGCGGCCGCTGACCCACCTCGCGCGGGGCGGCCCTTCTTGTCGGAGGGTCGCCCTACGCTGCTTCTCGTGAACCTGACGACCACGCAGGCCCTGGCCCTGCGGATGCACAGCCTGCTGCTCACGCCCGACTTCCGGCCCGATTCGGTGGCCGGGATTGTGGAATGGTTCGGCGCCATGCAGGCCCAGGACATGGCCAGCGGCCTGTGGTCGCTCGGCGCCCGCCTGCCCGGCGCCTCGGTGGGTGAGGTCGAGGCAGCCCTCGAACGCCGGGAAGCGATCCGCACGTGGCCGATGCGCGGGACCGTACATCTGGTGCCCCCGGCCGACGCCCGCTGGATGCTGGAGCTCATGGGCGTGCGCGCCCTCGCCGGCGCGGCGAAGCGCCGCGAAACGATCGGCTTGTCCGAGGAGATGGCCGATCGCGGGGTCGAGGTGCTCGGCGAGGCGCTCGCCGGCGGCAAGCGCCTGACGCGGGCCGGGTGCCTGGCCGCGCTCGCCGACGGCGGCGTCACGCTCAGCGGTCAGATGGGCTACCACCTCCTCTGGTACGCGAGCCAGCGCGGCGTCACTTGCATCGCCCCGCACATCGGCAAGGAGCAGTCGTTCGCGTTGCTGGACGACTGAGCGCCGAAGCCGAACACCCCGTCGCGCGAGGAAGCGCTCGGCATCATCGCGGTGCGCTACTTCCGCAGCCACGGCCCGGCTACCCGCGCTGACCTGGCCCGCTGGACCGGGCTCACCATGACCGACGTGAAGACCGGCATCGCCGCGGCGGGCGATGCGCTGACGGCGGTCACGGTGGACGGCACCGAGATGTGGGCCGACCCGGCAGTCTGCGCGGCCGCGGCCGACACCCGCGACGAGTGGGCGGCGCTGCCGGGCTTCGACGAGTACATGCTCGGCTACAAGGACCGCGAGCTCATGGTCGAGAAACACCACCTGGATGCGATCGTGCCGGGTGGCAACGGCATCTTCCAGTCGACGCTGGTCGAGTCCGGCCGTGCGGTCGCCACCTGGAAACGCACCCTCGGCAAGAAGGCCGTGACCGTCGACATCTTTCCGCTGGCGCCGCTCAAGAAAGACGCCCGTGCCCGAGCCGAGGCGGCGTTGGAGCCGTTCGGTCAGTTCGTCGGGCTGCCGCTGAAAGTGCGCTGGCCGGTGTGATCCACACCCCGCTTCCACCGGTTCTTTGACTGTGAAATAATTGCGCCGTCAAACAGGTTGTGCGGGGCAGTCCGGGACCGGTGGTCCCGACCGAGAGCTCAGGAGCGGGTCATGCAGTTCGGGATCTTCACCGTCGGCGACGTCACGCCCGACCCCACGAACGGGCGGACGCCGACCGAGCACGAGCGGATCAAGGCGATGGTCACGATCGCCAAGAAGGCGGAGGAAGTCGGCCTCGACGTCTTCGCCACCGGCGAGCACCACAACGAGCCCTTCGTGCCCTCCTCCCCCACCACCATGCTCGGCTACATCGCCGCGCAAACCTCCACGCTGCTCCTCAGCACGGCCACCACGCTGATCACGACGAACGACCCGGTCAAGATCGCCGAGGACTACGCCATGCTGCAGCACCTCAGCGACGGCCGGGTCGACCTGATGATGGGCCGCGGCAACACCGGCCCCGTCTACCCGTGGTTCGGCAAGGACATCCGGGCCGGCATCCCGCTCGCCGTCGAAAACTACGCACTCCTGCACCGGCTCTGGCGCGAGCACGTCGTCGACTGGAACGGCAAGTACCGCACCCCGTTGCAGTCGTTCACCTCGACACCGCGCCCGCTCGACGGCATCCCGCCGTTCGTCTGGCACGGCTCGATCCGCAGCCCGGAAATCGCGGAACAGGCCGCTTACTACGGCGACGGATTCTTCGCCAACCACATCTTCTGGCCGGCCTCGCACACCCAGCGGATGGTCGCCCTCTACCGGGAACGGTTCGCGCACCACGGCCACGGCGACCCCGACCAGGCCATCGTCGGCCTCGGCGGCCAGGTCTTTCTGCGCCGCAACAGCCAGGACGCGGTACGGGAGTTCCGGCCGTACTTCGACAACGCCCCGGTCTACGGCCGCGGGCCGTCACTGGAGGACTTCACCCGGGAGACGCCGCTGACCGTGGGCAGTCCGCAACAGGTCATCGACCGCACGCTCGGCTTCCGGGACTACGTCGGCGACTACCAGCGGCAGCTGTTTCTGCTCGACCA
Organism: Actinoplanes sp. NPDC051859; assembly: GCF_044452725.1. Taxonomy (NCBI): domain Bacteria; kingdom Bacillati; phylum Actinomycetota; class Actinomycetes; order Micromonosporales; family Micromonosporaceae; genus Actinoplanes; species Actinoplanes sp. NPDC051859. The sequence continues at coordinate 200,481 of NZ_JBITBX010000005.1, read as the reverse complement.
CGCCGGGTTGCCGCTCAAGACGGTGCTGGAACAGCTTGACCTGCTCGGCGAAGAGGTCGTCCCCGTGCTGCGTAAGGAGTTCGCCTCGCTCAAGCCCGCCCACGTCCCCGACGCGCCCACCCACGCCGCGCTGAAGCTGGCGCGCAGCTCCGACACGCCCACCCATTCGCCGACAACCGCCGCTTCGGAAGGGGGCGCCGCATGACGCCACGCACGCTCGTCGTCATCACGGCCGGCCTCAGTCAGCCCTCTTCTACCAGGCTGCTCGCCGACCGGCTGTCCACCGCAACGGTGGCCCACGCTGCCGCCCTGGACCTCGACGTGCAGGTCCGGGTGGTCGAGCTCCGGGACCTGGCCCACGACCTCATGAACCACATGCTCACCGGCTTCCCACCCGAGTCGCTGCGCCAGGTCCTCGAAGCGGTCGAATCCTCGGACGGCCTGATCGCCGTCACGCCGATGTTCCACGCGTCGTACAGCGGGCTGTTCAAATCGTTCTTCGATGTGCTCGACAAGGACGCCCTGGCCGGAAAGCCCGTGCTGCTCGCCGCGACGGGTGGCACGGCCCGGCACTCGCTGGCGCTGGAACACGCGGTCCGGCCGATGTTCGCCTACCTGCGGGCGGCAACCGTGCCAACGCCGGTCTTCGCGGCGCCCGAAGACTGGGGCGGGGCCGAGGCCGACGGCCACCTGCGCCAACGCATCGACCAGGCGGCGGCCGAGCTGGCCGCCGAGCTCGCCAGCCGCGAACCAGCCCAGCTCAGCGACCCGTTCGCGCTGACCACCTCGTTCGAGGACCTGCTGGCGGGGTAGAAAGGGCAAGACGACAGGGGGACGCATGGCGGAGATCGTGCTGGTCCGACACGGGCAGACCGAGTGGAGTGCGGCGCGACGGCATACCTCGTACACGGACCTGGAATTGACGGCCACCGGCGAGCAGGAGGCGCGGCGGGCGGGTGAGCGGCTGCAGGGTCGCGAGTTCGCAGCGGTCTTCGCCAGCCCGCGGCGGCGGGCGACGCGGACCGCCGAGCTGGCGGGGCTGACCGTCACCGAGACGACCGACGATCTTGCCGAGTGGAACTACGGCGACTACGAGGGCATCACCACCGCGACCATCCGGGAGACCCGGCCCTCGTGGTCGCTGTGGAGCGACGGCTGCCCTGGCGGCGAATCACCCGCCGAGGTGGGTGCCCGGCTGGACCGGGTGCTCCACCGCGCGCGCGAGCTGCTCGACCAGGGGGACGTCGCGCTGGTCGCGCACGGACACAGCCTGCGCGTGGCCGGAGCGCGCTGGATCGGTCTGCCCGCAAGCGGCGGCGGCCTGCTCCGGCTCGACACGGCCACGTTGTCGTCGCTGACCTTCGAGCACGGCAACCCCGTTATCGGGTCCTGGAACGCGGCTGCCTAAAAGCGGCCGGACCCGACGTCAGGCGCAGCGCTGACTGCCGGACTGCGTCTCGTCGGAGATGTAGAGGTCGACGGAAGAGTCCGTTCCGGCGGACACGGTGAGATACGCGGTGGTGCCGTCGACGTCTCGGCTGGCGCACAGCAGGGCCGTCGACGGAATCCCCACGGCGACCGTCCAGCCGTCTTGCTCGACCGCCGTGCGGTAGTACGCCGTCACGCCGCCCGGGTCGGGAATGCCGTTGAAGCGTCTCGCGGCGTACGGGGCGATGCCGTCCGACGAGTCGCAGCCAGCCGTGGGGCTGACCGGTTGCAGGGTGCTCGGCCAGCGGTCGAGCAGGTCGAGTTGGCTCAGCCGGGCGGCCCGCTGCTCGCAGCTGTCGATGCGCGCCTCCTGCCAGCGCTCGATCTGCGGCTGGCCGATGACCAGGCCGCTGACCAGGGCAATTGCGGTGGTGGCGAAGACAGCTCCGGTACGCATGGGTGGCAACCTAACAAGATCAGGCAAGGGCCTCCAAGGTCCGAAGGGACCCCGGTGGGTCAGCCGGTCGCCCAGCCGAACACCATCCGGGTCCGCGGCGTGAAGCCCAGCCGTTCGTAGAGCCGGATCGCGCCGGTGTTGGTTTCGGCGACGTGCAGGAAGGGCACCTCGCCGCGGGCCCGAATGCCGGCGGCCACGGCCCCGACCAGCCGGGTAGCCAGACCGGTCCCCCGGTAGGTGTCGTCGGTGCAGACCGCGCTGATCTCGGTGTGACCGGGCAGGCGCATCCGCTCACCGGCCAGGGCCACCAGCGCGCCGCCGCGACGGATGCCCAGGTAGGTGCCGAGGTCGACAGTTCGGTCCCGGAACGGGCCAGGACGGGTGCGGGCGACGAGGTCGAGCACTTCGGGCAGGTCTGCCGCCGTCAGCTCGACCGCCTCCGGGTCCGCCGCGCCCCGATAGTCGGCGCCGATGAGCTGGATTCCCGGCACGCCGAGGCGCAGGTCGAAACCCGGCGGGACGGTCAACTGCGGCCCGGCGACCAGGGCGCCGCCGCCGGGGCCGAGCAGTTCGCCGAGGTCCAGCCACGCCTCGGGATCCGCCGGGTCGTCAAGGCCGCCGAACGGGCTGATGTCCGGGGCGTAGCGGGCGGCCCGGCCGCGCCGCTCGGCGAGGCGCTGCTGTGGTCCGGTCAGCGCGGCCCAGACCGGATTGTCGAGGGGATGCACGGTCGACGATCATTCCAGGCCGTCGCGTGCGGTCAGCTCACTGCCTTCGCCGCGGCGCGGCCGGCGGTGCGGCCGGAGAAGAGACAGCCGCCGAGGAAGGTGCCCTCGAGGGAGTTGTAGCCGTGCATGCCGCCCCCGCCGAAACCGGCTGCTTCGCCGGCGGCGTAGACGCCCGGAAGGGGGGTGCCGTCGGGGCGCAGGACGCGGGCCTGGAGGTCGGTGTGCAGGCCACCGAGGGTTTTCCGGGTGAGGATGTTGAGTCGGACGGCGATCAGCGGGCCGGCGGCGGGGTCCAGGAGGCGGTGCGGGGTCGCTACCCGGATCAGCCGGTCGCCGCGATAGCGGCGGGCGCCGTGAATGGCGGTGACCTGGGCGTCCTTGCTGAACGGGTTGGTGATCTCGCGGTCTCGGGCCTCGATGGTGCGGCGGATGGTGTCCAGGTCGAGCGCGGGGCCGCCCTCGGTCGCCGCGAGCTTGTTCATGCCATCGACGAGTTGTGCGAGGTCGGCGGCGACCACAAAGTCCTCGCCGTACTTCTTGAACGCTTCCACCGGTGGGGTGGCGCCCGGGCGGACCCGGCTGAGCACCTGGCGGATGCTGCGACCGGTCAGGTCCGGGTTCTGTTCCGAGCCGGAGAGCGCGAACTCCTTCTCGATGATCTTCTGAGTGAGGATGAACCAGCTGTAGCCGTGGCCGGTGCCCATCAGGTGCTTCAGGGTGCCGAGGGTGTCGAAGCCGGGAAACAACGGCGCGGGCAGGCGGGCGCCGGTGGCGTCGAGCCACAGCGACGACGGGCCGGGCAGGATGCGGATGCCGTGGCCGGGCCAGATCGGATCCCAGTTGCGCAGGCCCTCGGTGTAATGCCACATCCGGTCCGGGTTGATGATCTGCGCGCCGGCGGCCTCGGTGATGCCGAGCATGCGTCCGTCGACGTGCGCGGGGACGCCGGTCACCATGCGCTCCGGCGCCTTCCCGAGTCGCGCGGGCCAGGCTTTGCGGACCAGGTCGTGGTCGCCGCCGATACCGCCGGACGTGACGATGACGGCCTGGGCGGCGTACTCGAAGTCGTCGATTTCGGTGCGGGAGCTGCTCTGACCACGGGCAACGCTGCTGGGTTCCAGGATGCGTCCACGCACGCCGGTGACGACGCCGGCTGTGCGGACCAGGTCGTCGACGCGGTGCCGAAAACCGAACGTCACGAGGCCGCGCGCGGCGGCGTCGCGTACCCGTCGCTCGAAGGGCTCGATCACGCCCGGGCCGGTCCCCCAGGTGATGTGGAATCGCGGCACCGAGTTGCCGTGGCCGTCCGCGGCGGCGCCGCCACGCTCGGCCCAGCCGACCACCGGGAACAGCCGGTGACCCATCGCGCGCAGCCAGGACCGCTTCTCGCCGGCGGCGAAGCTGACGTACGCCCGCGCCCACTCCCGCGGCCAGTGGTCCTCCGGGCGGTCGAAGGCGGCGCTGCCCAGCCAGTCCTGCCAGGCGAGATCCGCACTGTCGCGGATGCCCATCCGGCGCTGCTCGGGTGAGTCGACGAGGAAGAGGCCGCCGAACGACCAGAAGGCCTGCCCGCCGAGGCTCTGCTCGGGTTCCTGGTCGAGCAGCAGCACGCGGCGGCCGGCATCGGCCAGCTCGGCAGTGGCTACGAGCCCGGCCAGGCCGGCACCCACGACGATCACATCAACGGTCATGCGTTCACCGTAGGAACAAGCGGTGGCATGATGATGCGTCTGTGGCACACAATTTCGCGGCGCTTTTATCACCGAGGTGACAATGTTCGAGGATTTGCCCGACGGTGTCGCCGCCCGCCTGCGCGCGCTGCGACCCCAGCTGCACGATCGGCTGTTGCGCACGATGCGGGCAGAGATGAGCGCCCAGGGTCGGTCGCTGACCGGCGGGCAGGGCCGTGGTCTGGTCCTCGGTGTGCGCACCGCGGTCGACGCGTTCGTGGCCGCCGCACGGGACCTGGCACCCACCCGGGAGGTCTTCGTCCGGCTGGGCCGCACCGAGTTCCGCGAGGGGCACCGGGTCGATGCGCTCCGCGCGATGCTGGCGCTCGGGGGCCGAGACATGTGGGCCTTCCTGGTCGCCCAGGACCTACCACCGGCCGCGCTCTACGGCCTGGCCTCGGCGCTGTTCGGGTACGTGGACGAGCTTGCCGGCGCGGCAGTCGAGGGCTACCTGGACGAGCAGGAGAAAAGCGCCCGGGACTGGGACACTGTCCGGCGTCGACTGATCACGCTGCTGGTGCAGTCCGATCCGCCCGCGCCCGCCGCGCTGCACGCCGCTGCCGACGCCGCCCGGTGGCCGCTGCCGACCACCGTCGCGGTGGTGAGCGTCGAAGGCACCGACGCCGAGCAGCTGGCCCGGACGGCGGGGAACGGCGTCGTCGCCACGGTCATCGCCGACGCCGTACGCATGGTGGTGCCGGCACCCGCCACCCCGGGCCGGCTGGCCCACCTCACCCGAGTTCTCACAGCGCGGCGGGCGGCACTGGGCCCGACCGTGCCGCTGGGCTCGGCGCGGATGTCTTACCGGATCTCCCGGCAAGCGCTGCGGGTCCTGCCCGGCGACGGGCTGATCCGCTGCGAGGAGCGGCTGCTGGACCTGGTCACCGAGTGGGAGCCCGGACTCATGGGACGGCTGTGCGAGCATGAACTGGCCGTCGCCGCCGACCTGCGCGAACCGGAACTGGAGACGCTGTACGCCTGGCTGCGCGAGCAGGGGCAAGTGGTGGCGGTTGCCGCGGCACTGCACGCACACCCGCAGACGGTGCGGTACCGGATGCGCAAGATCCGGCAGGTGTTCGGTGCGGCACTGGACGACCCGGACGCACGGCTGCGGTTACAACTCGCCCTGCGTCACCGACTGGTGGGCATCAACCCGCCGACGGCACCGGCTCGTTGATTCCGGTGGCGAGCCCATCGGCCAGCACCCGACCGGCCTCCGCAGCAGGCAGCGGCCGCGACAGGAAGTAGCCCTGCGCGAAGTCACACCGCAGATCCCGCAACACGGACAGCTGCACCGAGTCCTCGATGCCCTCGGCCACCGTGGTCATGCCCAGGCTGCGGCCCAGGCGCACGATGGTGCTGACCAGTGCCTCGTCCTCGTGCTCGCCACCGAGCCGGTCGACGAACGAGCGGTCGATCTTCAGGATGTCCATCGGGAAGCGGCGCAGGTACGCCAGCGACGAGTAGCCCGTACCGAAGTCGTCCATCGCCAGGGTGACGCCCAGCTCCTTGAGCCGGTGCAGCTGGGCGAGGTTCTCCTCGGTGTCGGTGAGCAGCACGCTCTCGGTCATCTCGAGGCAGAGCTGGTCGACCGGCATCCCGGTCTCGGCCAGCACGTCGGCGACCATGGCGGCCAGGTCGCCGTGCTCGAACTGCCGAACCGAAACGTTGACGGCCATCTTGAGGCGGCGGGTGGTGCCGGCACCCCACTCGACCGCCTGGCGGCAGGCTTCCTTGAGCACCCACCGGCCCAGCGGGACGATCAGACCGGTGGCCTCGGCGGTCCCGATGAAGTCGAGCGGCGAGACCATGCCGCGGGTCGGGTGGTTCCAGCGAACCAGCGCCTCGAACCCGGTGATCTCCCCGGTCCGCAGGTCGACGGTCGGCTGGTAGTGCAGGGCCAGCTCGTCGCGGGTCAACGCCACGCGCAGGTCCGCCTCCAGCTCCAGGCGCTGCACCAGGCCCGCCAGCATCGCCGGGTCGTAGGCGGCCAGCCGGTCACCGCCGCCGGACTTGGCGCGGTACATGGCCAGGTCGGCGTTGCGCTGCAACTGCTCGACATCGTCGGCGTCCTCGGCGCAGGCCAGACCGATGCTCGCCGCCACGTGCAGCTCACGCGCACCGACCTCGAACGGTTCTTCGAGGGCGACGGCGATGCGAGCGGCGACCGCTTCCGCGTCGGACCGGGCGGTGATCGACTCGACGATCACGCCGAACTCGTCGCCGCCGAACCGGGCTACCGTGTCCTCTTCGCGGACCGCGGCCCGGATCCGCGCGGCCACCTGCACCAGCAGGCCGTCGCCCGCGGCGTGACCGAGGCTGTCGTTGACTTCCTTGAAGCCGTCCAGGTCGAGGAAGAGGACGGCGACCTGCTCGCGACCGCCGGCGATCGCCTCGACCAGCCGCTCGCGGAACAGGGCGCGGCTGGGCAGACCGGTCAGCTTGTCGTGGTACGCCTCGTACATGAGCCGCTCCTGCAGCTCCTTGGCGTCGTGGATGTCGCGGGTGTTGAGCACGAGGCCGTTCACCGCGGGGTCGTCGAGCAGGTTCGTGATGGTCATCTCGGCGAGCCGGAGCCGGCCGTCCTGGTGCTTCATCGGCACCTCGAGGACGGTGACCGTCTCCGGGCCGGCGATGACCGACTCGATGGCGGCGGCGATCCGCGGACCGGACTTCCCGGTGATCGCGACCAGCCGGTGACCCAGCAGCACCTGCGCGGGCCAGCCGAAGATGCGCTGCACCGACTCGCTCTGGTAACGGATGGTCGAGTCGGCGTCGATGACCGCCACCGACTCGGAGCTCTGCTGCACCAGAGCGCGGAACCGCTGCTCGCTGGCCTGCAGCTCGGCGGTGCGCTCGATGACGCGGGCCTCGAGGTGCCGGGTGAGGTGCCGGTTCTCCAGCAGCGTGAGCAGCTGGCGGGCGGTGATCAGCAGGATCAGGGCGGACCGGCCCCAGGCGACGAAGGCGTCAGCGGTGCCGGTCATCGCGTAGGAGAAGGCGCAGCAGAACAGGGCGGCGAGCACGGCGGCGTACGGCACCAGCATGGCGAACGCCCGCGGCTCGGCCTGGTCGGTGGCAGCCTCGGGTGCGCTCACGGGCGCAGCCTTGGCAGGGTAGCGAGCGGCCAGGAACACCAGCGCGAAACCGCCGAACCAGCCGGCGTCGAGCAGTCCACCGGAGCCGTAGGTGCTGTGCAGGGAGAGGTAGGCGTACCCGCTGTCGCAGACGCCGACCAGCATCATCGCCACGCCGACCAGGGTCAGCTGCCCCGCGTCGAGGCTGTCGCGGCGTTGGACGGCGAGCATGTGCAGCACGACCGTGACCAGGATGACGCCGCTCAGCGGGTAGCCGAGCGAGACGGCGAGCCCGAGCCGGGTGTCCGCGCCGGCGCTGATCAGCGGGTCCAGCACGAGGATCCAGCAGACCAGCAGCAGAGCACAGGCGATCATCGCGACGTCGACCAGGCTGCGTACCCGGTTGGCCGTCGATCGGCGCGGGATCGGCACCAGGAACAGGGCGATCGCCAGGGTGGGCACCATGCCGAGGTAGCCGATGTCCGGCACGCCGGGGAACGGCACCTCTTCGCCGCGGAAGGTTTCGATCCAGGTCCAGGAGCCTTCGCCCCAGGCGTACGCCAGGGCACCGAGGCCGATGCCGGCCCAGGCGGCCCGCAGGCGGCCCCGGCGGGCGGCTGCTCGGATGAGGCAGGCGACCGCCGCGCTGACCACCACCACGACGGTGGTGACGTCGGAGATGTAGGCGGTCAGGGAACCACCGATGCTCATGCAGGCGGTGAAGGCCGCGATGAGGAGCGCGACGAGCGCAACGAGCACTCGCGGGCGGCGGCTGCCGACCATCGCACTTCCTCCCCACGCCGAGCCTGCTCCTGCCTTGACGAAGTCTTGAGATCGGGCGTCCGGCGGGGCACTTGAGGGATTCGGTGGGGTCAGGCGCGGTTGGCGAGCACGCGGGCGAGCACGGCGGTGACGATTCCGGCCACCACCACGCTGAGCAGGCCGATCCGCAGGCCGGCGAGGTCGGCTACGGCACCGACCAGCGGTGGGGAGAGCAGGAAGCCGCCGCGCAGCAACCAGCTGACGATGGTGAGGCCGGTGCCGGGCGGCAGGCCGGGCAGTTCGTCCGCGGTGTGCATGACCGCGGGCACGAGGGTGGCGACGCCGAGCCCGGCGAGGGCAAATCCGGCCAGCGCGGCCGGCAGCGACGGCACGGCCAGGGCGGCTCCCATGCCCGCTGCCGCGAGGAGGCCGCCGGCTCGGACGACGGTGCGCTGGCCGTACCGGTCGATGACCCGGTCGCCGGTGAGCCGGCCGAGCGTCATCGCGACCTGGAGGGCGACGAAGGCCAGGCCCGCTGTAGCCGCTCCGGTGTGCAGGTCACCGCTGAGGTAGAGGGCACCCCAGGAGGCCCCGGCGTCCTCGACCAGGGCGCCGCAGGCCGCGAGGACGCCGAGCGCGGCAAGCATCCGCAAGGCCGCGCCGGTGAAGACTTGTCGGCCGACCTGGCGAGCCGGTGGCGCAGCCGCGGCATCGCTGCCTAGGTCCCGCTCGGCGTCCTCCGGGCCGGGCAGCAGGAATCGCAGGGCCACCAGCGCCACCACGCTGAACAGAGCGGCGGAGCCGGCCAGGTGCACGCCTAGCGGCACCTGGAGCCCGGCCGCCGCGGACCCCATGAGGCCGCCCAGGACCGCCCCGATGCTCCACACGCCGTGGAACGAGTTGACGACCGACCGCCGGTAGAGCCGCTGCACCCGCAGGCCGTGCGCGTTCTGGGCGACGTCCACGACGGCGTCCAGGGCGCCGACCACCGCGAGAACCCCGGCCAGGACGGTCCAGTGCGGTGCGACTGCAATGAGCAGGGTCGAGGCGGCCAGGGCCACGATGCCCAGTGCCGCCACCCGGGCGGAGCCCCACCATCGGATCGCGGCGGCGGCGAAGAGGCCCGCCAGCAGCGCCCCCAGGGGCATGGCGGCCAGGGCCGTGCCGAGCACCGCGTTGCTGACGCCCAGATCGGACTTGAGCTGCGGATAACGCGGCACGACGTTGGCGAACAGCGCGCCGTTGGTGAGAAAGACCGCAGCGACTGCCGCGCGAGCCTGGCGGGCCTGGCGGCTGATGAGTGCGGACAAAAGTGATCTCCCGGTACGGTCGGCGCACGGTCGCACCCATCATCACCCGGAACACGGCGAGCCGCCCGGCAGTCTGCCGGGCGGCTCGTCGGTGGTACGGACCGGGTTCAGCCGATCGTGACGTCGAAGATCTTGTCGGCGGCCAGCGTGCGGAACGCGGCCAGGTTGGCCTTCGTGCTGTTCACGCTGATGTCGCGGTCACCCTCGTCGTCCTTGGCGGTGTCGAAGTAGACGATGGCCTTGATGTTCGGGCGCTTGCGCAGCTCGGGCAGCACGCTGTTGAAGCCGGGGGTCTTGTCGGTGACCTTGTTGACCCGGTGGTAGACGCCCCACTCGGCGACCATGATCGGCTTGCTGGGGTGCTGCTTGGTGGCCCAGTCGTAGAAGGTCGGCCCGTTCTTGGCCTTGCGGTCGAGCAGGTCGGCGAACATGCCGTAGTGGTAGTAGCCCTTCTCCGCGGACACGTAGGAGTCGAGGCCCATCCAGTCGACGACGTCGTCGCCCGGGTAGATGTCCTTCCACCACGGCTGGGCCATCCACTTCTCGTTACCCATGTACGCCATCACGTTGATCGCGTTGTCGACACCCTGCGCCCGCAGCCGCTTGATGGTGTGCCGGTACATCGCGGCGAAGTCCTTGGCCTCCCAGCCGGAACCCTTCTTCGCGATGACGTCGTTCTCCGGCTCGTGGTTGAGCACCAGGAAGAACTTCTCGGGGAAGTTGGCCTTCACACGGGCGGCGAACTTGTCGATCCGGGCATCCTGCTCACCCTTGGCGACCTTCGCCCAGGACGAGCCGTAGGCGATCTTCCAGTTCATCAACAGCACCCGCGGACGAGCCTTGTCCCGGGCCATCGCCATCTCCGACTTGGTCGGGAACGGCTCGTCACCCTTGTGGTAGGTGTGGAAGATGGTGGCCGTGCGGCCGGTGAGCTTCTCCCAGTCCTGCAACGCCTTGTCCCGCGGCGCGTCGGTGAAACCACCGGCGGCGGCACCCCAGAGCACGCCACACGACGGGACGAGCAGCTTGTCGGTCACGCACTCACCGGAGGTCGACGGCGGGGGCGGCGGCATGTCCTCCTCGCCCGGGGCGATCGGCGGGGTGTGGTCGGTGGGCTCGTCCACCGGCGGGGTGGTCACGTCGGTCGGCACGTTCACCGGCGGGGTGTCGGTCGTGGGCGTCTCGTCCACCGGCGCGGCCGGCGACTTCAGCGAGACCAGCAGCACCGGTCCGCCCTTGCCCTCGGACGAGCGGAAGCGGGTCACCGCGCCGGAGGACTGAATCGCGAAGGTGTACGAGCCCGGGCCGGAAACTGACGCACCGAGGTCGACCGTCACTTCGTCGGCGTTGGCCTTCGGAGTGGCCGAGCCGGCGACCGCGCCGAGCGCGGGGGCGGTCCGCGCGGTCAGCTTCGCCTCGGTCCACGTGGTGTCCGCGACCCGGTTGACGGTCAGCTTGCCGCTGACGTCGCCGACCGTGGTCAACTTCAGCTTGGCGCCGGTGACCTGGGCGCCCGCCGGGACCAGGAACTTCAGGAACGCGATCTTGGAGTCACGGTCGAGGCGGCCGACAGCGAGCTTGGCCTCGGCGCCGAAGCCGGCGTTCTGCCGCCCACTCGACACGTACGTGTCATCGGTGGCGGACAGCTGCAGGTCCGGAACGGCCGGGGCGGCGGTGGCCGGGCTGGCGGCCAGGGCGCTGCCGGCACCCGCGAACAGGGCGGCCAGGGCAGTCACGGACTTGAGCGACTTCGAGCGACGCAATTTCTTCTCCCCCGCGTTGTCCGGCCGGTGCTCGGCCGGGCATGGGAGCAACAATCCGGGCCGTTCGGTGCGCGAACCGGTCCCGGTCGGGTGCCGCCCGGTTGCGAACAGCCCGAACGGCGGCACTTGAGGATTTCGTCGGTGGAAGTCCTATGCTTTTCGATCATCGGCAGCGGAGGTTCCATGATCGACATCGGTGCCGTCTGCGCGGCCTCGCCCGTGATCGACGGGCACAACGACCTGCCCTGGGCCCTACGCTCCCGAGCCGGATATCGCGTCACCGGACTCGCCGCAGATCGGCCGGAGTTCCACACGGACATCGCCCGGCTCCGCGCTGGCGGGGTGGGCGGTCAGTTCTGGTCCGTGTACGTGCCTTCCGACCTGCCCGAGCCCGAGGCAGTGGTGGCGACGATGGAACAGGTCGACGCTGTCTACCGGCTCGTCGCCGCGTACCCGGCGGACCTCGCGCTCGCATTCTCGGCCGACGACGTGTCGACTGCGCTCGCCGCCGGGCGAATCGCGTCGCTGATCGGCATCGAGGGCGGCCACAGCCTCGCCTCGTCGCTCGGTGTGCTGCGTGCCTTCGCCCGGCTCGGCGTCCGGTACGTGACGTTGACCCACAACAACAACACCAGCTGGGCGGACTCAGCCGCCGACGTGCCGCAGTCCGGCGGGCTGAGCGACGTAGGGCGGGCGGTGGTCGCCGAAATGCAGCGCCTCGGCGTCCTGGTCGACCTGTCGCACGTCGCTGTGTCGACGATGCACGCCGCCCTCGACGTCGCCGCCGCACCCGTGATCTTCAGCCATTCGTCCGCCCGGGCGGTCTGCGACCACCGCCGCAACGTCCCGGACGACGTGCTGGTGAAGCTGCGCGCGAACGACGGTGTGTGCATGGCGACGTTCGTTCCCGCGTTCATCTCCGCCGAGGTCGCCGCGTGGGAGGCAGCGGAGGACGCGGAACGCGACCGGCTGGGTATCGCGCCGGAGCCGTATCCACGCGCACCCCGGCCGGGCGAGGAGATCCCCGACCGGGGAGTCGGGGAACCGCCCGCTGAGCTGCAGCCTTGGCTCGCTGCGCACCCCCGACCCCGGGCAACCGTCGCCCAGGTCGCCGATCATGTCGAGCATCTGCGCGAGGTGGTGGGCGCCGACCACGTCGGGCTCGGCGGCGACTACGACGGCTGCGGCCTGCTGCCCGACGGTCTGGACGACGTGGCGGGCTATCCGCGGCTGCTCGCCGAGCTCGCGTCACGTCGCTGGACGCAGCCGGAGCTGGAAAAGCTGACCGGCCGCAACATCCTGCGCGTCCTGCGGGCCGCCGAAGCGCACGCCACCGAGCCGATGTGGCCCGGCGTCACCTCGTAAACAGCACGGCGATCAGCAGGAGCACCGGGATCGCCGCGAGCGTCGACAGGAAGATGGTGTCGCGGACCAGCAACTCGGCGGTGCGGAAACGCTGGGCGTACAGAAAGATGTGCTGCGCGGTGGGCAAGGCCGCCAGGACGACCACCGCGTAGGTTTCGCTCCGGGGCAGACCGAACAAGATCGCTGTTCCGTACGCGAGCAGCGGCATCACCACCGTCTTGAGCGCGACCGCGGCAACCGTGGCAACCCGATCGGTGCCCGGTTCGAGGACCCGCCGGCCCACCAGTGACATGCCGAAGGCGATCAGGACGACCGGCACCGCCGCCGAACCGATCGTCGCCACCGGCTCGGCGAGCACCGCGGGCAGCTCAACGCCGGTCGTGTTCCCGAGGAGCCCGAGCAGCACGGCGACGATCAGCGGATTTCGCAACGGCGTCGTCAGCGTGGTCCGTACCGAAGACCGTCCGGTGGTCGTGATCTCCAGCAGCGTGAGCGCGACCGGGGTGACCAGCAGGAGTTGCAGCATGACGATGGGCACGACGAGCGCGGCGTCGCCGAGGACATAGGTCGCCACCGGGATGCCGATGTAGTTGGCGTTGACATAGCCGCCGGACAGCGCGCCCAGCACGGTGGTGCCCCGGTCGAGGCGACGGAAGATCAGCGCGAACAGGCCGAAGCAGGTGAACGCGGCGGCGGCCGAGGCGAGCAGCGGTTCGCTGAGCAGGACGTGCAGGTCCGCGTCCGCGACCACGGTGAACAACAGGCACGGGGTCAGTACGGCATAGACCAGCCGGCCGAGCACCGGCTCCGCGCCTCCGGGCAGGACCCGCCACCTGCCCACGCACCACCCGGCGAGGACGATCGCGCCGATCAGCGCGAACCCGGAAAGCGCGGAGATCATCCGGGCACCCTAACGCTTGATGTTTTTGTCCTTATTCAGGATCTGACGCCCGGTAACACGGCGGAAACGTCATGCTGCGAGCATCGCTTCGCGATCAGGGGGAGGTCCTGTGTTCCTCAGCCAGCACGAGCAGGAACGCCTGCTCATCCACGTGGCGGCGGACGTCGCCCGGCGCCGGCGGGACCGTGGCCTGCGGCTCAACCACCCGGAGGCCACTGCGATCATCACCGCGTTCCTGCTGGAAGGGGCCCGCGACGGTCGCACCGTGGTCGACCTGATGGATGCGGGCCGACGGGTGCTCACTCGCGACGACGTCATGGACGGCGTGGCGGAGCTGCTGGCCGAGGTACAGGTCGAGGCCACCTTCCCGGACGGCACCAAGCTGGTCACCGTGCACGGACCAATCTCATGATCCCCGGCGAGATCCTCGCCGGCGACGGCGACATCACCCTGAACCCGGGGCGTACGGAACGACACCTGACGGTCCGCAACACCGGCGACCGCCCGGTGCAGGTCGGCTCGCACTACCATTTCGCCGAGTCCAACGCCGCCCTCGACTTCGACCGCGACGCCGCGTGGGGACACCGGCTCGCCGTGCCCGCGGGCACCTCGGTGCGTTTCGAACCCGGCATGCCGCGCGACATCGTGCTGGTGCCCCTCACCGGCCGGCGCATCGTGCCCGGCCTGCGCGGTGTGGCCGCCGGTCCGCTCGACCCGTCGCCGCGGGAAGACATCGAACCCGCCGGCGCACTCGACGAAGACCTCCCCGAAAACGGGAGTCATCGGTGACCGCGCTGGACCGAGGCCGGTACACCGCCCTCTACGGACCCACCGTCGGGGACCGGATCCGGCTCGCCGACACCAACCTGCTCATTGAGGTCGACGAGGACCGCAGCGCCGGACCAGCACCCGGCGACGAGGTGGTCTTCGGCGGCGGCAAGGTCATCCGTGAGTCGATGGGCCAGTCCCGGGCCACCCGCGCCGAGGGCAGCCCCGACACCGTGATCACCGGCGCGGTCGTCCTCGACCACTGGGGCATCGTCAAGGCCGACATCGGCATCCGTGACGGCCGGATCACCGCGCTGGGCAAGGCCGGAAACCCCGACACGATGGACGGCGTCCACCCGGACCTGGTCATCGGGCCGGGCACCGAGATCATCGCGGGCAACGGCAAGATCCTCACCGCGGGCGCCGTCGACAGCCATGTCCACCTGATCAGTCCCACCATTCTGGACACCGCCCTGTCCAGCGGCATCACCACCATCGTCGGCGGTGGCACCGGGCCCGCCGAAGGCACCAAGGCCACCACGGTCACCCCCAACGCTTGGCACCTGGCCCGCATGCTCGAAGCCCTCGACACCTGGCCGATCAACGTGCTGTTGCTCGGCAAGGGCAACACCACCAGCGAGGAATCCCTCTGGGAGCAACTGCGCGGCGGCGCGGGCGGCTTCAAACTGCACGAGGACTGGGGCACCACACCGGCGGTCATCGACGCCGCGCTCAAAGTCGCGGACGTGTCCGGGGTCCAAGTCGCGATCCACACCGACACCCTCAACGAGGCCGGGTTCGTCGAGGAGACCGTCCGGGCCATCGCCGGCCGGTCGATCCACGCGTACCACACCGAGGGGGCCGGGGGCGGGCACGCGCCGGACATCATCACGGTTGCCGCGCTGCCCCACGTGCTGCCCTCGTCGACCAACCCGACCCGGCCGTACACGCGCAACACCCTCGGCGAGCACCTCGACATGCTGATGGTCTGCCACCACCTGAACTCGGCCGTACCCGAGGATCTGGCCTTCGCCGAGAGCCGCATCCGGCCGTCCACCATGGCCGCCGAGGATCTGCTGCACGACCTCGGCGCGATCTCCATGATCGGCTCCGACTCGCAGGCCATGGGCCGGATCGGCGAGGTCGTCATGCGCACCTGGCAGACCGCCCACGTGATGAAAGCCCGCCGCGGTGCCCTGCCCGGCGACGGCGCCGCCGACAACCTGCGCGCCCGCCGCTACGTCGCCAAATACACGATCAACCCGGCCATCGCGCACGGCATGGCCGCACAGGTCGGCTCGGTCGAGCCGGGCAAGCTCGCCGACCTGGTGCTCTGGGACCCCGCCTTCTTCGCCGTGCGGCCCGCGCTGGTCCTCAAGGGCGGCATGATCGCGTACGCGCAAATGGGCGACGCCAACGCCTCCATTCCCACCCCCCAGCCGGTGCTCCCCCGCCCGATGTTCGGCGCGTACGGGGTCGTGCCCGCCGTGACCTCGGTGGCGTTCGTCGCCCCTGCCGCAATCGACGCGCTGCTCGGCGACCGGATCGGGGTGAAGCGTGGGCTGGTGCCGGTGGCGAACACCCGGTCGGTGGGCAAGGCCGACCTGCCGCTCAACGGCGCGCTGCCCCGGATCGAGGTGGAGCCGGACACCTTCACGGTCCGCATCGACGGCGAGGTCGTCGAGCCGGACCCGGTCACCGAACTCCCCCTCGCCCAGCGTTATCACCTCTTCTGATGGCCGCCGCATGAGTCTGACCACGTTGTTGGTGCTCGCCGATGGCCGTTTGCCGTCCGGCGGCCACGCGCACTCCGGCGGGCTGGAAGCGGCAGTGGCCGCCGGGCGGGTCACGGACGTCGCCGACGTCGGCGCGTTCCTGCACGGACGGCTGGTCACGGTGGGGCTGGTGGCCGCTGCCTTCGCCGCGGCAGCCTGCGCCCGGCCGGGCCGGTGGCACACGCTGGATGAGGGGTTGGATGCCCGTACCCCGTCGCCGGCACTGCGCCGAGCCTCCCGGGCGCAGGGACGCGCCCTGCTGCGCGCTGGCCGAGCGATGTGGACACTGCCCTTGACGGGTCGCGAGCCGCATCATCCCGTCGCGCTCGGGGTGGTCGCGGCGGCGGCCGGAGCTGGTCCGCTCGAAGCGGCGGTCGCGGCGGCGCACGGCAGCATCGCCGGGCCGGCCAGTGCGGCGGTACGGCTGCTCGGCCTCAACCCGTACGCGGTGCACGCCGAGCTCGCCCGCCTCGCCGGCGCCTGTGACGAGGTCGCCGCCGACGCAGCCGCGCGGATCGACGACTTGGCCGACGACCTGCCGGCCGCCGGAGCGCCCCTGCTCGACATCGGCGCCGAGCTGCACGCCACCTGGGAGGTGCGTCTCTTTGCATCCTGATGACCACACGCATGACCTCGACGAGGTGCCGCACTCGCATCCGGATCCGGCGGTGGACCCGCACGCGCCGCTGGCCGTGGGTCAGCGGGCCCTGCGGATCGGCATCGGCGGCCCGGTCGGCTCCGGCAAGACCGCACTGGTCGCAGCCCTCTGCCGCGCCCTCGGCGCTCAGCTGCGGCTCGCCGTCGTCACCAATGACATCTACACCACCGAGGACGCCGACTTCCTGCTGCGTAACGGCGTCCTCCCGGCCGAGCGAATCCGCGCGGTCGAAACCGGCTGCTGCCCGCACACGGCGATCCGCGACGACATTTCCGCCAATCTCGATGCGGTCGAGGATCTCGAGGCGGCGCTGGGACCACTCGACCTCGTACTCGTGGAGAGCGGCGGCGACAACCTGACCGCCACCTTCAGCAAGGGCTTGATCGACCGGCAGATCTTCGTGGTCGACGTGGCGGGCGGCGACAAGGTCCCGCGCAAGGGCGGTCCGGGCGTGACGGCCGCCGACCTGCTGGTCATCAACAAGACCGATCTGGCGCCCCTGGTCGGCGCCGACCTGTCGGTGATGGAGCGCGATGCCCGGGCCCGCCGCGGCGACCTGCCGACTGTCTTCCTCTCGCTGACCGAAGACCGGGCCGCCACCCCGGTCGCGGCGTGGATCCGCTCGCTCCGGGCCGCCGACCAAGCCAGCCGCGCCGGCACAGCGGCACGCTGATTCCGTGCGCGCTTCGGCGTCGATCGTCGCGGAGGCGAACGGTACGGGCGGCACCCGCCTGACCACCCTGCGGGGCGAGTCACCCCTGCTCCTGCGCCGAACCGGCGTACGTGGCGATGCGACCGGCGTGGTCACCGTGCACCTGGTCGGCGGCGCGGCTGGCCCGTTGCGTGGCGACGACGTGGCGCTGTCGATCACGGTCGGCCCCGGAGCGCGGCTCGCGGTGCGCAGCGTGGCAGCGCAGCTGGCCCTACCCGGCCGACCGGATCTGCCGCCGTCGCGTTTTGTTGTCACGGCGTCGGTGGCGGCCGGTGCGGCGCTGCTCTGGGCGCCGGAGCCGCTGATCGCCGCGGCAGGATGTCACCACCTCGCGGTGGCGGACGTGTCGGTCGCCGAGGGCGGCTTCCTGGCCTGGCGCGACGATCTGGTGTGCGGGCGACACGCCGAACGGCCCGGCGACGTGCGCACGGCCGTGACCATTCGATACGCCGAGCGCACGCTCTATCGGCACGAGCTCGCGGTCGGTCCGGGCGCTCCGGGGTGGTCGGGCGCCGCCGTGCTCGGCGACGCGGGCGCGCTCGGCATGCTGGTCCTGGCCTGCGCCGACGCCGCGGAGGTGCCCGTGACCCGCCCCACCGGGGAGGCTGCGGTGTTGCCGTTGGCCGGCCCGGGTCTGCTAGCGACCGCTGCGGCCCGGGACATCCGGGACGTTCGGGCTGCCCTCGATCCGCTGACCGTCCTCAGGTGAGGCCCGCGTCGTGGACCAGCAGGGCGACCTGCACCCGGTTGTCGAGGTCCAGCTTGGTGAGCAGCCGCGACACATGCGCTTTGACCGTCGCCAGGCTCATGAACAGCTCGACCGAGATCTCGGCGTTCGACTTGCCCCGTCCCACGGCCAACGCCACCTCCCGCTCCCGCTCGCTCAAGGCTTCCAGCTGTTGCAGGGCCTTTCTGTTGCTGCCGGAGTTGCCCTCCGGGGCAGCAACGTGGGCGATCAGCCGTCGGGTCACCGTCGGTGACAGCATCGCCTCCCCGCCAGCGACCCTGCGTACCGCTTCCAGGATGTCGATCGGCGGGGTGTCCTTGAGCAGGAAGCCGCTCGCTCCCGCCCGCAACGCCCGCAGCACATCCGCATCGGCGTCGAACGTGGTCAGCACGATCACTTCGGGAGCACCGCTGCGCGACCGCAGTTCCTCCGTCGCCGCCAGGCCGTCCACGCGCGGCATGCGGATGTCCATCAGAACGACATCTGGACGGTGCTCCGCCACTGCCTGCGGCACCTGGGAACCGTCCGCTGCCTCGGCCACGACCTGGAGATCGGCAGCTCCCGACAGGATCATGGTGAGTCCGGCCCGGACCAGGGCGTCGTCGTCCACGATCAACACCCGAATCGGCCGGCCTCCCGGGTCTGGAACCGTCTCGCCCTGGTCCGGCATGTCGCCGCCTCCCCCGTTCACTGCTGTGTCCACCACCCGATCGGCGCGGCGACCGTCACCATAGTGCGGTAGCCGACAGGTCCGGGTCCCGCCGTCATCAGACCGGCCACGGCAACCAGGCATCGAGGAAGAAGTCGCCGTCGGGCCGGCGTCCATGCGAGAGTCGGCCGCCGGCCAGGGTCGCGCGTTCGGCGAGGCCGATCAGACCGGTGCCGGTGCCGGGAATGGCCGGCTTGCCACGGCCCACCGGCGACGGGTTGCGGATGTCGACGGTGAGGCCCTGGCCTGCTGCGCCACCGACAGCCACCCAGACGGTCGTGCCGGGCGCATGTTTGCGGGCGTTCGTCAGGCCTTCCTGGACGATGCGATATGCGGTCCGGCCGATGCCTGCCGGTGTCTCGCCGAGCTGGTCCACGTTCAGTGACAGGTGCACCTTCACGCCGGCGGCACGGGACTCGCCCACCAGGGCGGGTAATTCGTCCAGGGTCGGCTGGGGCCGTTCGGGGGAGGACTCGGCAGCGGGCGCCTCGCGAAGCACGCCGATGACGGCTCGCAAGTCCTCCAATGCCTGGTGGGCGCTGGCGCGAATGACGCCGGCGGCGCTGGCGACCTCGGTGGGTGACGCGTCCGGCCGGATCTCCAGCGCGCCGGCGTGCAGGCTGAGCAGGGAGATCCGATGGGCGAGCACGTCGTGCATCTCCCGGGCGATCCGGGTGCGCTCGAGCGTGCGGGCCTGATGAATCCGGAGCTGCTGCTCAGCCTCGGCGCGCTCGGCCCGCTCCCGCAGCGAGGCGACCAGCTCCCGACGGCCCCGGACGATCATGCCCCAGAACTGCACGATGATGAGAATCGCCACGCTCCACCCGAATGATTCCCCATAGGAGGAACCTTGCTCGGGCCGCAGAGTGCAGAAAACCGCACTGTTGATCATCGCGGCCGCAGTGACGGCAGCCGACACGGCGAAGCGGCGATGCAGCGCCACGGTGAACAGCAGCGCGAGCGCGGCACCGCCAATGGTCACCGACTGCACGCCGAGGACGCTGGCTGCCAAGGCCAGCTGCACCGGCCAACGTCGACGCCACCACAGCGCGACGGAGAACACCACCCCGACGCCCAAGTCGATCCAGAGCAACCAATGCGGGGTCCCCTGCCACTGCGGAAGAAACTCCGGTGTCGGCCGGAACAGGTCGGCCGTGGCCCACAGGGTCCAGGCGAGGCTCAGCGCGAAGCCGAAACAATCGATGATCCAGTCCCGCGTAGTACGGAGTTTCCGGTGCTCATGCCGCACGCTCGACGGGCGGAGCTGCCCGGACGGGCGTACGGGTGCCAGCTCTGCCATGCGGGCCATCGTAAAGGTGCGGCGCCGCTTGGTGGCACCGACCAAGGTCTAGCGCAGCCGTAGACCAAAGTCAGCCACCGCCGACCGATGGCCGACGCGGCCGACCACCCGACACCGGCAAGCTCAGTCGCATGATCACGGTCCAGAACCTCAGCAAACGGTACGGTCCGCACCCGGCCGTCGACGACGTGTCGTTCCACTGCGCACCCGGCACGGTGACCGGCTTCCTCGGGCCGAACGGGGCAGGGAAGAGCACCACCATGCGGATGATCTGCGGACTTACTCCGCCGACGGCCGGCACCGCCACTGTGGCTGGGGTGCCATACCGACACTTGGGCAACCCGGGGCGGCACGTGGGCGTCCTGCTGGATGCGTCGGCGCAGCACGCTGGGCGTACCGGTCGCGAGGTGCTGAGGTTGGCCGCGCTCACCATGGGCATCGACAAGCGGCGAGTCGACGAGAGCCTGGAGCGGGTCGGCCTGCAGCACAAAGCGGCCAAGCGACGGGTCAAGGCGTACTCGCTGGGCATGCGGCAACGGCTCGGCCTCGCGTATGCGCTGCTCGGCGACCCGACGATCCTCATCCTTGACGAGCCGGCCAACGGGCTCGACCCGGAGGGCATCTTTTGGATGCGGGGACTGCTGCGCGACTTCGCCGATCGGGGCGGCACGGTGCTGCTGTCCTCGCATCTGCTGCGCGAGGTGGAGGCGGTGGCGGACCAGTTGGTCGTCATCGGCGGCGGACGCATCGTGGCGCAAGGTGACAAGGCCGACCTGCTCGCCGCATCGGGCACGGTGGTGCGCGCGGTCGATGCGCAGGCACTGGAGCAAGCGCTGCGCCAGGCTCGGCTCACGGGCACGACGACGACAGACGGGGGCGTCGTGGTGGATGCGGATGCCGAAACCGTGGGCCGCGCGGCCGCCGCAGCGGGACTTGTCCTGCTGGAGCTGCGGCCTGCCGGCAGCAGCGGACTCGAGAACCTGTTCCTGACGCTCACCGCCGACAATCCGGCGAAGGAGGAAGTGCGATGACCACCGTCCAAGATGCGCCCGCCTCGACGGCGGGGACTGTGCCTGCCGAGCCGGGCAGCCGTACGGGAGGCGGGGCTTCGCTGGCCCGGCTCACCACGGTCGAGTTGCGCAAGTTGGCCGACACCCGGGCGGGCTTGTGGTTGCTCATCGTGATCGGGCTGGCCGCCGCCGCCACCGCGGTCATCATGATCACGGCTGCACCGGACGCCGAGCAGACGTACTACGGACTGCTCGCGTTCGGCCTCTTGCCGGCTAGCGTGCTGTTGCCTGTGCTCGGCATCCTGTCGATGACCAGCGAATGGTCGCAGCGGACGGCGCTCGGCACGTTCACGTTGACCCCGGCCCGCGGACGGGTCGTCGCGGCGAAGCTGGTCGCGGTGGCGCTCATCGCCGTCGCGGCGACCGTCGCGGCAGCGGCGTTGTCGGCGGTAGCCAACCTGATCGCGATCGGCACGGGTGGCGCGGGCGACTGGGAGATCACCGTGGGTCAGCTAGCCCGGCTCCTGCTCAACCAGGTCGTCTTCGTCCTGATGGGCTCGGCCTTCGGTGCCCTGCTGATGAACTCGCCGGTGGCGATCGTGCTGTACTTCGCGATCCCGGCGGTCTGGTCCGCGCTCGGCGCGATGGTCACGTGGCTGGGCCGGGCGGCGGAGTGGCTGGACATCAACCGGACGGCGATCCCGCTCAGTGAGGCGTCGATGACCGCGAGCCAGTGGGGCCATCTCGCTGTGTCCTGTGCGTTCTGGGTCGGCCTGCCGCTGGTGCTCGGGACCGTTCGGATGCTGCGCCGCGAGGTGTCCTGATTCGGGTGAACCGTGGGCCGAAGTGACGCACCTGGGCGCTTCGGCCCACGGGGCTGAGCAAGCCTAAGCTGGAGGCATGCCGATCGGTGCGCAACCTCCGGGGCGGCGAGGAACCGTCGATGAGCCGTACAGCGCGCTCAATCTGCGGCTGTGCCTGGCTCTGTTCGGGATAGTCGTGTGCTCGGTCCTGGCTGTCGTGCTCTTCCGGCGTGGGTGGACGGTGCCGGGCTGGCTGCTGGTGGGTTGGGCCGTGGTAGCCGCCGGCGATGCCATCGTCGTACAGCTGCGGCGCCGGGCACGCTCGCGGGCAGAGGGCGGCCGGCGGCACTCACTCTTCGAGTAGCCGCGTCCAGCGCTTTTGCCCACAATAAAGCGGTAATGTCCCATAAGTGCGTGCCTCCTTCCGCCTCACCGCCGTCGTCCTGCTCACCGCGCCCGCCCTGCTGGCGCCGACCTCCCCCGCGGCCACCGCGGCACCGGCGCCCGCCACACCAGGCGCCCCAGCCGACACCCGAGGGCTGTCGCACAAGACGTACTCCATCGCCGGACTCGCCACCCGGACACCCGGCCTGGCCCGTCGCACGGCGGGACCCACACCACCCACCGGGACGGTCCGGGAATGGTTGGCGCTCGACGACGTCGACGCCCGCTACTACCGCAAGAACTACACCCTGCGCGGCGTCGGCACGCGCATCGAAGTGTGGGTAGCCAACGATCTGGCGTTCCCCGCCGGCGACTGCCGCCCCGCCGCCTCCACTCAGGTCAGCGATGCGCAGGTCGCCGACCTGATCCGGGAATTCGACCAGACCATCTACCCGCGGGAGACCACCGCCTTCAGCACCCCGCCCGACCGGGACGGCGCTGACGCGGCGCTCACCGGCGACTTCACCGGCGACGGCACCAGGACGGTGACGCTCGTCGACAACATCCGCGACGACAACTACTTCACGTTCCCCGAAAACTCCACGTACATCGCGGGATTCTTCTCCTCGCAGCTGACCGAGTTGCTCGACCGCAACGTGATGACCATCGACGCGTACGACTGGAAGCACCGCACCGGAGCCACGCCGGTCGACGAGGCCACCGACGACCTGTGCACCAGCCGTCCGGCGCGCCCCAGGATGTACGAGGGAACGTTCGCCCACGAGTGGCAGCATCTGCTGCAGTACTACACGGATCCGAATGAGGACCTGTGGGTCAACGAAGGTCTGTCCGATTACGCGCAGACCCTGGCGGGCTACGTCGACGGCACAGCAACGGTGTACCGCCGCGGCGCGGACTCTCACCTGACGTGCTTTCAGGGGTTTGCCACCGTCAAGACGGCGTACAACCCAAACCCGCGGGATTGTGGCGGCCCGCAGGGCTCGCTGAACCTCTGGGACGAGGGAGCGAGCGAGGAGGTCCTCTCCGACTACGGGCACGCCTACCAGTTCCTGCTGTACCTGAAGGACCGGTTCGGGCCGGGCGTGCTGGAACGGCTGCACACGGACCGCGCCCATCAGGGCCTGGCCGGAGTCGAGGCGGCCCTCGGGACCGATCTCTCCGACGTGCTGCACGACTTCCAGACGATGACGCTGGTGGACAAGATCGCCGAGGAGGGGTCCGTGCTGGGCACATCGCGGGAGCGGGTGGTGGCGCCCAGCCTGCGGTCGACGGTCAACCTGGCGAACCCCGCGGCTTACGCCAAGCCGGGGGCGGCGCCGAACGGCGCCGACTATGTGCGGCTGCGGGACGCCAAAGGGAAGTCGCTGAGCGGCGCCGATCTGCGGTCCGTACGGTTCCAGGGCGGCCGGACGCTCAACCCGCTGCCGCTGGCCTGGACCGTCCGGGACGGCGCGCTGTTCTCCGGCGACGCCAGCGACACCGACGCGATGGCGGTCATCGGTCTGCAGGTGCCGGCCGGCGAGTCGGCGCTGACGCTGCGCGCCAAGTACGGCGCCGAACAGGGCTTCGACTACGGCTACGTGACCATCTCGACGGACGGCGGTCAGACGTACCATCCGATCATCGGCGACCGGACCAGTCCCGGACCGCTCGGGCACGGCGTCACCGGGACCACCGACGGGTTTGCACCACACCGCTATGACCTCTCCGGGTTCGCCGGGCGCAATGTGCTGCTCGGTTTTCAGTACGTCAGCGACGGCGCCGTGAATGAAGGCGGCTGGTACCTCGACGACATCGCGGTCAATGGCCGGCAGCTCAGCGACGGTTCCAGCGTGCGGGGCTTCCGGTCACCGTCCGAGGTCGCGCCGGTGCCGGTCCACGCGTGGCACGTACGGCTGGTGGGGCTGGACGAGGCGGGCAAGCGGGTGCGGCAGGTGACGCTGAGCCAGTTCGCGGAGCTGCGGGCGTACCCGAAGGTGGTGGCGATCGTGGCTTATGACGAGCCGACCGGGCGCATCACTCAGTACGCGCCCTACACGTTGACCGTGAACGGCGCTCAGCAGCCGGGCGGGGAGAAGCCGGTGGGCTGAGCCAACCGGCCAAGCCCTCCTGGCCCTTGCTTCGCTGCGGTGCAGTCGGTCATGGCAGAGCCAACCGGCCAAGCCCTCCTGGCCCTTGCTTCGCTGCGGTGCAGTCGGTCATGGCAGAACTCCGTAGATCAGCGCGGGCGAGCCCGTGCCGCCCGCCACGATCTGGCCGCCGCACAGCAGGGCCGCTCCGGTCGGGGGCAGGGCGGCCAGATTGGCGAGGACTTCCACGCTGATCCGGTGCTCGCGGTGGACCAGCTTGGACACTGCGTAGCTGGTGTCGGTCCCAGCGTCCGGCCCGAAGGTGTCCGTTCCCGTGCCGCCGCGCCGGCCGAGCCGTCCGGTGTCGATGAGCCACTCGACGGCGTCCACACTGAAGCCGGGCTGGTGGAGGACCCCGGCGTTATCGTAGCCGTAGTAGGCGTCCGTCCCCCATTTCGCGTCCCAGCCGGTCCAGAGCACGACGATCGATTCGGGTGGGATCGGGCCGTGGTCGTGCTCCCAGGCGAGCAGGTCGGCACGGGACAGGGTGAAATCGGGGTCGTCCGTGCACCGATCGCGAACGTCGATCTTGACGGCGGGGCGGCAGAGGTCCTGCAGCTCCAGTTCGTCGGCGAGTGCACCGCCCTCGGTGAAATGCCCGGGGGCGCTCCAGTGGGTGCCGGTGAGCTCGCCCTGCCGCAGGTAGTTCAGCCGGAAGCCGTGCTCGGCGATGGTCGTGACGGGTTCGACCACGAACGGCGGGTCGCCCGGGTAGACGCAGGTCGTCGCGGGGTCGGCGAGGTGCGAGAGGTTGACCAGGTCGAGCCGCATTTCGCTGATTGTGCCCAAGGATCGTCCGCGCCGCATCATTGACACTGTCATTGTGACAGTGTCAGGATGGTCGGCGTGTGGACGATGGACGAGCTGGTCGAGCAGGTGCACCGCGCGCTCGCCGCGGAATACCCGGGCGCGCCCAACGGCCGCGTCCGCGACGTGCCCGACCGCCGGGCAATCCGGTGGTACACGACGACCGGCCTGGTCGACCGGCCCAGCAGCATGCGGGGCCGCACCGCGCTCTATGAGCGGCGACACCTGCTGCAGATCGTCGCGCTCAAACGCCGCCAGGCCCAAGGCCACTCCCTCGCCGCCATCCAGGCCGAACTAGCCGGCGCCACCGACGCCGTCCTCGCCGAGGTGGCCCTCCTGCCCGCCGACGCCCCCATGCCGGCCGCTGCGGCAGGCGCGCCGCCCCACTCCCGCTTCTGGGCCACCCCGCCGGCGCCGCCAGCGCCGCCACTCCCGCCGGCCCCGCCAGCGCCGACAACCCGGGAAGTCGGCGGCGTTGCGCTGGGTGGTGGCGTGCTCCTGATTCTTCCCGTACGCCCGCAGTCGGCCGACCACGCCGCCATCGCCGCAGCCGCCGCACCCCTGCTGGACCTGCTCGCCGCCCGCGGCCTGCTGTCCACCCCCGACAGTCACCGTCCGCTCGATCAGCAGCACACCGATGATGGGAGCCCGTCATGACCCTGTCCGTCACCCCGATGGAGCCGGCGGAGCTCGGCCGCATCCGCATCCTGCCCGACGCCGGCCTCGGCGCGCTGCACACCGACCGCGGCAACCTGCCGTTGGACCGGCTCGACGTTCAAGCCCGGATCAGCGGACTCGTCGCCCACACCACCGTCACCACCGAATTCGTCAACGCCCACGACACCACCCTCGAAGCCACATACGTGTTCCCGCTGCCCGACCGGGCCGCCGTCACCGGCATGACGATGACCGCCGACGGGCGCACGGTCGACGCCGAACTTCAGGAGCGCGGCGCCGCACGGGAGGCCTACGACCAGGCAATCGAGGCGGGACAGCGGGCGTCCATCGCCGAGGAGGAACGCCCCGACGTCTTCACCATGCGGGTCGGCAACATCCCGGCGGGCGAGCGAGTCGTCGTCACGCTGACCCTGGTCGGCCCGCTGCCCTGGGAGGACGGCGCAGCGACATTCCGCTTCCCGCTCGTGGTCGCCCCGCGGTATGTGCCCGGCATTCCGCTGCCCGCCACCCCGGTCGGCGACGGGCAGGCCCGCGACACCGACGCCGTGCCGGACGCCTCCCGGATCACTCCCCCGGTGCTGCTGCCCGGTTTCCCCAACCCGCTGCGGCTGTCCCTCGGCGTCGACATCGACACCGCCGGACTGCCCCTCGACGAGGTCCGCTCCAGCCTGCACACGGTCACCACAACCGGCACCCGGATCGAGATCGCCGCCGGCGAACGTGCCGACCGCGACTTCGTGCTGCGGATCCCGTACGCGGGCAACGGTTCGGGGGCCGTGGTCGTGCCCGACCCCACGGCAGCGGCCGGTGGCACGTACCAGCTCGTGGTCCTGCCGCCGGACGGCGGCGAAACGCCCACCCGGCCCAAGGACGTGGTCCTGCTCCTCGACCGCTCCGGCAGCATGCGCGGCTGGAAGATGGTCGCAGCCCGGCGCGCGGCCGCCCGGGTCGTGGACACCCTCACCGCCGCTGATCGCTTCGCGGTGCTTACCTTCGACCACCAGATCGACCATCCCGACGACCTCGGCGCCGGCCTGTCCGAGGCCACCGACCGGCACCGGTTCCGCGCCGTCGAACACCTCGCCCGCGTCGACGCGCGCGGCGGCACCGAGCTGCTCGCTCCGCTGCGGGACGGCCTTTCGCTGCTGTCCCGAACGGAAGGACGCGACCGGGTCCTGGTCCTCGTCACCGACGGCCAGGTCGGCAACGAGGACCAGATCCTGGCTGAGGTGAACGCCGTCGTCGGCGCCACCCGAATCCACACGGTGGGCATCGACCGCGCGGTGAACGCCGGCTTCCTCGGCCGGCTCGCCACCCTCGGCGCCGGACGCTGCGAACTCGTGGAGAGCGAGGACCACCTGGACGAGGCGATGGACCGAATCCACCGCCGCATCGGCGCCCCGCTGGTCACCTCCGTCACGGTGGGTGGCGTCGCGCCCGTCCGCCCTCAGTCGATCTTCCCGGGGGTGCCGCTGGTCCTGTTCGGCCGGTACACCGGAACCGCTCCGACCGCGCTGACCGTGCACGGGCTCACCCGCGACGAATCGGCCTTCACCGTCGAAGTGCCGGTCGTGTCCCGGGACGAGCCGGCGATCACCGCGCAATGGGCGCGGACCCGGCTGCGGGAGCTCGAGGACCGCTACGCCGCCGGAGCCCACGAATTGGAGCAGGAGATCGTCGCCACCTCGCTGCAGTACGGCGTCCTGTGCCGGTTCACCGCGTTCGTCGCCGTCGACAGCCGAGTGGTCCACGAGGGCGGCGAGCGGCGCCGGGTCACCCAGCCCGTCGAGTCACCCTCCGGCTGGGACATGTTCGACCAGGCCGAGCCGCCGATGTTCCTCGCCGCGGGTGCCGCCCCGCCGTTCGCCGCAGCACCCGGCGCCATGCCGCCCGCACCCGGCGCGATGCCGCCTCCCCCGGCACCTGCGCCGTTCGCGCCCGGCGTTCCCGCGCCGCCGGCACCGCCGTCCGCGCCGGGATTCGCGCCGGCCCGCGCCAAGGCCATGCAGTCGTTCGCGGCCATGCCGTCACTGATGGCGCCCCGGGGCGGTGGGGCCCCCGCCGGGGCTTCGGGGGTCACCCTCGACAGCCTCACCGAGATCGTGGCGGTGGAGGCGGCCCGGCTCCGCGACGCCGCCGACCGTCCGGCGGCCGAGCGCAGGGATCTGCTGGCCGACCTGGGCACCCGACTGTCCGCCGTGCTCGAGGGCATGACCGGGCCGGAGGTCGCCAGCCTGCTCGAACTTGCCGAGCGCCTGCACAAGCCCGGTGATCTCGCCGCGGATTGGGCGTACGCAAGGGAGGTCCTGGAAGGTTTCACCCCGAACACCCCGGCTCGGAAGGCCTTCTGGAAGCGCTGACGACCGCGGGGGTCCGCACCCCGGACCCCCGCGGCCACCTGCCGGATGGCAGACTCCGTGCAGCCGCACGGGGGACTGCGGTATTTCGTCAGTGGTGGAGGTCTTCGCATGGTTCGGCATCATCGGATCCGGTCGATCGTTGTGGCGGTCGCCGCCCTGCCCGCGCTGGCGGCCCCGGCTGCCGGGATCGCGTCGCCGCGGCCCGCAGCCGCCGGGACGGGCGCGCCGACGGCTGTCGCTCCCTTGCCGGGCCCGGGCGATCGCCTACCCCTCGGGTCCGACAACCTGGTCACCACGGTCGGTGCGGTGCAGACGCCCGCGCCCGGTGTCACCTACCGCAAGTACACCCACGGAAAGGCAGCTTCTGCCTGGACCGTTGCGATGTACTTCGACTCTGACAACCCCAACGACAAGGTGGTTTTCACCCGCTGCAGGTCCTCCGCGGTATCCCTGCGCGACCGTGTCGCCGGCCACGGATACGACGCCTCCGTCATCACGTTCACGCCGCCGCCTCCCGCGGATCTGCCCTATCGTGAGCTAAACCCGAACTGCCGGGATGTGCCCGACGCCACCCACCTCTACGGCGTGCGTTCGGGGAAGTTCCCCGAGCGGGCAGGCGCGGCCGGCCACCTCCGGCAGCTCGAGGGCAGCGGTCTGAAAGGCGTCGTGGAACACGAGGCCTTCCGCGAGCAGAACAGCACGGGCCCGTGGGAGATCCGGGTCCTGGCCGTGGAGCCCACGGCGGCCGTGACGATCGGCGGCGCCCACGGACCTGAGCTACGCAGCGCTGACACCGTACGCGACATCGCCCGTCACGCCGGCGCCCTCGCCGCGGTGAACGGCAGCGATTTCGACATCCGTAACAATCCGGAGGCCAACAACAACCCGGACTTCAACGGATTCGACGGCGACCCGATCGGCATCTACGTCCAGGACAACAACCTGCTCAGCGAGGCGGTGAACGGACGCACGGCTCTGCTACTGAATGGAGCAAACGGCCGACAGCGGATCACCGAGCTGACCACGTCGACCACGGTGCAGGCCCCGGACGGCGAGAAATGGCAGATCGACGGCGTCCACCGGAAGCCGGGCCGCGTCGCCTCCTGCGGCGGTGTCGGCGGAGACCTGCGGCCTCCGTCGAAGCCCGGTGGCGTGCCGGGTGACCTGCCCGGCGCCGACAAGCCGTGGCGGTTCGAAGCCTGCACCGACCCCGACGAGATCGTGACCTTCCGTCCCGAGTGGGGACCGGCGACCCCGGCCCCCGACGACGGCGTCGACAGCGTCGACGTGGTAGTGGACGGCAATTGGGTTGCCAAGCAACTACGTAGCCCGGCCGGCGGTCCCATCCCCGCCGGGAGTCGTGTGCTGCAGGGCATCGGCGCCGGCGCGCAGTGGTTGAGGGACCACACCGTCCTCGACAAGGCGTTCCAGCCCTCCACCCAAATCCTCGACGCGCAGGGGCAGCGGGTCACCAGCTCGACCTTCGCCGCGATCTCCGGAGGGCCGGCCCTGGTGCGCGGCGGCGAAGTGTGGATCAACGTCGGCGCGAACGGGTACCGAGCCCGTGACGGCTACCACACCAGTGTCTTCGTGGACCGGCACCCGAGGACGATGGTCGGCATCACTGCTACCGGTCAACTGTTGTTGGTGGTCATCGACGGGCGGCGGCCGGGCGTGAGCGTCGGTGTGACCATGCCCGAGGCCGCCAAGGTGATGAAGTGGTTGGGCGCCGTCGACGCCATGATGCTCGGCATGGGCGGAGATAGCACCCTGACGATCAACAACATCCTGTATAACCGGCCCACGGACAACTGGGAAACCGACCTGATCACCGAACGCCGCGTCGGCAACGCGATCGTTCTCCGAAGGAAGTAGCGCCCGGCACTCGCCGGCTTCCAAGCGGGCAGGTTGTCGATCTTCCCGGCGGTGCCGCTGGTGCTGTTCGGACGCTATACCGGCATCGCCCCGGCTCCAGTCACCGTGCGCGGCCGTACCCGCGACGAATTCCCTCAGTGGATTACGGCCGCGCTGCGGGGCTCAGACAGGCGCCTCCCGACGGGAAGGGACGACCTCCCGCGGCAGCGGCTGAAGCCAGCCATCGTCGAGGTGCAGTCCGCTGTCGTGAACCACATACTCCTGCTCTGCCGAAACGACGTCATAGCCAGCCGCGGTCAGCGCGGCGACCAGCTGTCCCATTCGGCGGGCCGCGACCGGACGGCCCACGCCGTGGCAGCGCTGGTTGACGAAACGTTGCTCGCCGCCGCTCGTATCGCGCCGCCGGGCGTTACGGGATAGGCGGGCGCCGTGCACCGCGACGAGTTCGGTGAGTGCCTGCAGATCGGCGGCGTCGGCTGACGGCAGGCGCACCTTCACATGGTGCTCGAAGTAGCGGTCGGCTGGCTCAGCGCCGGCGGCGGAGTCGGTGTCCGGCACACCGGTCGACCACGGCGTCGCCTCGATCTTGGTGCGGATCGGCAGAATTCCCGTTTTCCGCAGCCGGTCACACCAGTCGCGCGCCGCCGCGCGCTGATCGGCAAGCGTGCCGGCGCCGGTCAGGGTCAGCATCGGCTGTAACGGCGTCGCACCCCGATCCAGCTCGATGTAGACGTAGTTCAGGTCATGCTCCGCCGCGAATGCCGCCAACGCCGCACGGTCGCAGTCCATGACCGTGACGTGCGTTTCGAAAGTGCCGTTGATCACGCGCCTGAGGTCAACGCGGTGCGGTGTTGCCGACGATCCGGTTTCAGCGTGGGGGCTCCGGCGGCAACGCCAGGTACGCCGGGCGCAGCAGCTCGGCCAGCGCCACCCCGCCGTACGTCAGGGGCGGCGGATCGACCTGGTCGAGCAGCAGGTCTGCGCGGACCGGGGGTGGTGGCGGTACGGGTGGTGTGGGCGTACTGGTGCCCCAGAACTCGGTGAGCTCGCCGAGGCTCGCGTCGGCGGCGGCGTCCGGGGCCGCGTCCGCTTTGCGGGCCGCGGCGCCGCGCAAGTCGCTCAGCCGGACCAGCAGCTCGTCGCGGCCGCGGCCGCGCCAGGCGAACACGCCGAACGGGTCGGTGTCGAAGGAGGCGGCCAGGGCGTAGCACGTCGCCGCGAGGTGGGCGCAGGGCATCGGCCAGCGTTCGCAGCTGCAGTCCATCGCGACTTCGTCGAGGGACAGCGGCAGCAGGGTCAGGCCGGCGCCCGCGAACACCTCGTCGATGTCGGCGGGCATGCGACCGGCGAGTAGGTCGGCGACGTAGCGGGCCTGCGCGGCTAGGTCGCTTTCGACCCGGGACCATTCCGCGGCGCCGAAGGCGCGGACTGCGATGCGCGCACGGAAGGCCCGGGTGTCTTCGGGGCCACGGACCTGAGCGGTGACCAGGCTGCTGGAGATGTCGAGGCTGCGGACGTGCCCGGCGCGGGCATCGCGGCGACCGCGGGCAAACGTGGGCGCCATGCGCAGCGCCTCGAACATCGCCAGAAACGGGGTGGCATAGCGATCAGTCACTGATCGCCTCCGGATCCAGCCGGGTCAGGTCACGCAGCTCGTCGGTGGACAGTGTGGTCAGCCACCCCTCACCGTTGCCGACCACGCGCTCGGCGAGTACGCCCTTGCCCGCGATGAGCCGGTCGATGCGTTCCTCGAGGGTGCCCAGGCAGACGAGGGTGTGGACGTGCACGTCCCGGTCTTGGCCGATGCGGAAGGCCCGGTCGGTCGCCTGAGCCTCGATCGCCGGATTCCACCAGCGGTCCACATGCACCACGTGGTTGGCGGCCGTGAGGTTGAGGCCGGTGCCGCCCGCCTTGAGTGACAGCACGAAGATCCCGGGCCGCCGATCGGCCTGGAACGCTGCCACCATCTCGTCGCGGGCGGCACGGGAGGTCCCGCCGTGCAGGTAGCGCACCGGCACACCGAACCGGGCGGCAAGGTGTGGCACGAGCATGCCGCCAAAGCGGGTGAACTGGGTGAAGCACAGCACGCTTTCCCGCTCGCCGAGCGCGGCGTCGAGGATCTCCTCCAGCCGCTCCAGCTTTCCGGAGCGGCCCGGCAGCGGTGAGGAGTCGCCGAGCAGCTGGGCGGGATGGTTGCAGACCTGCTTGAGCTTGGTCATGGCCGCCAGAACGAAGCCCTTGCGCCGGGTCTCCGTGGTCTCTTGCAGCCGTAACAGCATGTCGTCGAGCACCGCGCGGTACAGGGTGGCTTGTTCGGCGGTCAGACCGCACAGGTGCCGAGTGTGCCGCTTGTCCGGCAGGTCGCCGATGACCGCCGGATCGGACTTGACTCGGCGCAGTAAGAACGGTCGGGTGGCGTGGCGCAGCCGGGCGGCGGCTTCCTCGTCGGCGTACCGCTCGATCGGCACGGCGTAACGGTTGCGGAAGGTGTGCGCGCGACCCAGCAGTCCAGGATTGAGGAAGTCCATGATGGACCACAGTTCGGCCAGCCGGTTCTCCACCGGGGTGCCGGTCAGCGCGATCCGGCTGCGGGCTGGGAATCGCCGCACGGCCCGCGCCGCTGCGGCCGCACTGTTCTTCACGTGCTGCGCCTCGTCCAACACCACCCGGTCCCACGCCACGGCGGCCAGCGCGTCAGCGTCCCGCGTCGCCGTCGCGTAGGTGGTCAACACGACGTCGGCACCCGCGGACAGCTCCGCCGGATCCGGCCGGTCGGCCCCGTGCAACACCCGCACTCGCAGCGCGGGCGCAAACCGGGCGGCCTCCCGCTGCCAGTTGCCCAGCACCGACAGCGGGCAGATCAGCAACGTCGGCCCGCCGCCGCGATGCAGCAGCAGGGCCAGCAACTGCACGGTCTTGCCTAACCCCATGTCGTCGGCCAGGCAGGCGCCCAAGCCCAGGCCGTCCAGAAAGACCAACCACGAAAAACCCCGTCTTTGGTACGGCCGCAGCACCGCCGTCAACCCCACCGGCGGGTCCAGCAACTCGAGCCGCTCCCCCAGCCGCCCGGATAACAGGTCGGCAACCCAGCCGTGCCCGCGCACCTCAACGGGCAGCGGCACCTCCTCGGGCGGCAGCAACCGCACCAGGCGCAAGGCGTCCCCGGCGGTCATCGTGCCCCCGCCGCGACGCAGAAACTCCAGCCCGGCGCGCAGCCGCTCAGGATCCAGATAGACCCAGCGTCCGCGCAGCCGCACGAGGGGCACCTTCACCCGGGCCAGTTCGCGCAATTCGACCTCGGTCAACACCTGACCGCCGAGGGACAGCCCCCAGTCATACCCGACGATGGTGCCCAGGTCCGCCGCTTCGTCACGCAAGACGGGCGCGGCGGTCTGCGGGCTGCGCACGTCGAGTGCCAGCCCGAGCCGTTGCGGCTCCCGCCACCACGCGGGCAGCAGCACCCCGAACCCGGCCTGGTCGAGCACCGCGGCCTGCCCGAGGAAACGGTGCGCCCCTTCGGTGTCGAGCACCAGTTCGACCGGCCGGGGCATCCGCAATGCGGCATCCAGCTCGCCGAACAGCCGCGCGGCCCGCCCCAGCCCGGCGATGAGTCGCTCCTGCGGTCGGTGCGTCCACCGTCGCAGCGGCGCCACCGCGTCGCGCCACACATCGGCGGCGGCCACGAGCAGGCTCGGCTCGTCGAGCGGCTGCAGCAGGAATTCGAGCAACCACGCGTCAGCGCCGTTGGCGGTGCTCGCCTGCGTGCCGGTGGCATCGGGTTCATCGGTATTTTCGTCGTCGAGGTGGCTGAGCCGGAACACCACTCGGACGGCGGCTCCACTGCTCGCCTCGGCGTGCCACTCGTCGAGCGCGTCAGCCACCGCGTCGAGCTCCCCGGGTCGCACGTCCAACTCACCCAGCCGCCGGTCCACCGCCACCGGCCGGGCGTCACCGGCGGCGGCCGGACCGGGCCCGGCGGGCGGAAGGCCGCCGGACAGCGCGGCGTCAGGATCGGCGGACAGCGCGGCGTCGGGATCGGCGGACAGGGCGGTGAGCCAGGGGGCGCCGGTCAGTGTGGTGCCCGTCTCGGCGAGGCGGGTGCGGACCAGGCCGTCGACGAGGTTCTCGAGGGCGACGTGCAGGGTGTCGACGGCGGGGAGGCCGTCGGTGTCGCCCGGGCGGGTCCGTTCGGCGCGGCAGGCCGGGGGCATGCGGGCGATCAGCTCGGCGAGACGGGTGGCGTCCGGGCCGGTGAAGACGGGCCGCCAGCAGGCTCGGATCTGCGAGCTGCCCGAGCGGACGGCCGGCAGCACTCGGCCGCGGGCCACCAGTTCGGCGGCGAAGGCGCAGATCTCGGCCAGGTAGTCCAGTGACGGCGCGGCGCGGGCGGCCTGCTCGTCGGCGAGGCCGTCGGTGACGAAGGGCACGAGCACGGCGGGCACCTGCCAGGGCCGTAACCGGGGTCGGCCGCGCCGGGCGGGGAGCCCGAGCTGCGGGGAGGGCAGCGGGCCGGCGGAGGTGGACGGGAGCAGCAGAGTCACCGACCGTGACTCGCCGACCGCAGGGATCGCCGCCGGGTGCGCTCCCCGTGCACGGCTGGGGCCCGGGGGACCTTCCGCCCAGAGGGCCAGCGCGCCGTCTCGGGTGAGCAGGCCGTGCAGGACGGTGACACCGGTCATGCGAGCTGCCATTGAATGTCGGGTGGCCGGACCCGGGCACATCGGGGGCCACCGTCCGGGCCGGTCAGGCCGAGCCGACCGGTCAGCGGGCCGGCGCCGTCGTGGGCGGCTCGCAGCAGGTCGGTAGGGATGTCACCGAACATCAGCTTGGCGCGGCGGAACATCGCGAAGTCGCTGTCGTCCACGGCGCCCCAGCTGAGGTAGAGGAAACGCGCACCGGGCCGGCCGTGCACCCAGGGGCCGCCGACGTCGAGCAGGCCGTCGATCTCGCGGCTGGCGATCTCGAGCTCCCAGTGCACCGCCGCGGCGTCGGCCGGGAACCGGTCGACGACGTCGGTCTTCCGCTGCACGCCGACGTGCACATTCCCGCGCCGCAGGGCGTCGGCCTCGGCCCCGCCCCGCAGCCCGGGCAGGTCGTCGCCCTCGATCCGGATCAGCACGCCTGCACTCTAGGCCCACCCACCGACAGAAACCGCCAAGCAGGAACGACAGCCGGCAAAGAACCCGCCGGTCCGCACCGAGGCGGACCGGCGAGCCCAAGAATCAGGGCACGGGCTCGGCAACGCGCCGGCGCCGGAAGGCGTTGCGGATCACGAACACCCGGCCGACGGCGGCGGCAGCGCCGCCAACGACGAGGCCGGTCACCAGCAGGTAGGTGTATCCGCCCGCGGTGGCGAACACTCCGTTGGGCGCCCCGCTGTCCAGTGCTTCGGTCTTGTCACCCAGGAGGAAGCGTCGGGCTCGACGTCGGAGAGTCGCTTGCTGCCGTCCGCCGACACCCAGGTGCCGTGGAAGCTGCACGACCGGCGGCTGCATTCCTCGCGGAGCCCGGTGAAGCGGCCGGAACGGTAGAGGGCGATCTCGGGGCTCGCTACCCCGTTACCGGGACGTTACGACCTACCGCCGTACGCACGGGGAAGCTGAGCGGACCGCGCACGGTGCTCGATACCCGACGCCGCAGCGGGCCGGCACGCTGCAGGTCCGGCATCCGCTCCGCGAGCCTCTGCAGGGCCACCGTCGCCTCCAACCGGGCGAGAGGTGCCCCTACGCAGTAGTGGATGCCGCTGGAGAAGGCGAGATGTTCGGTGGCGGGCTTGCGGTGCAGGTCGAACGTGTCCGGGTCGGGGTACACCGCGGGGTCGCGGTTGGCGGCGCCGATCAGGGTCAGCACGAACTGATCGGCGCGGATGAGCCGGCCGCCCAGGTCGAGGTCCTGGTGGGCGCAGCGGGCGGTCCGCTGCACCGGCGGGTCGTAGCGCAGGGTTTCCTCGATCGCCGCCGGGGCGAGGCCGGCCGGGTCGGCGCACAGCGCCCGCCACTGGTCCGGGTGGGCGAGCAAGGCGTTGACCGCGTTGCCGATCAGGTTGACCGTGGTCTCGAAGCCCGCGACCAGCAGCAGTGTGCACATCGGCACCATCTCTGCGGGCCGGATCCGGTCTCCTGCAGCAGCCACGATGGCACTGATGACGTCGTCGGCGGGCTCGGTGCGGCGCAGGGCGAAGAGGCTTTCGAAGAGCCGGCGCAGGTCTTCGCGCGCCGCGTGCAGGCGGGCGGCGTGGGTCAGACCGCGGATGCCGTCGAGGGCGCTGCCGATCACCGTGCCGTAGCGGGCGAAGCGGGCCGCGTCCGCGTCGGGCACGCCGAGCAGGTCGGTGATGACCGCGATGGGCAGCGGCGCGGCGAATGCGGAGACCAGGTCGAAGTCGCCAGCAGTGGCGGCTCGGTCGAGCAGCCCGTCGACTGTCTGTTCGACTCGAGCGCGGTAGCTGTTGATCCGCCGAGGGGTGAATGCGGGCTGCGCGAGGCGGCGCAGCCGGGTGTGGTCGGGTGGGTCGCGGTCAAGGAAGGACATGTCGAAGCCGTCGGCCGGCGGAGTGGGCACGGTCAATTCCGCTGACCGTACGCCGAAGCGCCGGTCCCGCAGCACGCTGTCGCAGAGGGCGTGGGTGGTGGCGACCCAGTGGCCGAGTCGGGTGGGTCCCAGCTCCGGCATCCGGCGGTAGATGGCGTACGGGTCGTCGCGGCCGGGCCGCAGGTGCAGCAGCGCTACCGGGTCGCGCCGGATGTAACCGTGCCAGCGGAAGCCGAGTTGGCGGCTGTGCAGGGCGGCGGCGAAGCGAAGGGTGCCGGCAACGTCAGGCATTGTCGCGCAGCCAGGCGTCGATGAGGCCGCCGAAGTGGCCGAGGAAGCGTTCGTGCTCGTGCGGTGGGTACATCGCGCGAACGGTCTCGCCGAGCAGGGACCGAAACTCCGCGGAGCTCACCCAGTCGTGCACCAGCTCGTCGACGTGGGACAGGTGCTTCGCGCAGAACTCCTCGTACTTGTCGATCTCGAAGTAGTCGTCTGCGAGCTTGCGGTAGAAGCCGAGCTTCTCCGCATACGTCAGCGCGGGATCGTCGGCGACGGCGAAGTAAGCCGAGGTGTCCATGTCGAGCCGCGGCTTACGGTCGGTGACGACACAGTAGACGGTCCAGCGCAGCAGGGCGGCCATCGCCCACGGAAAGTAGTAGTGCAGCGAGGTGACTGCCACGTCGGGGCAGGCGTTGGCGTAGTCGATCGGGTGGACGTCGTCGCCTTTGACGAGCGACTCGCAGGAGTTGAACTCCCAGCGGAAGAAGGCGTTGACCAGCCGGGAGATGGTGACCACTTCCTCGCCCACGTCGGCGCTGAGGAAGTGGTGGTCGACGGCGTACCGCTCGTGCATGGGCAGTTCGGGGCGGAACTTCATCACCATCGTCTCGGGGCCGATGGTGAGCGAGCGGGCGAACACGTCGTAGTCCTCGACGGCGGCCTGCAGGTGCATGAGCCGTTCGCCCGAGGCGTCGTACGCCGCGTGCAACTCGGCCTCGTTGCGGATCTGGGACACGCCGACCCAGGCGCCGCCGTCGTACGGCTTCATGAACATCGGATAGCCGACCGAGTTGGCGAGTGCTTCCAGGTCGAAGCGTTGGTTGTACCGCGCCGAGGTGTACGCCCAGCGCGAGTTGTCCAGCGGGTTCTTGAACGGCACCAGCACCGTCTCGGGCACTTTGAGGCCGAGCCGCATCATCGCGCAGTACGCGGCGTGCTTCTCCATGGACTGGAAGGTGAACGGGCTGTTGAGCAGGTAGACGTCGTCCATCAACGCGGCCTTCTTGAGCCACTCGCGGGGGTGGTAGTACCAGTAGGCGAGTCGGTCGATGACGAGGTCGTGGCGCGGCGAGTCGCGCAGGTTGAACGGTTCGATGGTCACCCGGACACTGCGAGTGCGGTGCGTACGCCCGGCGGCGTCGGTGATCGCCCCGACCCGCCGCAGCAAGGCCTCGTACGCCCGCGGCCAGTCGTCCTCGGTGCCCAGCAGCAGTCCGATGGTGTGCTCGACGTCGGCCATTGGCGCCTCCTGTGTCTTAGTGGAACACCTTCAGCAGCAGTGCGGTGAGGTACGGGTCGAGCGCATCGCGCCAGGCCGTCCAGTTGTGGGCGTCGGGCACTTCCGCGAACGTGACGGCGTACCCGTGATCGCGCAGTGCACGCGCCATTTCTTTGTTGTTGGCGAGGTTCTCCTCCACGGTGCCGCATGTGAGCGCAACCGGCACGCCGGGACCGTCCGCGGACCGGACCACCCGCCCGGTGAAGCGCACGATGCGCAGGTAGCGGCGAAAGCCGGACTCCTGCCGGTCCAGGTGCGGCCGGAAGAAACTGCCGGATTGCAGCAGCAGGCCGCCGAACCGGTCCGGGTGGCGGCGCTGGGCGTGCAGCATGGCGAGCGCGCCGAGGCTGGCGCCGACGCCCACCATCGGCCGGGTGGTGCCCAGTTCGGCGGCGATCCTGGGCAGGACGTCGGCGGCCAGCGCGCGGGCGTAGGCCGGGCTCGCCGAATACCATTCGAGCCGCTCCCCTGGCGGCAGCAGCACCAGGTGGTACGGCGGCAGGCGTCCCGCGCCGATCATGGCGGCGGTGTAGCGGCTGAGCTCGCCGTACCGGTCGTAGTCGGGGCCGTCGTGCGCGACGACGACCCGGTCGGTGGGTGTGGTGGGCGACCAGATGCGGGCGACCATCTCGCCGCGGACGGCACTGAGCGGTAGGTAGACGTCCCGCCATTGGCCTTCGGCGCGGGGCAGGTGCAGCCACGTCGGCTCGTCGTAGTCCGGGCAGGACAGCACGGAGGCGTCGCCCAGCCGGTGCGGGTTGTCCGGGTCGGCGATGGTTTCGGTGCCGCCGCCGGCGTGGCCGAGGGTGAGCCGGTATTCGAGGCGGTGAATCCGCGGCCGGGGCAGGCGGAGCTCCCAGCTGCGCAGGTCGTCGCGATAGGTGAAGTCGCCACGGACGACGGAGGCGTCCAACCGTACGGAAGAAAGCCGGTGATCGTGATCTCGCAGCCGGAACCCGACCTCGCTGGCGGTGCACCACGCTCCGGCCGAGGGTTCCATGCCGGAACCTTAACCGGTCAGGGGGTGTACGTCTGCGGGCTCGACGGGGCCGCGGGCAGTCCGAACATCTCGGTGAGTCCGGTGACGCGGAGCTGGCGGTGCACGAACTCGCTGGGGTTGCGCAGCACGAACCGGGTGCCGGTCTCGCGGGCGGTGTTGTAGCCGGTGACGAGAGCCCCGACGCCGAGCGAGTCCATGAAGGTCACGAAGGTGAGGTCGACGATCATCACTGCGGGGCGCTCGCCGTGCAGCGCGCCGATCAGGGCGGCCCGCAGGGCGTCGACCGTGGCCGCGTCCAGCGTGCCCCGCACATCGACCACGATGGCGCCGTCTGCCTGGCGCCGGGTGGTCATGACGGCCTCGCCCATGCATCCCGCCCTCGATGAAGATCCGTGCCGTGGGTTCACGGTACCGCGTCCCCGTTCCCTGCGCAGGCTGCCCCACAACTGCGTGAGCAGGGCGGACAAGCGGTGCGCCGCCACGACGCCGACGCCTACGCCCGGTGGGCGCGGATCGGCAAGCGGAGCGGGGAAGTTTGGAGGATAACGCAGATCATCTTGCGGTCCGCGCAGGTGGGGGTGACGGTGACAGCGGCGGTCGACAATGTACGCCGAGTGCGGAGGGTGCGGTATGGCAACGACTCCGAGCGGGAAACCGGGCATCTTCGCGGTGCGCGACGTGCGCTCGCTCATCACCGAGACCGCCGAGGAGGGACACGGCCTGAAACGGGCTGTCGGTCCCACCCAGCTGACGGCGATGGGCGTCGGCGCGATCATCGGCACCGGCATCTTCGTCGTGATCGGCGAGGGCGCCGGGGTGGCCGGCCCGGCGGTGATCCTCTCCTTCGTCCTGGCCGCGGTGGCCTGCGCTTTCTCGGCGTTGTCCTACGCCGAGCTGGCGTCGTCGATCCCGGTGTCGGGCAGCGCCTACACCTACACGTACGCGACCCTGGGTGAGATCGTCGCGTGGATCATCGGCTGGGACCTGATCCTGGAGTACGGCGTCAGCGTCGCCGCGATCGCGGTCGGCTGGGGCGGCAACCTCAACGCGTTCCTGGACGCCGCGTTCGGCTGGTCATTACCGGACGCCATCGCGAAGTCGCCGGAGGATGGCGGAATCTTCAACCTGCCCGCGGTGTTCGTCGTGCTGGCGATCACGCTGCTCCTGGTTCGCGGGGTGACCGAAAGCGCCCGGGTCAACCTGGTCATGGTCGTCATCAAGCTCGCCGTGCTGCTGTTCTTCATCGCGGTAGCCATGGTCAATTTCGGCACCGGCAACTTCCAGCCGTTCGCGCCGTCCGGCGTCGACGGGGTGACCGCGGCGGCGGCGATCATCTTCTTCGCCTATATCGGCTTCGACGCGGTCTCCACCGGCAGCGAGGAGGCGCGCAACCCCGCTAAGGATCTGCCGCTGGCGATCATCGGCTCGCTGGTGATCTGCACGATCTTCTACGTGCTGACGGCGGTCGGTGCCATCGGCATCGCCAGCCCGCAGCAGCTGCAGGAGAGCGACGCGCCGCTGGCCGCGGCCCTCGACCAGGGCGCCGGGATCAGCTGGGCGGCGGCGGTGCTGTCGCTCGGCGCGGTCGTCGCGATCACCAGCGTGGTGCTGGTCATCATGTACGGGCAGACCCGCATCTTCTTCGCCATGTGCCGCGACGGCCTACTCCCCGAGCGCCTCGCCACCGTCAACCAGCGGTACGGCACCCCGGCCCGGCTCACCATCGGCCTTGGCGTGCTGATCGCGATCCTCGCCGCGCTGGTGCCGCTCTCCGAGATCGTCAAGCTGGTCAACATCGGCACACTGTTCGCGTTTGTCCTGGTCAACATCGGTGTGCTGGTGCTGCGCCGGACGCGGCCGGAAATGCCGCGGCCGTACCGGGTGCCGTGGTCGCCGGTGCTGCCGCTGCTCGGTGTCGCGTTCGCGGTCTACCTGATGACCGACCTGCCCTGGGACACCTGGGTCCGGTTCGTCGGGTGGCTCGCGCTGGGCCTGATCATCTATTTCGCGTACGGCTACCGCAACTCGCGGCTGCGCCGGGAGAACTCGGGAACGCCGGGCTGGGCGCGCGGTGACGGCGGGACGCCGCAGCCATGAACGACCATTCCATCGCCCAGCAAGGGCAGGTCCGGCGGCCGGGGTCGAGCCCGGGACCAGTGATCGTCGGTGTGGACGGCGGGTCGGCCGGGGCCGACGCCTTGTTGCTCGGCCAGTGGACAGCGGCGGTGTTGGCGGCACCCCTGGTCGTGGTGGTGGTGCGCCCGGCGCCGGCGGCGCTGGGCTCGGGCCGGGTGGACGCCGAATGGGTCGCCGACCGGGACCGGGCCGCCGCGGCCGTCCTAGCGGGTGCGCGCACCCTGCTCGGTAAGCTCGCGGACGAGGTGACATTCCGGATCATCGCCTCCAGCTCGGCCGCACACGGCCTGCACGACCTGGCTGAGGAGCTGGGTGCCGAGGCGATCGTGGTCGGGTCCGGGCGCGCTGGACCCCGCAACCGGCTCTTCGCGGGCAGCACCGCCGAACGCCTCCTGGCCGGCAGTGTGTGCCCGGTCGCGATCGCACCGACCGGTCTGGAACCGCTGCCCGGCACCCTCGGCCGGATCGGCGTCGCCTACGTGGACACCCCGGACGGCCGGGCGGCGCTGGCGGCGGCCGCCCGCTTGTCGGGCAGCACCGGCACTCCGTTGCGGCTGTTCACGGTGGTGGCCGACGCCGACGCGACGAGGCCGTTCCTGGTCGGCCAGGACGCCGAGCGGGCCTTCCTCGACACCGCACGCGAAACGTACGAGCAGTCGTTGGTCAACGCCGCGGCATCGGTGCCGGACATTGCGGTCGACTGGGAGATCCGCACCGGCGACGTGGTGGACCAACTCGCCGAACTGGACGACGTCGATGTCCTGTTCTGCGGCTCCCGCGGCTACGGGCCGGCGCGGCGAGTGCTGCTCGGCGGTGTGTCCGCGCGTCTGCTGCGCCGGGCCAGGCGGCCGGTCATCGTGGTCCCGCGCAGTGGCTGACCCTCGTGGTCCCGCGCAGTGGCTGACCCGCGTGGTCCCGCGCAGTGGCTGACCCTCGTGGTCCCGCGCAGTGGCTGACCCTCGTGGTCCCGCGCGGTGGCTGAACCGAAGGGCGGCGTTCACCGGAGGCCGGCGGCATCGCGCAGGGCTGCTGAGAGTCAGGCGCGGTGCCGGCCGGGGCGGTCTTGGAGGACGGTTTCGTCGGTCAGCGGGAGCGCCATGTCAGTCGGAGCTTCCGCTGCTCGCTCGTCCCACGGCGATACCGCCGCGGGGCGGGGCACCCGGCTGCCGATCTCGGCGAGCGGAACGTACACCCGGGCGTCGACGGCCTCGGCCAGCAGTAACGCCGCGACCAGGGCAGTCGGCCGTTCCTCCGCGTCCTTGTGCAGGCAGCGCGAGCACAGGTCCACCACTTCGGGTGCGAGGCCCTCGATCGACGGCAGCGGGTCCGGCTCGCGGAAACGCTGGGCGTAGACGAGGGCGGTGCCGGATTCGGCCTGCCAGGGCAGACGCCCGGACAGGCAGTGATAGAGCAGCACGCCGAGTGAGTACATGTCGGAAGCCGGGGTGGCGGGCAGCCCCTCGAAGCGTTCCGGGGCGACGTAGGCGGGCGTACCCATGACCGGTCCGTCCGGGTCGGGGTCGGGACTGCCGACGGCGGCGGCGATGCCGAAGTCGAGGACTTTGGCGCCGGACGACGTGAGCATGATGTTGGCGGGCTTGATGTCGCGGTGCACAACGTGCTCGGCGTGCGCGGCGGCCAGGGCCGCCGCGACCTCGGCGCAGACCCGCACGGCGATCCGCCAGTCCAGGCGGCCGCCGGCCAGGTGCTCCATCAGCGTCTGCCCGTCGACCAGCTCCATGACGATGTACGGCACCTCGCGGTCCGGCGCGGGTGAGGTGCCGAAATCGTGCACCCCGGCAACGTTGGGGTGGGTCAGCCGCGCCGCGGAGCGCGCCTCGGTGCGAACCAGGTCGACACCGTTGATCGCGCCGAGGGTGCCCTCGACGGCGGGCGCCATGATTTTCACGGCGACCGGCCGGTCGAGCACGGAGTCGTGGCCGCGCCACACCTCGGACATCCCGCCGATCCCGATGCGCTGTACGAGCTGGTACCGCCCGCCCAGCGTGCGCATCGGCCACCCCCTGTGGTCTACCGCGCGATGCCCCGCATCGCGATCTTTGCTCCGATACCCCGCGGCTCGGCAGCACAAACGCCACAGTCGCGGGTCTACCCCACGGGTGTCACAGCAGCCTCGCGCCCCGGGCGGGGCCGGTCAGCCGGCGTGTTCCATGCGCAGGTCGTGAGCGCCGTCTTCGCGGGTCGCCTCGAAGTACGTCCGTCGGGTGCCGTCCGGCATCGTCACCTGGCTCAGGTAGCGCAGCCCGTTCGGTGCGTGCGGGCTGCCGAGCGGTTGGTCGTCCGCCGCGGTGAGCGCCCCGAAGCTGCCGTCCGGTAGGCGGGTGCCGCGGGCTACTCCGGTGCGCTCTTCCCAGTTCTCGCCGGCGGTGGCGCGACCGTCGTACGTCGCCACGATCGTGTCGCCGTCGACCGACACCGAGGAGACTCGCACGCCGCGGGCGTCCCAGCGGCCGGGGCGTGCGGCGAGGGCGGTGCCGCGCCAGGTCCAGTGCACGCCGTCCGGGCTGGTGGCGTACTCGGTGGTCATGCGGTCCGCGTCGTCCCAGGATTCGAGGGGGTGCACGGAGGCCCACAGGTGCCAGCCGTGCTCGTCGTGGTGCAGCACTGGGTCCTTGACGCCGGCGGAATCGTCACCGGCCAGCACCGTGCGGGGCGTCGCGGTCGCCAACCCTTCGACAGTGGCGGCCTCCAACAAGTCGACCCGCCAGTGCTTGGTGCCCGGGGTTGCCGCGCTGACGTACAGCCGCCACCGGCCTTGCGGGGTGCGGGTCAGGGCCGGGCGCTCCAGTGACTCGGCACCGAACCGGTCCTTGTCCACGGTCGCTACGACGTCGAACGTCACGCCGTCGCGGGAGCGGGCGATCACGTTGGAGATGCCGCGCCCCTCTCCGATCGGCAGCCGCAGCCGGTACGCGAGGTAGACGTAGCCGTCCGCCTCGACGACGGACGGAGCACCCGCCCAGGCGCCCGGCTCGGCGCCGGGGGGCTCGACCACCACGATCGAGTCTTCCCAACGGGGCAGGGACAGCTCTTGAGTTCCGATGGACAAGGCGGCTCCAGGTGGCGTGACGTGGGCGATGTCCGGATAAGTTTGCTGTATCTATCGGCGGGATAGGGATTAGGACGCGCGGGCGTGTCGGTCCACCGACAACCAGTCGTCGTAGCTCTCCCCGGTCACGTCCTGCAGCAACGCGATGTCGTCGGCGAAGTGCGGCAGCAGCGCCGCCCGCTCGGCCGGGGTGGTGACCGGCCGGGCGCCTCGTTTGCGGTGCAGCAGCGTCAGCAGCGGCCCGCGGGCGGCCAGCCGCAACGGGCGCGGGAACCGGTGCCCGACGTTTCCGCCAGCGCGCAGCAAACCGCGCAGCACACCGTTGACCGCGTTGTCC
This sequence comes from Actinoplanes sp. NPDC051859, assembly GCF_044452725.1. Taxonomy (NCBI): domain Bacteria; kingdom Bacillati; phylum Actinomycetota; class Actinomycetes; order Micromonosporales; family Micromonosporaceae; genus Actinoplanes; species Actinoplanes sp. NPDC051859. Next base: position 155,612 of record NZ_JBITBX010000005.1, on the reverse strand, counting down.
TCGACCACGTGCCGGTTGACGTTCTCCTTCGGGATCGCCTGCAGCACACCGGTGCTGACGCCGAGGAACTCGCACACCCGGTCGAGGGTCGCCGCCGGGGCGTCCTTCAGCTCGCGGTAGCGCAGCAGGAGGACCTGCTCCCGCGGGAACACCTTGAAGAGGTGCTGGATCTGGCGCCCGTACAGGCCGAGGCCGAGGTAGTGCCAGAAGTCGGCCCAGCCTGCGGCCTTGCGCTGCTCCTCGGCGCGGCAGGCAGTCAGGAAGTCGGCCTCCGGTTCGAGCCCGGCGTTCCACAGGTGCGTCCAGTTGGAGTGCGCCCGGTCGACGGGGTCACGCAGCAGCACGACGAGCCGAACGTCCGGTAGCAGCGCCCGGATCCGGTCGTGGGTGGCGTTGTCGTACAGATAGAAGGGCGTGGCCTCACCCAGCAGAGCGGCCGGCGGTGCGGGATCGAACAGCGCCTCGTATTCGGCGCGGCGCCACACGTGTTCCTGGTAGGTCTGCACGTCACCCGGGCCGCCGGTGGTGGGCGGCCGCCCGTCGGTGAGGAAGAACTTGGGTTCCTTGACCGCAGACAGGTAAAGCTCGGGGTGCCTGACCAGAGCCGCGTGCAGTGCGGTCGTGCCGGCTTTGGGGACGCCGGCGATCAGGAAGTCCGGGAGCGGCATGAGTCCTCCTCGCGGGGAGCGGTGAGGGTTAGCCTACCGAACCAGTAGGTCTTGTGGGTATCGCCGACTACGCCCCGCGTCGCCACCAGGCCCGGCGCCGGTAACGCGGGCAAACCTCCGGGCCGCAGAGCGCGCACTCACTGCCCCGGCGGTGGTGCTCATGGGCCTTGCGCTCATGCCCACAGACACAGAGCGCCGCCGCGGCCCGCGCCGACTCACCCATCGTGCCGATGACCTGCGAAGACGGCGATCAGCCCCGAGTTCTTCATGCCGCTCAGCCTAGACATCGATCGCCACAGACGCCGGTCGACATCGGAACAACCGTCTCGCAACCGTTGCCTCACTGGCCGTAATGTCACGCGCCGTGACGAGACTCACCGTGGGCAAGTCGGACATATTTTTTTCGCGAGTTTTCAGACGATTTCTTTAGATAAGAAATCAATGGCCCCTTCGCCGACTTTCCGCCCGCCAGCGCCTCGCTGACCGTTACGCACCGTGACTGTTGTGACAGCGTTGAACCCCTGTGATCCATGTGCATAGTGCCTGCTCATCCGTATGGTTGGGGTTCACCGCACGGATGTCGTCACCCTGACTCTTTGGTCAGTTGACGCTACGTAGTGTGCCGCTAGATTAGTCGGCAGAAGCGAATCCCCTCGGTTTCTGCCCCCGGAAACCACCGCTCTCCCGCACCTGCCGCGCCCCGAAGGGACCCGACATGCCGCACTCCCCCGCCCCCGGCAACACTCCGAGTAACGATCAGAAGTCACCCACGGTGAGCGTCGTCATCCCGGCGATGAACGAAGAGCGCAATCTGCCGCACGTCTTCGCCAAGCTCCCCGAGGGCATCGACGAGGTGATCGTGGTCGACGGCGGTTCGGTGGACCGGACGATCGAGGTCGCTCGCGAGCTGCGCCCGGACGTGGTGATCGTGCAGCAGACGCGTACCGGCAAGGGCAACGCGCTGGCCTGCGGCTTCGCGGCCTGCACCAGCGACATCATCGTGATGATCGACGCCGACGGCTCGACCGACCCGGCCGAGATCCCGCTCTTCGTGGACCAGCTGGTCAACGGCGCCGACTTCGTCAAGGGCTCGCGGTTCGCCAAGGGCGGCCACAGCCACGACATCACCAAGCTGCGCAAGCTCGGCAACGACGGGCTCAACCTCGTGGTGAACGTGCTGTTCGGCACCCGATTCACCGACCTCTGCTACGGCTACAACGCCTTCTGGCGCAGCGTCGTGCCGGTGCTCGACCTGCCGGAGACCTCGCTGCCGCGCAAGGCCGACGGCACGAAGCACTGGGGCGACGGGTTCGAGATCGAGACGATGATCAACATCCGGGCCGCGGTCGACGGCATGACCGTCGGCGAGGTCGGCAGCATCGAGCACCGCCGGATCCACGGCGAGACCAACCTCAACACCTTCCGGGACGGCTTTCGGGTGCTGCGGACCATCTTCAGCGAGTACGGCCGGATGCGCCGCGGCGGTCGCACCATCCGCCGTACCCCCGCGCGGCAGGCCACGACCGCGGCGCCGATGCAGCCCCGCCCGGCCGCCCCGCTGCGCAACAAGGTCGTCAACCGGGCCCCCGCCGCCACCGCCGACGCCCGCCAGCACGTTGCACACCTCAACCGCGGCCTGCGCCGCGACGAGGCCGGTAGCCGCGACTCCCGCACGCTGCAGGCCCGCACCCACCGCGAGGACTGACCGGCCCGCGGGTTCCCCTCCCCACCCCGCCCGCCGATCCCCCCGCTGAACATCCCCGCCCGAGGAGCACCACCCGTGGAACCCACCCCCCGTCCCGCCGTCAGCATCGTGATCCCGACCCACACCGAGGAACGCTGGGCCTCGCTCGTCCGCACTGTCGCGGCCGTGAAGTCCCAGCGGTACACACCGGCCGAGATCGTCGTCGTCGTCGACCACAACCCGGCGCTCTACCGCCGGGCCCGCCGCGACCTGGCCGGCGTGACCGTCCTGGAGAACCTCTACAGCCAGGGCGTCTCCGGCAACCGCAACACCGGCGCGTTCCACACGTCCACGTCGCTGATCGCGTTCGTCGACGACGACGTGATCATGGACACCGACTGGCTCGGCCACCTGGTCGCCCCGTTCGCGGCGGCTCAGGTGATCGGCGCCGGCGGCGGCATCACCCCGGCCTGGGAGGGCCCCGAGCCGCGCTGGATGCCCGAGGAGTTCCTCTGGGCGGTCGGCGGCTCGTACGCCGGGCTGCCCACCGCCACCAGCCGGGTGCGCAACGTCTGGTCGGCGGGCATGGTCGTCCGGCGCGATGCTTTCCTCGCGGTCGGCGGCTTCCGGACCGGCTTCGGCAAGCTCGGCAGCCAGAACCGGCCCGAGGACACCGAGCTGTGCCTGCGGATGAGCAGCGTCAACGGCGGCCACTGGATGTACGTCCCGGACGCGGTGATCCGCCACGAGGTGCCCGCCGAGCGGTCCACCTTCGGCTGGTTCGTGCGCCGCTGCTACGCCGAGGGTCGGGGCAAGGTCGCGATGGCCGGCCTGCTCGACGGCTCGGAAAGCCTCGGCTCGGAGCGCGACTACCTGCGCTCGCTGCCGAAGGCCGTGTTCCGCAACCTGTTCGCCGCCCTGCGCGGCCGGGGCCTGCGGCACGCCCTGAAGGCCGGCGGTGTGCTCGCCGGTGTCGCCGCCGCCGGTTGGGGCGGCGTCGTGGAGACCGTGACCGCCCGGCGTACGCCGGCTCTGACCGAGACCGTGGGAGCGACGCGATGACCACCGACCTGAACGGTACGGGCGTGAACGGCGCCGCCTGGCAGCCCCCGCTGCGCGCCGACGAGCTCATCACCGCCCCCGACTTCGAGCCCAGCGGCGCGGAACTGCCCGCCGTCGTCCTCGATGTCGACCTCGCCGACCCGCTGCCCACGGTCGCGGCGGTCGGCCCCGACGGGCGCCGGACCCGGCAGGCGTGGGTGCTGGTACGCCTGTTCACCGAGCCGCTCGGCACCGTGCTGACCGACGTACCCGACAACGGGTTGTCGCCCGCGGACCTGGCCGGCGCGATCGAAGCCGAGCTGGGCCCGGCGCTGGCGCCGCGGCTGCGCGAGCTGGGCCTGATCGGTCTGCCGGTGGACGGCATCACGCCCGCGGAGGAGCCGGCCTTCCTGGCCCGCCGCCGCGAGGTGCTGGCCGACGCCCCGCCGATCACCGTGGTGATCTGCACCCGGGAGCGGCCCGGCGCGCTGGCCCGCTGCCTGGACAGCCTGCTCACCCAGAACTACCCGGACTTCAAGGTGCTGGTCGTGGACAACGCGCCGGTCACCGACGCGACCGCCGAGGTGGTCCGCTCGGCGGCCCGCCGCGGTCCCGTCAGCTACCTGAAGGAGCCGAAGGCCGGCCTGTCCTTCGCCCGCAACGCCGCCGTCGCCGCCTCGCCGGGCGAGATCATGGCGTGGATCGATGACGACGAGTACGCCGACCCGAACTGGCTGGCCGAGGTCGCCCGGGCGCTGGCCGACCACCCCGAGGCCGACGTGGTCTCCGGCGTGATCGTCCCGGCCGAGCTTGAGACGCAGGCGCAGCTGTGGTTCGAGCAGTTCGGCGGGCACAGCAAGGGCCGCGGTTTCAAGCCGGACGTGTTCAGCCCGGCTACGGCGCACATCCAGAGCCCGCTGTACCCGCTGCCGCCGTTCGGCACGGGCGCGAACATGACGTTCCGAGCCGGCGTCGTCGAGCGGATCGGCGGCTGGGACAACGCGCTGGGCGCGGGCACCCCGGCTATGGGCTCGGAGGACACCCTCGCCTTCACCCAGGTGCTGGTCGGCGGCGGCACGATCGTCTACCAGCCCACCGCGGTCACCCACCACTACCACCGGCGGGACCTCGAGGGGCTGCACAAGCAGATGGTCGGGTACGGCGCCGGATTGACCGCCGCGTACACGAGCCTGCTGATGAAGCGTCCCGGCCTGCTGTGGCCGCTGCTGAAGCTGGTGCCGGGCGCGCTGCGGGACCTGACCAGCAAGGACAGCCTGCGGGTGTCGACGCTGCGCGAGGACTTCCCGCGCGACCTGCTGACCGCCAACCGGCGGGGCATGCTGGCGGGCCCGCGCGCCTACTTGAAGGGACGCCGGGCGGCCAGGGCCAAGGCCCGGAGCAGCCGCTGATCGTGGTGACTCCGCGGTTCTCCGGACAGTCGCCCGCGCACCGGGCATTCTCGTACATATGTGGCGAATGGCGGCTGTCCGGCGCGCCGCACGCCCATGCGGCGGGGCGGCGGTGTGGTGACCCCGCCCGACCCGACACCCCAGGAGCCGGGGCGGACCACCCCCTCCGCTCAGCAGCATTCCGAAGCCCCGAGCGACGAGCAGCGTTCGGACGGGGCGCCCGACCACGCCGGGGAGGCCGAAACCATGGCTGACCGACGCGCGGCCGAGCCGGCGAAGGCCAAGGACGACGACAACCAGCCGCGGCCCGCCGCCCGGGTGCGCCCCAGCGCGCCCGGTGGCACGGACGGCCCGGCGGCCGCCGACATCCAGACCACCTCGGGTGTCCCAGGCAAGCCGATCCCGGCGGAAGCAGCGACCACCGAGGCCGTCGACCCCGACCAGACCATGCTCATCAAGCTGCCGGCGAAGACGCCGCCGCCGGCGAAAGCACCGCCCGCGGCGGCGGACCCGGACGAGACCATGATCATCCGGGTACGGCCGAGCAGCCCCGCCGACAAGCGCCCCACCGACGCCGACGACACGGTCGCACTCCCGGTGGCGCCGCCGAAGAAGAAGCCGGCAACGCCAGCGCCCGCCGGCGACACCATCGCCATCCCGCTGCCGCCGAAGAAGAAGCCGGCGACACCGGCCCCGGCGGACGACACCATCGCGCTGCCCGTCTCGAAACCGGCTGCGCCGACATCCACGCCGGCGCCTGCGGTCAACCGGAAGCCGCCGGCACCCGCCAAGCCCGCGAGCAACCCGAAGCCGGTCGCCGCCAAGCCGGCCACCACCAAGCCCGCCACCACCCAGGCGCCGGCGGGTCTGCCGCGAGCCGCCGACGACACCATCGTGCTGCGCATCCCCACCGATCAGGCCGCGAGCGCCGTTACGGCGATCATTCCGGTGACGCCGGCCGGCAAGGACCGCAAGAAGCGAAAGTTCGGGACGGCCGATCCGGGACGCGCCCCGAAGCCCGCCCGGCCCCGCCGAGCGCCACTCGACCTCGGACATGCCCCGGCCGTGCTGACCATTTCCGCGCTGGGCGTGCTGATGGTCGCGCTCGCCTACGCCGGTGGTCGGCTCAGCACCAGCAACGCGCAGTTCGCGTACTGGGTGGGGCAGGTTGTCGTCTTCACGCCGGTCGTCGTGCGGCTGCTCAGCCGCCGGATGGCCGGTGCCGCGGAGTCTTTCCTGCTGGTCATGGGGCTGGCCCTGCACCAGTACCTGCTGAAGTGGATGTACAGCCCGGACCAGTTCCGCTTCCCGGACGAATTGCAGCACTGGCTCGCGACAAACGTCATCGTCGAGTCCGGCCGGCTGTTCCAGCCCAACCCGGCGCTGCCGCCCGCGGTCCACTTCCCCGGGTTGGCCGAGCTGGGCGCGGCCATCACGTCGATGACCGGACTCCCGGTCACCGCGGCCGGCGTCGTCGTCGCCGGCATCGCGCACCTGGTCTTCGTCGCGGTGCTGTTCGCCGTGGTGCTGCGGGCGAGCAACTCACCCGCCGTCGCCGGGGTCGCCTGTGCCACGTACGCGACCGCTCTGCACTATCTGTTCTTCAACTCGATGTTCCTCTACCAGACCGCCGCGCTGCCGTTCTTCATGCTGGCGATCTGGGCGACCCGCCGGTGGCGCGAGGAGGGTGGCCGCACCTTCCTCGCCGTGGCCGTGGGCTCCGCCGCGCTGACCACGGTCAGCCACCACATCACCGCGTTTGCACTGGTGCTCACGCTGCTTCTGCTCGCCACGGCCGAGCTGATCGTGCAGCGGCCGCGGCGCTGGAGCGCGCTCATCACTCCGGCGGTGGCCGCACTCGTGGTAGCCGTGTGGATGCTCACCGTGGCACGTGACGTGCTCGGTTACCTGGAGGCACCGATCGACCAGGTCGGGCAGACGATCTCGAACCTGCTCAGCGGCCGCAAGGAAGCCTCCTCCACCACGGCCGCGGTCAGCATCGGGCAGCTTGTCGTGCAGGGCACCGGACTGCTCGGGTTGGGCGTGCTCTACGTGGCCCTGGTGCGGGACATGTTCCACCGACACGACCGGGACTACTGGCGCTGGGCGGCCGTGGTCGGCGGCGCCATCTTCTTCGCCGGCAACGGTGTGCGCTTCCTCGGCCAGAACGGCCCGGAAATCGCCGGGCGACTCTCCACCTTCACCTACGTGCCGATCTCCATCCTGGCGGCGATCGCCCTGGTCCGGGGCGTGCAACTCATCCCGGCACGGGACGCCGAGGGACTCCGCTGGCGGGCTGCCGCACCGGCGATCGATGTGGTCGCCCCGAGCAGCTGGAACCTCTACAGCCGCGTGGCGGCCGGCTCCGCGCTGATCACCCTGCTGATGATCGGCGCCCGAGCGGGTGGCTGGCCGCCGTTGCAGTCCATCCTGCCAGGGCCGTACCTGGCCGGCGGGTTCGAACGCTCGGTCGACGCGTACGGGGTGGACGCCGCGGACTGGCAGCGCCGGTCGCTCGGCCCCGGCAACCGGGTCGGGGGCGACGTGACCTCGGTGTCGCTGGCGTCGACGTACGGCCGTCAGGACCCGGTTCGTGAGGTCGGGCCGCTGTATTACGCCACCGAGTGGGGGCTGGCCCAGGAGCAGTTCGCCGGCAGTCTGTCGTTGCAGTACCTCGTGGTGGACAAGCGCCTGTCGGAGCAGTTGCCGGAGGGCGAGGCGTACTTCGAGAACGACCCGAACGCGGGCTCGATCACCCAACCGCTCAGCACCACGCAGATCACCAAGTTCGATTCACTGCCCGAGGTCGACCGGCTCTACGACAACGGCGTGGTCCGTGTCTATCGCTTGGGGGGCCGATGAACCCGCTGCTGAACCGCGTCGTCGCCGGCCTGGCCGTGGTGTCCGCCGCCAGCGTGCTCGCCGGCCCACGCGCTCTGACCGTCGCGGGCGGCATGGTGCTGGGCTTCGCGCTGCCCGGCATGGCGCTGACCGGCGCGATCTTCGCCCGCCGCAGGCTCAGCCCGGTCGAGCGCATCCTGCTCGCCCCGGCACTCAGCCTCGCCGTCCTGATCGTCGCCGGGCTGATCATCAACATGATCGGCGTACGTCTGGACCGGGTGGCGTGGACCGTCGCCACCGCCGGCGTCACCCTGCTCGCGGCGCTCGCCGTCGAGCTGCGGTGGAGTCGGACCAGCGAGGTGACACCGCAGGAGGACGGGGCGCAGGAGTCGCAGCCCGACGAGGTGGCTGCCGCGCCGCTGCGTGTCTCCGCGCAAGAGGCCGTCGCGGTGGCCGAGGGACACACGATCGTCATGTCGGTGGCGCCGGTCAAGGACGAGGAGGAAGTAGCCGCGGAGGAGAAGTCCCAGCGCTACCGCCTGGTCAAGCAGCTGCTGCCGCTGGCCCTCGTCCTCGTCGTCCTCGGCGGCGCAAGCTGGCTCTCCTTCGCCACCTCCCGCAACCTGTACGACACGCCGGTAACCGCGTTGACCGCCGAGCCGTCGGGACCGGTCGACGCCGAAGGAGACCGGGTCGTCACCGTAGCGGCGTCCGGGCTGCTGCGGACGGATGGGCCGTACACGCTGACCGTGGCCCGGACCGGTGGCGGTGGCACGCCGACCCGCCGGAACATCCCGGTGTCGGACGACGGGACCTGGTCGGAGCGCTTGACCATGCCCGGCGACCAGCGGATGACCGTCAGCCTGTTCCGTGCCGGCGACCTCACGCCCTACCGCACCCTCTTCATCAGTGCCGTGAGCTGAGGCGCTGCACACTGCGGGGTGACACCCTGCCGGCCCGTTCGCGGGGGCACGGCATACTTGTCCGCGTCACGCGACTGGCGGCAACGAGGATGGACCACCATCGGGGAGCTCGTCGTGGGTGCCGTCCGCCTGGGTACCCGCGGTCTGGGAGACGCGCATGTCCGAAACCCCGCAGACGTCGGCGCACGAGGCCCGGTCCCTGCCCGGCAAGCCCGTCGCAGACGCGGTCCTGGCCGACGTCGCCCGCCGGGTGGCAAAGCTGCGCGAGGGCGGCGTCCAGCCTTCGCTAGCCACCATCCTGGTCGGCGATGACGACGCCAGCGCCGGCTACATCCGCATCAAGCAGCGCCAGGCCGGCGAGTTGGGCTTCGTGTCGCCGCACGAGCACCTGAGCGCCGACGCCACCCAGGACGACCTGCACCGGGTGATCGACAAGCTGAACGCCGACCCGGCCGTGCACGGCCTACTCATCCAGTACCCGCCGCCGGCGCACATCGATTACGACACCGCGCTGATGACCGTCGACCCCGACAAGGACGTCGACGGCATGCACCCGCTCAACCTCGGTCGACTGTCCGTGGGCCTGCCCGGGCCGCGGCCCTGCACCCCGGCCGGCATCGAGGCTCTGCTCGCCCACTACGAGATTCCGGTGGCCGGACGCGAGGTGGTCATCCTGGGCCGCGGCGCCACGATCGGCCGCCCGCTCGCCATGCTGCTGTCGCAGAAGCGGCCGACCGCGAACGCCGCCGTGACCGTGGTCCACACCGGAGTGCCGGACTGGGAGCGCTACACCCGCCGCGCGGACATTCTGATCGCGGCTGCGGGCGTACCCGGCATCATCCAGCCGGACCACGTCCGGCCGGGAGCGACCGTCATCGGCGCGGGGGTCCGCTATGAAGGCCGCCGGCTGCTGCCCGACGTGGCGGAAGAGGTCGCGTCGGTGGCGGGTGCGCTCACCCCGCGCGTCGGCGGCGTCGGTCCGACCACCGTGGCGATGCTGTTCCGCAACGCTGTCGAGGCCGCCGAGAAGGCGAGCCGGTAACGCTGGTGGTGCCGGTGGCCCGGATCCGGGCCACCGGTCAGCCGCTGAAGCGCGCGCTCGCCGCCATCGCCCGGTACGCCGCCAGCGAAGCGGCATCGGTGTCGATCCGCCACTTCTCCGCGTAGTCCGGGTGGGTGTCGGTGTCGAACCAGGTCACCGCGCCGACGGCCGGATGCGCCTCGACCCACTTGCCGAAGAGCGTGATCCAGTCGGCCTTGGTCCGGCCGCCGCGGTCCACCGAGCCCACCTCGGAGATCATGATGGGCTTGCGGGCCGCATACGATCGGTAGACCGGCCCGAACAGCGTGTCGGGCGACTCCTTGCGCAGGTTGTAGCCGGACACACCGACCCAGTCCACGTACTTGTCGCCGGGGTACAGGGCAGCGTAGGTGTTCCAGTCGGCGACCGGCGAGGAGTTCCAGTTGGGGCTCCACACCCAGGCCACATTGGTGACGCCCTCGTCGGCGAAGATGCCGTGCAGGCGCCGCCAGGACTGGACATAGCCAGCCGGGTCTTTGCCGTTCTTGGCGGGCGACCAGGCGTACCAGTCGCCGTTCATCTCCCAGCCCCAGCGCAGCAGCAACGGCCGGCCGACGCTTTTGAGCCGGCGGGCGGCCCGTTTGATGATCTCGTCTCCGGCACCGGAGGTGATGTCGGTGAACTTGGTGCCCCGCCAGGAGACCATCGGGAACGCCCCGGACGGCAGGTCGGGGAAGGACGCGGGCAGCTGGTCGGCCCAGCCGTAGAAGACATGCTCGATCCGCTCCTCGCGGCCGAGCTGCTCGCGGCGCAGCTGCCGGGCCTGCGCCGGGGTCTTGCCGGACAGGCCCAGATAGGCCCCGAGCATGGCCTGACCCGGGCGGAACGGCACCACACCACCGCCCTCGGTCACCACCTTCGGTGGGGCACTGGCCGACGGCGGTGTGCTGGGCGGGCGTCCGGGTGAGTTGGTGGCCTCGGCCGCGGTGTCGTCCGAGCGGAACTGCAGCACACCGATGGTCGCGGCGGGCACGGCCGCGAGGGCGGCAAGCCCGAGCACGTGCCGTCGGGACAGCTTGAGCCCCGGTGCGCGGTGTCCAGGGTTCACCGAGGTGGCCGGACCCGACTCGGTGGCCCGGCGCGGGGCACGGTGGGCCGGGCTCATGTCAGGTTCTTCCCGGCAGCACGCGCTGCCCGACGGACCACCCGCCAGCCGGGCTGGGCGAGTTGCTTGAGCTTGGGCACCAGCGGCGAACCGCCCCCGGCGACCAGGGCCACGAGATCGGCACCGGTCATGTCCGGGGTGGGCTGCAACCGCGGTACGGCAAACCGTCGTTCGCCCGGCGTGTGCAGCCGCCGGCCGACCTCGGTGGCGTTGTCGTGGCCCGCGGCCAGCACCGCCGCCCGGACCTTGGCACCGTTGTAGCCGTGCGGGTAGGCGAAGCTGCGCACCCGGCGCCCGAGGTGCTGTTCGAGCTCGTCCTTGCTGCGGGACGTTTCCTCGCGGAGGACGGTGGCGGGCAGGACGTCGAGCGGGTGGTGGATCAGGCTGTGGTTGCCGATCTCGATGCCGGCGTCGGCGACCTCGGCCAGTTCTTTCCAGGTCAACAGCTTGCCGAAGTCGGGCGACCAGCGACCCAGCCAGTTGGCGTACTCGCCGAGGTGGCCGACCGAGGCGTAGAGCGTGGCGCCCGCGCCGGCCTCGGCCAGCACCGGTACGGCTTCGGTGAGAAAGTCGCGATAGCCGTCGTCGAAGGTCACGGCCAGCAGCCGGTCGGTGCAGCCCTGCTCCAGCAGGTCGAGCGCATCGGTGAGGCCGACGAGCCGATATCCCGCGGCCGTGAGCGCGGCGAGCTGTTCGGCCAGTCGGCGTGGCGGCACGGCCAGGTCACGCATCGGACCGGCAACCGCGGACACGGAGTGGTACATCAGCGCCGGCATGGTGTCCCACGCCGACGGCGCCGCAGCGGTCACCGCATGTCCTCCCGGTCCTCGAAGTCATGACCATTATCGGTCGCAGCACCAGCGAGCTTCGAGTTCGTCGCGCTCTTCCGCACCACAAGCTACGGGGCAGTTTCCCCAGCGTCCACCAAGGTTGCGGAGCCGCCCGGAAGTATCTGTCTCGGTCATCCGCACCGTCCTGTTCCGACCCGCACGAGCCGTTCGTCGGATCTGGGTGGGCCCGCGGGCCTCTGCCGAAAGTCATAGGCCTTGATCCGGCTGGAGAGGGAAGCGCACACACCCACGGTGACGGCAGGGTGGAGACCATGACCACAGACCGCGCGCGCCGGCTCGCCGAGTCCGCTTGCGGAGCGGGCCTCCTGCTCGGCCTCACCGCGCTACCGACGGCCTGGCGCGCGCTGGACGGCACCGTCGCCGCGATCCTCGCCGGCATGCTCGTCGCCCTCACCGCCGCGACGTACGCATTACACGCAGTGACATTCGATTGTCTTAGATTGACTGCTCAGCGGCAGGATCACAATTTTTCTTATACCCAGCGTAGGGAATGAACCGCCGGGCCATCCGGCCCGTATCCCGGGATGCACCGCCCCTTGAGACCCCCGGGAGTGACCAGGATGTTCCGGCTCATCCAGCTCCAAGCACAGCAAGGCGTCCCGCGTATCGGCGTGGACCCGGACGGTTACGGCAGCGAGCGCGCCGCCCTCGCCCGTTACCGAGAGACACCGACCATGTTCTCCGGCGTCGGCCGGTTCGATGCGGCGGGTCGGCTCGCCGAAATCATCATGGACAGCGCCTGCGGTTCCGCCTCCGGCTGCTCGCGTCCCGCGGCGGTGGTGCACGCCGACACCTTCCAGCGGCTCTGCGACACGTGCGCCTTCGGGCTCTCCGTGCTCACCCTGCCCGAGCTGGCGCTGCGGCTCGGCGTCGCGGTGCGCCCCGCGCCGGTGCTCGCGCCCTCCGGTCGGCACGCCGCACCCGAGGAGAGCAGCCCGGTCGGGAACCGGATCGCCCGGGAGTTCGCCTCCCACGTCGACGACCCGGTGTGGCGGATGGAACTGTGCGCCGAGCTGGCCCGGACCCCGAGCGCCATCAACGGGCTGATGATCGGAGTCGGCGCGCTCAGCCACCGCGCCGTGCTCGACCACTACCCCTCGCTGTGCGCGCTCGGCACCCAGCTGCCCTCCGTCGTGCACGCCGACCTGGTGCGGGCCACTGCCCGGCCACTCTCCCCCGCGGGCGTGACCGCCCTGCGGCTCGGGCTGTGACCCGCACGGTCGCTGCTACAGCCGGATCTTGACGACGGTTCCGGTCCCGGCACAGACACTGCAACTCGTCACGTACGCGTCCTTGCCGCGGATCGCGAGGCCACCGGGAGCGGTCAGCCCGGCGGAGGCCACGACCTGGTGCGGACCGCGGCGGTTCACCCGCAGCAGGGCACCGGTCTGGTTGCCGGACATCAGGCCGTCCCGGGCAATCTCCAGCGCGTACAGCCGGCCGTGCCGGTCGAACGCCAGGTCGATGACGTTGGTGAGGCCGGTCGCGTAGACGGTGGGCTGGTGCCCGGGCACGACGCGGTAGATGCGGGCCTTACCGGCCGGGAACGGGAAGCCGGTGAGCTCGCCGACGTACCAGGCGCCGTCCGGGCCACGAACCGCAGAGGTGGGCACGGCCTGCATCGGGATCGGAGTGCCCGCGGGCAGATCCGGGATCCCCGCCGGCGCCGGCACCGTGCGCTGCTTGAACACCGCGAGAGTGCTCAGCTTCCCGCGCGACGAGACCTTGACCAGGCTGTTGCCACCGGCGTCCGCCACGACCTTGAAGTCACCGGACGCCGCGAGCCCGTACGGGTTGGTGTCGGCCGGCTTGACGCGGTCCGGGTTGACCTTCTTCTCGTAGGCACCGAGGTCGGCGACCGCCTTCGGCCCCTTCCGGCCGACCTCGTAGAGCTTCGCCATGCCTGCGAGCTGCGGCACCTGGGTGCGCAGGTCCGGGCTTCCGCCGAGGCCCACGAGGAAGGACACCTTGCCGTTGCGGTCGATGGCCACGTCGGTGGGTCCGGACGCCTCCATGCCGGTGCCCTTGCCCGCCAGCGACGGCAGGCCGGTGACGATCCGCTTCTGCTGGCCCCACTTGATTCTGGTGATGGCGCCGGACAGGCCGAAACAGGCGTCGCCGCCCTCCGGACTGGCCTGGCACGGACCGGCGCCACCCTTGCCGCCCTCGGCGACATAGAGCGTCCCATCGGGCGCGAACGCCAACCCGCGCGGGTTGTCGAGCCCGTCAGCGACGACCATCGGCGGCGGCGCCGGCTGGTTGCCGGTCCGCACCAGCGGAGCGGAGGCGGCCAGCGCCGGGACTGTGCTGAACAAGAGGGCGCCTGTTGCCACGGCGGCGGTCAGGACGGGACGTTTCGCGATCATGGTTCCTCCTGGACGAAGAATCCTGCTTCGAGGAGGTTGTACCTGGGCAAATGTCCGGTCCATGGGCCGAACGGCCGCACCGTGCGCGGGTGTCGGGGTTCCGACCCCCGTACGGGTGGAACCGGCCACGACCGGGGTCGTCAGACCCGGTTGATCAAGGCACCCACCCGGTCAGGGGCGAAGATCCCATCGGCCAGCAGCAGGGCCAGGCCGACCAGCCCGGAGCGGGTGTCCAGTTTGGTGGCGACGATCTGCAGATTCCGCGTAGCCAGCGGCAACGACCGCCGGTAGACCAGCTCGCGGATCCCGGCGAACAGCTGCTCCTCGATCCGGGCGAGTTGGCCGCCGATCACGATGACCCGCGGGTTGAAAAGGCTCACAGAATCCGCGATGGCATGCCCGATGATCCGTCCGGCACGGCGGGCCAACCGGACCGCGGTGAGGTCACCGGTGCGGATCAACATCACCGCGTCGTCCACCGTCTCGACCGCCCGGCCGGCCGCGCGCAGGTCTCGGACCAGGGCCCACCCACCCGCGTACGCCTCGACGCAGCCGGTGTTGCCGCAGCGGCAGAGCGGTTCGCTCTCGGCGTCCTCGACCGCGACCTGGATGTGCCCGATGTCCCCGGCCGCGCCGTCGGCGCCCCGGTAGACCTCGCCGCCGATGATCATCCCCGCGCCGATGCCGGTGCCCGCCTTGAGCAGGAGTAGCTGCCGGACGTCGGGGTAGACGCTGCGGTGCTCGCCGAACGCCATCGCGTTGACGTCCTTGTCCACCAGGATCGGGCAGTCGTAGCGCCCGGCGAACCAGCCCGGGATGTCGTAGCGGTCCCAGCCGCTCATGATCGGCGGACTGACCACCTGGCCGCTGTCGAAGTCGACCGGGCCGGGCACGTCGATGCCGATGCCGTGCACCTCGGCGGCGGTCCGACCCGCGGCGGCGAGCAGCGCGGCGAACATCTCCTCGGCGGCGCTGAGCACAGCCTGCGGACCGAGGGCCACGTCGATGGCGCGCTCCCGCTCGGCGCGAACCTCGCCACGCAGGTTGCACAGCGCCGTGCGCATGCCGGTGGCGCCGATGTCCGCGACCAGCAGCACGCCACGGTCGCAGTGGAAGGTGAACCGGCTGGCCGGGCGACCGCCGGTGGGCGACCCCTCTCCGCCGGGGACGACCAGCTGAGCGGCGAGCAGCGCGTCGAGCCGCTGGTTGACGGTCGACCGCGAGAGCCCGGTCTGCTGCATGACGTCGGCGCGGGTGAGGCTCGGCTGGGCGCGGAACAGCGCCAGGACCTCACCGAGGCCGGCGGCGGATACCCCGGGGGGCGGGGGGCTGATGCTCACGCGGCGATCCTATTACGTCTAGGCACTATGCAAAAGACTCAACTCTTTTGCTTGACACAAGTCATAAGTCGAGCATCTAATCAACGAAACCTCACCGACATCTCACGACCATCGTTCGGAAGGACCCCCCACATGCCGCACTCAGCGCCCTATCGAGTAGCCGTGGCTTCCACGACCGTCGCCGCCCTCGCCCTGCTGTCGGCCTGTTCATCGGGCTCAGACACTGGCGCCGGCACCGGCGACAAGGCCAAGATCGCCGCCGTCATCAAGGGCCTCGACAACCCCTTCTTCCAGTCCATGGAGCAGGGCATCAAGGAGCAGGGCGCCGCCGCCGGACTCACCCCCACCGTGCAGGCCGCCAACTCCATCACCGACACCACCGGCCAGGCCGACCGGCTCACCGCGCTGGCCGGGCAGGACTTCTCCTGCTACATCGTCAACCCGATCTCGGGCACCAACCTGGTGCAGGGCATCGCCCAGCTCGCCGCGGCGAAGAAGACCATCGTCAACATCGACAGCCCGGTCGACGCCGCGGCCGCGAAGGCCGCCTCCGCCACCCCGGCCACCTACATCGGCACCAACAACGAGTCCGCCGGCGAGAAGGCGGGCACCCACATGGTCACGCTGGTGCCCGCGAACGCGAAGGTGGCCGCGATCGGCGGCATCGCCGGCGACGTCACCAGCGGCGCCCGGGTCGACGGCTTCAGCAAGGCGATCGGCGGCAAGCTCCAGCTCGTCCAGACCGTCGCCGCCAACTGGGAACGCCAGGAGGCGCTGACCCAGGCCACCAACATCATGCAGGCCCAACCCGACCTGGCCGGCTTCTTCGTCGCCAACGACGACATGGGCCTCGGCGTCGCCCAGGCGGTCGCCAACGCCGGCAAGACCGGCAAGGTGCGCATCATCAGCGTGGACGGCAACAAGGACGCTCTCACGGCAGTCAAGAACGGCAGCGTGGATGCGGTCGTCGCGCAGTACCCGTACGCGATCGGTCTGATGGGTATGGAGGCCTGCCAGGCAGCAGCCGCCGGCAAGACGCTCCCCGCGAATGTCGAAGCGCCCGTCGAACTGGTCACCAAAGAGAACGCCGACAAGGCGCTCGCCGCCACGCCGAAGCCGTTCGGTGAGTACGCGGACCCGTTCAAAGCCCTGATCGGCGGCTGAGGCATGGCAACCGCAGCCGTCGCCGCGCGCGACACCGAACCGTGGACCCACCGGTTCAAGGACATCGGCTTCTGGGCTGAATGGGCCGCCCTGGTCGGCCTGATCTTCCTGGTCGTCCTCTTCCAGATCCTCAACCCGACCTTCCTGTCCAGCGGCAACGTCCGGTCCATGCTGATCGCCTCGGCCATCCTCGTGGTCCTCGCGGTCGGACAGACCTTCGTCGTCGCCACCGGCGGCATCGACCTGTCGGTCGCGTCCGTCATGACCCTGGCGGCAGTCGTGTTCGGCGCGACCTACGCCAGCTGGGGACTGTGGGGTGCCATGGGCGCCGCGCTGGTCACCGGCCTGATCGCCGGACTGGTCAACGGCCTCATCATCGCCCGCGGAAAGATCACCGACTTCATCGTCACGCTCGGCATGCTCTCCGCCGCCTCCGGCACCGCCCTGGTGCTCGCCGACGGCAAACCGGTGACCGTCATCGACACGTTCCTGCTGCGCCTCTCCACCGGCGGCCTCGGCATCTTCGGCTGGATGGTGATCATCGCCGCGGTCGTCGCCCTGATCGCGCACGGCCTGCTCTTCCACACCCGATTCGGCACCCACGTGCTCGCCACCGGCGGCTCCGCCGAGGCGGCCACCGCCACCGGCATCAGCACCGCCCGCATCAAGATCGCCGTGTACGGCATCGCCGGCCTGCTCGCCGGCCTCGGCGCCATCCTGCTGATCGCCCGGGTCGGCGCCGCCGAACCCGCCTCCAACACCTCGTTCCTGCTCAACTCGGTGGCCGCGGTGGTCCTCGGCGGCGTCAGCCTGCTCGGCGGCCGCGGCACGATCACCGGCCCGGTGATCGGCGCCCTGCTGCTGACGGCCCTCACCAACGGCCTGACCCTGCTCGGCGTCTCCCAGTTCTACCAACCGCTCGCCGTCGGCGTCGTCGTGGTGCTGGCCGCCCTGCTCACGAGGTTCCAGAAATGACCACTCCGCTGCTCTCCGTCAACGGCGTCTCACTGTCCTTCGGCAGCGTCCGGGCCCTGGTCGACGTCTCCCTCACCCTCGCACCCGGCGAGATCACCGCCCTGGTCGGCGACAACGGCGCCGGCAAGTCCACCCTGGTCCGCTGCATCGCCGGCATCCACCGCCCGGACGCGGGCACGATCGCCCTCGACGGCCGCGACCTGCACTTCAAATCCCCCGAGGACGCCCGCGAAGCCGGCATCGAGACCGTGCACCAGAACCTCGCCCTGGTCGAGGACCTGACCGTCTGGCAGAACCTCTTCCTCAACCGAGAGATGGTGCACAAGCTCGGCCCGCTGGCCGTCCTCGACCGCCGCGGCATGCAACGCGAGGCCCAGCGGATGGTGTCCACCCTCGCCGTCAACGTGCCCGCCGTCCGCAGCCGGGTCCGCCGCCTCTCCGGCGGCCAGCGCCAGGCAGTCGCCATCTGCCGCGCGGCAGGCTTCGAGTCCCGCCTCGTGATCATGGACGAGCCGACCGCCGCCCTCGGCGTCCAGGAGACCGCCCGCGTCGAGGACCTGATCCGCAAACTGCGCGACGACGGCCACGCCGTCCTGCTCATCAGCCACAACTTCGCCCAGGTCATGGCGCTCAGCGACCAGGTCTGGGTCATGCGCGCCGGACGTTGCGTCGGCGGCCGCCGCACCGCGGAGACCACCGGCGAGGAAATCGTCGCCCTCATCACCGGCGCCAAGAGCGCCTGACCTTTTAGGACACCCCCATGCAGCTGCGCAACCCCCTCGGCGTCCACGCCCTGGTCTGGGCCGGGGACACCTCCCCCGCCTCGGTCGCCCATGCCGTCGCCCAAACCGCCCGCACCGGCTTCGACCTGCTCGAAATCTCCCTGCACGACTCCCTCAACCTCGACGTCGCCGCCGCCCGGAAGCTGTTGCAGGAGAACGGCCTCAAGGTCGCCTGCTCGCGCGGCCTCGCCTTCGACGCCGATGTTTCCAGCGCCGACCCGGCCGTGGTCGAACGCGGCGCGAAGCTGCTGCACGACTCGCTGGTCATCACCCACGAGCTCGGCGGCACCCACTTCACCGGCGCCCTCTACAGCGCCCTCGGCAAGTATGGTGCGCCGCTCACCGACGCCGGCCGCGCCAACGTGGTCGGGGTGCTGCGCGACCTCGCCGCGTCGGCTCAGGACCGGAGCATGACGCTCGGCCTCGAGGTGTGCAACCGCTACGAAACCAACGTGATAAACACGGCCGCGGATGCACTGCGCCTCGCCGACGACATCGGTGCGGACAATGTGCTGGTGCATCTGGACACGTACCACATGAACATCGAGGAAGACGACCTCGTCCGCCCGGTCCGCCTCGTCGGCGACCGGCTCGGCTACGTCCACATCGGCGAGAACCACCGCGGTTATCTCGGCTCCGGCCACCTCGACTTCACGGCGTTCTTCCACGCCCTCGCCGACATCTCCTACACCGGCCCGATCACCTTCGAATCGTTCTCATCGGCAGTGGCAGCCCGCGGCCTCTCCAACGACCTCGCCATCTGGCGCAACCTGTGGGACGACGGCGAAGATCTGGCCCGCCACGCCCGCCAGTTCCTCGCCAACCACCTTACGGCCCGACCCGCATGACGACGTTCGACGACCTGTTGGCGCGCGCCTGCGCACTGGGCGGCCTGCCCGGCGCGCAGGCTGGCCACGGCGCACCGGCCGCGCTGAGCTCCTCGGCTCCCCCCGGGGATCAGGCTGCTGCCGGCATCCCGCGGGCCATCCTCGGCATCGTCGGTGAGCCGGGTGCCGGCAAGACCACCCTCGCCGAGGAACTGGTTTCCGCCCTCGCCGCCTTCGGCCCGCCCGGCTGGGTCGCCCACGTCCCCATGGACGGCTTCCACCTCGCCGACGTCGAACTCGACCGCCTCGGCAACCGCGACCGCAAAGGCGCCCCCGACACCTTCGACGCCCTCGGCTACGCAGCACTGCTGCGCCGGCTCCGCGACGACACCGACGACGTCGTGTACGCGCCCGGCTTCGAACGCGTCATCGAGCAACCCATCGCGGGCGCCATTCCCGTACGCCGCGCCGCCCGCCTCATCGTCACCGAGGGGAACTACCTGCTCGTCGACGACGACCGCTGGTCCCACGTTCGGCCGCTGCTCGACGAAGTCTGGTACGCCGACCTCGACCAGGTCACCCGGCTCGAACGGCTCATCGCCCGGCATCATCGCTTCGGTAAGGACCCGGCCGCAGCGCAGGCGTGGGCCACCGGCCCCGACGCCCAGAACGCTGCCGTCATCGCCGCCACCCGCGACCGCGCCCACTTGATCATTCCATCCGCTCTTATCCACACCCTCGGAACGCCACCGGACTAGGACGAGCGCGATCGGGGCGCACCGCTGGCGCTCCGTCGGCTGGCTGATGACGCAGACGCCCGGGGCGGCGCGTCACACGGGCATCAGGCACAATCGATCGCCGTGTCGTTCAACGGGTTCATCTCCTACAGCCACGCCGCGGACGGACGACTCGCGCCCGCCGTGCAGCGCGGCCTTCACCTGCTGGCAAAGCCATGGAACCGCCGCCGAGCATTGTGGATTTTCCGCGACCAGACCGGGCTGCACCCCCGCACTGTGGTCATCCATCGAGCGGGCCATGGACGGCTCCGACTATTTCGTCCTGCTGGCCTCGCCGGAGGCGGCGCAGTCGCCGTGGGTGAACCGGGAGATTGAGCACTGGGTCGCCAGCAAGTCGGCTGAGAAGATCCTTCCGGTGCTGACCGACGGCATGATCGGTGGGACCCCGCCCTGGAGAGCGTGGCAGACTTCGGGGCGTGTCTGTTGGTGAAGCCGTGGAGACCGAGCCGCGGCGGCGGCCCGGGCGGGCCTTGAGTTTCGGCCTGATCGTCACCGCCGTGCTCCTGCTGCTCTTCGGGGTGCCCTGGTGGACCTTGGTCTGGTCGGGCAACCGCTGGCCCACCGCGGTCTTCGCCGCCGGCACGGTGGTCTCAGCAGCCCTGGCCGCGGCTTTCCCGGTGCTGATGTTCAGCGGCCACGGCCGCCAGCACCGCGACGGCCCCGCCCGCGTCGCCGACACGCTGCTCGGCATCGTCTGGGTCCTGTTCGTGTGGTCGATCCTCGGCAACCTGCTGCGCCTGGCGCTCACCCTCGCCGGCGTCGAGGATCCGGTGCGGTCGCGGGTCGTCACCGCGGTGGTCGCGCTGGTCGCGCTGGTTCTGCTCCTTTGGGGGTACGCCGAAGCGATGCGTGTCCCCCGCGTCCGACAGGTGGACGTGCTGCTGCCCCGGCTCGGGTCCGGTCTCGACGGCTTGCGGGTCGTGCTGCTGACCGACACGCATTACGGACCGATCAACCGGGCCAAGTGGTCGCGCGGCGTCACTGAGGTCGTGAATTCGTTGGACGCCGATGTGGTTGCCCACACCGGGGACATCGCGGATGGTGAGGTGGCGCAGCGGCGGGAGCAGGCCGCACCGCTGGGTGACATCAGGGCGAAGCTGGCCCGGGTGTATGTCACCGGCAATCACGAGTATTTCAGCGGGGCGCAGCGCTGGGTGGAGCACATGGCCGCGCTGGGCTGGGAGGCGCTGCACAATCGGCACCTCGTCGTGTCACGCAACGGCAGTGACCTGATCGTCGCGGGTGTCGATGACCGGACGGCGGCCGGGTCGGGCGTGCCGGGGCACCACATGGACCACGCGGCCGCGCTGCGGGGCACCGACGAGAATCTGCCGGTGCTGCTGCTCGCACACCAGCCGCAGCAGATCACCGGGGCGGTGGCGCATGGGGTGGATCTGCAGATCTCCGGGCATACGCACGGCGGGCAGATCTGGCCGTTCCACTACCTCGTCCGGCTGGATCAGCCGGTCCTGCAGGGCCTCAGCCGGCACGGCGAGCGCACCCAGCTTTACACCTCGCGGGGCACGGGCTTCTGGGGGCCGCCGTTCCGCGTCTTCGCGCCGAGCGAGATCACGCTGCTGGTGCTGCGCTCACGCTGAGCAGCCGGGCGACAGCGTCGGAACCGTCCGGGGCGGTGTGGACAATGAGGGCTTGGTCGGGGTCGTCGGGCAGGCGGAGCGCCTCGAAGCCGAGTTCCAGCCGGCCGGCTTGCGGGTGCAGGTAGACGTACCCGCCATGGGTTTTCTCGTTAAGGTCGTGATCGTCCCAGGCCGCGCGAAACTCCGGGCTTGCCGCGCACAGCTCGGCCAGCAAGGCGCGGGTGCGGGCGTCGTCCGGATGCCGGGCCGCGTCCAGCCGTAGGTACGCAGCGATGTCGCGCACCTTGGCGGGCCAGTCGGCATACAAGGCGCTGACCTGCGGATCGACGACGACCAGACGGGCCAGGTTGCGTTGGAAGGGCGGCAGGGCGGCGAAGTCGGTGATCAACGCCGCACCGAGATCGTTCCAGGCCAGAACGTCACCCGCACGACCGATCACGTACGCGGGAACGTCCGTCATCGCCGCCAGCAGCCGCCGAAGCCCCGGCCGGACAGCCTGGCCGCGGGGTGTCGAGGTGGTGTCCGGCCACGGGCGGGCCAGCCGGTACAGGTATTCGTGTTCCACCTTGTCCAATCGCAGGACGCGGGCTACGGCGTCCAGGACTGAGGCCGAGAATTGCAGCTCGCGGCCTTGTTCGAGGCGGATGTAGTGGTCCACGCTGACGCCCGCGGTCAGGGCCAGCTCTTCGCGGCGAACGCCCGGAACGCGCCGGCGTCCACCGTGACTGGGTAGGCCGAGGTCGCCCGGTCGCAGTCGTGCTCGCCGCGACTTGAGGAAACCACCCAGTTCGGCCCGCCGGTCCAGGATCATGAGCGCAGTATCTCGGACGGCGATCCTGGTCGTGCGGTGCCTAGGCTCGGCGGGGATCTGGGCCACCGCTGCTCTGCCGCCGACAGTGGTGCCCATGAGTGACACAACACTGCCCGTACGGCAGCTCGGCAGCACTGGTATGCACCTGTCCACCGTCGGGCTCGGCGCCTGGGTGATGGGCGGTAACGACTGGGAGTACGCCTGGGGCGACCAGGACGACGCCGACTCGATCGCCACCGTGCACCGCGCCGCGGCGGCGGGCGTCAATTGGATCGATACCGCGCCCGCGTACGGGTTGGGGCACTCCGAGGACGTTGTGGGCCGGGCGGTGGCGGCGCTGCCCGCGGCGGATCGCCCGTACCTGTTCACCAAGGCCGGTCTGGTCTGGGATGACCCCGGCCGCCGAACCAGTGCGCCGCGTCGGGTCATGACCGCCGCCAGTGTCCGCCGCGAGTTGGAAGGCTCGCTGCGCCGGCTGCGGGTTGACCACATTGACCTCTACCAGGTGCATTGGCCCGCCGATGGCACGCTGCTGTCCTTCGGCGACGATCCGGCTCCCGCGGTGGCTGCGACGCCGCTGGAGGAGTACTGGCAGACGATGGCGGATTTGCGGACGGAGGGAAAGGTCCGTGCGATCGGGTTGTCGAATCACAGTGTCGCGGAACTGGTCCGGGCCGAGCGGGTCGCCCATGTCGACGCCATCCAGCCGCCGTTTTCCGCCCTGGCCCGGCAGGCGGCTGACGAGATCGCCTGGGGCGCGGCGCACGGCACTGGGGTGATCGGATATCAGCCGATGCACTCCGGTCTGCTGACCGGCGCGTTCGATGCGGGTCGGGTCGCCGCGCTGCCCGCGAATGACTGGCGACGGGGGCATCCCGATTTCACCGTCCACCTGGACCGCAATCTGCGCGTTGTCGAGGCACTGCGGGTGGTGGCAACCCGGCACGACACCACCGTTGCCGCGGTGGCGGTGGCGTGGACCCTCGCTTGGCGCGGCGTCACCGGTGCGATTGTCGGCGCTCGCCGTCCGGACCAGGTCAACGGCTGGACGCCCGCGGCTGGCCTGGCGCTCTCCCAGGGTGATCTGGCGGAGGTGGCGGCTGCGGTGACGGACTCCGGCGCGGGCGTCGGACCGGCGTGGCCCGGCGTCCCGGCATAGGGTGATCGCGCCAGGTCGATGACGTCAGGATGAACCGAGGTGGTCATGCTCGAGCTGTGGATCCGACATGAGGTGCGCGAGTCCGAGCGGCGCTGTGCGCTCAGCCCGGCGGATGCCGGAATTCTGATCCGCAGCGGGGTGCGCATCACGGTCGAGGAGTCGCCGCAGCGGATCTATCCGCTCGAGGACTATGTGGCGCAGGGCTGCGTTACCGCGTCGGCTGGCGACTGGGTGGACGCGCCGGAGTCCACGGTGATTCTCGGGCTGAAGGAGCTGCCCGAGGAGCCGGCGCAGTTGCGGCACCGGCAGGTGATGTTCGGCCATGCGTACAAGGGTCAGCCGGGCGCTCAGCGGCTGTTGGAGCGGTTCGAGGCGGGCGGTGGCTTGCTCCTCGACCTCGAATCGCTCGCCGACGAGGCGGGTCGCCGTCAGGCCGCGTTCGGCTACTGGGCGGGCTTCGCTGGTGCGGCGCTGGGTGTGCTGCAGCAACACGGTGATCTGCACCCGCCGATCGCCGCCACGACCAGCGCGGAGCTGGCCGAGCGGCTGCGGAAGTACCGGGACCGGCCGGCGCGCACGGCACTGGTGATCGGCGCGCTCGGCCGCAGCGGCCGGGGGGCTGCCGCGGCGCTCGTCGAGGCCGGTGTCACCCCGACCGGGTGGGACGTCGCCGAGACCCGGAATCTGGATCGGGACGCGCTGTTGCGGCATAACCTGCTGGTCAACTGTGTCTTGGCTGGTCCTGGCACCGAGGCGTTCCTGCAGCGCGCGGATCTGGCCCGGCCGGAGTCCCAGCTGACCTGTGTGGTGGACGTCAGTTGCGATCCAGGTTCACCGTGGAATGCACTGCCGCTCTATGACGCCGTCACCACCTGGGACGCGCCGGCGATCACCGTCGGATCGGCCGCGGTCATCGCCATCGACAACTTGCCCTCGCTGCTGCCGCGGGACGCGACGGACACCTTCTCGGCAGACCTGACGCCGCATCTGCGCGACCTCGAGGGACTGACCGGTGCTTGGCAGCAATGCGTGACCGCCTATCGCACTGCCGTCAGCGCCCGCTAACGCCGCCGCAGGTCGGTCAGGCGCCAAAGCGGAGCCGGAAGTCGGACAGCGTAACTGACAGCAGGGGGCGGCGCCCGGCCAGATAGCCGAGCGGGCCGTCGGGGTCGATCGACCAGTCGATGCGGGACGGTCGGAGGGCGGCGGTGCCCCGCACAGGCGTACGGATCAGATCGTGGGCACGGCCCTGCACCAGGGGCAGCGGAGTGGGCCACCGGCCGGGCAGCCGGCGGCCCACCGCGATGCCTGCCCGGGCGATGCCGGGGGCGGCGGCAGCCGGGGATGCGATGGTCAGCTCGGTCAGGTCCTTGGGGATCGCCCACATGTCGCGGCCGCCCGCGCAGGATTCCGGGCTGTCCACCCAGATGTTCAGGATCGAGAACCGGAGCGGGCGGACCAGCACCGCGGCCAGCAGTTCGCGATAGTGCAGGGTGCCGCCGGGTTCGTAGTTGACCCAGGCGGCGCCGACCAGGGTCCGGCCGGCGACGGTGAGCGGCCGAATTCCGGGTGGCAGTGTGGGCACCTCGTGGTGGGGCAGGACAAAAACCGATAGGTACAGCTGCCCGCGTAGGTGCCACGGCGAGGGGGGATACATCAGGCGCACGCTACCGGCTCGCGACGAGCCAGGGCCCAACGAATGACGACCGGGGTCACCAGGCCGGTGGTCACGAAGAGGGCGCCGAGGCACAGCCAGCCGGGTGCACCCCAGCCCACGACCAGGGCGGTGATCAGCGGCGGCGAGATCAGGTTGCCGACCTGCCGGCCGGTTTGGTGCACGGCCTGATATTGCCCCTGCGCCCAGTCCCGGGCCAGGTCGAAAACCGTCACGAACGAGGCACCGGACAACCACAACTCGCCGAGCACGTGCACCGCCGCGGCGCCCAGAACCGCCGCACCGATCAGGGCGGCCGGTGCATCGGTGGCGAGCGCGAACAGGACGCAGGAGGCGGCCACCAGCAGCGCGCCGCGGCGGTTGGCCCGGGGTGCGTCGGCGGCGGTGTGCAGGTTCCGGGCGGCCCACACCTGGAGCGTTACGCAGCCGATGGTGTTGACCAGGAGAGCTGCGGAGACGAGGACCGCGGGGCCGCCGGCGTGCGCTACCAACCACAGTGGCAGTGCGAGACTGAGCATGTCGTTGTAGAGCGCGGCGACCAGGCCGTCGAGCAGGACGAAGGTGAGGAACGGCCGGTCGCGCAGGGCGATGAGTTTCGGCCCGCCCGACGGCGCGCGTACGGGGGCGACCGGGGTGGCCCGGCGCACGATCAAGGCCGCGCCGACGCAGGTGGCGGCGTTGCCGAGGAGCACCGCCAGATATGCCGCACGGGTGTCCAGTAGGAGAGGCACCCCGGCGGCCAGCGTGCCGAGGGCGATGCCCGCGTTGGTGGTCGAGCGCAGGAACGCGCGGGTGCGGACCCGATCGGCCGGCGGCACAGCACCAGCGATCATGGCACCGTTGGCTGCCTTGACCACGGAGTCGCCGACCGCGATCAGGCACGCGAGTGGCACGACCGTCCCCAGGTCCCGGGCGAAGCACAGCCCGCAGTAGGCGGCGGCTAGCACCACCAGGGCGACCATCTGCGCGGTCCGTGGTCCGATGTGGTCGACGACGTAGCCCATCGGGGTGCTGAGCAGCATGCCGGCGCCGGCGGCGAGGCTGAGGGCGAGGGCCAGCTGAGTCGGGGTGAGCCCCACCGAGCGGGTCAGGAACAGCGTGGCGGTAGCCAGGAAAGCGCCGTTGCCGACGGTGTTCACCAGCGTGGCGAAGACCAGGATCCGCGGTGTGCCCCGGGCGGGCAGCGAAGAGCTCAGCACCCGGATGATCTAACAGTACGAACGTACGGTTTGCAAAGGTGGCCCAGGACACCCACCCCGACCCGTAAATGCGTTGAGCCGCTTCCGCCAGCCCCGCAGGATGGAACCACCGCTTCCCTGCTGCCCCGAGGACCTTCGATGCTTCTGCTTCGCGACTTATGGGGCGTTTCACCACGTCGCACCGCCTTCATCGCCGTCCTCATCGTGCTCGGGGCCGGCGGTCAGGCCGCCGCGCTGGGCCTGGCCGGTGCGGTGCTGGTCAACCGGTCCGTGCCGCTGTTCGGCGTGCTCGCGGCTGCGCTCATCGTGTCCGTCATCGGCGATGTCCTCGTCGGCCTGGCCGCAGCCCGGCTGACCGCCGACTGGGCCGCCGCCGTCCGCCGCGGGCTGTGTCGCGTCGCCTTCGGCCAGGACGTGCCCACCCTGGAGAACACCCCGGTCGGCGAGCTGCTCGACCGCATCGATGCCGACGTTTACCAGGTGGGCGCCGAGCTGCGCGGCAGTGGCGTACGCCTCGCACAGTCCTTGGCCGTGGCCGCCCTGTCGATCGTCACCGCGTTCTTCGCCTGGTGGCCCGCCGCCGTCGGCATGGTGCTCGTGTCGATCCTGCTCGCCGCCGTCATGACCAAACCGATCCAGCGCATCTCCCCGGCCCGCATCCGCGAAGAAGAAGCCTGGTCCGACCTCGCCGCCGTCATGGAAGAAGCCGTGCACGGTCAGGACGACGTCCGCACCAGCCTCGCCGCGCCGTACGTGCGCAGCCTCTACGCCCAGCGCGCGCGGGAAGTGCTGGAGCGCGGGCGCCGGGTCTGGCGGATGTCGTCGCGGGTCACGATGGGCGCCGGGGCGATCACCCGTACGCTGATCGCGGTCCTGGTCGTAGGGGGTGCCTGGGCCTTGACCGCGGGCCATATCGACGGCGCGCGACTGACCGCGGTGTGGCTGCTGGCGCTGGGCTTCGGCGGCACGCTCGAGCACGTCACCCGGATGGTGCCCGAGCTGCAGAACGCGCTCGGCGCCTGGAGCCGGGTCCGGCAACTGCGTGAGATTCCGCAGGAACCGACCGGCGGACTTCCGCCCACCGAAGGCGACCTGGTCGTGAAAGACCTCACCTTCCGCTACGGCGAAGCCGACTCCGCCCGTCCGCCCGCACTGCGCGCCATCACTCTGTCCTTCCAACGCGGCCGCTCCTACGCGTTGATCGGGCGAACCGGCTCCGGCAAGTCCACCCTGGCCAAGGTCCTCACTCGTGCCGTTGATGTGCCGCGTGGCACGGTGTTCCTCGGCGGGCACGACCTCAACGATCTCGACGTCGAGGGTCTGCGCCGGTGGACCGCGATCGTCCCGCAGCGCACCGAGATCCTGGCCGGCACGCTGGCCGAGAACATCGCGCTCTTCGACCAGGAACTCCTGCCGCAGGCTGCCGGCGCGCTGTCCGAGCTGGGCCTGAGCACCTGGGTCGACAGTCTGCCCGACGGGGTGGAGACCAAGCTCGGCGAGGGCGGTTACGTCCTGTCCGCCGGGCAGGAACAGTTGGTCGCCTTCGCCCGCATCCTGGTCCGCGACCCGCAGGTGGTGATCCTCGACGAGGCCACCGCGCGGATGGACCCGGTGACCGAGTCCTGGGTGCAGCGGGCCACCGACCGGCTGCTGCAGGGCCGCATCGGCGTCATCGTCGCGCACCGGCTGTCCTCGGTGCAGCGCTGCGACGAGGTCGTGGTCCTCGCCGACGGCGAGGTGCTGGAGTCGGGCCCGCTCGCCGAGTCGCGCCGCTTCGCGGAGCTGCTGGCCACGTCCCACGTGGCGGCACCGGCCCGCACCGGCGGCGGCGTGGCCGTCCTGGAACGCGAGCCCGAACCGGTGGTTGCCGAGCTGGGCAACAACCTGCCGCAGACCGACCCGCCGCCGCTGCCCGAGCCGCCCCCGGCGCGCACCATGCGGGAGATCGTCCGGCTGACCACCAACGACGCCCGGTACGGCCTGGCCGCGGTGGCCCTGTTCGCGGTTCTGGTGCTGCTCGGCCTGGACGGCGCGATCCTGCCGCTGTTCTGGTCGCAGGTGGTCGACGGGGTCGGCGATCCGATGTGGCCGGCCATCGCCATCGCCGCTTCGCTGATCGTCGCCATTCCGACGCTGTACTACACCGGCGCCTGGTTCCCGGAGTGGTGGGTCCGGCAGATGCTGCGGATCAGCATGCGGCTGGTGCACGGACAGATCGGACCGCGGCGGATCAGCAAGCACACCCCGGCCGAGGTCGTGGCGCAGGGCGGCGACACCGAACGCGTGGTCATGCTCGCCGACAACCTCATCGACACCGCGGTCAGCCTCGTGATGATCGTCGCCATGACCTGGGCATCGGGCTCATGGGTGCCGGCGATGTTCTTCGCCGGCACCATGCTCGTGTCCGGTCTGGCCGCGACGCTGTTCGGCCCGAAACTGGAACGGGCCGCCCGCCGCACGGTGGCCGCCCGGGCTGCCTTCGCCACCGCCCTGGTCTCGTCACTTTCCGCGGCACGCACGGTGAAACTGGCCGGCGCGACCATGCCGGTGCTGGACCACCTCGCCACCCTCGACACCGCGCGCAGTGAACGGCAGCGCCACGAAATCGCCATCCAGGTGTGGGCGCGGTCCACACCGTCGGTGCTCAGTGGTCTGCTGCCGATCGCCGCCTGGGCGATGTATCTGGCCGGGCACCTGTCGGCGGCCGCGACACTGATCGCGGTGGCGGTGCTGGGTGCGGCCCGGTGGTTCGCATGGACCACGGCCTCGCTGGTGTCGCACTTCCCGTCGGCCAAGGTGTGGACCGCGCGGACGGTGGCGATGGGCGGAGAGGCGGCGTACTCGTCGACCGTACCCGGGGTGGACATCGCGGCCGGCACCGCCGACGCGCCGCCGGTGGCGCCGCGCAGCCCGCTGCAACGACTGGAACTCGCGGGCTTCAGCGCGGTCCACGAGAACGGCACGGTCGGCGCCCAGGACATCGACCTGGTCGTGGAGCGCGGCGAACTGGTGTTGATCGCCGGCCCGGTCGGCTCCGGCAAGTCCTCACTGCTGCGGGCCCTGGCCGGCATCGTGCATCACACCGGCACACTGGCCTGGAACGGCAGGCCGGTGGCCGAGCCGGAGACGTTCCTGCGCCCGAACCAGGTCGGATACGTCGCTCAGCTGCCTCGGGTCCTGTCCGGCACGGTGGCCGACAACATCGCGCTCGGCCATCAGGTCGACGCGGCCGATGCGGTGTCGACCGCTCAGCTCGAACACGACCTGGCTGCCGCCGGCGGCGGTTTGCAGCTGCTCATCGGCCACAAGGGCACCCGGCTGTCGGGCGGCCAGTTGCAGCGGTTGGCGCTGGCCCGGGCGCTCGCGCCGCGGACGGAGCTGCTGATCGCCGACGACGTGTCCTCGGCCCTGGACGTGACAACCGAGCTGGAGCTGTGGCGGGCCCTACGCGAGCACGGCGTCACGGTCGTGGGTTCCACGTCCAAGCGGGCGGCCCTGTCCCGTGCCGACCGGGTGGTCATCCTGATCGGCGGCCGCGCGGTCGCCCAGGGCCCCTGGCGGGAGCTGGAAGACCGCTACAGCGACCTGGCTGGCTGAGCACCTCGGTGCTCAGCTGGCCTGGGTCTGCAACTGGCGGACCACCGCGGTGACGGTGTCGGCCGGGATGGCGAAGCCGACGCCGACGCTGCCGGTGCTCTCGTCGCTCGCGGTGGCGATCGCCACGTTGATGCCGATCACCTGACCGGCGGAGTCCACCAGGGCACCACCCGAGTTGCCCTGGTTGATCGCGGCGTCGGTTTGCAGCAGGCCGGTCAGTTTCTCCGAGCCGGTGTCGACCTCCCGGTCCAGCGCCGAGACGATGCCCGAGGTCACCGTGCCTTCCAGTCCCAGCGGAGCACCGAAGGCCAACACGGTGTCACCGACCGCCACGCCGGCGTTCGTCCCGAAGGTTGCCGGGGTCAGGCCGGACAAGCCGGTCGCCTGCACCAGCGCGAGGTCGTGCGTGGGGTCGGCCGCCACCACGTCGGCGGGCACCGTACGGCCGTCCGACAGCCGTACGCTCACCGTCCCGCCGGACTCGATCACGTGGTTGTTGGTGAGCACCAGCCCGTCGGCGCGCAACACTACGCCGGAGCCGAGCGACGAACCGCCTCGCCCGTCGAGCAGGACGGTGACGATGCTCGGCGACACTTTGGCGGCCACGGCGGCGAGGTCGGCCTCCCCCGCTGCGGTCAGCGGCACGGCGGCGGCAACCGCGGCTTGGGCGACGGTCGGGGTGCTGTGTGCGTACCGTTCGGCGATGACGGCGCCGGCCGTGCCTCCGCCGGCTACCAGGGCGAGCACCACGGCGCCGACGGCGATCCGCGGGCCCCAGCGGCCCGGCCCGGCCGGGTGATGGTTGCCGGCGCCGAAGTACGGCGGCAGGGGTGGCTGCGGGGGCGGGAACAGCGGCGGCGCACTGGTGGTCGGAGTGTGTGGTCGGGTCAACAAGTCGGTCATCACGCGCCTGCCCTCTTCGTCTGCGTTGATGAACCCACTGTCGCCGCGAAAATTGTCAGGTCCCGGTGCGCAGTCTGTGCGTTCGCTGAGCGCGCCGACGCTTCACTCGTGCGGGTTGCGGTGCGTCGCTCGGGCTGTCCTCCCCCGTTGAGCCTCCGGCAGGGCAAGCGGGCCTGGCCGCGCTGAGCCTCCGGCAGGTCCAGCGGGCGGCCCGCGAGCCTGCGGCAGGTCCACCGGGTTCGGCCCGTCTGGCCTGCGGTAGGCAGACGCGACGACTGGGGGGCACCGATGACGACACGATGGCTGGCTGCGGCGGCACTCTTGCTGACACTGGGCGGGTGCGGAGACGACCTGGCGGCGCCCTCTGCCGTCGCCTCCGCGCCCGCAGCCAGCGCCGGCAGCATTCCATCCTCGGCGCCCGCCCAGGCTCAGGCGACCGGAAGCCCGACCGCCCGGCCACCGGCCCCGGATAAGACCCCGCAGGGTCGCGAGGCCACCGGAACAGGCGCTTTCGTCGCCGTGGTGCAAGACGTACTGCCCGACGTGGCACTGGACCGCCGCGAGGAGGAACTCGCCGCTGTCGCCGAACGGGCCTGCACCGCCCTGGCTGCGGGCGCCAAGGCGGACAAGGTCGTTGCGCAGACCCGTACCCTCGGCACCGCGGACGCCACCGCGACCGACCAGGCGACCGCGCGGGAATTGATCAAGCTGGCGATCGACACGGTCTGCCCGGATCAGGACCGCCGCGTCGACGAGTTCTGAGCCGGCGGATCCACCGAAAGTCATAGCGAACACACAGCAGGTCAGGACCCCGGTCCGATGTTGCGCACAGGTCCGTCGCGGATTCTAGGACTCAGCCCGAGACCCCCAGGAGGTACGCGATGTCGGCACGAGGAATGCTCAGCGTGGTCGGAACCGCCGTTGGCGGCCTGATCGGCTGGACCGGCGACCCGGCCCCGGCCGCCGAGCCGGCGGCGATCCGTGAACTGTTCGCCACTCTCGGCCGCACTGTCCCTCCGGGCGACGAGGCGCTGACCGGCGCGGTCCGCCGGTTCCAGGCCCGGGTCGGCCTCGACACCGACGGCGTAGCCGGCCCTCGCACGGTGCACCTCTTGGCCCGCTACGCCAAGGAAGCCCGCGAACTGCGCCACTTCGAGAACGCCGCCTGACCCCTCAGAGCTGCGCGGGAGCTGCCTGCTGGCCGGAGCTGGACGCAGTGGCATCGGCCAGCGCCTCAGCGGGAACATGCCGCTCGAGGAACCGGCGCGCCATCCGGGTCGACGGGTGGATCGCGACGGCGGCCAGCACGATGATGCCGGCGATCACCAGCCAGCCGGTGGCACCCCAGTTCATCGCGAGGAACGTGAACACCGCCGGCGCCCACACCTTGCCGAGGGTGCCACTCATCTCCGCGGCTCCCTGATAGGCGCCGCGCTGGCGGGGATCCATCAGTTCCGCCTCGAATGTCCAGTGGGCCGCCGAAAGATAGAGCTCGGCCCCGGTCACCGTGACGTGCCCCAGCCAGACCAGAGCGATCGTGACCCAGCCGACCGTGTCGTGCGTCGCCAGCGTGATCAGGCAGGAGATCACGAAGAACGTCGCCGACAGGCGGATCGCCCGCAGCGCGGTGGGCACGCCGGTAACTCCCCGTGCCGCCGCCATCGGCAGGAAGATGCACATCACCGTGTTGGTGCCGAACAGCAGGGCCAACAGCACCCGCGGTGCGTCCGTCTGCTCGACCAGCCACAGCGGGATCACGACGTTGAGCAGCACCTGATTAGTCCAGAACACCCCGCTGAAGAAGCTCGTCAGCAGCCAGCCGGGATTGCGCAGCGGCCCCGGACCGGGAACCTTCACCTTGCGCTCCACCGGGGTGCGCTTGTCGTGTGCGGCCCGCGGCAGCCGGCTGATGGCGGCGGCGTTCACCAGGAAGACCGCGGCGGTGAACCAGGGCAGCGCGTGGAGGACGTCATTGGAGTGGAACGCCAGGGCGATGCCGCCGATGAGCGACCCGAGGGTGAAGCCGACGTTGAGGGCCGAATACATGTAGGCCCGGGACTTCACCCGCTCGCCGGGCGGCAGGGCGTCAATCGTGTACGCCCCGTACGCGGCGCTGCCCAAGGCGCCGATGACCTCCATGCCGATGGCCATGGCTAAGTAGCCCGAGAAGTCGGTGATGAAGGGCCACACCGCGAACATCGCCGCCTGCCCGGCCGCGCTGACGGCCCACATCTTCTTCGGACCGAAGCGGTCGACGAGCTTTCCCATCGGCAGCGCCGCTAGGAATGCGGCGATCCCCGCACACGTCAGGCCGAGCCCGACCTGCGCGGCGGACAGTCCGACGATCTGCGTGAAGAAGACCGCCGAGCCGGTCAGGAAGGTACCTTCACCGATCGCAAAGAGGAGCGACTGCGCAGACAGCCGTCCGGCCAGTCGCGACGGGGGTCGCACTCGGCGACGGACGGCGTCGATGATCATCCGGCGAGTCTCCGGGTCCCGAACCCGGCTGTCACGCCATTATTCGCCCACCGCCGATCCGTCCGGACAGCCACCGACACCAATGGGCTGGACACCCGTAGCCACAGTATTGATCGCCGCAGCCCCGGCTCAGTCCTTGGTGGTCCGGGCGCGGCGCAGCCGCAGCAAGCCGGCGGCAGCGGTGACGCCGAGGATGACCACGGTTGCGCCGATCAGGATCTGGTGGCCGAGCTGGACGTGATCGTCCGCCGCGGCGGCTGCGGGGCGCAGCGATGGCGCAGGGTCTGCCGGTGCGGCCGCCGCGGACGTGGTTGCCGGCGGTTCTGCGGGTGGCGCGACCGCTTCGGGTTCCGGCGAGCGGGTGGCCTTCGCGGCGGGCTTCGCCACCGGCGCGGCCGACGGTGGCCGAGCTGTCGCGGCAGCCTTGATGACCAGGTCGGAGCACGAGTAGTAGGTGTCCGGCGTGCTCGATGTCTCCCAGACGGTGTAGAGAATGTGCCGGCCCGAGCGGTCCTGAGGCAGCTTCAGGCTCATCCGGTACGCGCCCTCGCGCAGCGGCGGGTCCTTGATCTCAGCGAGCGGCTTGCCGAGGTCT
Organism: Actinoplanes sp. NPDC051859; assembly: GCF_044452725.1. Lineage (NCBI taxonomy): Bacteria > Bacillati > Actinomycetota > Actinomycetes > Micromonosporales > Micromonosporaceae > Actinoplanes > Actinoplanes sp. NPDC051859. Next base: position 121,743 of record NZ_JBITBX010000005.1, on the reverse strand, counting down.
GCCCAGGTCAGCTTCGCGGCGGGGTCGTAACCGCGGCCGGTCAGGTAGAGGCGGAACGAGCCCTGATGCGGGATCGTGCCGGCGTACGCGATCTTCAGCGTGCCGCCCGCGGTGACGGTCGTGGCCGGCCAGTCGCCGCGCGGCTGGTCGAGACCGCGGAAGTCGGGCAGTCCGCCGCTGCACAGTTTGCCGTCCGGGATCACCTGCGCGTCCCGGCCGCCGACGTTGGCGACCCGCAGGTTGTCGAAGCGGCCGATCGGGCCACCGTTGGCATCGCGGGCGGCGCGGCAGGGCGCGCTGTCCGTCCGATCGCCGCCGGAGGCGCAGGCCGCCGTACGGCTGATCGGTGTGGTCGGCGCGCCGTGCGCGAGTGCCGGCAGGGCCGGGAGTAGCGAGGTGGCAGCGGCGATCCCGCCGACGACGGCGAGCGCCGCGGTGCGGCGGACGGACCTCATGCGGCCTCCCAGCGATACCCCGTGGTGGGCGGAGCGGCCCACGCCGGACAGTACGGAACTCGGGGCCGGATCGTTCACCTCGGTGTCCGGAAGGTCACCGTCCTGTGGTTGCATGGCACGCAGGCAATTCGACACAGGAGGACACATGGAGAAGCCCGACGTCGGCCCCATCACCGGTGAGCCGCCGGCCGAGCTGGTCGTGGAGGACCTCACCGTCGGTGACGGCGACGAGGCCAAGCCTGGACACCAGGTCAGCGTCCACTACGTGGGCGTAGCATTCTCCTCCGGCAAGGAGTTCGACGCCTCCTACAACCGCGGTGAGGCGTTCGAGTTCGGTCTCGGCGGGGGTCAGGTCATCGGCGGCTGGGACCAGGGCGTGGCCGGCATGAAGGTGGGCGGCCGGCGCAAGCTGACCATTCCCCCGCACCTCGGTTACGGCGCGCGGGGTGCCGGCGGCGTGATCAAGCCGAACGAGACGCTCATCTTTGTGGTGGATCTGCTCGGCGTGCGCTGAGCTTCGGCCGGCAGGCCGGGCGGGCCGGGGCGGGGTTCACCCGTCCCGGCCCGCTGCCGTCTTCCTGCGGGCGGCGCGGCAGTTCCGGGGGTTCGAAGGGTTCGCCGATGGGGCTCATCGGGCCGCCTTGAGGTCGGCACAGCCGCTCTCACCGGGCAGCAACGGGCGGAACGTGACGGCCCAGTTGTTGCCACCGGAACTCCACGGCGTCGCCGAGTTTGCCGCCTTCGCCGCGGCGAAGACCGCGTCCCGCTGGTCACCCGTGGCGGAGACGCAGCTGAGCTTCTGCGGCGCGGCCAGGGCTTCGCCGGGCAGCGCCGGGCCGGGCCACGCCACCGGCTGCGGGCGGGGCAGGTCGTCGCCGGGCTGCACGTACGGGCGGACGACCACGGCCAGCGTCTCCGGCAGGTACGGCTGCGCGCCCGATCCGGCGAGCAGCTTGTCCGTGCCGTCGAGGAAGGTGCGCAGCTTCGCCCGGGCTTCCTGCTGAGCCGTGGTGAGCTGCGGGTCTTCGGCCATCGCCTCGCGCAGCGCGTTCGCGGCGACGGTCTGCGTGCCGGCCGAGGTGGTCACGGTGACCTCGGTGGTGCTCGCGTCGGCCACGCCGGGCTGTCCGTAGTCGGTGCCGTCGCGCACGCCGGCGGCGGTGGCCTGCTCGGTGAGCTGCCGGACCTGTTCCGGCGAGATGGTGCGGACCAGGACGTTGGGCAGGGCGGGGCCGGGATACTGCTGGGTCACCGGGCCGTCGAAGATGAGCCGGCCGTCGGCGTACACGCTGAGGTCGGGGATCCGGGAGGCGATCATTTCCGGACCGGCGAAGCCGCCGGTCTGTTTCACCCGCAGGACCAGGGCGTCGCCGTCCGTGGGCGGGGCGGCGGCGGGGGCGGACGACGGCGAGCTACCGGCGCCGGTGCCGGGCTGGGCGCAGGCGCCGAGGAGGACCAACGTGGCGGCGGCCGTAGCCGTCCGCAGGTAGCGAAATGGCGTCATAACCGGTCCGACGTACCCACCCGGCCGCCGGTTCCCACCTTTGGCGGAAAAGCTATTTGACCGAGCCCAGGGAGAGACCCTGCACCAGCTTGTCCTGGGCCGCGAAGCCGGCGATGAGCACCGGCAGCGAGACCACGAACGCCGCCGCGCACAGCTGGGCGAGGAACAGGCCCTGGCTGGTCACGAAGCTGGTCAGGAACACGGGGGCGGTTTCGGCGACGGTGGCGGTGAGGACCCGGGCGAACAGCAACTCGTTCCAGCTGAAGATGAAGCAGATCAGCGCGGTGGCGGCTATGCCGGGCATGACCACGGGCGCGATCACCGAGCGCAGGGTTTTCGCCAGGCCCGCGCCGTCCATCGCCGCCGCCTCCAGCATCTCGACCGGCACCTCGGACAGGAACGACCGCATCATCCACACCGCGATCGGCAGGTTCATCGAGGTGTAGAAGACGATGAGCAGCCAGATGTTGTCGAGCAGGTTGGCGCTCTGCGCGAACAGGTACAGCGGGAGCAGGCCCGCGACGACCGGGAGCATCTTGGTGGACAGGAAGAAGAACAGGACGTCGGTCCACTTCTTGACCGGTTTGATGCTGAGGGCGTACGCGGCGGGGAAGGACAGCAGCAGCACCAGGGCGGTCGACACGATGCTGGCGGTCAGCGAGTTGAGCAGTGGCGGCCACGGGCTGGCGCCGCCGGTGAAGAACTCGCGGTAGCCCTCGAGGGTGATCGGGGCGAGGACGGCGGGCGGGTTGGTGGCGGCGTCGGCTTCGCTGTGGAAGGAGGTCAGCACCATCCAGACCACGGGCAGCACGAACAGGATGCCGGTCACCCAGGCGAGCAGGGTGAGCCAGGTGCCGCCTCGGCCGGTCTTCTTCACGGTCGGCGCGGATGCGGTGATGCTCATCGGCCCGAGTCCTCCTTGAACAACGACGAGACGGTACGCAGCGCGAACGTCGCGATGATGATCGTGCCGAGGACCACGACGACCGCCGCGGCGGAGGCCCGGCCGTAGTCGTGCGCCTGATAGAAGATCTGATAGATCGTGTACGGCAGGTTCGCCGTACCGAGGCCGCCGGAGGTGACCGTGAAGACCGCGTCGAAGTTCTGCACGATGTAGATCGAGCCGAGCAGCGCGCCGAGTTCGAGGTACTGGCGCAGGTGCGGCAACGTCATGCTCCGGAAGATCTGCCAGGTGCTGGCCCCGTCGATGCGGGCCGCCTCGATGACGTCGAGCGGGCGCCCCTGCAGACCGGCGAGCAGGATCAGCATCATGAACGGCGTCCACTGCCACACCAGGGTGAAGATGACCGACCAGAGCGGCGCGTTGGTGATCCAGTCCGGCTGCGGCGGGTTGTCCGAGCCGAACAGGCTCCACAGCCGGGTGAGTGCACCGTTGAACAGGCCGTATTCGGGGTTGTAGAGCGCGTGCTTCCACAGCAGGGCGGCGGCGACCGGCACGACCAGGAACGGCGCGATCATCATGGTGCGTACGGCGCCGCGGCCACGGAACTTGCGGTCCAGTAGCAGGGCGATGCCGAGGCCGAGCAGCAGGCTGATCAGGACGACCCCGGCGGTGAGCAGGATCGTGGTGATGACCGCGTCGCGCATGTTGACGTCGGTGAACACCCGCCGGAAGTTGTCGAAGCCGGCGAAGCCCACCTCGTCCGGGTAGTAGGCGTTCCAGTCCATGAACGAGATGACCAGGGTCGCCACGAACGGCAGCTGGGTCACGACAATCATGAACACCAGGGCGGGCAGCAGCGGTGCCCGGCGGGCCCACCCGGCGGCCCGGCGCGCCACGGACGGCGGCGGTGCCGGAGCACCGGCGGGGGCGTCGGTCTTGTCGACGACAGAAGTCATGACGGCACCTCACCCTTCCTTGCGCGACTGGTAGCGCTCGGCGACGTCCTCGGCGAGCCGTTGCCCGCGTTCCAGGGCCTCGCCGACGCTCATCCGGCCGGCTATGGCGGAGCTGACGTACTGCGAGACCTGGGTGCCGAGGTCGGTGAACTCGGGGATGTCGACGAACTGGATGCCGATGGCCGGGCGCGGCTGGACGCCGGGGTTGCGCGGGTCGGCGCTGGAGATGGCCTGCTCGGTGGGCTCCGCGAAGGCGGACGCCTCCTGGAGATAGTCCGGGTTCGTGTACGTCGAGGCCCGTTTACCGGCCGGGACCCGGGACCAGCCGAGTTGACCGCCGACCAGTTCCTCGTACTGCCGGCTGGACGCCCAGGAGATGAACTTCCAGGCGTTGTCCTTCTTCTCGCTGGCCTGCTGGATGCTCCACGACCAGGCGTAGAGCCAGCCGGAGCTCGGGGTCTTGACGACCGGGGCGGCGACGTAGCCCATCTTGCCCTTGACCGGGGAGTCGGCGGCTTCGAGGGAGCCGGCGGCGCTGGTGGCGTCGTACCACATGGCGACGTTGCCCTGGATCAGGTTGTTGAGGCATTCGGTGAAGCCGGCCTGCGGGGCGCCGGTCTCGCCGTGGGCCCGGACGAGGTCGACGTAGAACTGGGTGGCCGCGCGGAATTCGGGTGAGTCGACGCGGGCGTTCCAGTCGGCGTCGAACCACGTACCCCCGAAGGTGTTGACGACCGTGGTGAGCGGGGCGAAGATCTGGCCCCAGCCGGGCTGGCCGCGCAGGCAGATGCCGGCCATGCCGGGCTGTTTGCCGTCCACTTGGGCGGCGATGTCGGCGATCTGTTGCCACGTTGGCTTCTCGGGCATCGTGATGCCCTGCGCGTCCAGCACGTCCTTGCGGTACATCAGGAACGACGACTCGCCGTAGAAGGGCTGGCCGTAGAGTTTGCCGTCGTCGGCGGTCAGCGACTTCGTCATCGGCGGCAGGATGTCCGCCTGGTTGAAGGTGCTGTCGGCGGCGACGTAGTCGTCGAGCGGCGCGATCCACTTCGACTTGGCATAGATCGGGATCTCGAAGTTGCTCAGCGAGGCGACGTCGTACTGGCCGGCCTGGCTGGAGAACTCCTGACTGATCTTGTCCCGGACGTCATTTTCGGGCAGGACGGTGAAGTTGACCGCGATGCCGGTCTCCCGGGTGAAGTTCTCCTCGGTCAGCCGTTGCAGGTCGATCATCTGCGGGTTGTTCACCATCAGGACGTCGATGCTGTTCGCGCCGCCGGACCCGCCGTCGCTGCCGCCCCAGCCCGCGCAGCCGGCGAGGGCCACGGCAAGCAGGGCGGTGACGGTTCCGGACAGAGCTGTGCGGATGCGAGCGCGCGACATGGGGCCTCCCCGGCGAGGCGGACATCGGCACCCATCGAGGTCCCGACGATGACCTCAGTAGATGCCTGTGATCGACACAATGTCAACAGCTCGTCACGCACCGCTGCATAAACGGACGTCGAAGTGTGCCCGCCCGCCCCTAGGCGACCACGCGCGCCGCCTTCTGGCCGACCGCCACCACGTCACCGGGGTGCAACTGGCGGCCTCGCCGCGTGTCGACCTCGCCGTTGACCGTCACGTCACCCTCGGCGATCAGCATCTTGGCCTCCCCGCCGGTTTCGATCAGGTCGGCAAGCTTGAGGAATTGTCCGAGTCTGATCATGTCGCTGCCAATCGCTACCTCGTGCATGCCGACCATCATCCACCTCCGGCTCGGAAAGTTTTTCGGCGCGGGTTGAACCATTCGGCTCGCTGAACCGAACTACCCGGCGTGAGTCGACTGGAGAAGCACCTCCGGGCGGGCGTCCTGGCCGCCACCGTCGCCGCGGGCGTGCTCGGCCTCGCGGCCCCTGCCGCCGCGGACGTGACGGTCAGCCCGCCCAGCGCACCGCAGGGCAGCGGGCAGAACGTCTCCTTCACGCTGACCAATACGGCGCAGAGCCCGATCACCAAGGTCAAGCTGGTGCTGCCGCTCGACATGCCGGTGGCGGAGGTCAACCCCCTGTCGGTGCCGGACTGGGCTCCCGGCCTGGAGTACCGGAAGCTGGACACGCCGCTGAAAGGCATCCACGGCAACTCCCTGGTGACCGAGGCCACGTCGGCGGTCGTCTGGACCGCCATGCCGGGCAAAGAGCTGGCTCCCGGCAAGTCCACCGACCTGTCGGTCGCGATGGGTCCGCTGCCGGCGAGCGGCGACAAGATGAGCTTCGCGCTCACCCCGACCTACGCCGACCCGGCGAAGGGCGCGGCAATCCCGCCGGCCACCCTGACGTTGACCCCGGCCGTCGCAGGGCAGGCCGCGGGCCACTCGGCGCACGATGCGACCGGCACGACGGGCACCGCCACGAGCGGCGACGACGCGGCGATGTTCGCGGCCCTCGTCGAGGCCGCCGATGACGGTCCGGGCTTCTGGACGGTCGCGGGCTGGGCCGTCGCAGGCTTGCTGGCGATTGCCGGCGCGGTCGCGACGCTGCGGTCCCGCCGCCGCTCGGCCGCGGAAACACCGCAGGCCGCCGCCTCGGCGGACGAGCCGAAGGAACTGGTCGCCGCCGGGCCGCGGGTCACCGCGTGGAGCTACCAGGACGGCCCGAAAGAACAGTAGAGATGTCCCGCGCAGGTGGGCGCGGGCAAAAAGTCGTGAAGACGCGCGTGGGGCGCTGACCACGACATGCGGGTGGGGTCCCGGGCAAGACCCACGACCTGCGTGCGGCGGGGTGGAGAGGTTCGGCTCTCCACCCCGCCAACTACGTTCAGACCGATACCGTACGCGGGGTCTTCAGCGCCTGGATGATCTCGTACTCGGCGCGCTCGGCGTCGTCGTGCTCGACCTGGCAGGTGCCAGCCGCGAGGTGACCGCCGCCGCCCCACTGCAACATCACCGAGCCGATGTCGACCGGCGAGGTGCGGTCGAGGATCGACTTGCCGCACGCGAAGACGGTGTTCTGCTTCTTGAAACCCCAGATGATGTGTACGGACACCCGCGCTTCGGGGAACAGTGCGTACACCATGAACCGGTTGCCCGCGAAGATGGTGTCCTCCTCGCGCAGGTCCACCACCACCACGTCGCCGTCCATCTTGCAGATCCGCTTGAGCTGCTCGACGAACATGGCGGACGAGTCCTGGTACATGTCGACCCGCTCGGCCACGTCCGGCATCTTGAGGATCTCGTCGATGCCCATCTGGATGCAGGCGTCGATGAGCGTCCGCATCAGATCGAAGTTGGCGACCCGGAATTCCCGGAAGCGACCGAGGCCGGTGCGGCTGTCCATGATGAAGTTCAGCAGCGTCCAGCCGGTCGGGTTCAGGATGTCGTCGATCGTGTAGTCGGCCGAGTCGGCCTGGTCGACGGCCTTCATGAGGTCATCGGGCACCTCGGGGAAACGTTCCGCCCCGCCGTAGTACTCGAAGATCACCCGGGCGGCGGACGGCGCGTTCTCGTTGATGATGTGATTCGGCAGGTTGCCGGTGTTCCGCAGCGTCTCCGAGTGGTGGTGGTCGAACACCAGGTGCGCCGCCGGGTGGTACGGCAGGTTGGTCAGAATGTCACGGTCGGAGATGTCGGCCGTACCGTCCTGCACGTCTTTGGGGTGCACGAACTTGATGTCGTCGATGTCGATCACGTTCATGAACTTGAGCAGCACGGCACAGACCAGGCCATCCATGTCGCTACGCGTAACGAGGCGGTACTTCACGGAGATCTCCCTCTGCCGACGGCGGCTTACGACCCAGTTTGCCACTTTTGTGGAGTCGGGCTCCGCAGCATCGGCGGACAAGGTTTGATCCGGGGAGTGCTCGCGCTGCGTAAAGTTCAGGCGGAAGCACCCGTAAGCGGTCGGAGGATGACCAAGCAATGGACAACGTTCCCCAGCTCGCGCAGGACCGCAACGCCCCGCCCGCCACTCTGGTGATCTTCGGCGCGTCCGGCGACCTGACCCGCCGCAAGCTGCTGCCCGCGGTGGAGAGCCTGGCCCGGCACAACCGGCTGCCCGCCGAATTCGCCCTCGTCGGCGTCGCGCGTACGCCGATGGAGGACCACCAGTTCGCGGAGAGCGCCCTCGGCAGCCGCAGCCTGGCGGACAAACCGCAACTCCAGGGCGGAATCAGGTATGTGTCGGGCGGCTACGACGACCCCGACACCTACAAACGGCTCGCCGAGACCCTGGACGACCTCGACGCCACCCGCGGCACCGCCGGCAACCGCATCTTCTACCTCTCCACCCCCGCCGAGGCGTTCGAGCCGGTGATCAACGGCCTTGCCGGCTCCGGGCTCAACCACGCCAACGACGGCAGCTTCTCCCGGCTGGTGATCGAGAAGCCGTACGGCAACGACCTGGCGACCGCCCGCGAGCTGGACGCCATCGTGCACGCCGCGTTCGACGAGCCCCAGGTCTTCCGGATCGACCACTACCTGGGCAAAGACACCGTTCAGAACGTGCTGGCGCTGCGCTTCGCCAACGCCATCTTCCAGCCCATCTGGAACCGCTCGTGGGTCGACCATGTGCAGATCACCGTCGCCGAGACGCTGGGCGTCGGCACCCGCGGCGGCTTCTACGAACACGCCGGGGCGATGCGCGACATCGTGCAGAACCACGTGCTGCAGGTCCTGGCGCTCGCCCTCATGGAGCCACCGGCCTCCTTCAACGCCGAGGACCTGCGCAACGAGAAGGTCAAGCTGCTGCAGGCCATCCGGCTGCCCACCGACCGGGACATCGCCGACCTGGCCGTCCGCGGCCAGTACACCCGCGGTGGCACCCGCGACGACCTGATGGCCGGTTACCGCGACGAGGCCGGCGTCGACCCGCTGTCACGCACCGAGACGTACGCCGCCATGCGGCTCAACGTCGACAACTGGCGCTGGGCGGGCGTGCCGTTCTACGTCCGCACCGGCAAGCGTCTGCCGGCCCGGCTCACCGAGGTCGCCCTGCAGTTCCAGCGGCCGCCGCACCTGCCGATCCCGGCCAACCAGCTCACCGACCTCGAAACCGACGCGCTGATCCTGCGGATCCAGCCCAACGAGGGCATCTCGCTGCGCTTCGGCGCCAAGGTGCCCGGCCACTCGTTCCGGGTGCGCACGGCCAGCATGGATTTTTCGTACGAGCAGACGTTCGCCGAGGAATCCCCGGAAGCCTACGAGCGACTGCTCCTCGACGCCTTGCTCGGCGACCCGACGCTGTTCATCCGCACCGACGAGGTCGAACAGTGCTGGCGGATCGTCGACCCGATCATCGAGCACTGGGACAACGACCCGTCCCCGATCCCCACCTACGAAGCGGCGTCCTGGGGCCCCACCGACGCCGACCGCCTCATCGGCCGCGGCGGCCGCAAATGGCGCAACGCGGGTTAGGCATTGTCCTGCGCTGACCGGGCCTTGACGACCTCAAGGGCCCGGTCACCGTGGGCGTTCATGTCCAACTCGCTGTGAATCACGTCCAGCACCCGCCGGTCGCTGTCGATGACGAAGGTCATGCGCTTGATGCTGAGCGGCCCTAACGGCAGCTTGCGCTTCACACCGTAGGCAGTGGCGACCGCGCTGTCGGCGTCGGAAAGCAGCGGATAGTCGAAGCCGTGCAGGTCGGCGAACTGCTTCTGCTTGGCAACGGCATCGCGGCTGATGCCCACCCGCTGCACGCCCGCCGCGGCGTACTCAGCGGCCAGGTCCCGGAAGTTGCATGCCTCGACGGTGCAGCCGCTGGTCATCGCGGCCGGATAGAAGAACAGCACCACCGGACCCGCGGTCAGCAGCTCACTCAGCGTGAGCGTGGTGCCGTGCTGATCGGCCAGCGCGAAGTCCGGCGCGTAATCACCCTTGTCGATTGTCACGGCGTCAACCGTACGCGACTGAATTCGCCCATGCGGTACCGCTCGCCTAGGGTATTAGTCACCACCGCCGTCGCCTTGTCGACCCTCGGTCGACCCGTGCCCACCACCGACGAAAGTGACACCCCCATGCAGGTCTCGGTCGCGCACCACCCACCGAACACGGCCGTCCTCACGCTGCGCGGCTCCCTCGACATCGACACCGCGCCCGCGCTCAAGGCCAACCTGAGCCGCCTCGTGGAGCGGCCCAGCCCGCACGTCGTCGTCGACCTCGCCGGCCTGGACTTCTGCGATTCCATGGGGGTCGGCGTGCTGGTCACCGCGCACGGCCGGGCCATGGAACGCGGCGGCTGGGTCCGACTCGCCGCGCCGTCGGGCTTCCTGCGCCGCCTGCTCGACACCCTCGGCCTCACCGACTTCCTGTCCCTGCACACCGATGTGGAGACGGCCCTCAAGGACTGACATAGTCTGCCCTGGTGACCCTGTTTGACCAGGATTTCTGGGAACACCGCTGGGCGCAGGCGCTGCACGAGCACGCAGATGTGGTTGCCACCCGGCCGCCCAACGCCTACCTGCTCGCTGAGGCCGCCACGCTGCCCACCGGACGAGCGCTCGACGCGGGTTGCGGCCACGGCGCCGAAGCGTTCTGGCTGGCGGCGCACGGCTGGCACGTCACCGCGCTCGACTTCGCCGAGAACGTCCTGGCCCACGCCCGCGCCCGCGCAGCGGCCCTCGGCCCGGACCTCGCCGCCCGCGTCGACTGGATCCAGGGCGACCTCGCCAAGTGGACTCCCCCACCGAACCACTACGACCTCGTCGTCAGTTTCTACGTCCACGTGCCAGGATCAGTGCCGCAGATGGTGCGCCGCCTATCCACCGGAGTCGCACCCGGCGGCACACTCCTGCTCGCCGGCCACCGGCCAGTCGACCCGGCCACCGGCCAGCCCACAGCGGCGGCCGGGCAAAACCAGATCTCGGTAGCGGAAGCGGTCGGCGCGCTCGACCCCCAAGAATGGGACATCGTGTTCGCTGAGGATCGCCCCCGGCAAGCAGCAGGCTCCGGCGTGGACGCGGTGGTACGCGCCGCCCGCCTGCCGTCATGATCTCCATCCCCTTCGCCTTCGAAGGCGACCACGGCACCGTCCACATCGACGTTTCCGCCAACGACAACCCCGCCAGCGTCGGCAAGACCACCCGCGAACACGGCATGCCCATGTGTACGGCCACCGTCACGTTCAGCGCCCGCGGCTACCGCGGCATGCTGGGCTGGGTGCAGCTGGTCCGCGAGCCGTCGCCCGACTCCCCCTTCATGGCCGACCCGTTCGACCTCTTCGAAGACTCCACGGCTCCCTTCGCCTGGTACGGCCTCCAGCCCACCCTCTTCGACGCCCCCTCCCGCTGGCGCGACGGGCCCGTGCACTGGACGGCGCACAGCTTCCTCACGATCGGGCCGTGGGACGGCGACCGGCGTTCGGTCGTACCCTTGACGGGCTTTTCCTGGGGTTATCGCCAACAATCCGCGACGTCACCGGTCCAGATCTCCCCGCCCCAGCCCCTGCGTCGGGTCGACTGGGACGGTCACCGCGCCTTCCTGACCCGGCGGTACCCGACATGGACCTTCGCCGCCGGCGAACTGGCTCCCTGACCGTCACTCGCGCGGGGTTGGACCACCAGGATCGACCGCCTCGACGGGTTGCCGGAGGATCGTGCGGAGGCGGTCAGGTGCGACCTTGCGGGCGTCGCTGAGGTAGATCTCGTGGTGCTTGCCGGTCATCCGGAAGCCCCGGTCCGGGATGACCTCGTGGTGCATGCGGGCCAGCGTCTCGGCCTCGTCGTCGTAGGAGCCCAGGTGCAGGGTCTGCACGCAACTACCTTCGGACAGCGAGGCAAGTCGGATGTCAGCCAGGCGACGAGGTGCCTGTTTGGCGGCGACCTGCTCCACAGCACGGGCGAACATCGGTGCATCGATCCAGTCCGGCACCATGATCATGAGCGTCCAGTCCCATCGGGACTTGTCCCGTGCACCCGTGAACAAGGCCATGTCAGCGGCCCACCACTGGCCCTCGAGCGGCATGACGACATAGTCCCGGCCCAGGTCCTGCTTGCTCGCAAACTTCAGCCGGTAGGCCACCGGATAGAGCGCCTCCGCCGCCTCGCTGAACGCACCCGTGTTCGGATCGCCGTGCCCGTCCACCATGAGGTACTGCAGATCGGGCACGTCGACCACGTCGAACCGTCCGGCCCGCGCACGGTAGGCGCCGATCTCCTTCTTGAAATCGATCTTCTCCGTCATCACCCACCTCGACAGGCCACGGACCGGTCCGGACCGCAATAAAGATCTCGCACAGCCGCCCAGCCTAGGCGAAACCTCGGCACTGGCACTCCCGCTAGCACGGATTCCGCCGAACGCGTTCTACCATCGTCGACGGGTCACGCCACATCGGCCTGGCCCCGCTGAAGGGTGTCACCCCCGGCTGGAGGAACCGTGAAGCTCTTGCATTCCGGCAAGGTCCGAGACGTGTACGCCGACGGTGACGAGATCATCCTCGTCGCCTCCGACCGGGTGTCGGTCTATGACGTGGTCCTGCCGACACCGGTGCCGGACAAGGGAAAGATCCTCACGCAACTGTCGCTGTGGTGGTTCGAGCGGCTGGCGGACATCGTGCCCCATCACGTGGTCTCGGCGACTGACGTGCCCGATGAATGGGCGGGCCGCGCGGTCCGGTGCCGGCGGCTGGACATGGTGCAGGTGGAGTGCATCGCCCGCGGCTATCTGGCCGGTCTGGGGCTGCGGGAGTACCAGAAGAACAGTTCGGTTTCCGGCGTTGAGCTGCCGCCGGGGCTGTCCGAAGGGTCGAAACTCCCCGCGCCGATCTTCACGCCGACTACTAAGGCGGACCCGGCCGAGGGCCATGACGAGTTCATGACGTTCGAGGACATGTCGGCGCAAGTCACGTCGCCTATGGCGGAGGAACTGCGCCGGATCACGCTGGAGGTTTACACCCGGGGGGTCCGGATCGCCGCCGGGCACGGGGTGATCATCGCCGACACGAAGCTCGAGTTCGGACGAACCGCCGACGGCACCTTGATGCTGGCCGACGAGGTCCTGACACCGGACTCCTCGCGCTTCTGGTCCGCCGCGGAGTGGACGCCGGGTAGGCCGCAGCGCTATCTCGACAAGCAGTTCGTCCGGGACTGGTCGTCCACGCTGACGGATTGGGACCGGACGCCGCCTGGGCCGGAGGTGCCCGAGGACATCGTCGAGGCCACCCGGGCTCGATACATCGAGGTCTACGAGCGGATCACCGGCGAGACCTGGTAACTAGTGGCCGGCGGAGGCGAAGCTGTTCTTGCCGTCGCGCTTGGCGAGGTACATCGCCTCGTCGGCGCGGCGGAGCAGCTCGGAGTGGTCGGTGGTGCGGCCGGTTGCCACGCCGATGCTGGCCTTGATGGTGAGCGGACCGGCACTGGTACGGGCAGGTTCGGCGAAGGCGTCGAGGATGCGGGCGGCCATCAGGTCGCCCTGGTGTGGGCCGGTGTCGGTGAGGTCGGCCGGCAGGAGCAGGGCGAACTCGTCACCGCCGAGGCGGGCGACCGTGTCGGTGCCTCGGACGCAGCCTCGGAGGCGTTCGGCGACGGCGATGAGTAGTTCGTCGCCGACGTGGTGGCCGAGCTCGTCGTTGACCGGCTTGAAATCGTCCAGGTCGAGCAGCAGGACGGTGGCGGTCGTCGCCGCGTGGAGCCGCTCTTGGAACAGGGCACGGTTGGCAAGGCCGGTCAGTGGGTCGTGGGTGGCGTCGTACCGCAGGCGGTCCTGGACTTCGCGGAGGTCGGTGATGTCGCGGGCGTTGCAGACCACGCCGCCGACGCTGGGGAGGTCCGTGAGGTTGGTGCCGACGACGGCGAGCCAGCGCCAGGAGCCGTCGGCGCGGCGTACCCGGATCTCCCAGGAGCGGACGCCCCCGGGTTGGGTGACGAGTTCGCTGAGGCCGCGACGGACGGCCCGGCGGTCATCGGGGTGGACGGCCAGCAGGGCCGGCAGGCCGATGGTCGTCTCCGGTTCGATGCCGAGCATGCGTTTGACCGCCGGGCTGGCATAGGTCAGGCGGCCCCGGGGGTCGATGACGGCGGTGATGTCGGACGCGTGCTGGACGAGGGATCGGAAGCGCTCCTCCTGCACTTCGAGGCGCTGCATCAGGTCCGTGATCTTGGCGTTGGCGCGGTTCACCGCGGCGGCCATATCGCCGAGCTCGTCGCGGCCGTGCACCTCGGCGTGTCCGCTGAGATCACCGTCGGCGACCGCGGCCAGGGTCACCGCGACACTGGACAGCTGTCGGCCCATCATGCGGCTCAGCCACAGGGCGAACAGCAGGGCGAGACCGAGCCCGACGGTCAGCGAACCCGCGGTCCACCAGCGGGCGGCTTCGTAGCGCTGCTGGGCTCGGGCTGCCATCGTCTCCGCCTCGGCGGTTTCCAGACGCTGCAACTCGGCCAGGGCGTCGTTCATGGCGGACTCGAGGCCGGTGTAGACCCGGGGCAGGTCGGCGAGCGCCGGCAGGGTGAAGCCGGCGGGTGCGGTCTCCCGGAACTCGACGACCGCGCGCATCTGCCGGTAGTCGGTGAGGGCCTTCCGGAAAGCGGCGAGTGCCTGGTGGCGCGCCGGGGAACCTGCTGCAGAGACGTCGTAGGCGGCCAACGCGCCGTCCATCCGCGCGTCACCTTCGGTGATGGTCTTGCGTCCCAGTGCCGCGTACGACGGGTTGAACTGCTGGCCCCAGGTGAGCATGAGCCCGCGATAGTTCTCGGCCGTCGCCTCCCGGATGACGACGAGCTGGCCCATGCTGTCGAGGTGGGCGCGCTTCATCGTGGTGAGGTCGTCGTCGAGCTGGCCCATCCGGTTGATCGACAGGACGCCGATGCCGAGCGCCACCGCGGCGAGGACCAGCAGGGCGAGCAGGTTCTTCGTCCGGACGCCGCGGTCCGCCAGCCAGCCGGCCAGCGGCGCTCGTCGCACCGTGACCTGTACCGCTCGTCCTGTGGCCCGCATCGCCTTCACGGATCGGCGGCTGCGGGCCGGACTTGAGCAGGACTTGAGCTTCTCTAGTGGTGGAAGCGCTCGCGGCGGACCGTGGGGCGGCGGCCCCGGATGGTGCTGCCCTGCATGGCCTTGATGACCGATTCGGCCGCCGACTCGGGCACCTCGACCAGGGAGAACCGATCCGTGATCTGGATCGCCCCGATGTCGCGGGAGTTCAGGCCGGACTCGCCCGCGATCGCGCCGACCAGGTCCTGGGGGCGGACGCCGGCGCGCCGGCCGAGCCCGAAGAACAACCGGGTGACACCGTGGTCGCCCGCGGACGGACGGCCGGGCCGTTCGCGGCCGCCGCGGCGGGTGTCGCGCTCCTGCGGCTCGCGGGTGCGGCGCGGCGGTGCCGGCTCGGGGATCTCCTCCTCGGCGGCGTCGCCGCCGGCGGCCTCGTGCAGGAGTTTCACCGCGGCGAGCGCGACCCGCTCGATGTCGAACTCCTCGGTGAGCGAGTCGATCACTACCTGGAATCGCTCCAGGTCATCGCCTTCGAGGCTGGCTTGGAGCGCCGCGCGGGTCAGCTCGAGGCGACGGGCCCGCAGGTCGGTCACCGTGGGCAGCTGCTCGAGGGTGATCCGGCGGGAGGTCAGCCGCTCGATCGCCTTGAGCATGCGCTGCTCACGCGGCTCCGCCAGGGTGATCGCGGAGCCTTCCCGGCCCGCGCGGCCCACCCGGCCGATCCGGTGCACGTACGCCTCGGGCGCGACCGGGACGTTGAAGTTGATGACGTGGGTGAGCTGCTCGACGTCGAGGCCCCGAGCGGCGACGTCGGTGGCGACCAGCAGCTCGGTGCTGCCGGCGCGCAGGCGGCTCATCACCCGGTCGCGCTGGTCCTGGCTCATGCCGCCGTGCAAGGCCTCCGCCCGGTAGCCGCGGCCGTTCAGGGTCTCGGTGACCTGGTCGACCTCTTCACGCGTCCGGCAGAAGACGATCGCCGCCGTGGGCGCCTCCACGTCCAGGATCCGGCCGAGGGCGGCCGCCTTGTACGGCCGGGCGACCACGTAGGCGCTCTGGCGGACCAGGGGCAGATCGCCCGGGGCCGTGGTGTCGCGACCCATCTTGATCCGGACCGGTTCACGCAGGTGCCGGCGGGCGATGCTGTCGATGCGGGGCGGCATGGTCGCGCTGAACAGCACGGTCTGCCGGGTTTCCGGGGTGTGTTCGAGCACCGCCTCGATGTCCTCGGCGAAGCCCATGTCCAGCATCTCGTCGGCCTCGTCGAGCACCACGGTGCGCACGTCGCCCAGCCGCAGCGTCTGCCGGTCGATGTGATCGAGGACCCGGCCGGGGGTGCCGACGACGACATCGACGCCGCGTTTCAGCGCCTGCAGCTGGCGGCCGATGGGCTGGCCGCCGTACACCGGGAGGACGCGTACGCCCAGGTCACGGCCGTAGCGGTGGACCGCCTGGGAGACCTGCTCGGCCAGCTCGCGGGTGGGCACCAGGACCAGTGCCGCCGGTCCGGCGTCGCGGCCGCGGTCTTCTTCCAGCCGTTGCAGCAGGGGCAGGGCGAAGGCGGCGGTCTTGCCGGTGCCGGTCGCGGCCTGCCCGACCAGGTCGTTGCCCGCCACCAGTGGCGGGATCGACTCCTGCTGGATCGGGGTCGGTTCTTCGTAGCCCAGGTTGGTCAGCGCGCGGAGCAGTTCTGGCCGTAGGCCCAGTCCGGCGAAACCCGCCTCGGCGTCAAACGGGTTCTCGTCCATACCGGCAAGGATATGATGGGCACGATCCCTGCCTGCGACGGTGGGGTGCCGATACCTCGAGGAGACACCGATGCCTGACGCCACCCCCGAGGCTGAAGCCGGGACGGAAGAGCAGCCTGCTCAGTTCGAAAACCGCGCCGCGCGCCGCGCGAAAGGCAAGAAGACCGGGTCGGCCCCGGTCAGCGCCGGCGGCGCCCGCCAGATGCGCAGCGGCACCGTACAAAGCCCCCGCCAGTACGGCAACCGGCGCAGCGGCTGAGCGTAGGCATTTCTCATGGCAGCTAATTACTCAGGTCCCGCGAGGTTGATCCTCGCCGACGGCGCACGCGTGTCCGGCATGGCTTCGCTCAACGTCAACCAGCGTGGTGGCATCAACGGCTGGGGCGGCAACTTCCGCCCCGACGAGATCACCGACGACCTGCGCGAAGCGGGCGAAGGGGTCCAGCTGGAGCTTCCCTACGAGCGGGTGGGCGACGTCACCGTCACCGGCATGCGCAAGCTGCTCGCCACCCAGCTTCTCCTTTCCCTCTCAGGTCACGGCCCTGCGCCCTTCTCCTGAGCCGACACAATGTCGATGGGCCGCCGCTGATCGCGACGGCCCATCGGCGTTTTCGTACCTGGTCAGCTGGTGATGCCGAAGACGATGCGACCCAGGGTGTCCTCGGTGCCGACGAAGCCCTCGGCGGGGCTGAAGGTGTCGTGACCGAAGTCGACGTCGGCGTCGTCGGCCGTGCCGCCGATACCGTCCGGGCCAACGCCGAAGAGGACATCGAAGTTGGCGCCACCCGAGTCCATCAGGTTGGGCGTCGCGTCGGCGTTGTCGGTGTGCCAGTTGCCGAAGAAGTGGCCGGCCTCGTGGGCCGTCACGTTGCCGACCGCGCGGCCGACGAAGGCGACACGGTCGCTGGCGTCGGTCAGGTACGTGTTCAGCGACGCGGGTCCGCCGGCCGGGTCACTCAGCACGTCCAGCAGCACCAGGGCGGTCTCTTCGGTTTCGAAGTTGCCCGGGTCGATGCTCTGCGCGATGCCGATGGTGCTGACGCCGGACTCGGCGATGGTGCCGCCGATGATGATGCGGCTGACGTTCTTCTGCCCCCACGGGTCCGCGTGGTCCCGGCTGTTGAGGATCTTCAGCTTGAACTTGCTGTTGAGTCCGCTCTCGGTGAGGTCGTGCTTGATGCTCTCGGTGACGCTGGCTACGACCGAGTCGATCAGGGCGTTGCGCTGGGTCCCGGAGATGCCCCACTTGGCGACGAACGCCGAGAACGGGCTGAGCTGCACATTGCCGGTGCCGCCGAAGACGCCGGTGTTGACCCGGGCGCCGTCGAAGTCGAGGAACAGCGTCTGGGTGGTCTTGTCGCCCTGCAACGTGGGCCGGTAGGCCTCCACCGTGACGTCGTAGCCGCCGCTGCCCTCGGCAACGCCGATGTAGTGCGGGCCGGTCTTCGTGGCGACGTAATCGGTGACCGCGTTGCCGGCGCCGGGCAGCTTGCTGTCCATCGGGTAGATGAACGAGGCGTTCTGGCGGGAGCCGTGCGCTTCGCGCGGGTCGCTGTCGTAAACCGTCAGGTACGACGCGCCGCCCTTGATCGATGCGCCGAGCACGTCGCCGGCCTTGAGGACCACCTCGTAGTAGTCCTTGTCGGCCGAGCTGGCCGAGATCTTCACCGAGTACGGGCCCTCGCTCGCTCCGCCGTCACCGCTGGCCGGGTCGAACGGGTCGGCGGGCAGGCCGCCGTAGCCCACGACCGCCACGTAGAACGTCCCTGAGCTGGGAACACTCCAGTTGAGGAAGCTGTCCAACTCGCCGTTGGCGTCGTCGTTGGAAGCGACGATGGTGCCGTCCGGCGCGTAGACCACGACGACGGTGTCGAGATTGCCGGTCGGCGTGTCGGTGTCGACCGTGAGGGTCTGCCCGGCCTTCGCCTGCACCGAGTAGAAGTCGAAGTCGTTGGTGCCGGTGCCGGCGGAGCCGTGCGGGCCGTCGCCGATCTGGGCGTCGGTGACGATGGCCGCCAGGCCGCTGCCGATGCCGGTGTCGCCGGCGAGCGGGATGGCGCCGTCGTCTTCGGGGGTGGCGGCGCGGGTGACCGCGGTGACCGTCTCGTTGTCGAGCGAGCCGAGAACCCGGATCGCCGAGTTCTGCTTCTTGCCGGTGCCGAAGTCGGCGATCTGCTGCGCGTCCTCGGGGCGCTCGTTCGAGCCGAACGTGCCGTCCGGCTCGTCCTCGTCGATCACGATCGCCGCGGCCGCCTTCGCGGCGGCGGCACGCTCGCTGCCCTGCGCCTTCAGCCGGGCCGCTGCCTTGGCCGGGGCCTGCTTCTTCAGGTACGCCGCCCAGCCGCTGTAGTCCACCTTGGACGCGTCGATGGGCAGCGAGAGGAACGGGTTGGCCCCGGCCGGCTTGGTGCCCGGGGCGGCCTTGGGCGCCACCGGGATGCCGGCGGCGAGTGAGACCTGGTCGGCGGGGCTGAGCCCCGGGTCGGACGGTTGCGGAGCGGCTTGCGCGACGCCCGGCAGGAGCGTGGCGAGACCGAGCACGACCACTCCGGCGGTCGCGATGCTTCGTCGCATCAGGTATCCCCCTTCAGCGCGTCCGAGTCACGGACGGCATCCAGGACGCTACTGAAAGACGATGATCAATATCTAGATCTGTCAATAAGCCTTAACACCTGTGGCTGGGTACGCCCCAGGTCCACTGCGGACGATCAGGCGGAGACCGACTCCAGCGCGGCGACCGCGGCACCCCGGGCGCCAGCCATGTCGAGATCCGGTACGAGGGCGAAGGTGGCCGCCTCCTGCTGCTCCCGGCGCAGCTGGGTGTGCTCGCGCACGGTGTTGAGGAACCACTGCCGGAAGTGCGGCGCCGCTTCCACCACTCCCCCACCGAGGAAGTACGCGGCCGGGTCGGTGAAGTTGGCCGCGATCGTGAAGAGCTTGCCGATGGCTCGGGCCTGCTGGCCGAACACGGCGAGGGCGAGCGGGTCCTCTTTCTCCCCGTACCCGCGGAGCATCTTGGCGGCCTTGGCCACGGGCTCGTCGGCGAGCGGGTGCTCCGGGAAGCGGGTGAGCCAGTACGGCAGCAGGTTGTTGGTGATGCCGGTGAGCGAGGCGATGCTCTCCACGTCGCCGGCGAAGCCGCAGTTGCAGACCGGCACGGGCTGGCCCTCTTCCAGCACGCCGTGCAGCGGGATCTGCACGTGGCCGAGCTCGCCTGCCATGCCCGCCGCGCCGCTGATCACCTTGCCGGCCTCGACCACGCCGCCGCCGAGCCCGGTGCCGACGATGGCGGCGACCGAGGAGCGGGCCGGGGCCTCCGCCCCGAAGTGCCGGTGGTGGGCGTAGAGCGCCGCCGCGTTCGCGTCGTTGTGGTAGAGCACCGGCAGGCCGATGCGGGCTTCGAGGGCGCCGCGGATGTCGAAGCCGTGCCAGGAGACCTGGGAGAAGTTCGTCGAGCCCTTCGACGAGATCACCCCGGTGGCGCTGGCCGGGCCCGGGGTGTCCAGGCCGACCGCGCGGACCAGGCTGAGCGGAGTGCTGGTCAGGGACAGGATGCCGGTGAACGCCTCGGCCAGGGCCTCGACAGCCGACTCGGGGCCGTCCTGCACCCGGCTGGGATTCTCCACCAGGTGGTCGACGAGGAACTGGCCCGTCGCGTCGAGCACCGTGGCGTTGTTGCAGGTCCCGCCGTTGTCGAGACCCACCACCACCCAGGAGGCCGGGGTCCGCACCGCACTGTTCTGATCCACGGCTTCGAGCGTACGTCGTCCGGTGCCACAGCGCCTGAAAGGATCGCTCGGGTGCAGTCGGATTGCAGGCGGTGAGCATCGGGTTGCCGCCGCGAGGAGTCCGGCCGTACGCGTCGAACAGCTGGGCATGCAGACGACGACGCCTCAGCCGACCCGCCGCGCTGTCCTGGGCGGGGCCGCCGCCGTTGCCGCGACCGCTGTGGGGGGCCTCGCCCTCGACGCCGCGCTGGCCGTGCCCGCTGCCGCCGCCGCACCGGCCGTCGCCACCGGCCTCGTCTCCGCCGACCCGATCGCGCACCTGATCCGCCGGGCGACGTTCGGCCCGACGCCGGCCACCCTGGCCGAGGCCACCAAGCTGGGCGTCCAGGGCTGGCTGGACCGGCAGCTCAACCCCGCGAAGATCGCCGACGGTGAGCTGGACGCGCTGCTGACCCGCCTGCCGCTGGCCAACGCGAGCATCGCCACGGTCCGCGCGAAGCTGAAGGTCCACTCGTACGACGCGTTCGGTCAGCTCGGCCGGGCCGCGGTGGCCCGGGCGATCTGGAGCAACCGGCAGCTGTTCGAGACCACGGCCATGTTCTGGGCCAACCACCTGCACGTCGCCGCGCCGTCCAGCGGCATCTGGGACAGCCGCGCCGACTACGACAAGTCGGTGATCCGGACGCACACGTTCGGGACGTTCGCCGACATGCTCAAGGCGTCGGCCCGGCACCCGGCGATGCTGACGTATCTGGACAACCGGCACTCGACGAAGAAGCAGCCGAACGAGAACTACGCGCGTGAGCTGATGGAGCTGCACACCGTCGGCATGATCTACAGCGAGGCGGACGTGAAGGCGGCCGCACGCCTGCTGACCGGGCTGTCCGTCGGTTCCACCGGCGAGTACGCGTACAGCACAGCGAAGCACGCCACCGGGGCGGTGTCGATCCTCGGCTTCGCCCACGCCAACGCGAGCACTGACGGCGAGGCGGCCGCGCTGGCGTTCCTCGACTACCTGGCCCAGCACCCGAAGACCGCCGAGCGGATCGCCACCAAGCTGTGTGTCCGGTTCGTGGCGGACGAGGCGCCCGCGTCGCTGGTGACGAAGCTGGCCGAGATCTACCTGGCTAACGACACCGCGATCACGCCGGTGCTGAAGGCGCTGTTCACCTCGGCCGAGTTCGCCGCGTCGGTGGGTCAGAAGGTCCGTACGCCGTTCGAGGACCTGGTCGCCACGGTCCGCGCGTTGGGCCTGGGGCCGGAAAAGGCCGGCGTCGCCGCGCTGGACGCGCTCTACAACAACCTGGTCAATGCCGGGAACGCGCCGTTCCGCTGGGCGCCGCCGAACGGCTACCCGGACGTGGCTGCCGCGTGGGCGTCGCCGTCGGCGTTCCTCATGCGCTGCAACAGCCACCTGAACCTCGCCGCCGGCTGGTACCCCAAGCAGCTCACCCGGCCCACGGACCTGCTCAAGGCGCTGGTGCCCGTCCTGCCCGCCACGTACGGCGGCTTGGTGGACGCGCTGGCCGTGCGGCTGGTCGGCACAAAACTTCCCGCCGCGCATACCGCCGCCGTGCTCAGTGTCGCGGGCAAGGTGCCGACCAATCCTTTGACCAGCAAGGACAAGGCGCTCGCCGGCAGCCTGCCGTACCTGATCGCCCTCGTCCTCGACTCGCCGTCCTTCCAGTTGAGGTGACTTCGATGACCGCGACCGCCTGCTGCGACGAGATCAAGACCCTGACCCGCCGGGGCGTCCTGGGCCGGGGCCTGGCCGCTGGCGCGGCCGGCGCGCTGGCCGGGCTGGTGGGCGAGGGCCTGTCTACCCGCCTGGCGTTCGCCGCCGGCGCGTACACCGGTGACACGCTGGTCGTGCTCTCGCTGCGCGGCGGTTTCGACGGTCTGTCGGCGATCGCGCCGATCGGGGACACCGACTACTACAAGGCGCGGCCGACGATCGCCGTGCCGAAGAGCCAGATCATCGGGGGCAACTCGATGTTCGGCCTGCACCCGGCTCTGGCCCCGCTGCTGCCGATGTGGAAGAACGGCAACCTGGCCGCGGTGCACGCCGTGGGTCAGCCCAACCCGACCCGCTCCCACTTCGCCGCCATGGAGGAAATGGAGCGGGCTGCCGCGGGCACCTCCGTCCGCAGCGGCTGGCTGGACCGCATGCTCGGCATGACCGGCGCAACCGGACCGCTCGCCGGAGTGTCCCTGGGCAACGCGATGCCGGCCCGTTTGCTCGCCGGCCCCACCAATGACGTGTCGATGGCGTCGCTCGACGGCTTCATGCTGGCGGGCGAGAGCGCCGCCCGGCCGCGGGCCGCTGCCCTGCGCGCCATGTACGGCTCCGCCCCCGACCAGCTCGCCGCCTCTGCGCTGGCCGCGGACGCCGCGCTGACCGCCACGGTGTCTTCGCGCTCGGCCACCTACACGCCGGAGAACGGCGCCGAATACCCGAAGACGCCGCTGGGCAGTGCGTTGCGGGATGTGGCGCGCCTGATCAAGGCGAAGTCGGGCCTGGTGGCGGCGGCGGTCGACTCCGGCGACTGGGACATGCACGAGGGGCTAGGCACGGCGGTCAAGGGCCAGCGCATGTACGACAACCTGGCCGAGACCGCGACAGCGCTCGCGGCGTTCGCGGCGGACCTCGGCCCGAGCGGAATGGCAAACGTGACCCTGGTGACGATCAGCGAGTTCGGCCGGCGGGTAGCCGAGAACGCGTCCAAAGGCGTCGACCACGGCCACGGCAACGCGATGCTGCTCATGGGCGGCGGCGTCCGCGGCGGCACGGTCTACTCGGCGTGGCCCAGCCTCGCCCCGGGCGCGCTGGTGGACGGCGACCTCGCCGCGACCACCGACTACCGCTCGGTGATCGGTGAGCTCCTGCAGAAGCGCTGCGGCTTCGGCGCGCTCACCGACGTCTTCCCGAACGTGAGCCCATCGTCGTTCGGCCTCGCCAACGCCCGCTGATCGGAGGTCCCACGCGGCCGCTACCAGCGGGTTGCGTACGCTCGCGGGTGATGCAAGAAGACGACGGTTTCAGCTCCCTGCGCCGCCCCGGCCGTCCCCGCGCCGAACGGTACGAGCTCGGCCGTTCCCTGCGCGAGCGGTCCCCGCGCGCCAACCTCGCGCACTGGGCACCCGCGCCGGACCGCGCCGACCCCGTGGCACAGCTCGTCGCCGCCCACGAAGGCCGGCTCGACTGGCTCATCCCCGTCCGCGTCGGCCGGATGGCCGCCTCGCCGTACGCGTTCCTGCGCGGCTCGGCGAACATCATGGCCGATGACTTCGCCGCCCTGCCCGCCACCGGCATCACCCCCGTCATCTGCGGCGACGCCCACCTCGGCAACTTCGGCTTCTATGCCTCCCCGGAACGCGAGCTCGTCTTCGACCTCAACGACTTCGACGAGGCCCACCCCGGCGCCTGGGAATGGGACCTGCGGCGGCTCGTCACCAGCGTGTGGGTCGCCGGGCGGCAGAACGGCTTCTCCGAACACGCCTGCGCCGACGCCGTCCGGCACTGCGTCCAGGAATACCGCGAACAGATCGCCCACCTGGCCGCCCAGCCGCTGCTGGCCCGCTCGTTCGACACCGTCGACGTCGACGACCTGCGCAAAGCCGCCAGCAAGGCCAGCTTCCGGGACGAGATCGAACGCGCCGCCCGCCGGGCCCGGCGCCGCACCAGCGACCGGGCGCTGCCCCGCTTCACCGAACAGCGCGACGGGACCGTACGGCTGGTCCAGGAACCGCCGCTGATCACCCGGCCCAGCGACGCCGACCTGGACCGCCTGGCCGCGGCCCTGGACGGTTACCTGCGGACGCTGCCGCCGCACTGGGAACGGATCCTGGCCGGCTACCGGATCGTCGACATCGCCCACAAGGTGGTGGGGGTCGGCTCGGTGGGCCTACGCGCGTACGTGGCGTTGTGCGAAGGCAGCAGCCCGGACGATGTGGTGTTCCTGCAGCTCAAGCAGGCCCGGCGGTCCGTGATCGCCCCGCACCAACACGGCGCGCTCGCCTGGCACCGGCACCAGGGCCAGCGGGTCGTCGAATACCAGCAGGCCCTGCAGACAGTCAGCGACCCGCTGCTCGGCTGGACCACCGTCGGCCAGGTGCAGTATTACGTGCGCCAGTTCCGCGACATGAAAGGCGCCATTCTTGTCGACAACATCGACGCCCACGCGTTGGAGGACTACGCGGGCATCTGCGGCTTCCTGCTGTCCAAGAGCCACGCCCGCACCAGCGGCGCGTCGATGATCGCCGGGTACATCGGGGGCAGCGACAAGCTCGACGAGATGCTGTGCCGCTTCGCTCGGGCGTACGCAAACCAGGTGGAGCGCGACCACCAACGGCTGCTCGATGCCGTCCGAGCCGGCGTGCTCCCCGCGGAGACCGCATGAGCGGCCCGGTGGATCTCCACTCTCCTGCCGTGCGCGAATTCTGGCGCGAACGACACCTCTGCACGGTGACCACACTGCGCCGGGACGGCTCCCCGCACCTGGTGCCGGTCGGCGCCACGCTCGACCCCGCGGCCGGACTGCTGCGGATCACCGCGTCCCGCACCTCGGCCAAAGTCCGGCACGTCCTCGCCGGCGCCCGGCAGGTAGCGGTCTGCCAGGTCGACGGCGCCCGGTGGTGCACGGTCGAGGGACTGGCCGAGGTCCGCGACGACCCGGAATCCATCGCCGAAGCCGAACGCCGCTACGCCGAGCGCTACCGCACACCCCGGCCCAACCCGGAGCGGGTCGTGCTCGAAGTCACGATCACCCGGCTACTCGGGTCGGCCCGACTCCAGGCTTAAGTACGCGCGCTCATCCGCCCCGCCGACGCGGGCGGAAAAGTGTGGTGGCATGACAGCTGCCCCCTCGTCTGCTGCCCGGCTCGCCGCCCACACCCCGGCAAGCCGCGACCGTTACGTCGACCTGCTCCGGGTGGTCGCCCTCGGCACCGTGATCGCCGGGCACTGGCTGATGGCCGTACCCGAGCCCGGCAGCGACCGGATCACCAACGTCCTCGCCGTCGTGCCCGTCCTCCAGCCGCTGACCTGGCTCCTGCAGGTCATGCCGCTGTTCTTCCTGGTCGGCGGCTTCGCCCACGCGACCGCCCTCGCCTCGATCCGTCGCCGCGGCGGCGGCTACGCCGACTTCGTCCGGTCCCGGATCGTCCGGCTGCTGCGCCCGACCGCGGCCTTTCTGGGGGTCTGGCTGGTGCTCGCGCTCGGCGCCGGACTCGCCGGCCACGACCAGGGCCTCGTCCGGGTCGCCCTCCGCACGGTCGTGCAGCCGCTGTGGTTCGTCGGCGTCTACCTCGCGCTGATCGCGCTCGCCCCGCTCATGCTGCGGCTGCACCGCAGATTCGGCGGGTGGGTCCCGGTCACCCTGCTGGCTGCGGCCGGCGTCGTCGACCTGCTCCGCTTCTCCGGGTACGCCGACATCGCCGTCCTGAATCTGCTGCTCGTGTGGCTCGCCGTGCACCAGCTCGGCTACTTCTACGCCGAGGGTTCGCTGCAGCGGTGGGGTGCGCTGCTCGCCGGGGGTGGCCTGACCGCGTTGCTGGTGCTGACGACGGTGGGGCCGTACCCGGTCTCCATGGTCGGCGTTCCCGGCGATCGCCTGTCCAACATGTCTCCGCCGACCATGGCGTTGGCAGCGCACGCACTGTGGCTCACCGGGCTCGCGATGCTGCTGCGCCGGCCGGCCCACCGGCTGCTAGCCCGGACGCGGGTCTGGACGGCCGTGGTGGCGGCGAACAACCTCGCAATGACGGCCTTCCTGTGGCACCTCAGCGCCGCCTTCGTGCTCCTCACGGCGTTCCGGTCCGGGATCGGCGGCCCGCCCGGCACCGCGACCTGGTGGCTGACCAGACCGCTGTGGCTGGGCGCCGCTGCGACGGTGACGGCCGTCTTCGTCACGCTGTTCCGTCGCTTCGACACCGTACGGGCGACAGCGATCGTCCCCGGCGCCTCCGCCCCCCGCGCGGCCGTGGGCGGCGTCCTGTGCACGGCGGGCATGCTCGGCGTCTCAGCGATCGGGTTCGGCGGACTGACCGAGGGCCGGACGGCGCTGGTCGGCGGCGTGCCGATGACCGCTCCGGTGGCGCTGGGACTGCTGGCAGCCGGCGCAGTGCTGCTCTTGCTAGCTTTCGATGGTGAGCAGTCTCGAAGCTGACCCCTCGGTTCCCGGGCCGGTCGCGGCTCCGCCCGACGTGGAAATCCTGCCGGGGATGCCCGTCGCGCTGGGCGGGCCGCGCGGAATGGAAGTGACGCGGACCCTACCCAGCCGGGGCCGGCGGATGGTCGGGGCGTGGTGCTTCCTCGACGCGTACGGGCCGCACAACCTGGGCACCTCCGCCGGCATGCGGGTCGGACCGCACCCGCACCTGGGACTCCAGACGGTCAGCTGGCTGGTGCAGGGCGAAATTTTGCACTCCGACAGCCTCGGCCATCGGCAGGAAATCCGGCCCGGGCAGCTCAACCTGATGACGGCGGGGCGGGGAATCTCGCATTCGGAAGAGACGCCGGCGGAGCACGGTTCGGTGCTGCACGGCGTACAGCTGTGGGTGGCACTGCCCGACGCCGACCGCGACGTCTCGCCCTCGTTCGACCACCACACGGACCTGCCGGTCCTCACCGACGGCGGCCTGACCGCGACCGTGCTGCTCGGCGACCTAGCCGGCGCCCAGTCCCCGGCGCGCTGTTTCAGCCCATTGGTCGGCGCCGACATCACCCTGACCGCCGGCACCGAAACGCACCTCCCGCTACGCCCCGACTTCGAGTACGCGGTCCTCGCCCTCGACGGCCAGGTGACAGTGGCGGGCTCTGCGCTGTCCGCCGGACCGTTGCTCTACCTGGGCACGGGGCGATCAACACTGCCGCTGAAGGCCAAGGGCTCGGCCCGACTGCTGCTGCTGGGCGGCGAACCGTTCTCCGAACAGCTGGTCATGTGGTGGAACTTCATCGGCCGCAGTCATGACGACATCGCGGAGGCCCGCCAGTCCTGGGCAGCGGACGACGGACGGTTCGGCACCGTCCACGGCTATGCGGGTCTGCCCATCCCCGCGCCAGCGATGCCGATCACCCGGCTGGTGGCCCGCGGCCGCGGCCGCTGACGCCAGTGTCGGGTATCTGTCCTCCGCACCTCCGGCGATCACGCTAGGTGGTCATTATGGGCGAGGATTGTCGGCAGCATAACTCTGAGTTAGGCTCGGCGACCTTACGAGCGGTACACCCCGACCAATGAACCGGTAGGCGGCCTGGTCCGTACTATCCGTCGAGGGCTGCACCCGGCGGTCCGCGGCGCCAGGGGCGACCGGCGGAGCGGCGGGGCGTCCGCGGGTCGAGTGACGCAGCTCCTCGGACGGTAGCGCCACGGGCAAAACCGTGGTTAACCTTCCCACTCGTACTACGCGGACAGAAAGAACGGGCGCGCGGGGGCAGCGTACGTGGCAGCGAAGGCAGGGGGACGAATGCGGCGACCAGCCGGCTCGACACATCCCCGCGCCCACCGCACCGGGGCCGGAGCGCCCCGATGAGTTACGAAGACGACGAGTACTGGGAAGCCGAGTACGACGACGAACGGCCCGCACCCTACGCCGAGCATGCCGTCACGGCGCGCGACCCGTACGCCGAAGCGGCCGTGCTGTCGCGCTGGGGTCCCGACAACCGGCGCACGTCCGAACCCCGCCGGCCGGAAAAACGCACCCAATACATCGAAGACGACGACTTCGCGCCGCCGCCAGCACCCCGGGCCCGCGAGGCGCACCCGCCCACGCCCCGAACCCGCGAGAATCAGACACTGCCGCCCCGGGCCCGCGAGGGTCAGCCGCCACCGCCCCGGGCCCGCGAGGGTCAGCCGCCGCCGCGCGTAGGCGGTAACTTCGCGCCGCCTACCGGGCGGGCCCGCGAAGCGTTCGGGTCGGTGCCCATGTCCCGGGCTGACGACGCTCCGGTGTCCTCGGTTCCGGCTGCCCGAGCGCCCGAGCAGCTGCTCCATGAACCGTCCGTCGACGAGCTCGCCGAACGTAGACAGCGCAGGCAGGCCAGCCATCCGCGGTCAGCAGCGGAGCGGGCCGACCAGATCAACTCGGCCTTCGACGGCGACCGGCCCAGCTGGCTGGACGACCCCGGCTTCGCCGAAGCCGACCTCGAATCAGCCCCAGTCTCCCCGGGCCTCGACGGCTGGACCGTCCGCAGCCTCGACTTCGACGAACTCGAGTACGACGACCGCGACTTCGACGCCTCCGACTGGGAAGCGCAACGCCGGTACGTCTCGGCCCAGCGCGCCCGCCGCATCGAAACGTCCTCCTTCTGGGACGGCGACCAGGACGAGGAAGCAGCCGAACGCCCCCGCCGCGGCCGCCGCAAGGAACGCGAAGCCCCGGTCAGCGGTCGCGCCCGCGTCACCCCACCAGACGCCGACCGCAGCCACCCCGACGCCCCGCGCCGCACGCAGGACGATCCGCGTCGCACGCAGGACGATCCGCGTCGCACGCAGGGCGAGGAGCCGCGTCGCACCCAGGACGACCCGCGCCGTTCGATGGACCGGCAGGTTGCCTATGGCTCCCCGCAGGGTCGGCCCGAGCCAGACCGCAACCCGAGACACCGTCCCGATGACCGCCGCGACCCCGACCGGCAACGCGGCGACGGCCGTTTCGACCGCCCCCGCATCGAGGAACCGGCCGCGTTCCGGAACGCCCAGCCAGCCGAAGCCATTCCCTTCCCGCATGACGTCGACCCGGCGACTCCACGCCTCGACCCCGCCAGCCCGGCGGCGTTCCACCATGAGGGGCAAGCCTTGGGCCTCGGCGGGCGGCCCGACGCTCGCCCGCAGGACCAGAATTCTTGGAGTGACCCGGGGCAGTTCGCCGCCCAGCACGGCAATCCAGGATCGCCGTACGCCTACCCGAACGACGCCCACCCCGGCACCACCGACCCCGCCGCGCGGCAAGGTCAGCCTGCCGCCGCGGGCCGTGCCAAGGTGCGCCCCGCCGGAGACGGACGCCCACGCACCGAAATGTGGTCGGAACAGCCTGTCGAGCAGGCCCCGTTCCCGCCGGAGGAAGCTGCGACCGCGCCGGCCACACCGGCTGACGACACGCCGGAACAGGACAGTGGCACCCCGCGCGTCCTGAGCCGCGCCACTCCACCCGCCGCGCCGCGAATCCTCAGCAAAGCCACGCCGCCGCCCGCGCCGCGGATCCTCAAGAAGACCGAACCGCCGGCTCCGCCCCGGGTCATCGCCGCCCCACCCCAGGCAGCACCGCCGCGCGTGGTCTCTCCTGCACCTCCGCCGATCCCCCGAACGCCGGCCGCCCAACACCAGGCCCCCCAACACCAGGCTGCTCCGCACCAGGCTGCTCCGCACCAGGCCGCTTCGCACCAAGGCCGAGCTGCCGCCCTCACCCCGCCGGTGGTCCCCGGCCACCCGACATCGCCGGCCCGCTCACCCCAGGACGCGCCGCGGGAAGCCCAACAGCCGCTCAGTCCCGCCGCATACCTGCCCAGCCAGCACCAGCCTGTCAGCCCGGCGGCGTACTCGGCCGGCCAGCAACCCGTCAGCCCCGCGTCATATCTGCCCGGCCAGCAACCCGTCAGTCCCGCCGCATTCGGCGAGCACCCCGACGAGCCGATCAGTCCGGCCGCCTACGCACCTCGGCAGCACGACCCGATCAGCACTGCGCAGCACGACCCGGTCAGCCCTCCGCGCCACGACCCGGCCAGCCACCCGCAGCACAACCCGGTCAGCCCCCCGCGCCACGACCCGGCCAGCCACCCGCAGCACAACCCGGTCAGCCCTGCACCGTCGCAGGGGCCGCGAACTGCACGGCAGCAGCGACCGCCGGCTCGGCCGGGAGTGCCGCCGCAGGCCCCGAACGTCTTGCCGCCCACCCCACGGCCGGCTCCTTTCTCGCCGCCATCGGCACAGTTTGCGGAGATGCCGCCACCCACCCAGCGGCCGATGCCCCCGCAGGCAGCATCGCCACACACGCCGGGATCGCCACCCGCGCAACCGGCGCCGCGCACTCCCCCGACTGCACCGGGCCCAGGGGCGCTCAACTCCCCCTCGGCGCCGCCGCATCCATTGCGGCCGGCACCGCCCCACGATCCCTACTCGGCGCCGCCGCAGGCTCCCCAGCCGGCACCGCCCCACGATCCCTACTCGGCGCCGCCGCAGGCCTCCCAGCCGGCACGGCCCCACGATCCCTCTTCAGCGCCGCCGCAGGCGCCCCAGCCGCAGATGCTCCACGCCCCTTTGTCGGCGCCTCCGCCTACGGTCCAGCCGGTCCACCCTCAGGGGCTCCAGCCGGAGCCGCACTATGGGCTGGGACCTGCGCCCGCCCCACAGCCGGGTCTTCAAAGCTCGCCGCAGCAGGAGCCGGGCCCCGCACACGCGCAGCAGTCGGGCCCGCCGCGCGCAGGGCGGCAAGAGCCGGGCCCGGCACACACGCAGCAATCGAGCCCGCCGCGCGCAGGGCGGCAAGAGCCGGGCCCGGCACACACGCAGCAATCGAGCCCGCCGCGCGCACCGCAGCAGCAGCCGGGCCCTGCGCCCGCCCAGCAGTGGAGCCCATCGCGCGCGCCGCAATTCGGGCCGGGCCCTGTGCCCGCCCCGCAGTCAGGCCCGCAACGCCCGCCGCACCATGGGCCGGGCCCCATGCCCGCGCCGCAGCCGGGCTTGGCGCGATCGGCGCAGTCGGGGCCGCCGCCTGCGCCCGCGGGTGACCGGTACACGCCGGAACACAGCTCGTCCGCGCGAGCCGAGGACGTCCCAACTGCGGAACGGCCGATCGTCGGCGGGCCACGGACGGCGATGATCCTCGGCACCGGCATGCCCACTGCGGTGCCCCCATCACAGCGTCCGCCGTCACGCATCGCACCGGTCAGCGCCGTGCCTGGTCACGAGTTGCCGACAACCGCCATCCCCGCAGCCGCGCAGCAGGCCGCCGCTGCCGGAAGGTCGACGGTCGATCCGCGTCTGGTCGGGACACCCACCAACGAGCTGCCGGTCATCGCGGCGGACCTCGCGGGTCACTCCGCTGCCGACACCGCGTCTTCGGACGCGGCCCGCCCAGGCACTGCCCGCGTCCCCGCCCCCCGCCAGCCCGACCTCGACCTCGACCGCCCCGAGGCCACCCGCCAGACCGACCAAGCACGGCAGGCCGAGGAGACCCACGAGGCCGAGCAGGCACGCCAAGCCGAGCAGATCCGCCAAGCCGAGCAGGCACGCCAAGCTCAGCAAGCCCGCGCGGCCGAACAGGCCCGCCAAGCCGAGCAGGCCCGCCAGGCTGAAGCGGCCCGCCAAGCCGAACAGGCACGCCAAGCTCAGCAAGCCCACGCGGCCGAACAGGCACGCCAAGCCGAACAGGCACGACAAGCCGAGCAGGCACGACAAGCCGAGCAGACCCGCCAAGCCGAGCAGGCACGTCAGGCCGAAGAGGTCCGCCAAGCTGAAGAAGCCCGCAAGGCCGACGAGGCACACGTGGCTGAGCTGGACCGCCAGGCAGAAGCCGCACGCGCCGCAGAGGAAGCACGACAGGCCGAGGTAGCACGCGCCGCAAAGGCCCGGCAGGAAGCTGCACACGCCGCGGAGCAAGCACGCCAGGACGCGGCGGCGAAAGCGGTCGAGGAGTCTCGGCTCGTCGCGGCAGCCCGTCAAGCGCAGCAGGCCCACGAGGCTGAGCAGTCCAGCCGGGCGAACGCCGCTCGCCCGGACGAGGCGGGGCGCCTGGCCGAGCTGGCACGCAACGCAGAAGAAGCGAAGACGGAGAAGGCACGGCAGGCAGAAGCGGTCAGGCAGGTGGCGGCGACGCGAGCGCTGCAGACGGCGGCTCCTGCGCAACCGGTGTCCGTCGTGCCACCCGCTGCCCGGCCCGGTCCGAACCCGGCCGCGAATGCCCAGCCCATCGGCCGGTTGTCCACCTCCGGGCCGGATGCTCCGCGCAAGTACGCGGACTCCGATCTCGGGCCCACCTGGTTTGGCCCCAAGGCCGCGCCGCAAGCTAACGCGGACGCCGATCCCGAGGCGGGCGAGGCTGCCGGGGTGAAGCCGGAGTCCACTGCCGCGGCGCCGAACACCACGGCAACGACCGAAGTCGCAGCACCGCAGACGGAAGCGGCTGCCAGTGCCGCAGGGGCTAATTCGCAGGCTGCGCCGAACGGGACGGGCATTTCCATTGATCTGGACCTCTCGGGCCTGATGGTCGGCGCTGTCGCCGACCAGACCGGCCTCGATCAGCGGGCGGGCAACGGTCAGCAGCCGAGCAACAACGAGCCGATCGACAGCAACCAGCAGCCCGGCAAGCACGAACTGGCGACCAGCCAGCATCAGCCAAGCCACGATCAGGCCAACCGCGACGAGCCCAGCAAGCACGACCAGGCCAGCAAGCACGACCAGACCGGGACGCACGACCAGGCCGGGACGCACGACCAGGCCGGCGAGCACGAGCGGGCAGTCAGCCTCGAGCAGGCAACCAACCGCCATGGTCAGGCCGACGAAGCAGGTCCCGGCAGCGAAGCGGCGGTCAACCAGCGGGTGGATCTAGCGCAGCCGGCAACATCGCAGGATGCCCGCGAGCAGCGGGAAGCCCGGAAGCGGCCGGTGCGACCGGAGGACGTGGCGGCAATCCGCTGGCGGCTGGACGGCGGCACGTTGCGCGAGGTGGTCGACGATCGGGATGCGCTGCGGGAGTTGGGTGAGCGGCTGGACGGGCCGCTGGCCGATGAGGTCGACAACGTGGCGAAAGCGGGGCTGCTGAGCGTACGGGCCGAGGTGTATCGGCTGTTGGAGGAGCTCGGTCTGGCCGCCGCTGCGAGCCGGTTGGCGCTCGCGCATGCAGAGTCTGCTGGGGATGTGCAGGCGATGGTGATCGCGCAGGCGGAGCTGGCTCATGTGCTGCGGTTGCGGGGTGACTTCCAGGAGGCCGATCGGCTGTTCGAGCAGGCTGCCAGCTCGGCCGCGCCGGAGGCGTTGCGCAGTGTGGTGCATGAGAACGCCGGGCGGTGTGCGTTTGATCAGGGCCGGTACATGGAGGCGCTGGATCACTTTGCGCGGGCGGTGCGGCTGGGGTTGCCGGACGATCAGGAGTTGGCGCAGCGGATAGATGTGTCGCTGGAGGCTGTCTACATCCACGTGTTGCGGGATGGCTGGGGGCCGTATCCGCGGCTGCGGCAGGAGATCATCGGGCTGGTCAAGGGCGCAGCAGCGGGTCCGGCGTTGGCGTGAGGCCGGGCATGCGGTCCAGGTTCTGTCGACCGCGGGCCACGGCGACGCGGCCGCGGCCGGAGGCTTTGGCGTCGTAGAGGGCCGCGTCGGAGGCGGAGATCAGTTCTTCGACGGTGGCGGCGTCGCCGGGTAGGACGGCGATGCCGATGCTGAGGCTGGGTGGGCCGCCGGGCAGCCCGGTGGCTGAGCCCGCGTCGGCGCGGAGCTCTTGCGCCACTGCCACGGCGGCGGGTCGGTCGAGGCGGAGCAGCATGACGAATTCGTCGCCGCCGAGGCGGGCGGCGAGACCTCGATCTCCGGTCACCGTACGCATGGACGACGCCACCGCTTGCAGGACCCGGTCGCCTTCGGTGTGGCCGTACGTGTCATTGATGGTTTTGAAGTAGTCGAGGTCGACCGTGACCAGGGCGAGGCTGTCGCCGGTGAGGGCGATCTCGGCGGCTTCGCGGGTGAGCGTTTCGGTGAAGTGGCGCCGGTTGGCGAGGCCGGTGAGGGCGTCGACGTTGGCTTGTTCTTCGAGCACGGCGCGGAACTTGTCGGCTCGGGCGCGCAGGGTCGATACCACGATGGTGGTCATCGTCATGGTCAGCATCGTCGCGACCCAGTCCATCATTCCGCGGCCTACGCCCAGAACGGTGAAGACGGTCAGGGCGTCGCCGGCGAACACCAGCAGCAGGTTGAGGTAGATGGCGCGGCGGCCGAGGAAGTTGGCGACGTAGAGGACGGGCCAGAGGTAGAAGAACTGGGCGCCGGTGCTGGCGTCGTTCGTGATCATGTTGAGGCCGGTGATCAGCACCGTGGACAGGATCGGCACGAAGAACCAGAACGCGACGGGCAGGAGATGTGGGCGGAACCAGGACATGAGGCCGAGGCCCGCCATGAATGACACGACCGCTATCACCGCGATCCGGCCGGAGAGCGTGATGCCCGGCGCCAGGGTGCCCGTGATCAGCACGTACGGGGCGGCGGCCAGGACCAGGTACGCGACGGCACGGGAGGCACCGTGCAGGTCGCGCACCCCGAATCCGGCGTATACCGTCCTGAGAAGCACACCCTGACTTCGGCCGGGCGCCGCCGGACGTGAGACGTTTGCTCAACGTCACTTATTCCGTACGCAGAGCTACGACAGGGTCCAGGCGTCCGGCTCGCTGAGCCGGCACGACACCGAAGGCGATCCCGACGGCAGCGGAAACGCCGAAGGCCAGGGTGAGCGACCACCAGGTGATGGCGGCGGGCACCGGGGAGAGCCGGTCGACCAGCAGCGCCGCGCTGATCCCAAGGGCCATGCCGACCGCGCCGCCCAGCGTGGTGAGCAGCACCGCTTCCAGCAGAAATTGCAACCCGATGTCGCGGGGCTGGGCGCCGACCGCCTTGCGCAGGCCGATCTCCTTGGTCCGCTCCCGCACCGAGACCAGCATGATGTTGGAGACGCCGACGCCGCCGACGAGCAGGCTGATGCCCGCGATGGCCGCCAGCACCCCGGTGAGGACGCCCAAGATGTCGCCGAGCACGCCGAGGATCTGCTCCTGGGTGACCGCGCTGAAGTCGGTGCCAGGGTGCCGCTCGCCCAGCGTGGCGACGATGTCGGCGCCGAGCGCGTCGATCCGTTCGCGATCGGGGGCGCGCACGGCCATCCCGTCGATGCGGTCGGTGCCGAGCAGCCGTTGCGCGGCGGTGACCGGCACGTGCACCTCGTTGTCCCGGTCCACGCCGAGGCTCTGGCCCAGCTGCTCGAAGGTGCCGATGACGCGAAACCGTACGCCGCCGATGGTGATCTGGCGCCCGACCGGATCACGGTCGCCGAACAGCTCAGCGGCGACGCTCGACCCGAGGACCGCGACGCGGCGGGCGGTGCTGACGTCGGAACGGGTCAGATAGGCGCCGCGGTCGAGGCTGCGGACGAACACGCCCGGAGTGGTCTCCAGGACGCCCTGCATGCTGGTGAAGGTCGAGCGATTACCTGCGCGGACGGTTTCGCCGGAGGCAACGGTGACCGCCACCCGAGACCGATCGCCGACGATCCGGCTGACCGCGTCGGCGTCGTCGAGCGACAGGGTGGACACGGCGGGTGCGGCGCCAGCTTCCAACCGCCCGGGTACGACGAGGAGCAGGTTGGCCCCCAGCCCCTCCACCTGGCGTTCGATCTGCTGCTTCGTGCCGGTGCCGATGGCGACGAGCGCGACCACCGCCGCCACGCCGATGACCATGCCGAACATGGTGAGCATGCTGCGCAGCCGGTTGGCCCGGAGGGCGTCGAGCGCGACCCGCCAGGCCTCGGCCAACCTCATGCGGCGTTCGCGATCAGGCCGTCCCGCATGACGATCTGCCGACGCGCCCGGGCGGCAACCTCGCGGTCGTGGGTGACCAGGACGACCGCGACTCCACCGGCGTTGAGCGACTCCAGCAGGGCGAGAACCGCGGCGCCGGTGGCCGAGTCGAGGTTGCCGGTGGGTTCGTCGGCCAACAGCATCGACGGCCCGGTGACGAGCGCTCGGGCGATGGCGACCCGCTGCTGCTCACCACCCGACAACTGGTGCGGGCGGTGGTCCAAACGGTGCGCCAGTCCGACCCGGTCCAGCACTTCCGTGGCGCGCTCGCGGCGCTCGCGGCGGCCCACGCCCCGGTAGACCAGCGGGAGCGCGACGTTGTCCCGGGCGGTGGTCCGCGGCAGCAGGTGGAACGCCTGGAAGACGAAGCCGATGACCTCGTTGCGCAGCCGCGCCAGGTCGGGCGCGGACAGGGTGCCGACATCCCGCCCGCCGATGACCAACCGGCCGGAGGTGGGCCGGTCGAGGCCACCGAGCAGGTGCATCAGCGTCGACTTGCCCGAACCCGACGTCCCGGTGATGGCGAGATAGTCACCGTCATCAACGGTGAGCGAGACTCCGCGCAGGGCCGGGACGGAGACTCCGGCCAATGCATAGGTACGGGTCACGTCGGCGGCCACGACGGCGGGGCCGGTCACGGCAGCTCCTGACCCGCGCTGACCTGATCGGCGCCGGCGACGACGAGGCGCTGCCCGGCGTCGAGCCCGGACACCACCTGCACCACGTCCTCGCCCTGCACGCCGAGGGTCACCGGCACCCGCTCGGCCCTACCTTCCCGGTCGATCCACACTCCCGTACGCCCGTCGCGTGAGACCACCGCGCTGGCGGGCACGGTGACGGCGTCGACGGCCTGGCGCACGCGGAGCCGGACGATGGCGCTCATGCCGGGTCTCGGCACCGGGGCGGCAGTGCCGTCGGCGTACGTGCCGCGTCCCAGGGTGAGCCGCACCCGGTAGGAGACGCCGCCCCGGGCCGACGTGGTGGGCAGCAGGTCGACGGCACGAACCCGGGCCTCGTACGTGGCACCGGCGGCCGCATCCAGCTCGATCGTGCCGGTGCCGCCCGCCTTGACCAACAGCACGTCGGTCTCGTCGACCTCGGCGGCGATCCCGAGCGCTGCCGTATCGACCACGGTGAGGATCGGGGTGCCTGTGCCCACAGCAGCACCCTCCGGCAGGGCAGAGTCCACGCCCGGCGGTGCCCCGGCTGCGGGCGTCCCCACGGCGGCGGGGTTCGCCTGGGCGATCAGGTCGTCGAGGGAGGGGGCGGTCGCGGAGGTCGCGCCGCCGAGCTGCACGACGCCGGAGATGGGCGCGCGCAGGGTCAACGCGTCGACCGCCGCCTCGGCCAGGTCGTACGCCTGCTCGGCCTGAACCCGTTGGGCGGCGCCGAGGGCAGCGGCCGTCTCGGACACGCTCGCAACGCCGCGTTCCAGCGCCTGCACGGTGGCACCTGCCGCGGCCGAGACCACCTCATATTGCTTGCGGGCGGCCGCGGCCTGGGCGAGCAACGCCTTGCGCAGCGCCGGATCGGTGATCTCCGCGGCGGCCTTCCGAGCGGCGGTGAGGGTCCGCTGCGCCTGGGCATCGGTGCGCTGCCGGACCGCGGCAAAGCCGGTTGCGCCACCAACGGGAACACCTGCGGCGTACGCGGCGTCCCGGGCCTCGGCGACGGCGTCCAGGCGCTGCTCGGCGGCGGGCGAGTCGATGATCGCGACGACCTGGCCCCGGCGGACCCGGTCGCCGGCGGCCACGCGCAGCTCGGCGAGGGTGCCTGTGGCGGGCGACGTCACGGTGCCGGCGGCTCGTGCCGTCACCGCGCCGGACGCCTCCACGATCTCGTCAACGGTGCCGCGGGCCGCCGTGCCGAGGGAGACAGCGGACGGTTCGTCGCCGCACGAGGCCGCGGTCAGTGGCGGGAGGAGAACAAGGCAGAGGAGCAGAGCGGTGACGCGACGGGGCGATCGGGACACAGCTGCCACTCTATGCCCGGCCGCGCCGGTGCAGCTGAACGATATCGGTCGA
The DNA here is from genome assembly GCF_044452725.1 of Actinoplanes sp. NPDC051859. Classification (NCBI taxonomy): domain Bacteria; kingdom Bacillati; phylum Actinomycetota; class Actinomycetes; order Micromonosporales; family Micromonosporaceae; genus Actinoplanes; species Actinoplanes sp. NPDC051859. The sequence continues at coordinate 83,977 of NZ_JBITBX010000005.1, read as the reverse complement.
GATCGCTGGATACGTGGTGGGTGTCGACTATCGGCAGCGGGGCTGGCGGGAGGGTGACAGCGGCCCTCACCACGGCAGCTCAGACTCGGAAGTGGCCCTACCGACGGGGCCGACACCGATGACTATCGGCCGTTCTGCTGAACCGCGCGCCCCTCCGCGTCCGTAATCCCCAGCACGGTGCCCACTGCGTACGCGAAGGAAACGTGACATGTCGATCCACGGTCTTTCCCCTGCTGCGATGATGCGCGCCGACGTCCTGACCGTCGTCCACCACGACGACACGGTCAGCACGTTCACCGACGTCACCTACACCTTGAGCCGCGCCGGCCTGCGCGTCCTCACCGCGACCGGCGACGAGCGGGCCGTGGCAAGCTTCGACATCCTGACGACCCACGCCCGCCGCGCCCACCACCCCCTGGCCGCCTGAGCTTTACCTGCGCTAGGCGCCGCGCACCAGATCGGTGTCGCCGGCGAGCTGCCCGTCGATCACCCGACCGGTCGGGTCCGGCTCGGCGCAGGTTGGTGGCGGCCAGACTGCCGGCGGCGAACCGAAGGCCCGACGTGCGGCCCGCACCGTCAGCGCGGCGAGTGCCGCGTTGGCGCCGCCACCGATCATCGCGCCGATGCCGAACGGCGCCACTCGGCCGAGCACGATGATGCCCTGCTTCGTCCCGTACTTCGTGACGAAGTGCCGGCCCAGAATCTTGTTGATCTGACGCAACGTCGCCACCGGCACGCTGGCGACGATCTGACGCCCCCAATGCTGGCCCGTACGCTCGGCGACCTTGGTGATCGTGGCGGTGCCGGACCCACCCAGCATGATCCCCAGCACGATGGTGCGGCGGCGCTCGAGTTCGTCGATCGGGACGCCGTGGATCTCGGCCACGGAAAGCGCGAAGACGGCGCTCAGCTCCAGCGAGGAGAGCGCCTCGCCGGCCGACAGCGCCAGGGCGACTCCCGTGCCGACACCCGGCGCGGCCGCGGCTCCGCCCACCGCGGCACCCGTCCCGGCCAGAGCGCTGACGAACATCCGCTCCAGCTGGGTGATCACCTGCGCCGGGGTCGCCGACGGATTCCGTTGGCGCGCCCGGGCAATGTTCTTGCGCACCAATGGACTCTGGAGCTCGATGGCCTTGTCCAAGAGCTCGAGCGCCCGCTGCCCGAGTCCGCCCGCCGCCGGCTCTGCACTGTCCTGGGCACCTGTCGTCACGCTGGATTCTCCTCGAGTCGTCCGTCGGCCCTACCTCCGTGAGCAACGACTGGCTTGGGGATCAGTCCCGTTCGGAATTGCCGAACCATGACACCGCAGGTTCGTCGGTCGGTTGCGCGCCGCGCCGCGGTGCGGGAGGTACGGGCTCAGCGGTGCTCGCTGACCCCGGGTTGGCCGCGGAGGGTCGGGCCGAAGCGGCCGGGGCAGCGGCGAAGGCCGGTGCCGTGGCTGCTGGCGCCGCGGGGACGGCCGGGGCGGGCGAGGGCGCGGCCGGCCAGAGGCGGGGACGGCGGCGGGCGGCCAGATCCTCGGCCCAGCCGAAGAGCAGGATGGCTACACCGGTGAGGGCGATGGTCGCCGCCAGGGAGACCGGTCCCTCGAAGTTCTCCAGGTCGTCGAGGGCGACCAGCGTGAGGATCGGCCAGATCGCCGCGATGGCAATGTTGTGCCACAGATACACCGTGACCGCCCGGGCGTTGAGCAGGTTGATCGCCCGGTCCAACGGGCGCAGGTGGGACAGCCAGGTGAGGTCGGGGCGCCACCGCAACACCAGCAGGACGAAGGCCAGCGACCACAGCGCCTGGGCCTCTGGCACGTCGTTGACGTCGTAACCGTTCTCGCCCGGGTGGTCGTGCAGCCAGAAGAGCGCCGCGAGGCCGAGCACCGCAGCCGCGGCGGTGACGAGGCTGGGCCGGATGCGGTGCAGGCGGCCGTCGTGGTGGGCGAATCCCGCGATCCAGCAAGCGCCGTAGGTAGCGAAGTCCCACATCGCCGCGTCCGCGCGGCCGAGTGGCAGCTCAAATCCGGTCTTGTCCAGCACCGCGATCAGCACGATCGGTGCGGCAACGGCCGCCCAGACCAATTTTTTGTACGCGAGGTACAGCACCGGCGACAACAGCACAAACCACAGGTACGCCCGGACGTACCAGAGTGGCTCCCACACGTCCATGGCCGCGAGGCTGCCCGGCGGGTCGCCGACCGGCAGGATCCACAGCGCCAGCTTCCAGCTCCAGGGGCGATCGCCGCCCTCTTGCGCGGCCCAGCCGGTGGAGATCATCACTGGGACGGCGACCAGCGCCAGCAACCACAGTGGTGGTAGCAGCCGACGCAACCGCGAGGTGACGACGCTGCCCGCCGAGCGCCGGTCCAGCGAGGCGGCGGTCAGCGATCCGGCCAGGGCGAACATGATGCCCATGGCGGGCAGCAAGATCGACAACCAGGGCCATCCGAAGAGGTGGTAGAGGACGACGCGGACGATCGCGGCGGCCCGGAGGAGGTCCAGGTAGCGGTTACGCACCGCGAAACGGTAGCTACGTCTTAGCCGCGCCGGGGACCGGCCACGTGGTCGGCAAGTACGCCCGGGCGGATTACCCCGAAGGGATGAAGTGTCCGAATTGTCAGTGCGGCTGTGCGTCGCCCGGATTCCGTTGCGGACAGTCAAAATCCCAGGTCAACCGGGCCCTATCCGGGCCGGCAGCGGCAAGATCGTCGGCCCGGCGCCGAGTCACCGCGCTCCGGTCCACCGCGTTGGTCCCCCTCGAAGGCGCTGCGCACGGGCACAGCGCCAGGAGATGAGGAAGAGGGGACAACGGTGCGTAAGCCTGCTGTCGTAGTGGCAGTCGCGGTGTCGGCGGTACTGGCGGGTGGCGTGATGGTCGCGACCACCGCGGGCGCGGAAACCACGCCAGACACTCCCGCGGTGCCTTCAGCCCTGATCCCTGACGTTCCGGCGATTCCCCAGCTGCCTGCCGACGCCGGCGTGCCGACCAGTGACGTGGTGCCCGCCCTGCCCGCCGTGCCCGACGGTGACGCCACGTCTGCTTCCGCCGTACCCGATGCTTCCGAACCGCCGACCGACCAGCCGGCGCGGCCCGGGGGTGTGCCGACCGCCAAGCCGGCACGGCCCGGCGGTGCCGCCGACCCGGCACCCAGCTCGGCGGCCGCGACCCGCGACCCGAAGCCGCACCGACCCGGGTTCTCGGCCCAGCGCGACGTGACGACCGGCCAGGCCATGTCCCCCGACCCGGGCGGCGACGTGCAGCAGCAGGCCGTGCGGCTGGTCAACGAGCACCGCCGGCGGGCCGGCTGCGAGCCGGTGGACGTGGATCGCCGGCTGATCACCGCGGCCAACGGGCACGCCGCCGACATGGCCCGGCGCGGCTACTTCGCGCACGAGGACCGCAACGGGGAACGCGCCGGCGACCGGGTCAGCGAGACGGGCTACCACTGGTCGCGCTACGGCGAGAACATCGCCCGCGGCCAGGACAGCGTCTTCGAGGTGGTGGACGGCTGGATGCACAGCCCTGAGCACCGCGAGAACATTCTGGACTGTCGGCTGCGAGAGGTGGGGTTGGGTCTGGCCTTCTCCGCCGACCGCACGCCGTACTGGGTGCAGAACTTCGCCACGCCTTCCTAGCGAGCCCGGTCCGCGCCGCCGCTGCGCCCAGGCGGCGGCGCTACTGGTTCTGGTCGATGTGGTCCCGGATCTGCTGGGCAAAGCCTTCTGCGGTGGCGAGCTGTTCGCGCAGCGCCTGCACCCGGCTCTGCGCGGCGGTGTGGAACATCGCCAACCGGTCGTGCAGGGCGGTGCGTTCGTCGCCGGTCGCGGTGGCGAGCCGGTCGAGAATGTCGAGCAGGTCGCGCATCTCGTCGAGGGTGAAGCCGAGCGGCTTCATGCGTTTGACGACGCGCAGCCGGTCGAGGTCGGGTGCCGTGTAGAGCCGGAAACCGCCCTCGCTGCGAGCCGAGGGCACGATCAGGCCGGCGTCCTCGTAGTGGCGGATCGTGCGGATGCTCAAACCGACCCGTTCCGCGGCCTCGCCGATCTGCATGCGTCCTGACGTCATCGCCTCAGTGTGCCCGTTGGCCATCAGTGGCTCCCGCCGAGCTTGCCGGCGAGGTTTTCGTGGAAGGACGCGCTGGCATCGTTGAGGCCGGTGATCTCGGCGTGCTTGCCACGGGACCGGTATTTGGTGGTGATGGCGTCCAGCGCGGCGACCGACGAGGCGTCCCAGATGTGCGCGGCGCTCATGTCGATCACCACCCGGTCCGGGTCGCCGGCGTAGTCGAACTGGTAGACGAGGTCATTGCTCGAGGCGAAGAACAACTCGCCGCGGACCCGGTACACCCGGCTGCCGTCATCGTCGAGTTCGCCGGTGACCTCGACGAAGTGCGCGACCCGCCGGGCAAAAATGACCATCGCGGCGAGGACGCCGAGGACGACGCCGACAGCCAGGTTGTGGGTGATCAGGGTGGCCGCGACGGTGACCACCATGACGATGATCTCGCCGGCGGGCATGCGCCGCAGAGTGGCGGGAGCGACGCTGTGCCAGTCGAAGGTGCCCACCGACACGATGACCATGACAGCGACCAGCGCGGCCATCGGAATGACGGCGACAACGTCACCGAGGACCACGACGAGGATGAGCAGGAACAGGCCAGCCAGGAAGGTGGACAGCCGGGTCCGCGCTCCCGAGGCCTTCACATTGATCATTGTCTGCCCGATCATGGCGCAGCCGCCCATGCCGCCGAACAGGCCGGTGACGATGTTGGCGACACCCTGGCCCCAGGACTCGCGGGTCTTGTCCGAGCGGGTGTCGGTGATGTCGTCGACCAGCTTCGCGGTCATCAACGACTCCATCAGCCCGACCAACGCGATTCCCACCGCGTACGGGGCGATGGCGGTCAGGGTGTCCACAGTGAACGGAATGTCAGGCAGCCCCGGCACGGGCAGGCTGTCCGGCAGAGCGCCCTCGTCGCCGACGGTCGGAACGCTCACCTGCACGGCGACGGTGAAGGTTGTCAGCAGCACAATCGTGACCAGCGGAGCGGGAACCACGGCGGTCAGCTTCGGCAGAAACACCATGATGACCAGCGCTACCACGACCAGGGGATAGACCAGCCAGGGTACGCCGATCAGGTGCGGCAGCTGCGCCGTGAAGATGAGGATAGCCAGGGCGTTGACGAAGCCGACCATGACGCTGCGAGGGATGAACCGCATGAGCTTCGCCACCCCGACCAGCGCGAGCACGATCTGGAACGCGCCGCCGAGCAGCACGGCAGCGACCAGGTAACCGAGCCCGTGCTCCTTCGCCAGCGGTGCCACCACCAGTGCGATCGCCCCAGTGGCGGCAGAGATCATCGCGGGCCGGCCGCCGGTGAACGCGATGGTGACGGCCATCGTGAACGAGGCGAACAACCCGATCTTCGGATCCACTCCGGCGAGGATCGAGAACGAAATCGCCTCGGGGATCAAGGCGAGTGCGACGACCAAACCCGCGAGGACTTCCGTACGCAGCACTCGTGCGGAGGTCAACCACTCCGGCCGGGTTCGCATTGCCTGCACCGACATCACACTCATTCCCTGACGACTGACCGCTCCGTGCCGACCCGGAACCATACTCTTACGTCAGGGTAGAGTTGCGCAGACCCGCGAAAGTGAAGAACTTTCGTTACAAGTGTTGCCGGGTCGTCAATCGATGTGTTGCGATGGCCGGACGAGTCGGCCGTTGCCGGCGACCGCCCCGATGTCCACACTGGTCCGGCATCGATCGGGAGCAAGATATGTCTCTCAGGGTTCCAGGGTTCCGCACGCTGATACCCACCCGCCCGAAGCGCACCCACGGGCGCTTCGCCGCCCTCACCGCGGCATGCACGGTGCTGGCACTGCTGCTCGGCTCGACACCCAGCGCGGCGGCCGAGTCGGGTTGGTGGGTGCCGAGCGCGCGGCCCACGCCGGACTCACAGGTCAACGTCACCGGCGAGCCGTTCCGGGGTACCGATGCGCAGGGCCGGGTCCGCGGCCTGGTCGATGCCCACGACCACATCATGTCCAATGAGGCCTTTGGCGGCCGGCTGTTGTGCGGCAAGGCTTTCTCCGAAGCGGGCATCGCCGAGGCGCTGAAGGACTGCCCCGAGCACTACCCGGACGGCACCCTGGCCATCTTCGACTGGATCATGAACGGCGGGGACGGCCGGCACGACCCGAACGGCTGGCCGACGTTCAAGGACTGGCCCGCCCATGACTCGCTGACCCACCAGCAGAACTACTACGCGTGGATCGAGCGGGCCTGGCGCGGCGGCCAGCGGGTGCTGGTCAACGACCTCGTCACCAACGGGGTGATCTGTTCGGTCTACTTCTTCAAGGACCGCAGCTGCGACGAGATGACCTCCATCCGGCTGCAGGCTCGCAAGACCTACGAGATGCAGGATTACGTCGACCGGATGTACGGCGGCCCCGGCAAGGGCTGGTTCCGGATCGTCACGAGCAGCGGTCAGGCCCGGGACATCATCAAGCAGGGCAAGCTCGCCGTCATCCTCGGCGTCGAGACGTCCGAGCCGTTCGGCTGCAAGCAGATCCTCGACATCGCGCAATGCAGCACCGGCGACATCGACCGCGGCCTCGACGAGCTGTTCGCGTTGGGCGTCCGCAGCATGTTCCTCTGCCACAAGTTCGACAATGCGCTGTGCGGCGTCCGGTTCGACTCAGGCACCGTGGGAACGGCGGTCAACGGCGGTCAGTTCCTGTCCACCGGGACCTACTGGGCGACGGAGAACTGCCCGGGGCCCCAGCACGACAACCCGATCGGCGACAGCACCGAGGCCAAGTGCAACATCCGCGGCCTCACCTCGCTCGGCGAGTACACCCTGCGCGGCATGATGAAACGCAAGATGATGGTCGAGATCGACCACATGAGCGTGAAGGCCGCGAACCGCACCCTGGACGTTCTCGAATCCGCGGCCTATCCCGGGGTGATCTCGTCCCACGGCTGGATGGATCTGGGCTGGACGGAACGGGTCTACCGGCTCGGCGGCTTCATCGCGCCGTACATGAGCGGCGCCGAAGGCTTCATCGCTGAGGCCGCGCGCACCAAGGCGTTGCGCGACCGGTACGGCGTCGGGTTCGGCTTCGGCACCGACATGAACGGCTTGGGTGGCTGGCCCGGACCGCGCGGCACCGATGCCCCGAACCCGGTGCGCTATCCCTTCCGCAGCGCCGATGGAAGCGCCGTGCTGGACCGGGTAACCACCGGCGAACGCACCTGGGACCTGAACACCGACGGGGCCGCCCACTACGGCCTGGTGCCCGACTGGGTCGAGCAGATCCGACTGCTGGACGGTGGTCCGGCGGTGGTGAACGATCTGTTGCTGGGCGCCGAGTCGTACCTGCGGACCTGGTCCGCGTCGGAGCAGCATGCGCCCGGGGTGAACCTCGCCAGGAACGCGGCCGCGGCGGCGAGCTCCACTGAATGGAATCCGTTCGTCAGCTACGCCCCCGGTAAGGCCGTCGACGGTGACACGGCGACCCGGTGGGCGAGCGGGTGGAGCGACAACCAGTGGTGGCGCATCGACCTCGGTGCGAACCGGGTGGTCCGCAACGTCACCCTCGACTGGGAGAGCGCGTACGGCAAGGCGTACCGCATCGAGGTATCCCCCGACGGGAACACTTGGCAGACGGTGTGGTCCACCACGACCGGCGACGGCGGCATAGACAACGTGCAGTTCACCCCCACCTCGACCCGTTACCTGCGCGTCTACGGGGTGCAACGCGGCACCGGCTGGGGCTACTCGCTCAAGGAGGTCAGCGTTTACGGCGGGTAAGCCGCGCATTGCCGCGACCTGCGATCATGGGGCCGGTGACAGCCCGACCGCGCCCCTGGGTACGCCGCAGTGTCATCGCCGCAGTGGTGGGAGTCTGCCTGGTCGTTGCGGCCGCCGCATACATCGTGCTGCGGCCGCCCGGCCCCCGCCCCGCCTTCCAGCTGCCGGTGGCGTGCGGCGAGACCTGGAAGTTGGGCACCTACCCGGGACACGACGACTACGATGTCGACCTGTTCCCCGAGCAGGGCGAGGCTTGGGGCCGACCGGTCCTCGCCGCCGCCGCGGGCACCGTCACCAAGGCCGGGATCAACGGGACGGTGGGCGGGCGCAACCCGGAGAATCCGGACGGCCCACGCGGCAAGGGCGGCGGCTACTGGGTGAAGATCGACCACGGCGGCCGGTGGTCGACGCTGTACCTGCACATGCTCGAACCACCGCTGGTGCGCGAAGGGCAGCACGTGGAACTCGGTGACCAGATCGGCAAGGTCGGCAGCACGGGCAACTCGGGCGCCCCGCATCTGCATCACGAACAGCTTCGAGGCTTCGAGAAGGTGGAGACCTCCTTCGGGGGCGTACCGTCGGGGATCACGACCGACGACCGGGAATACTCGGTGTCGCGGAAAAGCGGCAACTGCGCATCCGGCGGGCAGAATGACCAGCGCCCTGGCTGAACTGAAACATTCTCGCTGATCAGGGCGAGATGCCCGCTAGCCTGAGCCAATGGGGCAGCCGGGACATATCGCACCACTTGCGGGGACGCCCGCCGGTGTGCCGTCGCTCGTCTTCCGAGCTGGCCCACTGCTGTGTGCCCTGCGCATTGAAGACGTCATCGAGACCATGCGCCCGCTGACCACCCATCCGCTCGCCGGGACGCCGCCCTTCGTCAGCGGCATCTGCATCATGCGCGGCGTACCGACCCTGGTGATCGACGTCGCCCGGCTGCTCGGCGGGGTCACCACGCCGGCGGGCCGGTTCGTCGCCGTCCGCACCGAGCGGGGTCCGGTGGCGTTCGCGATCAGCTCGATCCTCGGCGTACGGCCGGTCGGCGCGGGCACCACAGCCGGGCAGGAAGCTCTGCTCGGGGACGCACCCGCCCGCCTGATCGACGCGGTCGGCACCATGGACTCCGAACCCGTCCTCGTCCTGCGCGGGATGCGCCTGGTGCCGGACGAGGTGTGGGCAGCCGCAGCGGAACTGGCGGTGGCGACGTGAGCGCCCCGGCCGACGTCGCCCGTTTCCGGGTGCAACTCGCCAGCCAACTCGGCTGGACGTTCGACGACAACGACGTACCCCAGCTGGCCGAGGTCCTGCGCAAACGGGTCGCCGCGGAGAGGCTGGATCCGGCGGGATACCTGCGGAGGCTCTCCGCAGGTGCCTGGGAGCGGGAGCTGAAGACGCTCGCCGAGGAACTGAGCATCAATGAGACCTACTTCTTCCGGCACGGCGAGCAGTTCCGCGCGCTCGCTGAGATGGTCCTCCCGGCCCGGATCCTCGACCGCGGCGTTCAGCGGGTGCTGCGCATGCTGTCGGTCGGGTGCTCCTCCGGCGAGGAGGCGTACACGCTGGCGATCGTGGCCCGGGAGGCGCAGCCCGGCCCGGACTGGATCGTCTCCGTGCTGGGCCTGGACGCCAGCGCCGCCGTGCTCAAACGGGCCGAACGAGCCCGCTACTCGGCCTGGTCACTGCGCGAAACCCCGGACGTCATCCGGGAGCGCTGGTTCCGCCCGCGCGACGGCGAATACGAGCTCGACGCCCGCATCCGCTCCGACGTCCGCTTCCGCCGCTACAACGTCGCCAGCGACGATGCCGACCTGTGGCGGGCCGGCCAATACGACGTGGTCTTCTGCCGCAACCTGCTCATGTACCTCACCCCGGAACTGCAGGCGTCACTGGTACGGCGCATGACGGGTGCCCTGGCTCCCGGCGGCTATCTGTTCCTCGGCCACACCGACTCGCTGGGGCCACGGCCGGAGGGGCTCGAGCCGCAGCATTCACATCAGACGTTCTATTACCGTCGTCCGGCCGTACCGTCGCCATCAGCAGCCGAACCACGGCCGGAGCCGGCGGCGATGTCTGCGGCTCCGGCACCCGTGGCGCAGCCGCGAGAGGTGCCTGCGGCACCGGCCGACCGGCGGTCCCAGAACGTGCATGAGCAGGCGATGCGGCTACTGCGCGACGAACGGTTCGCGGAGGCCCTGACGCTGGTGGAACGCGGCCTGGGCGAGCGGCCCGAGGCGCGCGAGTTGCTCCTGCACGGCGTCCTGCTGGCACAGGCGGGCCGCCTCGCGGAAGCCGAGATGGTGTGCCGACGGCTGCTCGACGCCGACGGCCTCAACGCCGACGCCCACCATCAGCTGGCCGTCTGCCTGGAGGGTGGTGCCGCGGTGGACGTGGCGATCGGGCATTACAAGCTGGCCGCACACCTCGATCCAGGGTTTGCCATGCCGCGGCTGCGGCTCGGGCTGCTGGCCCGCCGCCGGGGCGAGAATCAGACGGCGAGCGCCGAGCTGGACCGGGCGCTGACGCTGTTGCGCAGCGAGCGCGAGGACCGCCTGACGCTGTTCGGTGGCGGGTTCGGCCGGCTCGCCCTCACCAACCTGTGCCGGGCCGAACTGGACGCCTGCGGGGTGCGTCGATGAGCACCAACGACGTTGCCGACCGGCTGACCGGACTACGCGCAGACTTCGACCGGTCATTCGCCGAGCCGTCCCGCAGCCACGACCTCGCCTTCGCCGAGCTGCTCGCCGTGCACGCGGGCGGGCGGCCGTACGCCCTGCGCCTCTCCCAGGCTTCAGGCCTGCACCAGGGACGGCCCGTGACACCGCTGCCCGGACCGCAAGCGGCGCTGCTCGGAGTGGCCGGCTTCGGCGGTGCGATCGTGCCCGTGTACGACCTGGCCGCGCTGCTCGGACACGCGGTTCCGGACCGGCCGCGCTGGCTCGTGCTGGCCGCCGGCGCACCCCCCTTGGCCTTCGCCTTCCACCAACTCGACGGGCATGTCCGGGTCGCCGCGGCAGACATCGTCGAAGAGGCCCGCACGGACGGCGGCGACATTTTGAGTGGCATGGTTCCGCTCGCCGGGGGAACGCGGCCGGTGATCGACCTGCCCGCGGCCCGCGCCTCGGTGCACCGGCTCACCGGCCACCACCAACCGACGGAACAGGAGCGATGATGGCGGCACGCAACTTCGGCACCAAGCTGGCGGGTGGCGTCGGCATCACGCTCGTCCTCACGCTGGTCATGGGCGCGGCCGCGGTGGCTGCATTGTCCATCGTGGTCGACGCCAAGGACGACGCGATCCGGGTGGCAGCCGACGAGCTGGTCGGTGCCGAACACCTGGTCACCAAGACGGAAAGCCGGATCTCCGACTACCGCGGCTATCTGCTCAACGGCAGCCAGGAGTACCTCGATGCGACAAACAACGACCGGCAGCAGTTCCTCGCCGTCCTAGCCGACCTGAAGGCTTCGATGACCGACGCCAAGTCACTGCAACTGCTCGACGCGGTCGCTGATGCGGAGGCGGCCCACGCCGCGGTCCTGCAACCGGTCATCGAACGCCGCAAGACCATGACCGACCTGCGGAACATCAGTCAACTCAACGCTTCCGAGGTCGCCCCGGCACGGGCGACGTTGCAGAAGGCGAACGCGGACCTCACCGCCGGAGTTCGCGCCGACGTGGAAGCGACTCGCAAGGCGTCGTCGGCCAAAGCTACCCAGTCCATTGTGGTGATCATCGTGCTGGGCGGAGCGGCGCTGGTGTTTGGCGCTCTGGTGGCCTGGAAACTCAGCCGGGATCTGCGGCGTGAGGTCGGTGCAGCGGTCGGGCACATCCAGAGCTCGTCGGCGCAGCTCGAAGCGGCGGCCGCCCAGCAGGCCAGTGGCGGGCAGGACCAGGCCAGCGCGATGAACGAGATCACCACCACCATCAGCGAACTGCTCATCACCTCTCGGCAGATCGCCGACAGCGCGCAGCGAGTCTCCACGATCGCGGAGGAGACCGCCGAGGCGGCCCGCAACGGCGACGCGACCATCGAACAGACCCGGACGTCGATCTCGGCGATCCGCACCCAGGTCGACCAGATCGTGCAGCACATGCTGGCGCTCGGCGAGAAGTCGCAGCAGATCGGCGGCGTCGTCGAATTGGTCTCCGAGCTGGCCGAGCAGACCAACATCCTGGCTATCAACGCGACGATCGAGGCGAGCGGCGCGGGCGAGTGGGGCCGCCGGTTCGCGGTGGTCGCCGAGGAGATCCGCAAGCTCGCCGACCGGACCGCCGGCTCGGCGAAAGAGATCCGGGCGCTCATCGAAGACGTTCGCGGTGCGGTCAACACCACGGTGATGGCTACCGAGATCGGAGCGAAGTCCGTGGACGCGGGCTCCCGGCAGTTCGACGACGCCACGGACTCGTTCCGGCGCATCGCCCACCTGGTCGCCACCACCAACGACGCGACCCGCGAGATCGAGCTGTCGACCAAGCAGCAGACCACGGCCGTCGAGCAGGTCAACGTCGCCGCATCGGACACCGCCCGGGTTACCCGGGAGACCGAGGCGAGCGCCGTGCAGACCCGGCAGACCGCCGCGCACCTGTCGAACCTCTCGGGCGACCTGCTCGACCTGGTAGGCACCGGCCGCCGATGAGTCAGGATCCGCTGCGCTACTTCCGGGTGGAGGCCCGGGAGCTGGTGGACCAGATCAGTGCCGGCGTCCTCGATCTGGACCAGCGTCCCGGCACCGACCTGGTGGCCCGGCTGCTGCGCTTCGCGCACACGCTCAAAGGCGCCGCCCGGGTGGTCCGGCAGCAGGAAATCGCCGACCGGGCGCACGCGTTCGAGGAAGTCCTGGTACCGCACCGCACTGACGACGGTCCGCTGCCGGCAAACGAGATGCGTGAGCTGCTGCGGCTCAACGACGAGATCGAAGGCTTCGTCGCCGCGCTGGAACCCGCCGCCGAAGGCACGCCACCGGCCGCGGACCGGGCCACACCGGCCACGGCGCCGCCCGCGGCAAGCCCGGCTGCACCCGGACCCACGCCGGCGCCGGCTGCCGCACCGACGGCGCCCGCCGAGCCCGCACCGCCCGCCGCGCCGGCCGAACCGGTGCCTGCCATCCGGGCAGCCAGCGCCGACGTCGACGATCTACTCGACGCGGTCGGCGAGGCACACGCCCGGTTCGCGCCGCTGCGCACCGGCAACGCCACCTTCAATCGGCTGCACCGCGCCGCCGAATCCCTCGCCGACCAGCTGCGGGCCGACCGCACCGGCGGGCACACCGGCACCGCACACGCGGCGGCGATGCGCCTCGCCGCCGACCTCGGCGCGTTCGGCCGCCAGCTGATCGACACCGTGGAACAGGTCGAGCGCGAACTCGACGAAATCCGCGGCCGCGCCGAACGGTTGCGTCTGGTCGCCGCGTCCAGCATTTTCACCGGGCTGCGGCGGGCCGTCCGCGACGCCGCGGAGGCGCAAGGCCGCCGGGTCCGCTTCGACGGCCACGGCGGCGACCTGCGGATGGACCCGCACGTGCTGGCACTGGCGAACGGGGCGCTGCTGCACATCGTCCGCAACGCGGTCGTGCACGGCATCGAAGGCGAAGACGAGCGGATCCCGGCGGGCAAACCCGCCGAAGGCACGGTGACCGTCGCGGTCGAACGCCGGGGCAGCTACGCCGCATTCATCTGTACGGACGACGGCCGCGGCTTCGACCTGGCTGCGGTCCGGCGCACCGCCGAAGCCCGCGGCCTGCTGGTCCCGGGCGGCACCGAGCTCGGCGAGCAGGCACTCCTCGACCTCGTCATGCGCGGCGGCATCAGCACCTCCCCCACGGTGACCGAAGTGGCCGGCCGCGGCATCGGCATGGACGTGGCCCGCGACGTCGCCGACCAGCTCGGCGGAGACGTGGCGATCCGCACCGAGACCGGCAAGGGCACCACCATCGAACTCATCCTGCCGCTGGCCCTGCTGTCGTTGCACGGACTCATCGTGGAGGCGGCCGGCTCGGTGGCAACCGTTCCGCTGGACTCGGTCCGCACCTGCGTACGCCTGGCTCCGGGACAAGCCACCACCGCGGTGGTGACCGGCAAGCTGGCCTATGACGGCGAAGCCCTGCCCTTCCTGCCCCTGGCCCGCGCCCTGTACGCGGGCACCACCGTCTCCGAAGAGGAAGGTGGCCCCGGCGTCGCCGTCGTCGTCACCGCGGACGGACGCTCGGTCGCTGTCGGCGTCGACCGGCTCGCCGGCACCTCTACCCTGGTCGTCCGCCCGCTGCCGGAACTGGCCCCGGCCGCCCCGGTGATCGGTGGCGTGTCGATGGACCTCGACGGCAACCCGCGGCTCGTCCTCGACGCCCAAGGTGTCGTCACGGAAGCGTCCCGGATCGGCGGCGGTGCGGCGCCACCGGAGCCCGCCCGGCGGCTGCCGATTCTCGTGGTCGACGACTCGCTCACCACCCGCATGTTGGAACGCAGCATCCTGGAGTCCGCCGGCTACGAGGTGGACCTGGCGGCCTCCGGCGAGGAGGGCCTCGAGAAAGCCCGGTCCCGGCAGTACGGCCTCTACCTTTCCGACATCGACATGCCCGGCATCGACGGCTTCACCTTCGTCGCCGAGACCCGTGCCGACCCCGACCTCGCCATGGTGCCCGCCATCCTGGTCAGCTCCCGCGCCAGTGCGGAGGACCGGGCCCGCGGCGTGCAGGTCGGCGCGTCCGCGTACGTGGTCAAGGGCGAGTTCAACCAGGAGGAACTGCTCTCCCACATCCGAAGGCTGGTGTCCGCATGATCCGCGTGCTGGTCGTGGAGGACTCGGCGACGATGCGTGCTCACCTGCGCGAATCGTTGGCCGCCGACCCGGAACTGCAGGTGGTCGGCGAGGCCACCGACGGCGGGCAGGCGGTGGAACTGGTCGGCCGGTTGCGGCCCGACGTGGTGACGATGGACATGATGCTGCCGACGATGAGCGGGCTGGAAGCCACCGAACACATCATGGCGGAGAACCCCACCCCGATCCTCGTGGTGTCGTCCGCCGACCGGCAGGAGCTGTTCACCACCTACAACGCGCTCGCGGCCGGGGCGGTCGACGTGTTGGAGAAACCGCGGGGCGACGCATCGGACGCCGGTTGGGCGCGGCGGCTGTGCTCGGCCGTACGGCTGGTGTCGCGGATCCGGGTCATCACCCACCCCCGCGCCAAGCTCGACGGCCGGTCCCGGAGCACGAGCCCACCGCCGGCGCCACCGCTGCCCACCCCGGCCGCGCCGCCGCTGCGGGACCACGCCGTGCAGGTGGTAGCGGTCGGTGCCTCGACCGGCGGGCCCGGCGCGCTCACTGACCTGCTGCGGGCGCTGCCGTCCGGGTTCCGTACGCCGATCCTCTGCGTCCAGCACATCGCCGCGAGCGAGCCGTTCGCCGTGGCGTTCTCCGACTGGCTCGCCGGGCAGTCCGGCCGCGACGTGACATATGCGCGCGATGGCGTGCCGTTGCGCGGCGTGGGTGGGCGGGTGCTGCTTGCCCCGCCCGACCGGCACATGTTCGTCAGCGAAGGCCTGATCCGGCTCAGCGACGCTCCCCCGCGGCACTCGTGCCGACCCTCGGTGGACGTGCTGTTCGAATCGGTCGCCGCCGAGTGCGGTGCCGCTGCGGCCGGTGTCCTGCTCACCGGCATGGGCCGCGACGGCGCGGAGGGGTTGCTGCGGATGCGCGCCCGCGGTGCCGTCACGTACGCCCAGGACGAGGCGAGTTGCGTCGTCTACGGCATGCCGCGGGAGGCGGCGCTGCTGGGTGCTGCCGCGTACATTCTGCCGCCGACACGGATCGCCGCGCGGCTGACCGAACCGTCCCCAGTCGAGGGGGTGCGTCGATGAACCCGACCGTGCTGATCGTCGACGACAGCCTCACCGTGCGGATGGACCTCCACGAGGCCTTCGAGGCTGACGGCTTCGCCACGAAGCTGTGCGCGACCGGCGAGGAAGCCCGCGCGGCGTTTCGGGCGGGTGGCTTCGACGTGGCGGTGTTGGATGTTCTGTTGCCCGACGCCGATGGCGTGGAGCTGCTGCGTGAGCTGCGCGCCTTGCCGGGCCGGGCTGAGACGGTGACAGTGCTGTTGTCGAGCGAGGCCGAGGTCGCGGATCGCCTGCATGGTCTGCGGACCGGCGCCGACGAATACGTGGGCAAGCCGTACGACGCCGGCTATGTGGTGGCGCGGTCGCGCCAGTTGCTCGGCGACGACGGCACACCCGCCGACCCGCGGACGACCGTGCTGGTCATCGACGACAGCCTGACCTTCCGCGAACAACTGCGTGACCTGCTGGAACCCGAGGGGTACGCGGTGATCACGGCCGCGTCCGGCGAGGAGGGCCTGCGGACGGCCGCCGACCGGCGCCCACAGGCGGTCATTGTGGACGGCGTCATGCCGGGGATCGACGGTGCGACAGTGATTCGTCGGCTGCGGCTGGATCCCGCGCTGCGGGACATACCGTGCCTGTTGATGACGGCCGCCGACGACTACGCGACCGAGGTGCAGATGTTGGAGGCGGGCGCTGACGCGTTCGTCCGCAAGCAACAGGATCTCGCTGTGGTGCTCGCCAAGCTGGCGGCCGTCCTGCGGACCAGCGCGGAGCAGCTGCCCATCGAGATGATCGGCAGCCTGCACGGTCCTGGCAAGGTACTGGCCGTCACCGCGGACCGCGGACGCCGCGAGCAGTGGGGCGACGCACTGCGCGCTGACGGCTTCGACGTGGTCGCGGCGTCCGGTGGTGACGAGGCGCTGGACCTGCTGGCCGCCCAGCCGGTCGACTGCATCGTCCTGCACCTGGACGCCGAGGCCCGGCTGACGTGCGCGCGGATCAAGGAAGCACCGCAGATCGGCGACACCCCGCTGGTGATGATCGGTGACCGGGACGACGCCCTGTTGGAGAGTTTGGCCGCGGGCGCCGACGACTATGTCCGTGCCACCGAGGGCGCCGACACGCTGCGCGCGCACGTCCGCGCTCAGATCCGTCGCAAGCAGTCCCTCGACGAGTCCCGCCGCATCCGTGAGGAACTCATGCGCCGCGAGCTGGACGCGGCCGGCGAACGCGCCGCACGGCAGCTCGCCGAAACCCGCGCCGCGCTGGTCGAGGAGCTGGAGTGGCGTAACCGGGAGTTGGAGGCGTTCAGCGGTTCGGTCTCGCACGACCTGCGCGGGCCGCTGCAGGTGATCAGCAGTTATGCCGAGACGATCCTCGAGGACGATGAGGACGAGCCGCTGGGCGCGGAGGTTCGGCACCGGATCGAACGGATTCAGGCGGCGGCCGGACGGATGGCCGACCTGGTCGAGTCGCTGCTGATCCTGTCCCGGGCCAGCCGGGGCGAGCTGCGGCGTCGGGATTTCGACCTGACCGAGACGGTGTGGCAGGTCATCCGGGAGGTGGAGGCGCGCGAGCCGGGCCGCGAGATCGAGTTCCGGGTGGACCCGGCGATGACCGCAGACGGGGACGAGGGCCTGGTCCGGGTGATCCTGGAGAACCTGATCAACAACGCTGCCAAGTTCACCCGCAAGGTCGAGAAGCCGGTGATCGAGATCGGTTGGAACGGTCCGGGCGAGGATCCCCACTATCACGTCCGCGACAACGGCGCCGGTTTCCCGGCGGGCAAGGCGGGCGAGCTATTCCGGCCCTTCGCCCGGTTGCACAGCGCCGACGACTTCCCGGGCACCGGCATCGGCCTGACCACGGTGCACCGCGCGGTGGAACGCCACGGCGGGGAAATCCACGCTGAAGGCGAGGACGGCCGCGGCGCGACCTTCTGGTTCACCCTCCCGCCGACCCGCCGCTAAAGCACCCGCTGCCGGGCTCCCCTGTGTGGAGTGCCCGGCAGCGGTCAGCTGTGCGTGGCGGTTACCGCAGGTAGGACAGGCCGTCCAGGGTGACGGCCGGGCGGCCACCCGTGGCCCGGACCACCACCGTCACCGTGTGCTTCCCGGCCGCCAGGTTGCGGGTCCAGATGGCCTGGCGGTTTGTCGTCTTCGCGGCGCGGGTGTCCACGGTGGCGACCTTCTTGCCGTCCACGTAGACGTCGACCTTGCCGGAGCGGGCCGTTCGAGCGGCGATCAGCGACACCGCACGACCGGTGAAGGTCCACGTCAGTTTGGCGTTGCGCTGGGAGCTGGTCAGGGACTTCCCGTTGAGCTGCGAAGCCTTCTTGACCGCCTTCCAGGTGCCTTTACGCTTGGCGGCCGTTTCGGGCACCAGCACGGGGGTGCGGACCAGCGCGCCGGTGCCCACGTTGCCCACGGCGTCCCGGGCGGAGATGCGGAAGGTCCGGGCCGCGCCGGGCGGGGTCGTCGTAGCCCAGGACCGGGCGGTGACCGGCAGGCCGACGGAGGACGGCGAGGTGGCGCTGACCCCGGTGACCCGGACGTTGTCGGTGACACCGAAGGTCATCGTGACCGGCACCGCGGCCGTGGTCACGGTCCCGCCGCGCAGACTGAGCCCGGTCGCGGTCACTACCGGCGCGTTCACGTCGGAGAAGACGGTGAGCGCGGGCGTGGTCTCCACCGCGCCGCGGACGTGAGTAGCGCGCAGGGCGACCTTGTGCGAGCCCGACGCCAGCGGTACGGCGGCCGAGCGCACTCCCGCGGGATACGTGCCCTGGACGGCGCCATCGACGAGCACCTCGAAGCGAGCGATCTGGTCGGTCGGGGTGGCCGCCGACCACGTCAGCGCCGCCGAGCCTTTGACGAAGTAGGTGTTGCCGCCCAGGACACCGCCGGTCGGCGGCTTCAGGCTCAGCCCGAACACGCGGTCGGCCGCCTCGGCGCGGATCACCGGGAGCTGCGCATACAGGGCGTCGCCGGGGCACTGGGTGGCGTAGCCGTCGCGGTGTCCAGAGATCCGGTTGAAGGTCACGACGGTGCCGCGGGGGAACTTGCCGTCGTTGACGCCGGAGGTCATCGTGGCGGTGCTCGCCGGGTCGAAACCGTAGGCGGAAAGCTTCGCCGCGGCCAACTGGGAGAGGACGCGCCTGGTCACCTCGGGAACGCCGTCCTTGATGTACGTCCCCAGCACCGCAACGCCGCTCGACCCGGTGTTGAAGCCGTACGTCTGGGCGCCCACGACGGCCTTGTCGACCCCGCCGGCCCGGCCCTCGAACAGGGTGCCGCACCGGTCCACGAGGAAGTTGTAGCCGATGTCGCCCCAGTCGAGGCTCTTCGTGTGATACGTGTGGATGGCTCGGATGTGCGCGGCCGACTTTGCGCAGTCGGACGGGGCCGCGTCCGCGGTGTGGTGCACGAAGACGACTTTCACCGCCGGCGCGATGGTCGGTGGCCCGGACACGATGCTCTCGTCGGCGCCCCAGCCCCGGCGGCTGACGTAGTTCGGCAGTCCGACGGTGTCAGCGGCGGCCCGGCGTCCCACAGCGGCGGGAGGCGCGGGGGCGGGTTCCGGGGAGGTGGGAGCCGTCGTGGTGGGGGTCGAGGTGGGCGCTTCTGCCGCAGGAGACTCGGTGGCTGCAGCGGGCGAGGGCTCCTCGACCGGCGCCGACGATGCCGTTAGCTCGGGCGAAGCCGGAGCGGCGGGCAAGCTCGATGGTGCAGCGGGCTCGAGGGCGAACCCGCCGCCCTGGCCGCCGGACGAGGACCGTGCGGACTTGGCGGGCGAGGAACCCGGATCGATGAGGTCGAGCCGCAGGCCCTTGGGCAGCGGCGCGGTGCCCGCAGCCCCCCGGATGCGAGCGGCGACCCCGTCGGACTCGCCCACCCACAACGGCTCGGTGGCACCGCGGCCGTGCCCGGCGTCGGGGCCGCGGGAGCCGTCCGTCTCGAGCACGTGCCAGTCGCTCCACGCCTGGGTTGCCACGGACCGGGTCCGCACCTCGACCTTCCCCGCGACGACAGCCGCCCGGTCGGTCCAGGTGACGCCGAGGAGGCTGAACGGCTGGGTCGACCGTTTCGGCACGTCGGTGCTGCGGGCGCCGGCGGCCGCGGGCAGGGCGAGCGTGCGCAGCTCACCACGCACCGGCTTACCGGCACCGTGTTCCACGACCGGCTCGGCGACAACCGCGGCTGGCGCGGCGGCACTGTCGGTGGCGGTCTGTGCCGGCGGGTCGGACGGCACCCACAGCACCGCCGCGGTAACTCCGCCGGCGACGACCACGGCTGTGCCGGTGACCAACTTCAGTCTCACGCAAACCCCTCACGCCCGACCGGCACGGATGTCGGCCGATCGGGCGTGAGAGTAGCGGTTTTTGGTTGCTCGGGTGATCCCGGTCGGCATCCCCTGGGGGCAGGCCTGGCCCGGTTCCGCCGACCGGTTGGCCGGATCCATCCGTTACGGCGGACTCAGTCGGTGGCGAGTGCGGCCACCGGGCTGACCTTCGCGGCCTTCCGTGCGGGAAGCACTCCCGCCAGTGCGGTGAAAGTCACCAGTGCGACGAACACGAGGGCGAGCTGTCCCACGGGCAGCTCCAGCGGAGCGTTGACACCCAGCGCCTTCACCATCAGCCAGGCGTACGGCACGCCGAGCAGGAGTCCGGCGGCCGCCCCGATGACGCCGTAGAGGCTCGATTCGGCGGTGAGCATGGCGCGCAGGCCACCGCGGGACAGCCCGACCGCCCGCAGCAGACCCGACTCGCGGACCCGTTCGACCACGGACAGCGCGGTGGTGGTGCCGACGCCGACGACCGCGATCAGCACGGTCAGGCCCACCAGGCCGAGGACCACCGCGAGCACACTGGCAATGATCTTGTTCGCCTCGTCCCGCTGGTCGGCCAACACTTCGAGACCGAGGCCGGTGTTCCCGCGCTGCAGCTGACGCATGGCCTTCAGAGCGGCCGTACGCCCGTCCTCGTCCGGCTTGGCAGCGTCGACGAGCAGACCGGTGGGGTTGGCCGGCGCACCGAGCTTCGTGAGGTCGGCCGGGTCGGTGATGAGCTCCGACTGCAGCGGGGCCGAGTCGGGGAACACGGCGACCACCTCGACGGTCGCCTTCTTCGCCCCCGCCTTGAGGTCGAGGGTGGAGCCCACCCGCGCGTCGATGTCGTCCGCGAGCCAGCCACTGATAGCGATCTTGCCGGGACCGATCGCGGCGAGCGAGCCGTTCTGGACATCGATCTTCTTCAGCTCCGGCAGGGCGGTCATGGCGAGGTCGTTGGCACGCAGCTTCCAGTCCAGACCGCTGCCGGTCAGCTCGATGGTGTCCAGCCGCCGGTACGGCGCCACGTGCGTCAGATCGGCGCTGGCCTTCGCCTGGGTCAGGACCGTGGCCGGGAGGGTGGCCGGCGCCCCGCCGTTGCTCTCCTGCGCCCGCAGTTCGAAGTCCGCGGGTGCCGACGAGGCGAGCTGCCGGTCGGTGAGGATCCGCGCGGAGGCGCCGGTCACGACGACGCTGGCGATGAGGGTGACGCCGAGCGCGACGACCACGGAGACCGCGGCGGCCCGGCGGGGCGCACCGCCGACGCCGCCGACCGCGAGGCGGCCCACCGGTCCGAGCCGGCGCAGCGGCCAGCCGAGGGCGGCGAGCAGCGGGCGGACCAGCACCGGGCCCAGTGCCATCAGCGCCAGGAAGGCCAGCAGGCCGGAGGCGACGACGGAGAGCATCATCGGCTCGGGGTCGTAGTCCTTGGTGTCGCGGCCGGGCAGGTTGGTGACCACGTACGCGGCCAGCAGCCCCGATCCGAGGGCGAGCAGGACCCCGACCACGGCGCGGAACTTACCGATGGTCTTGCTCCCGGACGTGGTGCTCGCGGACCGCAGGGCTTCCATCGGCGAGACCTTCGCGGCGGTGAATGCCGGGGCGACGACGGCGATCACGGTGATGGCGACGGCGAGCAGGACGACGTAGAGCGCGGGCCGCACCGGCGCGCCGGGCGAGACGACCGCGATGTCGAAGGCGCGGATCAGCGGGGGCAGGGCGTGACCGAAGGCGAGCGCGCCGAGCACACCTACGACGCCGGCGACCAGGCCGGTGAGCGCGCCTTCGGCGGCGAGGGCGCGCCACAGCGGGCCGCGGCCGGCACCGACGGCACGCAGCAGGGCGAGCTGGCGCATGCGCTGGGCGAACACGATGCGGAAGGTGGAGGTGGCGACCAGCGCGGCGGCGCACACGGCGACGGCGACGAAGACACCGATCGCCATGAAGAGCGTCTTGATGTCAGCGGCGGCCGCCTCCGCCTCGTCCCGGCGCACGTCGGCGCCGGAGCGGACCGCGGCGGCCTGCAGGCCATCGGCCGGCTTGGGCCCGGCGGCGATGATCCGCTCGGCGGCGGCGGTGACGGCGGCGGAATCGGCTCCCGGTTCCAGCCGCAGCTCGACCTGCCGGACGGAGGGGTTGCGACCCTGCAGGGCGGTCACGGTGCTCTGCGGCGCGTACGCGGTAGCGCCGAAGTCCCCTTCGGTGTCCACGACACCGGTGACGGTGAGCTTGACCGGGTTGATCGGCTTGCTCGTCTTGTCGTCCCAGTCGGTGTGGATGGTGATGGTGCTGCCCACGGGCAGGCCCATCCGGCTCGCCGTACGCGGGCTGACCGCAAGTTGACCCGGCGCCGAAGGGTACGTGCCCTCGATGGTGCGGGTGGTGGCGAGCGGCCCGGTGCCCGGGTCGGCCATGATCTCGAGGTATTCGCCGTTGACGTCACCGCCGGCCCGGACCCGTCCGGCGGCCTCCGCCACGCCGGGTACGGCCCGGAACTTGGCGATGTCACCGGGAGCCAGTGCCACCTCGGTGTACGGGTCGGAGCCCGCAGCTGCGCCGATCACCAGGTCGGCGGCGGCCGGGGTGCCGCTGAGTCCTTCGATGGTCGTCTTCTCGGTGATGTCCTGGGCCAGGATCGTCGCGTAGACGACGAATGAGGCGACAAGCACCGCCAGACCGGTCAACAGCAACCGCGCGGGCCGCCGGGCCACCCCGGCGAGCTGGGTGCCGAGAACCTTCATCGGTGGTCCCCCAGCCCCTGCAGCGCCGCCGCGACCGAAGCGCGATCCGGACGGTCGATTTCGCCCGCGATCCGACCGTCCGCGAGCAGCACGACCCGGTCCGCGTACGCGGCAGCACCGGGGTCGTGCGTAACCATCACGACGGTCTGGCCCAGGTCGCGCACCGAGTCCCGCAGGAACGCGAGCACTTCCGCGCCGGATCGAGAGTCCAGGTTGCCGGTCGGCTCGTCGGCGAACACCACCTCGGGCCGCGACACCAGCGCCCGCGCCAGGGCGACGCGCTGCTGCTGACCGCCGGAAAGCTCGCTCGGTCGGTGCGCCAGGCGCTCCCTGATGCCCAGCACCTCGGTCAGCCGGGCCAGCAGGCCGTTCTCCGGCGACCGGCCGGCCAGGTCGAGGGGCAGGGTGATGTTCTGTTCGGCGGTCAGCTGCGGCAGCAGGTTGAAGGACTGGAACACGAAACCGATCCGCTCCCGCCGCACCTTCGTCAGCACCTTGTCCGACAGCACGGTCAGGTCGGTGCCGCCCAGGAGCGCCCGGCCCGACGTCGCCGTGTCCAACCCGGCGAGGCAGTGCATCAACGTCGACTTGCCCGACCCGGACGGGCCCATGATCGCCGTGAACTGCGCCCGGGCGAAGCCGACAGTCACCCCGTCGAGGGCGCGCACCGCTGTGTCGCCACTGCCGTACACCTTCACCAGGTCCTCGGCCGCCACGGCCGTCAAAGGACCGCCCACCGTGGGGTTCATCGGCGCGACGGCCGGGGACTGCGAATACATGGGTTGCCTCCGGAATAGTGGATCAGACGGGGAGAATCCTGTGGGAGGAGCCCGGGGTGGCACATCGGTCCGCAGCGGGGAACGGCGCCGGCTGTGGATCTGCCTTTCGGCCGATGAGGGCCGCCGGAACAGCGGTTACGCTGGGTCACGATGTTGACGCAACGTGCCCTGTTCTTCCGGCTGGCCCAGGTGGGCGCTCTCTTCCTGATGGCGCTGCTGGGCATGTTCGATGTGGCCAACGGCATGGCTTCCAGCGGCGACATGGTCTTTCTCCAGGTCCTGAGCGCGATCGCCACCGCCGTGGTCTGGCTGCCTCGGCACCGGCACAACTCAGCCCGTCTGCCAAAAGTCGCAACCGTGCTCGGGATCTGTTCGCTGCTGCTGACCGTCGGCGTGGGCGGAACCAACCTCGATTACGGCGGCAGCTACGGTCTCGCCGAAACGGTCGGGCTGCTCGGCGTCCTGTTCGTGGTCAGCCGACACGGCGAGGCCCGCTGGTCGGTCATCGGCGTGCTGGCGATCGGCGCGGCGCTCGGTTTCCTGCCGCTGCGCAGTGGTTTCGACACCGGCATGGTCATCGCCGGCCTCACCCAGGGCCTGTTCGGCACGGCGGTCATCGGCCTCGGCATCTACCTGCGGACGGTCGAGGCGACGCGGAACCGGGCGATGGACGCGGTCCGCGCCGAGCAGCGGGCCGAGTTCGCCCGCGACCTGCACGACTTCATCGCTCATCACGTGACGGGGATCGTGGTGCAGGCCCAGGGCGCGCGGTTCATCGCCGAGCAGGACCCGAAGCGGGTGTTGCTCGCGCTGGAGCAGATCGAGACGGCGGGTGCCGAGACCATGGCGTCGATGCGGCGCATGGTCGGCGTGCTCCGCGACCCGAACGCCCAGCCGGATGCCCCGTTGACTCCGCTGGCCGGGGTCGACGAGCTGAGCCCACTGCTCGACCAGTTCACCAACTCCGGTGGGCCGCTCGCCCGCCTGCACGTGGACGGCAGCACCGAAGGCGTGCCGGTGGAGGTGTCGACGTCGGCGTACCGGGTGGTGATGGAGGCATTGACCAATATTCGGCGCCACGCGCAGGGCGCCCGGGTCGCCGACGTGTGGGTGCGCCGGACGCCGGACTGGCTGCTGGTCCGGGTGGCGAACGACGGACTGCCACCGAAGGCCGGCACGCCGCGGGAGGCGCCAGGGTACGGTCTCGTGGGCCTGCAGGAGCGGGTCCGCGCGGTGGGCGGGCGCATCACCGCCGGGCCGGGCATCGACGGCGGCTGGGTCGTCGACGCGGCCCTGCCCTTGGACCAGGAGGTGACGCAGTGATCCGCGTGATGATCGCCGACGACCAGGCGATGGTACGGACCGGCTTCGGCATGATCATCGGTGCGCAGCCCGACATGGAGCTCGTCGGCGAGGCAGCCGACGGCGTCGAGGCGGTCGCGATGGCCCGCAAACTCAAGCCGGACGTGGCGCTGTTCGACATCCGCATGCCGCGGATGGACGGCCTCGAAGCACTGCGGCTGCTCGCCGGGCCGGGCGTCGCGGATCCGATGAAGGTGGTCGTCGTCACGACGTTCGACCTCGACGAGTACGTGCACCAGGCGCTGCGCAACGGCGCGGCGGGCTTCCTGCTCAAGGACTCCGGCCCGGCGCTGCTGGTGGAATCGGTCCGTGCAGCGGTGTCCGGCGACGCACTGATCAGCCCGTCGATCACCGTACGGTTGCTGGAGCACCTGTCCCCGCCCGCGCCCAGTGATGACGACGGCGGTCTGTCGCCGCGCGAGTTGGACGTCGTGAAACTCGCCGCGCGGGGCCTGACCAACGCGGAGATCGCGACCGAGCTGTTCATCTCCGTGGGCACGGTGAAGACCCATCTGGGCAGCGTGCAGACCAAGCTGAACGCCCGCAACCGGGTGGAGATCGCCGCCTGGGCGTGGGAGCGCCGCCTGGTGGGCTGACCCTGAACGGGGGAATTCGCCCCGTTTCCCGCCAAGTCGTCCCGAGCCGACGGGTGGCCCCTCCACGATCTTGCACATGCAGCTCAAGCGATGTGCCCGCCTCGGCCTGTCCGCGGCGACGGCGTTGTTGACCCTCGGCGCCCTCGCCACCGCGCCTGCCGTGGCGGCGCCGCCGGATAACTGGACCCAGGATGGGTACGGCCCCGGCCACACCTACTACAACCCGGCCGAATCGGTCATCAACGCAGCGACCGTGCAGAAGCTCAAGACCCGCTGGACGGTGACCCCGAAGGCGGCCATCGACAGCTGCCCGCTGAACCCGGTGGCGCCCGTCGTCAGCAACGGCCGGATGTATGTCCTGGAGCCGAACGGCAACGGCGTCGGCGCGTACGACACGAAGACCGGCAAGCAGTTGTGGATCTACCGCGCCGGGTATGTCGAAGCTACCGGCCTGGCCGTGTCGGGCAACACGGTCGTCGTCACCGATGTCGCGTGCTACTCGAACAGCAACTACGACAGCAACGTGGTCGGCATCGACGCGGTGACCGGCCAGGAGAAGTGGAGCAGCCTGACCGCCTGGACCACCGACGCGATGGTGGTCGACCAGGGCACGGTCCTCGTCTCCGGCTACTGCGGGACGTGCGACGGCGAGGAGCACGGCGTCGAGGCGTTCCGGGTCTCCGACGGCGAGTCGCTGTGGAGCCGACCCAACTACGTTCTCGCCGGCCCGGTCGCCCGCAACGGACGGGTCCTGCTCGCGCGCAGCACCAGCCAGTTCACCGAGGCGGTCGCGGTCGCGAGCGGCGACAGCGACTGGGGCACCGGGTTGCGGTACGCGGCGAGCGCCGCCGACCCGGCCCGCGACCAGTTCTATGTCACCGGCAAGACCGGGCTGCGGGCGCTGGCCGGGGGCAGCGGCAAGACCCTCTGGACGGTGAAGAACGAGGCGGGCGAGCTCGCCACGGACGGACGGCGGGTCTACGTCGCCTCGGCCGGGCGGATCAACGCGTACGCCGCGACGAACGGCAAGCTGCAGTGGACCCGCGCCCTCAAGACGCCCGGCCACCCGGTGCGCGCGGGCGGCCTGCTCTACGCCACCAGCGGCAAGTCGCTGCTGGTGCTGGCACCGACCAGCGGCAAAACCGTACGCACCTTCGGCACGGCGACCGACCACGTGGTGGCGACCGGCGGCCGGCTCTACGTCACCAACAACCGGACCGTGAAGACCTTCACTCCGTGACGGTGCGCTCGGCCGGGTCCAGCGTGATCCAGTAACGCCGGACCCGGCCGAGCGGCGTGTCCCGGACGTCTTCCAGGACACCACCCCGGCGCTCGATCACGCGGCGCGAAGCCTCGTTGGTCACCTCGCAGGTCAGCAGGACGCGGTCCAGGCCGAGCTTGCCCGCGTACGGAAGGACGGCATTCAGCGCCCACGACGCGAGGCCGCGCCGGCGCGCCGAGGGCCGGATGCCGTAGCCGATGTGCCCGCCCGCATCGAGCAGGATGTCGTTGAGCTCGTGGCGCAGGGAGACCGCCCCGAGCAGCTGATCGCCTTCCGCGATCCACCAATAGCTGCAGTGCACCCAGCCCGCGACGGGCGGTACCGCCGGATCCGACTCGCGGCGTAGCTTGGCGACGAAGGCAGCGAAGCCCGCGGCCGTGTCCACCTCATCGTCCGCGCGCAGTCCCGAACCGTCCTGGTGCACTCCGCGTCCCCATTCGTCGCGGGCGGCGAGCCACTGCGCGTGCAGGTGGACGGTCGGCGTGATCAGCTGAGGCATGGCAGGCAGGCTAGCGCGGCGCCGGCCGGCCACCTGGTTCGGCTCGGCGGCCTCGAGGCGGGTCAACACCCGGCGGGCGATCCCCCCGAGCTGCGCCAGCTCGGCCTCGGTCAAGGCGTCCAGCACCAGGTCCCGCACCGCCTCCACGTGGCCGGGCGCGCTGTGCCGCACTTTCTCCCAGCCCGCCTCGGTGAGCGCCGCGTTGGTGTATCGACCGTCGCGCGGGCACGCGGTCCGCGCCACCCAGCCCTTGCCCTCCAGCCGCTTGACCACATGGGACAGTCGAGACAACGACCCGTTCGCCAGCGCGGCCAACGCACTCATCCGGCGGGTCCGGTCCGGCGCCTCAGAAAGGTTAGCCAGCACGAGGTATTCGAAGTGGCTCAATCCCGAATCACGCTGCATCTGTGCATCCAGGGCGGCCGGGAGCCGCAGCAGCAGACCCCCGACCGGCAGCCACGACTCCAGCTCGTCAGCGCTCAGCCAGCGGGCGCTCGGTTCGGCACTCACCCGCCCATCGTACGGGCGGTTTGAAGCTTCAACGAGTCATCGTCCGAGGGTCAGCAACCGTTGAATCTGGCCCTGGCGACTGGCGCTCATCCGCCCGGCCAGCTCCCGTGCGGCCGCATGCTTACCCCCGGCCTCCTCCATGCGGCTCACGGCGACACAGTTGTGCAGGTGACCGAGGAGCAGACGGGTCGCCGTACCGTCGAAATCGGTCGCTGCGGTCAGCTCAGCGAGATCGGCATCCCGCAGCGAATGCAGCTCGCCGTGCCCCGCGTGCGCCTCCGGCCCGGGATCCGCCGCCGCCGACTGTCCCCATGCGCTCAGCCAGCTCTGCATGGTCTGCGCTTCGGCCCGCCACTGCTCGCGCAGTTCGACCGCGAGCACCCGCAGCTTCGCGTCCGCCGCTCGCTCCACGACCGGACCCAGGACCCGCTCACCCTGATCGATATAGGCCAGGCTCATCTGGGCAAACATCACATCCACGCTTCCGTACGCGGAAACGGGCCGAGAACCGCAGCCGGCGAGCACCAACAGCACCACCGCGAGTCCCCGGCCCCACCTCAGCTTCGCTGCCACAGCGCGGGAACGTTCGGCGGCTCCCACCCGGCCACCGCAGTGTGCGTCTGCACGCACCGATAGCCCGCCCCGCCGTAGGTGACCGTGGCACCCGGCGCGTACGCGGTTCCGGCCCGCCACGTGCCCCCGTCCGGGGGTGTGGTCGGTGGCGTCGTAGGCGGAGTTGTCGGTGGCGTCGTCGGCGGCGTAGTGGGCGGTGGCGTGCCACCCCCTCCGCCGATATTGAGGTCGACACAGGCATAGAAGGCCATCGGAGTGTCGTTGATGGTCCACCGGGCGAGCACGGTCTGCCGCCCACTGAAGCCGCCCATGCTGACGGTGTGGGACTTGGTGGCCCCGGGCTGCGCGCCACCGTCATTGAAGATCGCCAGCCGGGTGTTGCCGATGAAGTACTCCCACGACTTCGTGGCATGTCGCGCGGTGAGCACCCAGTTGAAGGTCACCGTCTGCCCGACCGAGGCCGCGGGCCACCCCTTGCTGTTGTCGTTGAGCACCGCGAAGCGGCTCCCCCCGCCGTTGCACTGCATCGACCCCTGGGGTGCCTCCACGCTCTGCGGCTCCCAGACGATGTCGCCGCAGTTCGGCACGGCACCGCTGGCGCAGTTCGCCTGCCGGCTGGGCGGCGATGAGACGTACCCGTGCGCCGAGGCGGGCGGGACAGCGACGAACATCGAGGCGACGACGGCGGTGGCACTGAGGACGGGCAGGACGACTCTGCGTCTCATGGTGGGCTCCTCTGCACGGGGAAACGGCGGGCCGAGCCCGGGGAAACACCCGGCCCGCCGCAGGACCGACCGGCAGCGTGGGGGCGCTGGCGGCTGTCCACCCAACATAAGTTAAAGAGTGTTAACAGTAAAGACATCTAACGAAGAATGTCGATGCTCTGTTGGCAACTATGAACGACACCGCAGTGGCGTGATGCGCTGCAACGCGACGACTCCCGAGACAACACCCGTTTGCGCTCACCGAGGTTCAGCTTGATGTGGTGTCTCCCGCCGCTCGCCGACCAGAGGCTGGATCCTGATGAACCTCACCCTGACACGCACCGGGTTCTGCGCCGCCCTGGCGACGGCGCTGGTGTTCGGCTCACCCGGTTTCGCCATGGCCGGATCCGCCTCCCCCACGACAGATCTGATCTATGCCTGCGTCGACAATTCCACCGGCGTCGTCAACGTCATCGACCATGCCGGTGGGTACCGATGCATCAACGCGACGACGATCTCGTGGAACCGCGTCAGCTCGCAGACCGGATCCGGCGGTCGCTTGAGCACGCGTGGGCTTCGGGGCATCGCCAGCAGCCAGGGCCTCGCGGGCATCAGCGGTCCACAAGGCCCGATGGGTCCGATGGGTCCACGCGGCGCCGCCGGTCCGATGGGTCCGATGGGGCTCAGAGGTTTGACCGGACCCGCCGGCGTGCAGGGTCTCGCCGGGTTGACCGGACTGCCCGGCCTGCCGGGTGCACCCGGCCAGCCCGGGGTCCCCGGAGCCAAAGGCCCGAGCGGCCCGACCGGTGAGCGAGGATTCGTCGGTCCGGCCGGCCCCGCCGGCCCCAAAGGTCTGAACGGCGCGGTCGGCGAGCAAGGATTCATCGGCCCGAAGGGCCCGGCCGGAGCCAAGGGCGAGGTCGGCGCAGCCGGAACCACCGGCCTCGCAGGTCAGACCGGCGCGACGGGAGCCACGGGCGCAACCGGCGCAGACGGCGCGACCGGAGCGGCCGGCGCGACCGGAGCAGATGGTGCGACCGGGGCCACCGGGGCAGATGGCGCAGCCGGTGTGGATGGCCTGTCCGCTTTCGCGTTGTGGCTGGAGGAAGGCCACAGCGGCACGGTCGGTGACTTCCTGGAATCTCTGATCGGCGCACGGGGGACCAACGGATTCTCCGCATACCAGCTGTGGCTGGCGAACAACCACGTCGGCTCGGAGGGCGATTTCCTCGCAAGCCTGACCGGCGCACAGGGTGCGACCGGACCGATGGGTCCAACGGGTCTCCCCGGAGACACTGGCCCACAAGGTGCCACCGGCCCACAAGGTGCCACCGGCGCAACCGGCGCTACCGGGGCCACCGGACCGCAAGGCGCCACGGGTGCCGCGGGTCCGCAGGGTTCCGCGGGTGCACCAGGCCCGGCAGGGTCGGTCGGCCCGCAGGGCTCGAACGGTCCGCAGGGGGCCACCGGCGCAACGGGACCGCAAGGCTCCGCAGGCACCCAAGGCCCCGCAGGGCCGACCGGCGCCCAAGGCGCGACCGGCCCGCAGGGCGCCACCGGCGCGACGGGGCCGCAGGGCGCCGCAGGCGTAACCGGGCCGCAGGGCGCCACCGGCGCAACCGGACCGCAAGGCTCCGCAGGCGCCCAGGGCCCTGCAGGGCCGACCGGATCTCCGGGCGCGACCGGCCCGCAGGGTCCCGCCGGCGCTGACGGAGTGAGCGGTCACACGATTGTGACGGGAACCACCAGCAACAGCAGCTCCGTTGCCTCCTGCCCGGCGGGGAAGAAGGTCCTGGGTGGAGGTGCCAACATCGGGAGCGGCGGCCAGGTCGGCGGAAGCTACCCTTCGTCGCCGACTTCTTGGACCGCGACCAATGTGGGCCTGGGAACGGTGACGGCATACGCGATCTGCGCCACGGTCCTCTGATCGGTGAACATCGGACCGGCAGTGTGCCTCAGTGCCCCGACTAGCCGGCCCTGGTGAGATCCTCTAACGTCGCCCGGGCGCCCCTGGTGTGCAAGGAAGCCAGCATCGACCGGTATGTCGATGCGAACCGCTCGTTGTCCACCAGGTCGCCGAACAGCTCGCGGTTGGCTACGAAGGCCAGTGGATTCTCGTGTTGGCTTCGGGCGAGCGGCACCAGGCTGTCGCGTAGCCGATCCACCACCTCGATCGGCCGGCCCTGTTCGTCGACACCCTCGGCGTAGCGCGCCCAGGACGCCACCACCGCGGTCGCGCGCAGGATTTCGCCGCCGGTTTCGAGGTTGTGGCGGATCACGGGCAGCAGCCATTTCGGAATGCGGTCCGAGCTTTCCGCGCACAGCCGTGCCACGGTGTCCCGCACCTGGGCGTTGGAGAAGCGCTCGATGAGCTGTCGCTTGTAGTTGTCCAGGTCGATGCCCGGCACCGGCTCCAACGTTGGCGTCGCCTCGGCATCCATGTACGCCAGCAGAAACTCCGCGAACAACGGATCCTGGGCCACGTCGTGCACCAGCCGGTAGCCGCTGAGGTAGCCGAAGTAGCACAGCGCCTGGTGGCTGGCGTTGAGCAGGCGCAGCTTCATCAGCTCGTACGGCTCCACGTCGGCAACCATCTGCACGCCGGCATCGGCGAACGGCGGCCGGCCGAGCGGGAACGTGTCCTCGAGCGCCCACTGGGTGAACGGCTCGCACACCACCGGCCAGGCGTCGTCGACGTCGAAGCGTTTGCGCACCTCGTCGCGGTCGGCGTCGGTGGTCACCGGGGTGATGCGGTCCACCATGCAGTTCGGGAAGGCGACCTCTCGATCGACCCACTCCCCCAGCTCCGGGTCGCGCAGGGTGGCGAAGGCGACGAAGCTGCGCCGGGCGGCGTGTCCGTTGCCTTGAATGTTGTCGCAGCTCATGATGGTGAACGGGGGTACGCCCCGGGCCCGACGGCGAGCCAGGGCCTCGGTGATCAGGCCGAACGTGGTACGCGGCCGGGCGCCCGCGGTCAGGTCGTGTTGCACGCCGGGGTCGGCGGCGATGAACTCTCCCGTGACCGCGTCGATGTTGTAGCCGCCCTCGGTGACGGTCAGGGAGACGATCCGCACGTCCGGGCCGGCCATCTTCTCGATGACGGCCTCCGGATCGTCGGGGGCGTACAGATATTCCTTGATGGCACCGATCACGCGCGCGTCCATCGTGCCGTCCGGAGCCTTGACGACCAGGGTGTAGAGCCCGTCCTGGGCGGTGAGCGCGTCGCGCATGCGCTCGTCGAAGGGCATGACGCCGACGCCGCAGATCGCCCAGTCCAGCGCTTTGCCCTGCGCCATGAGCCGGTCGAGGTACATGGCCTCGTGTGCCCGGTGAAAGCCGCCGACACCGAAGTGGACGATGCCGGTCCGCAGCGCACTCCGATCGTAGGCGGGGACGGGCAAGCTGGCGGGCAGGGACGGAAGGTTCTGGGTGTTGAGCGGCAACATCGGCGGTGTCCTCCCAGCGCGGCGAACGGCCCCGTGACGCTTCCAGCATCGCATCGGAGAACGGTTCCTGCCTGGGGAGCATTTCCGTCCCGCCAACACGGGCACGGCCCGGCAGCCGAAGCCGCCGGGCCGTGTTTTCCTCCCCGCAGGTCAGATACTCATCGCCGGTGCAGGAGCAGGCTTGTCACCGGTCATGTGCCGCAGGTACGCGGGCAGGGTGAGGAACTCCGGACAGGTCCGCTCCGTGAGGAGCACGGTGAGCAGAGTGCGAGCCTGTCCGAAGCGCCGGGCGGCGTCCTCGTCGAGAGCGCCCGTCTCCGCGAGGACATCGAGTTCCTCGCGCAGCATGCGGGTGACCAGACCGGCCGTGACGGGCACGCCGTAGTCGGTCGGGGTGCCGTGCGAGATCCACTGCCAGAGCTGGGCGCGGCAGATCTCCGCGGTGGCCGCGTCCTCCATGAGCCCACCGAGGGCGACAGCGCCGCGCCCGCCGAGCCAGGAGGCCGTGTACCGCAGGGCAACGCTGCAGTTGTTGCGCAGCGCCACCTCGGTGACGGTGATCGTGCTGGAGCGCACGTCCAACAGTTCCTTGGCGGTGACCCGCACGTCGTCCCGGCGCCGGACGAGCTGGTTCGGCTCGAAGCCGAGCCACTGGTCGAAGACCTCCTTGCAGGTCTCGACCAGGCCGGGGTGGGCCACCCAGGAGCCGTCGAAGCCGTCGCCGACCTCGCGCCGCTTGTCCTGCCGGACCTGGTTGAGCGCCCGCTTGGCCGCGACCGGGTCGCGGCTGGGCACGACGGCGGCCATGCCGCCGATCGCGTGGGCGCCGCGCTTGTGGCAGGTCTGCACGAGCAGTTCCGTGTACGCCCGCATGAACGGCGCCGTCATCGTGACCTGCGACCGCTCCGGGAGCACCACGTCCGGCCGGTTCTTGATCATGCTGAAGAGGTAGTCCCACCGGCCCGCGTTCAGGCCGGCCGAGTGCTCGCGCAGCTCGTACAGGATCTCTTCCATCTCGAACGCGGCGGTGATCGTCTCGATCAGCACCGTCGCGCGGATGGTGCCGCGCGGGATGCCGAGCCGGTCCTGGGCGAAGACGAACACGTCGTTCCACAGCCGGGCCTCGAGGTGGCTCTCGAGCTTCGGCAGGTAGAAGTACGGTCCGCTGTCGCGGTTGAGCTGACGCTGGCCACAGTGGAACAGGTAGAGGCCAAAGTCGAACAGCGACGCCGAGACCGCCCGCCCGCCGATGCGCACGTGGCACTCCGGCAGGTGCCAGCCGCGGGGCCGGACCATGATGGTCGGCAGCGAGTCGCCAACCTTGTACTCCTTGCCTTCCGCGGTGGTGAAGTCGAGCTTGCCGTCCAGCGCATCCCGCAGGTTGAGCTGGCCGAGCACGACGTTCTCCCAGGTCGGCGCGGTGGCGTCCTCGAAGTCCGCCATCCACACCTTCGCGCCGGAGTTCAGCGCGTTAATCGTCATCTTGCGGTCCGGCGGGCCGGTGATCTCCACCCGCCGGTCCGTCAGGTCCTCTGCTGGCGGCGCCACCGTCCACGAGTCGTCCTTGCGGATGTGCTCGGTGGTCGGCAGGAAGTCCAGCTCGGTGGTGCGGGTGGCGCGCCGGCGACGCCGGCGCTCCAACAGCTGCACCCGGCGGGCGCCGAACTCGCGGTCCAGCGCCACTACGAAGTCGATCGCCTCGGGCGTCAGGATCTCGGCGTACCGGCCCCCGGTTTCGCCGCAAATGGTGACCTCTTCGGTGCCCATGTCAGAACTGCTCTTCCTCAGTCGAGCCGGACAGCGCGGTGGTGGAGCTCTCCGGGTTCAGCGCGGTCGAGACCGCGTCGAAGTAGCCGGTGCCGACCTCAGCCTGGTGCTTGGTCGCGGTGTAGCCGTCGCCCTCGGCCGCGAACTCGGCCTCCTGCAGCTTCACGTACGCGCTCATGCCCGTGGTCGAGTAGCCCTTGGCGAGCTCGAACATCGAGTGGTTGAGGGCGTGGAAGCCGGCCAGCGTGACGAACTGGAACTTGTAGCCCATCGCGCCGAGTTCCTTCTGGAAGCGGGCGATCGTGTCGTCGTCCAGGTTCTTCTTCCAGTTGAACGACGGCGAGCAGTTGTAGGCGAGCATTTTGCCGGGGTGCTTGGCGTGCACGGCCTCGGCGAAGCGCTTCGCGAACTCGAGGTCGGGCTTGCCGGTCTCGACCCACAGCAGGTCGGCGTAGTCGGCGTAGGCGACACCACGGGCGATTGCGGAGTCCTCGCCCGGGCGGACCCGGAAGAAGCCCTCGGCGGTGCGCTCACCGGTGAGGAACGGCTTGTCGCGGTCGTCCACGTCGGTGGTCAGCAGGTCCGCGGCGAGCGCGTCGGTGCGGGCGATGACCAGGGTGGGCACGCCGGCGACGTCGGCCGCGAGGCGGGCCGCGTTGAGCGTACGGATGTGCTGCTGGGTCGGGATGAGCACCTTGCCACCGAGGTGGCCGCACTTCTTCTCCGAGGCCAGCTGGTCCTCCCAGTGCACACCCGCGGCACCGGCGGCGATCATCGCCTTCATCAGCTCGAACGCGTTGAGCGGGCCACCGAAGCCGGCCTCGGCGTCGGCGACGATCGGCGCGAACCAGTCCTTGTCGGTGCGGCCGGCGGCCACCTCGATCTGGTCGGTGCGCAGCAGCGCGTTGTTGATCCGGCGGACCACGGCCGGCACCGAGTTGGCCGGGTAGAGGCTCTGGTCCGGGTAGGTGTGGCCGGACAGGTTCGCGTCGGCCGCCACCTGCCAGCCGGAAAGGTAGATCGCCTTCAGACCGGCCTTGACCATCTGCACGGCCTGGCCGCCGGTGAGGGCGCCGAGGGCGTTGATGTAGTCCTCGGAGTGCAGCAGCTCCCAGAGTCGCTGGGCGCCGCGCTCGGCGAGGGTGTGCCGTTCCTGGAGGCTGCCACGAAGGCGAACGACGTCCTGCGCGGTGTAGTCGCGCTTCACGCCCGCCCATCGGGGATCGCCGGCCCAAGCCTGAGTGAGGTCCGCGGCGGTACCGCCCCTGACGTCGGTCAGCTGATCAGTCATCTCAAGTTTCCTTTCCAGCCCTGCTCCGTGCGGGAAGAACTCGACTCTCGCGCACTCCGCAAGCCCCCAAGAAGGCGTTTGTGAGGAGAAGAATTGGATTTCTTCTGCTAACGTGAAAACCCGTGACGGCTTCACCTTCGGACGGCTCGGTTGACCTCGTAACCCTCGGGCAACGTCTGCGCCATCTGCGACGCGCGAAGAACATGACCCTCGACCAGCTCAGTGCGGCGGTCGGCCGGGCACCCTCGCAGCTCTCCCTGATCGAGAACGGCAAACGCGAGCCCAAGCTCAGCGTCCTGCAGGCCATCGCGGCGGCTCTGGGCGTACCGATGCAGGATCTTCTGCGACCGGAGGCGCCGAGCCGGCGCGCCGGGCTGGAAATCGAGCTGGCCCATTTCCAACGGGAACCGGCATATCAGGCACTCGGCCTTCCGCTGGTGCGCGCCGGACGGCGACTGCCGGCCGACGCGTTGGAATCACTGATCGGACTACACCGGGAGCTGACCCGGGTGCTGACCGAGCAGAGCGCCACCCCGGAGGTGGCCCGGCGGGCCAACCAACAGCTGCGCGAGCAGATGCGCGAACGCGACAACTACTTCCCCCACATCGAGGAAGCCGCCGCGAAAATCCTGCAGTCGGTCCGGCACACCACCGGCCCGCTGTCGCAGCGCGGCATCCTGGACATCGCCGGACAGCTCGGATTTTCGTTGCACTACGTGCCCGACCTGCCGGACTCGACACGCTCAGTCACCGACCTCCGGAACCGCCGCATCTACCTCCCGCAGGTAGCCAGCAACAAGGGCCACGACCCGCGCGCGGTCGTGCTGCAGACCCTCGGACACTTCGTGCTCGGTCATGAAGACCCGTCCGACTACGGCGACTTCCTGCGCCAACGCGTCGAGGCCAACTACTTCGCGGCCGCGCTCCTCATGCCGGAGAAGTTCGCCGTCGACTTCCTCCGCGACGCGAAAGCCGACCGGGCGCTCGCCATCGACGACTTCCGCGACGCGTTCGGCGTCTCCTACGAAACCGCGGCGCACCGCTTCACCAACCTCGCCACCCACCACTTCGGCATCCCGGTCCACTTCTGCCGGGTCCACGAAAGCGGCACGGTCTACAAGGCGTACGAGAACGACGGCGTGCGCTTCCCGTCGGACGTGACCGGTGCGATCGAGGGCCAGTCGGTGTGCCGCAACTGGGCGTCCCGCACGGTGTTCCAGGCCGCCGACCCGTACTCGTCGTTCTACCAGTACACCGACACTGTGCGGGGCACGTACTGGTGCACGGTGCACGTCGAGTCGACCCGCTCCGGGGAGTTCTCGGTCACCGTGGGGACGCCGTACGAGCACGCGCGCTGGTTCCGGGGTGGCGACACGACCAGCCGTACCGTCTCGCGCTGCCCGGATCCGGACTGCTGTCGGCGGCCGCCCGCCGGGCTGGTCCAGCAGTGGGCCGGCAACGCGTGGCCCAGCGCCCGGGTGCACTCCCATCTCCTCGCGGCCCTGCCTCCGGGCACCTTCCCCGGCGTCGACGCCCAGGACGTCTACGAATTCCTCGAGCGCCGCGCCCAGGACGCACGGGACGTCCTCGGTCAGATCAACCCCGCCTCGTCGACCTAGGCCACCGACGCCAAGAGCGCGCGATGTCCGCGTTGTCTGCCTGCAGGTCAAGGTCAGCTTCGCGCTAGCTCAGGTCTCGGTAAAACGCTTACCTCACGCTCCGCCCACCCGATCTGAGCGGCACACCTCGATGTTCGAAGGTGCCCGACCCCAGGTCGAGCACCGGCCAACTGTGAAGGAAGCGACGAATGGGCCGGGCGGTGCAGTGCACATGCGCTTCGGAGCCTTGCCCGCACCCGCGGCCGGGCGACGACGCCGGGTTCACCCTGCTCGAGGTGATGGTCTCACTGGCGATCCTGTCCGTGGCGATGTCGATCTTCACGACGGGCATCCTCCAGCTGTACCGGGGCACCTCGAAGATCGAGTCGGCCGCCGTCGCACGGTCGCAGGTAGCCACCGCCTACGAACGTCTGGACACCGAGATCCGCTACGCGTCCGCGCTCAGCAAGCAAGGTGTGGTCAACGGCGACCACTACATCGAGTACCGCACCGAGAACAGTGGCACCGCCGTGTGCACACAAGTGCGCTTACGGGTCAGGGACCAGCAGTTGCAACGCCGTACCTGGGTCGACGGGCTGACACCGATCACACCGAGCCCGTGGGTTCCGCTGGCGTCCGGTATCAGCGGCACGAAGCCCTTCACGTTCGTGCCCGCGGACACCACGTACGAATGGCAGCGGCTGGTCTTCGATATCAGCGCAACGGACAGCGGCGAAGGCAGCAACACCACCTCGAAACCACTCAAGGTCACGTTCGCCGCGCTGAACACCTCGCGCAACACGGTGAGCGAAGGCGTCTGCGCGGCAGGACGGACGGTCCCGTGATGTTCCGATCGTTGTTCCGACTCCGGCAACGCGATGACGCCGGCACCCTCCACCTGGTCGTGCTGCTCTCCATGGTCGGTATGTCGCTCAGC
Source organism: Actinoplanes sp. NPDC051859 (assembly GCF_044452725.1). Classification (NCBI taxonomy): domain Bacteria; kingdom Bacillati; phylum Actinomycetota; class Actinomycetes; order Micromonosporales; family Micromonosporaceae; genus Actinoplanes; species Actinoplanes sp. NPDC051859. Next base: position 45,919 of record NZ_JBITBX010000005.1, on the reverse strand, counting down.
GCCCTGGTGCTGCCGATGGTCCTCGCCCAGGTGACCTCGGCCCGCCGGGAGATGCAGCGCGACCGTGCCCTGTACGCGGCGCAGGCCGGCCTGGACGTGACGATCGGACGCATCCGGCTGGCGCAGGACGGCGCCGGCACCGGCTCGCGGACGAAACTGCCGTGCGAGACGTTGGCCGGCAACGCGGATGCCGGAGGGGCTCAGTACACCGTCGACATCGTCTACCTGGCTACCGATCCGCAGGGCCAGTCCGCCGACTGGATCAAGGACAACAAGATGCCGTGCAAGGCCGGGCTCGGCACCGATGCGGTGCCCCGCTTCGCTCTGCTGACCTCGACGGGCTCCGACCGAGGCAACGGAGCCCGGGTGCTGCACGGAACCTACGTGTTCAACACGAACACCGGTATGGACGGCGGGGTCATCCGGGTGGACTCCTCGAGAAACAAGAGCCTGTGCCTGGCCGCCGAATCGGATACTCCGCGGGCAGGCGAGGAGGTAACCGTGCAGCCATGTCTCAGCGGCGGTGCCGCGCAGCTGTTCGCACGCACCCCCGATTACCAGCTCGTCCTGGTGGCATCGAAGACCACGGCGCCGCCGTACGGCATGTGTCTGGACAACCTGGACGGCAAAGCGGAGCAGAAGAAGGACAATGTGATCCGCTTCCAGCCCTGCAAGACCGTCGTCCCGCCGAACCAGCAGTGGAGCTACGAGGACGAATACCGCACCTACCACGCCACCAGTAACGGCAGGAAAATCAACTCCTTCTGCCTCACCGTCCGGTCCCCCGACTTTGTCGGCAGCCCGCTCATCCTTGGCATCAATTGCAAGGAGTACAACAGCGCCCAGATGTTCTTGCTGCCGACCAACTTCACCGCCGGGCCGGTCAAGGACCTCAGTGAGAACTAGGCGGGTCTCGTCAGCTTCGGTGGTGAACAGCCGATACACATCGAGCTGCCCGACAAATCTGGCTCGGAACGGAGGGGTGATGTCGACGGTTTCTCCACGGGGTACGGCCGAACAGAAAACGCCGCCAGCGCCCGACGATGCCGGGTTCTCCCTGCTCGAGGTCATGGTCGCCATCAGCCTCCTGCACGTTCTGCTGATCGCGTTGACCACCTTCTACCTCGACAGCGGCGTCACCATTCGGCGCCATGAACAGCGTCAGGAAGCGTCCCGCGTCGCCGCTGCCGCAATGGAGAAGGTCCGCGCCCTCGGCGGCGACAAGATTCTGCTCGGCCGCGACAAGATCAGCGTGGAACGGCAGGAGCAGGACGTGGTGCCGGCTGCCGTTCCGTACCTGGACGGCGGCAAGCGGGTCTGGGGGGAGAAGGCCGCGGACGACGCCGAGGAACCCGTACCCGTACCCACCAGCGCGGTGACGGTGTCCCAGTCCGGCATCGAGTTCCAGCAGAACTGGTACGTCGTCGGCTGTTGGCAGGTGCTCGACTCCACCGACTGCACCAAGGACAACGAAGGCAAGAAAGGCGCCGTGCCGCTCCTGCGCGTCGTCGTGGCGGTGACCTGGCCGGACAACGGGTGCGCCGGCGGGACCTGCGAATTCGTCACCTCGACCCTGGTCAGCGCCGAGCCCGACCTGATCTACCTCGATGACCGAACGCGCGACCTCGTCAAGCCGGACATCTTCTTCCTCGCGGACACCACTGGCAGCATGGGAAAGTCCCTGACGGATGTGGCCGGGAACGCCTCAAAGATCCTCGACGAGATCAGCAAGGATGCTACTGAGCCGCGCTACGGTGCCGGACAGTACCGGGACTTCCCGAAGACATCGTTCGCCTACCGTACGAACGTCGCCATCCCTACCGCGGACGATAGCGGCTCGGCTGCCAAGAACGCCTTCAAGGTGTGGTCGCCGGTGGGGGGCGGAGACAAGCCCGAGGCGAATTTGTACGCGTTGCACAAGGTCGTGACGGACGCGAAGTTCCGTGCCGACTCGAGCCGGATCGTGGTGTGGTTCGGCGACGCGCCTGGCCACGACTCGGTGTGTACTGCCGTCTCCGGGGACGGGCCCACTGTGACGGAGGCGTCCGTCACCGCCGAGCTGGTCGCCGCGAAGATCAAGGTCATCGCCATCTCCGTCACCAGCGGAGCAGCGAACGGCCTCGACGGAGACCCGACCTTCGAAGCGGATAACACCTACCGCACATGCGGCATCAGCGGCAAGCCCGGCCAGGGAAGTCGTATCGCAGCGGCGACCGGTGGCCGATTCTTCAAGGACGTGGATCCGGAGGACGTGTCAGAAATGATCATCACGGGCATCTCCAGCCTGCGATGACGGTCAATCCTCCGCCGGCGCGGTCTGCGTCGGCGGAGGGCTTTCCCCTCCGGTCAGTCCGGCGGATAGAGGCCCTGGCTGCGCGCCGCGAGGCGACTCAGCCCGAACAACGCGTCGATATACGGCGTAGCCACTCCCACCCGCTCGCCGATCTCCCGAACCGCACCGACCAGACCGTCCAGCTCCACCGCCCGGCCCGCCTCGACGTCCTGCAGCATCGAGGTCTTGAACGCGCCGAGTTTGGCGGTCACCCGATGCCGGTCCTCGGGGGACTCGGTGATGTCGCAGCCCAGCTGTTGCCCGATGGCGGCAGCCTCGCGCATCGCCGCGGAGCTGAAGGCGCGCACCAGCGGGTCGGCGAGCACCCGGTCCGCGGTCGCGCCGGTGAGCGCCGAGACCGGGTTCATCGTCATGTTGCCCCACAGCTTGTACCAGATGTCGTAGCGAACGTCCGCCGACACCGTGACGCCGAAGCCGGCCGCGGTCAGCACCCGGCCCACCTCGTCGACCCGCGCCGACCGGCCGCCGAGCGGCTCGCCGACGATCAGACCGTTGCCCATCACGTGCCGGACCAGGCCTGGCTCCGGCACAGCACAACTGGCGTGCACCACGCCGCCGAGCACCCGGTCGACGTCGACGGCAGCGGCGACCACCCCGTCCGGGTCGATGCTGCGCAACGGTTCGCCACCCAGCTTGGTGCCGTGGCCGAACCACCACGGCACGCCGTTCATGAAGGGCAGCACGACAGTGTCCTCCCCGAGCAGCGGCGGCAACAGTCCGGCGACGGCCACCAGCGCGGGGGCTTTCACTGTCAGCACGACCAGGTCCTGCGTACCCAGCTCGGCGGGGTCGGCGACGGCCCGCGCCGGCGCGGTGACCAGGCCGTCCGCGGTCTGCAGCCGCCAACCGTGCGCCTGCAGAGAGGCCAGCGTCGCGCCGCGGGCGACCGCGCTGACCTCAGCCGCGCCGGACGCCGCCAACCGGGCACCGATCCAGCCTCCGATGGCTCCGGCCCCGACAACGCAAACCCTCATGCCTACTGACTCCTCACCGAGCTTTTCCGCCGGCGCCCATCGTTTCATGTCCGCCGCGGCGTGTTCCGGCCACGGGCGGAAGGCAACCGAGCCGGGTCGAAGCGGGGCAGGATCGGCGTTTACGCGGATGATCTCGCTACGGACGAAACGCACCCCCGCTGAGCTGGGCGGTCGCTGCGCCACGGATTTGTGGCCTACGGAACAGCCCGCCACCGTGCTCGCATGGTCGGGTGCAGACTCGTCGTCTCGGGATCGTTGCCGTGGCAGCGCTCCTCGCGCCGCTCGCCGCAGGGCCCACTCCGGCCCGCGCCGTAGCCTTCGCGCTCAAAGTGAACTTTTCCGACGCCGCCACCACGCCGCCGGCCGGGTATGTGCGGGACTCCGGGGAGGCCTACGCCGCGGCGCGTGGGTTCGGGTGGGTACGGGCCGGAACCTCCACTCCGGTGAGCCTGGTCGGCAACGGGCGGAACCGGAATCCGGGAGCTGGGCAATCCGACGTGCGGCTCGCGACGCTGATGCACATGCAGCTGCCGGCAGGCTCGCCCGGGGTGACGACGCCCGGCTCGTGGGAGGCCGCGGTGCCCGCGGGGGCGTACACGGTCACGGTCGCGGTGGGTGATGCCGGGACAGCGGTGGACAGCGCGCACTGGTTGAGCATCGAGGACCAGAATGCTGTGGCCGCGTTCGTGCCGACCGCCTCAGTGCGCCATGCGACGGTGACCCGCACGGTGACCGTCGCCGACGGCAAGCTCACCCTCAGCGCGGCCGGCGGCAGCAACACCAAGCTGACCTATGTGGACATCGCCGCGGTGACTCAGCCGGCTCCCGCGGTCCGCACCAGCACTCCCGCGAACGGGGCCACCGGGATCTCGCTCACCACCAGCGTGGTGGAAGACCTGGTGCTGCCGACCGGCGGGGTGGACCCGGCCAGCCTGTCCGGCAGCACGGTGACACTTACCCGGGTCCGGGACGGTGCGGCGGTGCCCGCCACCGTGATAACCAGCGGAGGCGGCGATGTCGTGAACCTCTCCCCCACCGCTGCGCTCGCGGCGAGTACCGCGTACAGGTTCAGCCTGACCTCGGGAGTGCGGGACGTCAGTGGGCGGGCGTTCCAGCCGTACTCGATCGTTTTCACCACCGGGACCGGCGGCGGGCCCGGCGGCCCGGTGGCATTCAACAAGGTCGTCGGGGTGGCGACCGGGGCTCCTTTCACGACGGTGCTGCGCGGTCCGGACGACCGGCTGTACGCGGGCACGCTCGACGGCCGGATCTTCCGTTTCCCGATAAACGCCGATGGGACGCTGGGCACCGCCACGGTGATCACGGCGGTCCGGGACAACGCGGCGGCGCTGGGGCTGCCAGGGGCGCCCGCGCGGACGGTGATCGGGATGGCGTTCGATCCGGCGGGTGGGCTGTGGGTGACCGACAACTACCAGTACGTCGGGCCGTTGAACGTGCCCGAATGGTCGGGACGGATCGGGCGGCTGTCGGGGACTAACCTGGGGACGTACACGCCGCGGGTGGTGAATTTGCCGCGGTCGGTCAAGGACCACGAGACCAACTCGTTGGCGTTCGGCCCGGACGGCGCCCTGTATGTGTCGCAGGGTGCGAACAATGCGATGGGTGCCGCGGATTCGACGTGGGGCAATCGCCCGGAGCAGTTGCTCAGCGCGGCGGTGCTGCGGCTGGACACCGCTCGGCTGGGTTCGGCGCCGCTGGATGTGCGGACCGGGGACGGTGGCACCTACAACCCGTACGCGGCGGGCGCTGCCCTGACGATCCATGCCACCGGAGTGCGCAACGCCTACGACCTGGTGTGGCATCGCAACGGGCATCTGTACGCGCCGACGAACGGTTCGGCGGCGGGCGGAAACACGCCGGCGACCCCGAACCCGTTGCCGGCCTCGTGCGCACGCCGTGGATACACCGGTCCGGCCGTACCGGGGTTGACCAACGTGCCGACGGCCGAGACCGACTACGTGTTCGACGTCAAGCCGGGCCGGTACTACGGCCACCCGAATCCGCTGCGCTGCGAGTGGGTGCTGGCCGGCGGCAATCCGAGCACCGCTGTGGATTCGTTCGAAGTGCCTGCCTATCCGGCCGGAACGCAGCCGGATCCGAACTTCGACGGGGCGGGGACCTACGACGCCGGGCTGCACGCGTCGGCGAACGGGGCGATCGAGTTCCGCGGCGGCGCCCTCGACGGCAAGCTGCTGGTGGTGCGGTATTCAGCCGGTCAGGACATCGAAACGTTCGACGTGGCGGCGAACGGTGCGCTGAGCAACCGGACGACCGGCATCACCGGGTTCACCGGCTTCAGCCAGCCGCTCGACGTCACCCAGGACACGGCACGCGGCAATCTGTACGTCACCGAGCTGGGAGCGTCCAGGATCACGCTCCTGAAGCCGAGGGGATAGGTTCTGCGGTTGTGAGCACCCATGAGGTCGTGAATCAGCCCCCACCACTCATCGGCCACGACATCGCCGCCGATCCGGCGCTGCTCGAAGCCCTGGACCGCGAAGGAGCCGGCTGGGCCGCCGATGAGCTGCACCGACTCGGCAAGCTGGGCGGGCAGGACGGGCCGCAGCGCTGGGGCGACGAGGCCAACCGGCACGAGCCGCGGCTGCTGACCCACGACCGGTACGGTCACCGCCTCGACGAGGTGGAGTTCCACCCCTCGTGGCACCGGCTGATGGACGTGGCGGTGAGCGAGGGCCTGGCCGGGGCGCCGTGGGCCGACCCGCGGCCGGGTGTGCACGTGGCCCGCGCCGCCGGCCTGTTCGTGTGGAGTCAGGTCGAGGCGGGTCATTCCTGCCCGGTCTCGATGACGTACGCGGTGGTTCCGGCGCTGCGGCACGCCCCGGAGCTGGCCGCGACCTACGAGCCGTTGCTGACCAGTCGGGCGTACGATCCGGGGCTGCGCGCGCCGCAGGCCAAGCGGGGGCTGCTCGCGGGCATGGGGATGACGGAGAAGCAGGGCGGCTCGGACGTGCGGGCCAACTCGACCGTGGCGACCCCGGTCCCCGACGGCACCTACCGGCTGCGCGGGCACAAGTGGTTCACCAGCGCGCCGATGTGCGACCTGTTCCTCGTGCTCGCGCAGGCGCCGGGCGGGCTGACGTGTTTCCTGGTGCCGCGGATTCTGCCGGACGGCACCCGCAACACGTTCCGCATCCAGCGTTTGAAGGACAAGCTCGGCAACCGCAGCAATGCCAGCAGCGAGCCCGAGTTCGACGAGACGGTGGCCTGGCGGGTTGGCGACGAGGGCAACGGCATCCGCACAATCATCGAGATGGTGGCGATGACCCGGCTGGACTGCGTGACCGGGTCGGCGTCCGGGATGCGGGCCGCGCTGGTCCAGGCCCTGCACCACGTGCGGCACCGGTCCGCCTTCGGCGGCGCTCTGATCGACAAGCCGCTGATGCGCAACGTCTGCGCCGACCTGGCGGTGGAGAGCGAGGCCGCGACGGCGCTGGCTCTGCGGCTGGCCGGGGCCGTCGATCGAGGGGTACGCGGCAACGACACCGAACGTGCCTTCAGCCGCCTGGCCGTGGCGATCGGCAAGTTCTGGGTGTGCAAGCGGCAGCCGGTCGTGGTCGCTGAGGCGCTCGAGTGCCTGGGTGGCAACGGGTACGTCGAGGACTCCGGCCTGCCCCGGCTCTATCGGGACGCGCCGCTGAACTCGATCTGGGAGGGGTCCGGCAACGTGCAGGCCTTGGACGTGCTGCGGACGCTGCGCCGCGATCCGGCCGGGCTCGAGGCGTACCGGGCGGAGATCGCCGCCGCGGCGGGTGCGGACCGGCGGCTGGACGAGGCCGCCGCGGGTCTGACGGCGCTGTTGGGCGGGGACGACCTGGAGTTCCAGGCCAGGCGGGTGGTGGAGCGGTTGGCAGTGGTGTTGCAGGGCGCCCTGCTCGTGCGGCACGCCCCGACCGCGGTCGCCGATGCCTTCTGCGCGACCCGACTGGCCGGCGACTGGGGGCGCACGTTCGGCACGTTGCCATCCGGGGTTGCCACCGGTGCGCTTCTGGAGCGGGCGGTGCCGGCCTGAATCGAGACCTCAGGTGCTCCCCGCGCAGGCCGATGACCTGACGTGCGGAGCGTACGGGTGGACCCGACGGTCGCGGCGTGGTCGGCAGCTGGGCTGCTGGCGTGCGTCGCGTATGCCGTGCTGGGCGCCGACTCGATCCCCGGCGCTTTCCTCTACGACGGGTTGTCCCTCGCCGGTGCCGTAGCCGTCGTTGTGGGAATCCGCCGCCACCGCCCCCCGCACCCGGCCGGCTGGTGGGTTTTCGCCGTCTCGATGCTGCTGCGTGGGGCGGGTGACGTCGCCTATGACATCGACCGGTTCGTGCTGCACCAGGACCCGTTTCCCTCGGTAGCGGACATCTTCTACCTGAGCTCGGGACCGCCGCTGATCATCGGCGTGGTCATGCTGGCCCGGGGGCGGCTGCTGCGCGACCTCGCCGGGCGGCTCGACGCGGCGATCATCGCGACCGGCCTGGGGCTGGTGTGGTGGGTCTTCGTGATCGGCCCGGTGGCGGAGGACGCCTCCGTCCCGCTGCTGGAGCGGTTGATCGGCGCCGCGTATCCTGCCCTCGACCTGCTGCTGCTCGCCGTGGTGGCGCGCCTGATGACCCGCGGCGGCCGGCCTACGACGAGCCTGCTGTTGATCAACGTCGGCACCGGCGTCATGCTCGTCTCCGACGTCACCTTCCAACTCGGCTCCGTGCTCGCCTGGTCGACCCGGGTGGAGGACGTCATCTCGACCGGCTGGATGCTGGGTTCCGTCTGCTACGGCGCCGCGGCCCTGCACCGGTCCGCCGGAGCAGCCGATCCCCTGCCGCGGGCCATCGACCAGCGGTTGGGCCGGGGCCGTCTGATCCTGCTGGCGGCCTGCACGCTGTTGGTGCCCGCCCTGTTGTTCATCGAGGGTGCCAGCGGTCCTGGTGAGATCAGCTGGCCGGCGATCGGCGTCGGCGCGGTGCTGCTGTTCCTGCTGGTGCTCGCGCGCATGTCCGGTTTCGTGGGTCAGGTCCAGCGGCAGGCCGACCAGCTCGAGGAGCTGGCGCTGCGCGACGCGCTGACCGGCCTGCCCAACCGCCGGGTCTTCGAGCAACGGCTCACCGCGGCGGTGGCCGCCGGCGCGCCGCAGGTCGCGGTGCTCGACCTCAACGGCTTCAAGGACGTCAACGACCGGCTCGGGCACGCCGTCGGTGACCGGCTGCTCGCCGTCGTCGCCGGGCGCCTGCTCGGCGCGCTGCGCGACGAGGATCTCGTGGCCCGGATGGGCGGCGACGAGTTCGCGGTGGTGGTGCCCGCCGGCTCCCCCGCCGTCATGGACCAGATCGTCGGCCGGATCGGTGCCGCGCTGCGCAAGCCGATCACGCTGGACGGGCAGGACCTCCTGGTCGGCGCCAGCATCGGCACGGCCGACAGCGCCGACACCGCCGACGGCTACGAGGTGCTGCGCCGCGCCGACGTCGCCATGTACGCGGCGAAGCAGGCCGGCGACCGGCACCGGCACTACAGCCCCGAGCTGGACCTCCGGGCGGCGGAGGAAGCCCGACTCGTCGAGGAGTTGCGGGCCGCCCTGGACGAGAACCAGTTCCGGCTCGTCTACCAGCCCGTCGTCTCGTTGCCCGATCACCGCATGGTCGCCGTCGAGGCACTCGTCCGGTGGGAACACCCCCGGCTCGGCACCATCACGCCGGGGCACTTCCTGCCCGTCGCCGAGCGCAGCGGCTTCGTCGTGGAACTCGGCGAGTGGATCCTGCGTACGGCGTGTGCGCAGGCCGCCGGCTGGTTGGCGACGCTCGGCCCGGCCGCGCCCGGGCGGCTGCACGTCAACGTGTCCGACCGCCAACTCGCCGACCCGGCCTTCCCGGCGCTGGTCGCCTCCGTTCTGGCCGAGAGCCGGCTGCCCGCGGACCACCTCACTCTCGAGGTGACCGAGACCGCCCTGATCCACGGTGGGGCGGCGGTGCGGGCGTTGGCGGAATTGCGGGCACTGGGCGTGCCCGTCGCGCTCGACGATTTCGGCACCGGGCACTCGTCGCTCGGGCTGCTGCAGACCGTGCCTGTCGACGTGCTCAAGGTCGACAAGTCCTTCACCGCCTCCGTCACCCAAGCGGGCCGGCACGCCGTGATCGCTGCGGCGTTGGTGCAGGTCAGCGGCGGTCTGGGCCTGGCGGCCGTCGCCGAGGGCGTGGAGACCGTCGAGCAGGCCGACGAACTGCACCGGCTCGGCTACCGGTTCGCGCAAGGCAACCTGTTCGGCGAGCCGTCCGCGGAGCCGCGGTTCACCGGCACCCGCGCGATCGCGGTGTCCTGAGCCGTGTACCCCTCAGCTGAGCCGCGACCCGGCCGATGGCATGGCGTGCGGCGTGAGCGGTGGTGGTGGCTCTGGCTGGTGACGGGGTCACTGGCTACTGCCGGCTACTACCTGCTGCCCGCCGACAGCCTGGCCTCGAACCTCGGGTACGACGCCATCGGCCTCATCGCCACCGTCGCGATCATCCTGGGGGTCCGCAAGCACCGGCCCGCCCGGCCCGCCATGTGGTACTGGTTCGCCGGCGGCCAGCTCACCTGGGTCGCCGGGGACCTGGTGTGGGAGTACTACATGTACGTCCTGAACCAGGAACCGTACCCCTCTCCCGCGGACATCCTCTATCTCAGCGCGTACCCGTTGCTGGTGATCGGGATGCTCATGCTGATCCGCGGTCGCGAGCGTGGGGTCCGCGACGTCGCGGCCCTCATCGACGCCGCCATTGTGGCGGTCGGCCTCGGCCTGGTCTTCTGGGTGTTCGTGATGCACCCGATCGCGACGGACTCCAGCGCCTCGACCCTCGAGCGGACCATCGGCGTGGCGTATCCGGCCGCCGATGCGCTGCTGCTCGCTATGCTCGCCCGCTTCTACACCGGAGTGGGGCGGCTCTCGGCCAGTGTCCGGCTGCTCGGCATCGCCGCGCTGCTGCTGCTCGTCACCGATGTGACCTACTCCCTGGTCTCGCTTTACGCCCAGGTCGACAACGCCGTGCTGGACGCCGGCTGGCTCATGTCCTACGTGTTCTGGGGTGCGGCCGCGCTGCACCCTTCGATGCGCGACGCGGGCACGGCCGCGGAGTCCGGCGGGGATGCCCGGGTGGGCCGGGCCCGGCTGACGTTGCTGGCCGTCTGCTCGCTGCTGGCTCCCGGCTTGCTCTTCCTCCCGGGCATCGGCGCCGACGGCACCGACCGGCTCACCATCGCCGCGGGAGCAGTGCTGCTCTTCCTGCTCGTGGTGGTCCGCATGTCCGGCTTCGTCGGGCAGGTGCAGCGGCAGGCGGACCAGCTGGAGAACCTGGCGATGGCCGACGAGCTGACCGGGCTCGCCAACCGGCGCCGCTTCGAGCACGCGCTCGGCGTCGCGCTGGAAACCGGTCGGATCCAGGTGGCGCTGCTCGACCTCGACGACTTCAAAGGCGTCAACGACCGGCTCGGCCACGGCGTCGGCGACCACCTGCTCAGCGTGGTCGCCCGCCGGCTGCGGGCGGCCCTGCCCGCCGACGTGCTGTGCGCCCGCATGGGCGGCGACGAGTTCGCGGTGCTGATGCCGGGCGCGACCGGCGAGGAGGCCGACGCGCTTGTGACCCGACTCGCGGCGGTGCTGGACAAGCCGGTCACCGCGGGCGAGCACGACCTGCTCGTCGGCGCCAGCATCGGCGTCACCAGCGGCGACGGCACCACCGACCCGTACGAGGTCATGCGGCGCGCCGACGTCGCCATGTACGCCGCCAAGGCCGCCCACGACAAGCCGCGCCGGTACACACCCGGCTTGGACGAGTTGTCCGATGAGCAGGCACGCATCGGCGCAGAGCTGCGTACCGCGCTCGACGCCGGCCAGTTCCGGGTGTTCTACCAGCCGATCGTCTCGCTGCCCGCCGGACACACCGTCGCGGTGGAGGCGTTGGTGCGCTGGGAGCACCCCGAGCGCGGCATGGTGCCGCCGGACCAGTTCATCCCCGCCGCGGAACGCAACGGACTGATCGTCGAGCTGGGCGAATGGATCATGCGTTCGGCATGCGCGCAGGCCATGGCATGGCGCGCCGAGCACGGCGAGGCCGCCCCGATCCGGATGAGCGTCAACGTGTCGGCCCGGCAGCTCGCCGAGCCCGGCTTCGGCGCGATGGTCGCGGGCGTCCTGGCGGAAACCGGTCTACCCGCCGACACCCTCGCCGTGGAAGTCACCGAGACCGCGGTGTTCGGCGGCGGTCAGGCGGTGCAGTCCCTTCAGGACGTGCACGAGTTGGGCGTGTCCATCGCACTGGACGACTTCGGCACCGGCCACTCGTCGCTCGGCCTGCTGCAGACCGTACCGGTCGACGTGCTCAAGGTCGACAAGTCCTTCGTGGACGGCATCACCATGGCCGGCCGGCACGCGGTCATCGCCACCGCCCTCATCCAGGTCAGCGCCGGCCTCGGCCTGACCGCGGTGGCCGAGGGCGTGGAAACCGCGGAACAGGCCGCCGAGCTGCACCGCCTCGGGTACGAGCTGGCCCAGGGCTACTTCTTCGGCCGCCCTTCCCCCGAGCCGTCCTTCGCCACCTCCGGCATCGCCGCGCCGACCAGTTAGTCCGTCGTCAGGCGGAAGATGCGGATCTCCCGGCCGTCGGCGCGGGTGGCGTAGTCGTCGTAGCCGGGCCAGATCTGTTGCACCATCTGCCAGAGCCGGTCGCGGTTGGCTCCCATGGTCAGCGTCGCGCGCACCGCGAACTCCCGCTCGCCCAGAGTCACCCGGGCCTGCGGATCGGCGAGCAGATTGACCGACCACGCCGGATGGTGCGCCTGACCCCAGTTCGAGCCGACCACCACGTACGCGTCGCCGTCCGTGGCGTACAGCAGGGGGTGCGTGCGGGGCAGACCGGATTTGCGACCGGTGGTGGTGAGCAGTAACTGCGGCAACACCTGGCGGCCGATCACCGACCAACGTCCGCCGGTGAGCCGGTAGAGGCGGCCGTCCAGCGGGGCCAACCGCCGGCCGAGTGCGGCAAACCAGCGCTGACGACCGAGGCGCCGCACGAGGGCGGAGTAACGCGACATCCGCTCAGTATCGCGACCGCACGCCACCATCCGGTGCAGCGGCCTCCCGCACCTGGCGACCCCGATCGGCCATCGCCCAGGCCGGCGGCGCGAACAGGCCAGGGTGGCGGGCCTCCAATGCCAGCTGCTTGATCGTGCTGCGGCACACCCACTCCTTGAGCGTGGCGCCCGGCCGACCGCCGAGAAGAAGATTGCGGGCCCGGTCATCCCGGTGCGCAAACTGGAACAAGCCGGCCCGGCGGCCCAGGCTGAGACACTGCCCGGCAAAGGCTATTGCGAGCGGTGCCGGCCGTTCACCGGCGAGCCGACTGAGCACCGTACGCGCCGCCACCGGGCCGAGCTGCACCGCGGCCTGGCAACTCATCCGGAACGGCACCCCCGACGGCGCCGCCGAGTCGCCGGCGGCCACGATGCGCTCGTCAGTCACGCTGGTCAGCGTCTCGTCGGTCAACAGCCGGCCCAGCGCGTCGGTGCGCAACCCGCTGCGCGCGGCCAGATCCGGCACCCCGAACCCGGCGGTCCAGACGGTCACCCCGCTCGGCAGCGTCCGCCCGTCGGCGAGCCGGACAGCGTCGCGCGTCACCTCCGTCACCGTCGAACCGGGCCCGTCGAGCACGGTCACCCCGAGCCCGGTCAGCCGCCGGGTCACCGCCTGCCGACCCCGCGGATGCAGGTACGGCCCCAGCACCCCGCCGCACACCAACGTCACCGCCCGGCCCTGCTCGGCCAGCTCCGCAGCGGTCTCGATCCCGGTCGGCCCGGCACCCACCACCGTCACCCGCGCGCCCTGCGACACCTCGCCGAGCGCCTGCCGCAGCCGCTGCGCCTGCTCGAACCCGGCGATCGGGTACGCGTACTCGGCCGCTCCCGCCACTCCGGGATCGGTGCTGCCGCTGCCGACCGCGTACACGAGATAGTCGTAGCCGAGCACGCCCCCGGAGGCCAACGCTACGGCCCGGCCGCCCGCGTCAATCCGTGTCGCGGAGTCGACGGCCAGCCGGACCCGCTTACCCAGCACCTGCCGATACTCGGTCACCGCGTCGTCGGACCCGGCGACGAGCTGATGCAGGCGAATTCGTTCGACGAATTGCGGCCGCGGGTTGACCAGCGTCACCGTGACGTCGCTGCGGCCGGCCAGTCGATTGGCCGCCATGACCCCGGCATACCCGCCGCCGACCACCACCACCTCGGTGTTCCCTGCCATGCTGTCTCTCCTCGCCTCGGTGTTTCACCGGTGGGACGACGGAGCCCCGAAGGATGTGACAGCGCGGTGGAATCAGGTCGGTATGCCGAACCAGCGCCTGAGCTGATCGTCCAGGTCCGGCTGGTGGTCGCCGACCCATGCGACGTAGCCGTCGGGGCGGAGCAGCACCCCCGCGGCGTCGAGTGCCACGGTGTGGTCCTCGACGTGATCGACCCGGTCGGACCACCCGCCCGTGGTCAGCTGCCCGGTGCGGTCGAGAAGGAGGCCGCGGCCCGTGTGCAGCAGCCCGTACAGATTGCCCTTTGACAGGTGGAGATCGGGCAGACGGCGGCCAAGCAGGTCGGGACCGGCCCCGAAGTCGTAGCGGAGGCCGATCGCGGTGACTTTCTCCAGCAGATAGCGGTTGACCTCGTCGATGTCCATCAGCTCGGCGAGCAGCTTGCGGACCGCCCGGGGACCCGGCTCGGTCGACAGCAGTTCCCGCTGGGCGCGGGTGTTGTCCAGCACGTCCGCGGCGACCGGACGGCGTTCGGACTCGTACGTGTCCAGCAGCTCCGCCGGCGCCCAGCCGTGCACCTGCGCGGCCAGTTTCCAACCGAGGTTGACGGCGTCCTGGATGCCCAGGTTGAGGCCCTGCCCACCGATGGGTGGGTGGATGTGGGCGGCGTCGCCGGCCAGCAGTACCCGCCCGACGCGATAGTGCTCGGCCAGCCGGGTCGCCTCGGAGACGCGGGACAGCCAGCGGGGCGAGTGCACGCCGAAGTCCGTGCCGGCGAAGGCGCGCAGGTGGTGCCGGAGGTCGTCGAGGGTGGGTGGTGTCGTGCGGTCGCCGACGCCCGCCACGGCGACGATGACGCGATAGATCTTCTCGCCGATGGGGTGCAGGCTGAACCGCCGATCGCGCTCGTTGAGGGCTTGCACCCGGGCGGCGATTTCTGCCGGTGGCATGCCGACTTCCAGCTCGGCCATCAGCGTGTGGTTCTCGCCGGGCTCACCGGGGAAGCCGACGCCGAGGAGTTTGCGTACCGTACTGCGGCCTCCGTCGCAGCCGACGAGGTAGCGGGTGCGGAGTCGTTCACCGGTGGCTAGTTCGACGGTCACGCCGTTGTCGTCCTGCTCGAGTCCGGACACCGCTGTGCCGCGCTGGACCTGCGCACCCAGGGCGGTCGCGTGGTCTTCGAGCAGCCGGACGAGGACCGGCTGCGGAATGCCCAGCAGGTACGCGTACGGGGAGTCGAGGCCAGGCGGCGCGGGTTTGTCGATGGCGGCGAAGTAGGCGCCGGCCGGCCGCTGCCGCCCGTGTGCGCGGACGCGGTCCAGCAGGCCGCGCATGGCGAGGAGTTCGAGCGAGCGGATGTGCAGGCCGACGATACGGGCGGAGGAGACGGGCTCGGTGTCGCGGTCCAGGACGAGGACCCGGAGGTGGTGCAGCCGCAGCTCGGCGGCCAGCATCGCGCCGACCGGGCCACAGCCGGCGATGATCGCGTCGTACATGAGGTGCCTCTCGAGAGTGCTGAAGGGCGCTCCCGGCGACAGCTACCTCAATCGCCTGGCCGTGACACGAGGAGAGCACCACGAGTCATGGGTCTCACCTCCTCGATCAGGGTCACGTCTGCGGCAAGCTTAGGGCAGGGGGCGGCGGCCGGGGAAGCCCAGGTCGACGCGGTGGTACCAGGCGAGGTCAGTTTCGCCTTCGAGCCAGCACAGCAGCACCGGCACGCCATCGAGCTCGGCGGGAAAGTCGACGAGCAGCGGTGCCACGCCCTTGAGCTCGGCGCCGGTCTCCTGGATTTCGGTCATCAGCTCGTTGAGGCGGGCTTCGGCGGCCTTGCGTTCGGGCAGGCCGCCGAGCGGGGTCGGCTCGCCGCCCACGGCCAGGGCGGCGGTCAGTTCGACCAGGTCCGCCCGGACGACCACGATCTCGGCGAGGATCGGGCGCAGCCGGTCCAGTTCCTGCCGTGCCAGCGCCACCGTGAACAACCCCATGACAGCAGGTTAGACCGCGGTTCCCCCGGTGAGTTCACCCAGCCAGGCGGCCGGCGCCGTCCGGTAGTCGTCGTCGACCGGCACGGCCGCGTCGCGCAGGGCCCGGCGCCAGGACAGGGCGCGGGAGACCTTGGTGACCCGGCAGGCCAGCGTGACCGAGCGGCGCAGCGTGGCCGGGTCGACGCTGCCCGACCATGGTTCGAGGTAGGCGTCACGAAGCCGGATCAGCTCACTCGCACCGTTCGGGAGGTCCAGCTGGGCTTGCAGGACGTTCAGCGTGACCAGCAGCGACCCGAACGGGTGCGCGATGCTGGCGTCGCCCCAGTCGAAGAAGCGCAGGTCGGGAAAGACATTGTCGTCGTGCAGGTCGTCGTGTTGCAGTGCGGCCGGAATGCCGTCTGCGGCCAGCTCGGCGCACCAGCGCGCGACGTCGGGTGCCAGGTCCGGCACGGCCGGATCGACCTCGATCGCCGGGTCCGCGAGGAGTTCGGCGAAGAGCCCGGGAATGGCGGAGACCCGGGAGTCGGGTACGCCCAGCGCCAGCAACTCCGCCACGTGCGGCACGGTCGCCTGTTGCAGTTCGGCGTACGCCTGCAGCATGGTGGTCCACGCCTTCAGCCGGTCGGCACCGTCGAGAGCCTCGCGCAAGGTAGGTCCAGCGTCGGCGGTCAACAGCCAGCCGCGGGACACGTCGACGGCGAGTGGCGGCAGAGTGGCGCCCGGGGCGATGCGGGTGAGCGCTTCGGCGAGGGCGGCCTCGTAGCGACAGTCGGTGATGTTCGCCTTGAACCAGCGCGTGCCGGCGTGGGTGGGCATGCGGTAGGTGACCGACCATGGGCGTACCCGATGCGGGGTGAAGGTGCCGGTCGCCGGCGTGTGCTGCGCCGCGAGGTGGGCGGTGACCCAGTCCTGGGCCGCGGCCTGCCAGTCGGGGTCGTTCCAGTCGTTTGCCCGCATGACCGGTGAAGTTACCCGAGCAGGTCGGCGATGCTGGCGATGAGGTCCGGTTGGCCGATCGGGTCGACCAGGCCGCCGGTGCGGGCGTCCTGCATGGCCTTGGCGAGCTGGACCCGGCGCAGCACCTCCTTGATGTCGGCGCCGGTCATGCCGTGGCTGCGGCGGCCGAGGTCGGCCAGGTCGAGGTCGCGCGCGAACATGGTGAAGCCCGGCTCCTCGTGGGCGGCGGTGAGCTGGGCGATCATCTTGCGGAAGATCTCGGTGCGGCTGGCCTCGTCGGGCTTCGGCACGGAGATCTTGACGTCGAAGCGCCCGGAGCGGATCAGCGAGTCGTCGACCCGGTGCGGGAAGTTGGTGGTCGCGACCACGATGACGTTCGGGTTGGCCTCGATGAGGATGTTCATCTCCTGCTTGAAGATGCCCGCCACTGCGTTGATGGCCTGGCTGGCCGCGTCGCCGCCGGCACCCGCGTAACTGATGATCGAGTCGAACTCGTCGAAGAGCATCAGGGTCGGCACCCGGTAGCGGCGGGCGTCGCGAAAGATCTGCTTGATGTTGCGTTCCGAGCCGCCGAGCCACTTGTCGAGGATCTCCGGCGTACGGATCTCGCGGAAGTCGGCGCCGATCTCGTTGGCTAGGGCTCGGGAGAGCATGGTCTTGCCGGTGCCGGGTGGCCCGTACATGAGGATGCCCTGCGGTCGCCGCGCGCCCAGCGGGCCATCGCCGCCGGGTGGCGAAACGACACAGCGATCTGGCGGAGCTCGGCCACCACGTCGGCGAGGCCGCCGACCTGGTCGAGCGTCACCTCGTCAGTGCTGGTCGGCGCCTGCGGCAGGTTTTCCCGGCTCACCGTGTAACGCCGGCCGGACAGCGGTTCGGTCGACGGTGGCAGCAGTTCCACGATCGCTTGCAGGAGCAGCCGCACCATGGCGGCCAGGTGCTCGGGCGTCACCTCGTCGCGGGGCAGCTCAGCACGCAGGCGCACCAGGCTGCCATCGGCCTCGGAGGTCATGGTGGCCTGCAATCCGGCAGCCGCGTCGGCCAGGACCGCCGTCTCCGGCGCACGCCCGGTCGGCCGATCCAAACCCAGTCTTCGGTACGCCGCCACGGCCGCAGTTCCCACCCCGTCCACGAGCCGAGTGGTGACCGGGTCCCCGGCGGCGATCCGCTTGGCCAGCAGCATGCCCACCGGGTCGTTGCCCAGCACGAGGGCACGAATACGTTCCTTGTGCGGCAGGTCGCCCGCGGTGGTGCCGATCTCGGCGGTGAACACGTGCACCGGCCCGGCCGGCGTGTCCACGCTCGACACGGTCAGTGCGGCCCGGCGCACCGGCAACGGAAAGACGGCCCGGTGCAGCAGTTCGACCGGGTTCACCCGGGCAGCGGCGAGGATGGCACCGGCCTCGACGATCTCGACGGTGGCTCCCGCGTACGCGAAGGACACGATCATGACGGCCTCCCTCTCCCGCATCCCAGCGTGACACACGTCAGGGCGCGGGCAGGGCGTCGCCGGGTCGGACCAGGCCACACCGGTAGGCGAGCACGGCCAGTTGCGCCCGGTCCCGGACGGCGAGCTTCGTCATCGCGCGGTTGACGTGCGTCTTCACCGTCAGCGGGGAGACGTACAGCCGCTCCGCGATGTCATCGTTGGACAGGCCGTGCGCGACTAGGACGAGGATCTGCCGCTCACGGTCGGTGAGCAGGTGCAGGGTGGCGGGGTGAGTCGCCGCCGGCTCCTGTGTGCGCAGGAATCGGGTGATCAGGGCTCGGGTGGCCGCGGGCGACAACAGCGCCTCGCCACCCGCGACGACCCGGATCGCGTGCAGCAGGTCGGCGGGCGCGACGCTCTTGCCGAGGAAGCCGCTGGCCCCGGCCTGCAGGGCCAGCACCACGTTGTCGTCGTGCTCGAAGGTGGTCAACATCAGTACGCGGACGCCGGCCAGATCGTCGTCCGCGGCAATCCGCCGGGTGGCCTGCAGACCATCCAGCCGGGGCATGCGGATGTCCATGAGCACGACGTCGGCGCGGGCCGTACGACACCGGTCGACCGCCTCTTGGCCGTCGCAGGCCTCCGCCACGACCACCAGGTCCGGTTCCGAATCGATGATCAGCTTGAAGCCGGCCCGGATCAGTTCCTGGTCGTCGGCGAGCAGCACGCGGATCGTCATGCGCCCGCACCCTGGGGCAGCTGCGGCAGCGTCGCATGGACGCGGAACCGACCGTCACCCGTGGGACCCGCGCTGACCCGGCCGCCCGCCGCCGCCCGTTCGCGCATACCCAGCAGGCCATAGCCGGAGCCCACCGGCTGCGGATCCGGATGCGCAACGTTGCCGACCTCGAGCACCACACCCGTGGCGGTGTATTCGACGAGCAGGTCGGCTGAGCCGTCACCGTAGCGGTGAGCGTTCGTCAAACCCTCCTGCACGATCCGGTAAGCCGCAAGATCGGCCAGCGCCGGCAGGGATCGTGGCTCGCCGCGCTGCTGCCACCGTACGGTGAAACCCGCTGCTGCCAGGCCCGCCAGCAACTCTGGCAGCCGGGCCAGACCGGGGGCCGGCTCGGTGCTGTCCTCCTCGTCGTAGCCGCGCAGCACGCCGACCACCGACTGGATTTCCTGCAACACCGTGTCCGAGGCCTCCCGGATGTGCGCAAGCACCGCACTGACCTGGTCCGGGCGGCGCTCCAACACGTGCGCGGCAGCGCCGGCCTGCACGCTGATCACTGCGATGTGGTGGGCCACCACGTCGTGCAACTCCCGGGCGATGCGCACCCGCTCGGCCATGACCCGGCGCCGCGCCTCCTCTTCGCGGGTCTGCTCGGCGTGTCGAGCCCGCTCCTCCACCTCCCGCACGTACGCCCGGTGCGTGCGCGCCGCATCCCCGGCCGCCGCGGCCAGGAAGATCCAGGCGAAGATCCCCAGCGTTTCCGTCCGCCACCAGTCGCCCGGCGCCACGATCAGCCCGGACAGGTAGACCAGCGACGACGCCGCCAACGCCGCCAGCCAGCCCTGCCGGCGCCCGGACTGCGCAGCGATCGAATAGGTGATCACACCCAGCGCGACGATCAGGCCGGGATTACGCACCTCCCGCATCACCGCCCCGACCGTGGCAGCCGTCGCGCAGACCAGCGCGAGATAGGGCCGCAGGCGGCGCAGCAGCACCGCGACGAAGGCCACCCCGGCCACCACCACGTCGGTGCGGGTTACCACATCGTCGACAGTCGCCCGGAAGACCGCGTAGGCGAGCACCAGCGCCAGCAGCACGTCCAGCACCAGCGGATGGCTGGCCGCGACCTTGAGTCTGGGCCACATCACCTTCAGCACCCTACGCGGCTCGCGACACCCCGACGTCCTCCACGCGCAGTAGCCCGGGTCCCCCGCACCTACCACCGATGTAGTACGAGGAAGCCTGCACTCAGACGACGATTCCCGGTCCGTTTCCCGGCACGGTGTGCCGATGGCCTCCTACCTCGCTCGCCTCGGACGCTTCGCGTACCGACGCCGGGTGCTCGTCCTCACCCTGTGGCTCGCCCTGATCACGATCCTCGGCGCCGGCGCGGCGACCCTGTCCGGGCCGACCGCGGAGACCTTCAGCATTCCGGGTACGGAGGCACAACGCGCGCAGGACTTGCTCGTCGACCGGTTCCCCCAGGCCGGCGGCGGCGCGGAGGCCCGCATCGTGTTCGCGGCACCGGCCGGGCAGAAACTCACCGACCCCGCGCACCGGGCCGCCATCAACGCGGCGCTCGCCCCCGTCCGCGGCGGGCCGCACGTTGCGACGGTCACCGACCCCTTCCAGGGCGCGGTCAACCCGGCCGGGAACGTCGCGTACGCCCAGGTCACCTACCGGGTCCGGGCGAACGCCCTGACCGACGCCGACCGGGACGCGCTGGCCGAGGCGCGGGCAGCGGGTCGCACCGCGGGCCTGACCGTCGAGACCGGCGGCGACGCCCTGCGCAAACCGGCCGGGCACGGCATCGGCGAGGTGCTCGGCTTCGGCATCGCCGCCGTGGTGCTGCTGATCACCTTCCGCTCGCTGCTCGCCGCCGGCCTGCCGTTGCTGACCGCAGCCCTCGGCGTCGCCACCGTGCTGGCCGGCATCCACATCGGCTCCGGCTTCACCGACCTCAGCAGCAATACGCCGACGCTGGCACTCATGCTCGGCACCGCGGTCGCGATCGACTACGCACTGTTCATCGTCTCGCGGTACCGGCATGAGGTGGCCGGCGGCCGAGTCGGCATCGAGGCAGCGGGGCATGCGGTCGGGACCGCCGGGTCCGCGGTCGTCTTCGCCGGCCTGACCGTGGTGATCGCCCTGGCCGCCCTCGCCGTCGTCAACGTTCCCGTCCTCACCCAGATGGGCATTGCCGCGGCTGTGGCCGTCACGGTCGCTGTCCTCATCGCCCTCACCCTCCTGCCGGCCCTCCTCGGCTTCGCCGGCTCCCGCATCACCGGCACCACGGCTCGGCCAGACTCCCCCGCAGCCCCGACCGCCGCTCCCAGCCCGACCGCAGGCGTGGGCGTGGGCGAGCGAACGATGGGGCGCCGATGGGTGGGTCTAGTGACTCGGCGACCGGTGGTGACGCTGGTGGTGGCGACGCTGGGTCTGCTGGCGCTGGCGATTCCCGCGCTGGATCTGCGACTGGGGCTGCCCGGCGACGAGCTGGCTGCGCCGGGGACCACCCAGCGCAAGGCCTACGACATGCTCACCGCCGGGTTTGGGCCGGGATTCAACGGGCCGCTGCTGGTCGTGGTGGACGTGGCCGGAACCGGCGACCCCAAGGCGGCGGCGGAGGAGGTCACCACGGCCGTTCGCGCGCTCCCCGACGTCGCAGCAGTCGGTCCGGCCACCATCAACCCCGGCGGTGACACGGCGATCCTCCGCGTCATCCCCGCGAGTGCCCCGGACCGCCCGGAGACCACGGACCTCGTGCACGCTATCCGCAACCTCGACGACCAGGTACCCGCTACGGTCCTGGTCGCGGGCACGACAGCCATCAACATCGACATGTCCGCGAAGCTGGGGGCCGCGCTGGGGCCGTACCTCAGCGTGATCGTGGTGTTGGCTCTGCTGCTGTTGACCGTCTTGTTCCGTGCCGTGTGGGTGCCCATCAAGGCGATCGCCGGCTTCCTGCTCAGCGTGGCCGCGACGTTCGGGGCGGTCGTCGCGGTCTTTCAGTGGGGCTGGCTAGCCGAGCTGTTCGGCGTCGCACAGACCGGTCCGGTGATCAGCCTGATGCCCGTCGTCCTCATCGGCATCGTGTTCGGCCTGTCGATGGACTACGAGGTGTTCCTGGTCAGCCGCATGCGCGAGGAGTACGTGCAGGGCGCAACACCGGCGGACGCCGTAGCCGACGGCTTCGGCCACAGCGCCCGGGTGGTGACGGCCGCCGCGATCATCATGGTCAGCGTGTTCGCGGGCTTCGTGCTGTCCACCGACTTGATGATCAAGTCGATCGGCTTCGCCCTCGCGGTGGCCGTCCTGTTCGACGCGTTCGTGGTCCGCATGACCATCGTCCCGGCAGCGATGACCCTGCTCGGCCGGCGGGCGTGGGCACTGCCCAGCTTTCTCGACCGCATGTTGCCGCGCATAGATGTGGAAGGCGAGAGCCTGGCTACTTCTCGGCGCTGAGCGCCTTCTCGACGCGGACGCGGTGAGCCTGCTCCCAGTCGTCGAGCGTCTCCGCCTCTTCCTTGGCGAGTTTCGCCCGCGAAGCGGTAAGGACCTCGTCGTAGCGGGCGTGCGGAACGACCACGACGCCCTCCTCGTCCGCCACGACGATGTCCCCCGCGGCGACCTCGACACCACCGCAGCGGACCGTGCCGCCGTGCTCGCCGATCGCATCCTTGGTGCCGGGGATCGGGATCACGCCCCGGGCGAAGACGGGGAAGCCCGCCTCCCGCACCTCGGCGAGATCGCGGATCAGCCCGTCGAGCACGAATGCGGCAATCCCCCGCCGCTGGGCCACCGCGCACACGTTCCCACCCGCAAGCGCATAGTCGAGGTCGCCCGACTCCACCACCACCACGGAACCCGGCGCGGCCTCGTAGATCGCCGCGTGCAGCATGAGGTTGTCGCCTTTCGGGCACCGCACCGTGAAGGCAGGTCCGGCGACCCGCGGCGTCGGCGTCCATAGCGGCCGGACGCCGATGTCCATGACCCGGTCCCGACCCAACACGTCAGCCAATGTGGTCGGCGGAATGTCCCGGAACTCATCGCTACGCACGTCACTCACTCCTGCCGCAGTCGCCGTCCGGATCACCATAGACAACCAAGAAGTCAGCGGTCCGCGCAGAAGGCCCGGAGTGCCTCCTCGTCGGCGAGCGCCATCCACTCGTACGTGCCACGAAGTTGGTCGGCGCGTTGGTCGACCGTGGTGACCGTGGCTGCCATGTCGCCCCACGGCATGCTGACGTGCAGCAGCGTTCGCACAATGCCGGGCGGCAGGTGCACGCTGTCGGCGGGCGTGGCGCGCAGCAACAGGCCGCTCGTGGACACGTCCTCGACCTGGCCGGAGAGTGCCACCAGGCGGCGGCCCGGGTCGGTGTCGAGCTGGGCGGTGCCGGTGGCGGCGTACGTGCCGGGGCGCCGGGCGGCACCGCGGCGCTGGACCACCTCAGTGGGCGGGTCGCCGGCGAGGGTGAGCGTGCCCTCACGCAGCTCAGCCTCGACCCAGGTGACCCCGGTGCTGATCACGAGCTCGAGGATGCCGAACCGGCGGATGCCCGGGCCGTCCGGGCTGAGCACCGCGATCGGGGGCAGCTCGGCGAGGAACGGCGCACTGACCTCGGCCAGCACGAGCAGGGCGAGCGGCTGCTCGCCCGGGCACCGCAACGACAGCGTGCTACCGGCCGGGACCGTGACCATCGGATTTCTCCCGCTCGTGAGGTCGGCTTCCCCCGAACGGTTGCACGGCCGGCCGGTGGTCGGCAGGCGTGGTCCGGACCGTCACGCTTCCGGCGTACGCCGATGTGCGGCGAAGAGACTGTCTGCCGTGGACTCGCTGCAGCGCTCGCCATCCCGGGTGGCAGGATGGGTGCATGACCAGGTCCGTCAGCGAGGTTGCGGTAGCGAGCCCGGGCGCCGGCCCGTACGGCGTCACGATCGGCCCGGACGGGGCACTGTGGTTCACCCTGGTGCACGGCGGACAGATCAGTCGGCTGGGGCGAGATGGGGTCGTCTCCACCCACCCGCTGGATGCTGCGGATTGCAGGCCCTCCATCATCACTGCGGGCCCCGACGGCGCGTTGTGGTTCACCCGCAACGCCGACCACCGGATCGGCCGGATCGGCGCGGACGGCAGCAGCACGTCGTTCGCCACGCCGACGCCGGGCAGCGGACCGTTCGGCATCGCCGCGGGAGCGGACGGCGCACTGTGGTTCACCGAGATGAACACCGACGCCATCGGCCGGATAACGGACAGCGGTGCGGTCACCGAGTTCGCGGTGGGAGTCCAGGGCGGCTTCCCCTCGATGATCACCGCAGGCCCGGACGAGGCGCTCTGGTTCACGCTGAACCAGGCCAACGCGGTCGGCCGGATCGGTCTCGACGGCGCTGTCACGGTGCATGAGCTGCCCACAGCCGACGCAGGACCGGTCGGTATCACGGCCGGGACCGATGGCACTCTCTGGTTTGTGGAGATCCTCGCCGGGCAGGTCGGCCGCATCAGTCCCGGCGGCAAGATCGACGAGTTCCCGCTACCGGACCGCGCGGCCAAACCGCACGCGATCGTCGCGGATCCGACGGGCGGCTGCTGGTTCACCGAGTGGGCTGCCAACCGCGTCGGCCACGTCGACGCCGATGGCACCTTCCGGCACTACGACCTGCCGACGCCCGCGGCCGAGCCGCACGGCATCACCGTCGGTCCCGACGGCACGGTCTGGGCCGCCCTGGAAATCGGTGCGGCCGCCCGCCTCGCGCCGTCCGCGACGGACGCCGGCCGATCAGGGCGTTAGAAGTCCAGATAGCAGGCCGCGGAGCGTACGCTCGAAGAGGTCCTGGTCTGGTGCGGGCGTGGCCGGCTGGGAAAACGCAGCGGTCAGGTGGGGATAGCGGGCGAGGTCGATCCCGGCGAAACTGACGGCCGGTGCGCTGGCCTCGCTCCGGGCGAACAGCGTCGCCACACCGGTCATCATCGCGATCGCTTCGAACTTGGCCTGAACGGGGCAGTCGACCGGCGCCAACACCCGTAGGCAGTTGTCGAACCAGCCGAGGGCGGACGGGCCGACGCCGGTGGGTCGGTGGATGACGTCGCGCAACCAGGGGTGGCGGCGGTGCAGGTCGAGCTGGTGGCGGCCGAGCAGCAGCATCGTGTCCGCCCAGCCGCCGGACGCTTCCGGGTAGGGGCTCAGTTCGGCGATCGCGTGGTCGGTCATGAGATCCAGCAGGTCGTCGCGCGACGACAGATAGCGATAGAGCGTGCCGGCGGCGGTGCCGAGGGCGGCTGCGACCGCGCGCATGGACACCGCGTTGAGGCCGTTCGCGTCCGCGAGGGCGACGGCTGCCGCCACGATGTCGTCGCGGCTGTGCGCCGGGGTGGGTCCTCGGCTGCCGCGGGCCGGCCGATTCCAGATGGGCTGGGGGGTCGCGTCGGTCACCTCCTCACTGTAAACTGCGTACAGTGTTCGCAGTTTGGCAGGGTGAGCTTCCAGGAGGCGAGATGGAACGGATCGGAACGGTTGACGGCGCCCAGGTCGTCGTGCACTCCACCGGGCAGGGGCCCGGCATCGTCGTCGTGCATGGCGGCGGCGTGACGATCGACCAATACCGGCGGCTGGCAGCGGCGCTGGCCGACCGGTTCACCGTGCACCTCTACAACCGGCGTGGCCGGGCCGACGCGCCACCGCGCATCGAGCCATACTCGGCCGACCAGGAGGTCGACGACCTGAGTGCCGTCCTGGCGCACACCGGCGCGCACAATGTCATCGGGCACAGCGCCGGTGGCTTCTTCGCCCTGCAAGCAGCGCTCCGGCTGCCGATCGCCCGGCTCGCGCTCTATGACGGCGCAGTTTCGGTCAACAGCAACTTCCCCACCGACTGGCTGCCGGCAGCACGCGCGGCGGCCCGCTCGGGCGACACCGCGCTCGCCATGGCGCTCACCAGCGCGGGGATCAACACCCAGTCGGCCGCGACCAGGCTGCCGCTGCGCGCGCAGGTGGCGATCTGCAAGCTCTTCCTGCGTACGCCCATCGGCCGCGACATGGGCAGCCTGCTGGAGATGACGCTGGACGAGTCGGAACAGATCCGCCTGCACGACGGCCCGCCCGAGCAGTGGGCCGGCGTGACCGCGGAGGTCCTCCTCGCCTGCGGTGGCAGCGGCCCGAGTTACTACGTCCGCAACAACGAGGACCTGGCCCGCGCCATGCCCCACGCCCGCAGTCTCGTCGTTCCGCGCTGCGGCCACGACGCCATCAACCGGGCCCCGCACCGCCTGGTCGAACCCCTCGCCGAGTTCTTCACCGCTGGCCGCGACTAGCCTGATCGGGTGATGTCGGTGCAGGAGACGGTTGCCGCGGTGCTGGGCGGCCAGGTCGGGTACGAGGACGGCCTGGATCTCCTGACCGTCACCCCCGCCGCCGAGGTGGATCCGGTGCTGACCCGGGCGCTGTTCGAGGCCGTGGCGCGCGCGGTGAACCGGGGCTGGCAGCCCGCCGAGCTGCACCGGGCTGTGGCCCGCCGCGGCGACCCCGGGCAGGCAGCACTCGTGGTCGACGCGCTGGCCGCGCATGTTCGCGGTTTCGCCGCCCGGGCGGTGGATCCCCGGTGGCGCGCGCAGGCCGCGGAGCTGGATGCGCGGGCCTGGTGGGGTGCCGATGACGACTATCCCGCCCAGGTGGTCCGGCGGCGGCGGACCGACCGCATCGCGCTGATCGACGCTTTTCTCGGCGCGCTGCGGGTGCTGGCCGGGCTGCCGCCGATCGACGTGCTGATCCCGCCGCCGGGCCGGGTCGCGCGGGCCACACCCGTGCCGGGCAACGAGGCGATGCTGAATCGGGTGCGGGCGCTGCTCGCCAAGGCGGAGGCGACCACGTTCCCCGCCGAGGCGGAAGCGTTCAGCGCGAAGGCGCAGGAGCTGATCTCCCGACACAGCCTCGACGCCGCCCTGGTCGGGGCCGGGGACACCGAGGTCGTGCCGTTCGCGCGCCGGATCGGGGTGGACCATCCGTACGAGAGTGAGAAGGCGTCACTGCTGGACGCGGTGGCACGGGCGAACCGCTGCCAGGTGGTGTGGTCGCCCGAGTTCGGGTTCGCCACGGTGTTCGGCTTCGACGCTGACGTCGACGCCGTGGACCTGCTGCACGCGTCGCTGCTGGTGCAGGCACATCGGGCGATGGCCCGCGACGAACCACCCGGCGGCAAGGCCGGACGCTCCCGGCTCAAGTCGTTCCGGCAGTCCTTCTTGATCGGGTACGCGGTCCGCATCGGTGAACGCCTCGCCGCAGCCGACCAGTCGGCGCTGACCCAGTCCGCCGACACCAATGCGCTGCTCCCGGTGCTGGCATCGCGGGAGGCGCAGGTACGCCAAGCCCGCGAGCAGGCGTTTCCGCGTACGGTGCGCGGCCGGGGTTTCCGGGTCGACAACGAGGATGGGTGGGAGTCCGGGCGCGAGGCCGCCAACCGGGCCACCCTGCGCTGAAGATCACGGAGAGTCTGATCTTGATTCCACTGTGTATGGTGCACAGGTGGAGACGACATCGGTGGCGCGCATCACAGTGGTGGCCGGCGACCCGGCGGCCTCCGACGAGGCCGCCCAGCGGCTGATCAAGGAGCTGCACGACCTGCCCGAGATCGTGGCGGTCGAGCCGGCGGCGATCCCGGGTGCGGACGGCGGGCGGTCGGTGGACGCCCTCGCGATCGGCGGGCTCCTGCTCACTTTGATCGCCACCCCGGAAGTGCTCGGCGGGGTGATCACCTATCTCGTGGAATGGCGCAAGCGGCAGGGCAACGACCGCAGCCTGATCCGGTTCCGCCTGGGTGACAAGGAGCTCGAGATCAGCAACGCCTCCCCCGACGAGCGCAAGCGGCTCATCGACGCGTTCCTCCGGGAGTTGAGGCGACGCTGACCCACCGACACGCCCTGATCCTCGCCTCGGAGCACTACCGCCACCCCGCGTACTCCGAGCTGCCCGGCACCACCGCCGACGCCGAGGCCCTGCGGGAAGTCCTCGGTGATCCGCGCGTCGGGAACTTCGAGATCACCGTCTTGCAGGACCCGGACGTCCGGACCGCCGGACACCGGATCAAGCGATTCTTCGCCGACGCCGCACCGGATGACATCCTGCTGCTCTATGTCGCGGGGCACGGCGTCCGCAACGACGAGGGCAACCTGTACTTCGCGGTCAGTGACACCGTGCCCGACCTGCTGTGGGTGACGGCGCTCGCCGCCAAGGACATCACCCACGAGATGGAAACCAGCCCGGCCCGGCGCATCGTCGTGCTGCTGGACTGCTGTTACGCCGGCGCCTTCGACGACCGCAAGGATCTCGACCATGCCGGGCCGCCGCCGGAGGTCGCCGCACCGCCGGTCGGCACCGCCGAAGCCGCAGGCCCCAGCGAAACCCTGGCGGCCAGCGCGCCACCCGCGGACGACGCGCACGTCCGCGGTCAGGTGGTCATCGCGGCCGCCACCAGCATCCAGCAGGCGGTCGAGGGCAAGACCGGCGGACTGTTCACCCGCTGCGTGGTGCACGGCCTGCGTACCGGCGACGCCGACCTGAACCAGGACGGGGCGATCGACGCCCACGAACTTCACCTGTACGTGGACGCGCGGATGCGCATCCTCGGCGCCGAAGTGGCCCAGCAGCCGACCTACTCGGTGCACCGCCTCCAGGGCATGCTGCGCATCGCGCACCGCGCCACGGCACCGAGCCGCGCACCGGTGCGAACGCAGCCGCCGGCGAGGCCACCGCAACCGCCCGAACCGCCCGAACCGCCCGAACCGCCGAAGCAGCGCAACGGCTTGGCGCGGATCTTCCTCCTGCTCGCGATGCTGCTGCTTTCCGGCTGCGGGGTCGGTGCGGACAGCCCTCTGACTCGCATCGACTGTCCGACGCCCACCCATCTGCGGGTCGCGGCGGCGCCGGGTGGGCTGGGCGCATACCGGGAGCTGACCGCGGCGTTCGAGGACTGGGTGGCCGGGCAGCGCGGTGGGTGTCGCACGGTCGACCTGTACGTCTACCCGGTCACCGCCCAGGAGATGGCGGACGGCCTGGCCCGGGGCTGGGGACAGGATCCGGACGGGCGGTCGTACCTGCGCGACATCGGGCCGCATCCGGACGTGTGGCTGCCCGGCGCCGCCACCGACGTGCCCGCGCTGGGCGCACCCACGCCCGGGTTCGGGGCCACCGTGCAAGAGGTGGCTCGGACGCCGATCGTGCTCGGAGTGCCGCGGCGCGCGCCGGTCGCTGCCGAAGCCCGCCGGGCCACGCGCACCTGGCCGGAGCTGTTCGACCAGGTCAGCCGGGCCACCGGGGTGATTCGGGCCGAGTTCAGCGCCTCCGCGGTGGCCCGGATGGCTACTGCGAAGCTCTACGCCGATGGTGCCATCGACCCTGCGGTGGCCCGTTCCCGCTACGAGCAACACATCGAACAGGCCCTGGACGGCGGTGGCTATCCGGTCGGCGACGAGACCACCCTGCTGTGCCGCCGGGCGCAGCGCCACGACGACACCGCCGTGATCCTCACCGAACAGCAGCTCGTCCGGTTCAATCACGGCGACGCGGCCGGGGACGCCTGCCCGCAGGTGGCGGTGCCGCGAGCCGCTGACCAACTGCAGGCGTACTACCCTTCGGACACGCCGGCGGTCCGCCAGGTCGTGGTGACCCTGACCTGGCCGCGGCAGGTGCAGACGGGACCGACGCAGGCGTACGCGCGCTGGTTCGGCCGTTGGCTGCGCACCGATCCGGGCCGAGCGGCGCTGCTGGGCACGGGGTTGCGACCGTACGCATACGACGCGGGTGAGCCGTTGGGGCCGGACAACGGAGCACTGGTCGACTGGCCGTTCTCTCGGGTGGTACAGCCCGAGCCGGACGGGTTCATCCGGCGCGACGTGGCCGCTCGGTACGAGCGCGCACGGCGGCCCGGCCAGTTCCTGGTGGCGCTGGACTCGTCCGGCTCGATGGGCACGGTGACCGCCGATCCGACCCGGACCCGGTGGGAGGTGGCCGTCGCTGCGGTGGAGCAGGCGGTGACCCGGCTCGGCGGGCGGGACCGGATCGGGCTACTCACCTTTGCCGGGGACGGCACCCGCGAGTTGCTGCCGCTCGAGGCTGCAGGCGCCGATCCGGTGGCCGCCGTGCGCCGGGCGACCGCCGGGGTCCGACCGGGCGGCGGCACTCCCCTGCACGAGGCCGTTCGGAAGGGCGCGGCGACCCTGCGCGCGAGCCCGGGCGGCAGCGATCCGCGGCGCACCCTGGTGGTGCTCACCGACGGCAACGACACCGGTGGACAGCCGCGGCCGACGCCGGCACAGACCGCCGGGGTGCGCATCGCCGTCATCGCGGTGGGCGACGTGACCTGCGCCGACGCCGGATTGCGCCGGCTGACCGCGGACACCGCTGGCCGCTGCTACGACGCCGGGCTGGGCTCCCTCGAACCGATACTGACCACAATGTTCCGCACGATCTGGGGATGAAGGAGGGCCGCCGGGTGCGCGTACGCGGCAAACCGTGGTGGCTCTTCGCCGCCGGCAACCTGACCGGCGCCGCGCTGGCGGCGTCGCTGTTCCTGGTCGGGCCGCTCGCCGGACCGGCCGAGCTGGAGCCCGGCGAGCTGGTGATCCTCAGCGGCCAGGACGACAGTACGGGCGGGCAGCGCCAACAGCTCGTCAATCTGTGGAACGACAGCCACCCGCGCAATCCGGCCCGGATCGTCACCGTGCCGCAGGCGGCGGACGGGCAGTGGTTCGAGATGGCGAACCGGGCCGAGGACACCGAGACGGACATCTTCAACCTCGATGTCGCCTGGACGGCGTTCTTTGCCGAGCCGCCGCAGGGGCGCCGGCTGATCCGCCCGATCGACCAGTCGCTGCTGGCCGAGCCGCCCGACTCGGCGTTCATGGCGAAGCCGTTGCAGACCTGCCGCTACGCGGGCGAGCTGTGGGCGTTGCCGTTCAACACGGACGCTGGCCTGCTCTACTACCGCACCGATCAAGGCTGGAAGCCACCGTTCACCTGGGCAAACATCGAACAGGCGACGGGTCGGACCGGGTTCGGTGCGGCCTACACCGGCCAGCTCGCCGGCTACGAAGGGCTGACCGTCAACGTTCTCGAGGCGGTCTGGGCTGCCGGCGGCCGGCTCGACGTCGGCGCGGACGGCACGGTGAGCCTGGATCTGGCTGCCTGGGACGAAGCGATGCGACGGCTGACTCCGGCCAGGCAAGGCCCGTCGGTGGTGCTGCCCGAGTCGACGTCCTTCGACGAGACCGGCAGCCGGGACGCGTTCCGGGACGGACGGGTGCCGTTCATGCGCAACTGGCCGGTCGCCTATCGGGCACTGCGGGCCGGCGACCAGCCGCAAGGCGGCACCCGGGTCCCGTTCGACGTGGCGCGGCTGCCGGGCGACAGCGTGCTGGGCGGCCAGAACCTGGCGATCTCGGAGCGGACCCGCCAACCCCGGGCCGCGCAGGCGCTGATCGAGTTTCTCACCAGCCAACGCAGCCAGCAGATCCTGTTCGATCCGGGCGGCTTCGCGGCGACCCGGGCCACCGTCTACGAAAACGAAACCATCAAGCAGAAATATCCGTACGCACCACTGCTGCGCGAGGCGGTCGAGTCGGCTCGACTGCGGCCGGTGACGCCGCACTATGTGGCTTTCAGTCAGCAGCTGCACCAGCTCGTGACGGAGGTCCTGAGTGGACGTCAGGCGCAACTGCCACGCGATCTCGCCGACCGGCTGACGCAGGCCCTGCGGGGCAAGTAGCTCCCCGCAGGGCCGCGCAGAGCACTCAGTGCCGGTGCAGCATCTCGCGATTCTGCTGGATCTTCGCCCAGGACTTGGGGGCCTTGGGCGCCTTCGGCGACGTCGCCGTTGCGGCGGCCTTGGCGGCGCCGGCCTTCTGAAGCGGGCTCAGCACGTCCGGCTTGCGCGGGGTGTAGAGCCACACCTCGAACAGGTCGTCGAGCTGCGTGCCGGAGACCTGCTCGGCCAGCGCGATGAACTCGGCGGTGGTGGCGTGGCCGTACCGGTGGTCGGCCACCCAGGTGCGCAGGATCTGGAAGAAGTCCTCGTCGCCCACGGTCCGGCGCAGCTGGTGCAGGGTCATCGCACCCCGGTCGTAGACGGCGCCGTCGAAGACGTTCGCCGGGCCGGGGTCGCCCGGCTTGACCGTCCAGAAGTCGTCGGGCTGGGTGGCGTAGAGGAAGTCGAACAGCTCGTCGGCGGTGCCCTCCCCCTGCTCCTCGGACCACAGCCACTCGGCGTAACTGGCGAAGCCCTCGTTGAGCCAGATCTCCTTCCACTGCGCCACCGAGACCGCGTCACCGAAGTACTGGTGGGCGTTCTCATGCACCACCACGGAGGTGTTCGAGCCGCCGCGGAAGAAGTTGGCGCCGTACGTGGGCCGGGTCTGGTTTTCCAGCGCGAAGCCCAACGTGCTGGGCGGCGCGACCAGGCCGCCACGGGCGGTGAACGGCCACGGGCCGAACTTGCCGCCCAGCCACTCGGTGATCTCCGCCGTGCGTTCCACACTGGACCGCGCGGCCGCATCGAAATCGGCCGGCAGCAGCTCGGAGTACGCGTTGATCACCGGCTCGCCGTCCGGCATGACATCGCGGGTGAGGCTGTACTGCCCGATGGCGATGAACGCGAGGTAGGTCGCCTGCGGCTTGGCCGAACGCCAGTACCAGCGGGTCCAGCCCAGCGTCTCCCGGGTGGGGTTGCGCGGCTGCACGCCGTTGCTGATCACCTCGACGCCGTCCGGCACCGCGACGGACACGTCGAACGTGGCCTTGTCCGACGGGTGGTCGTTGCTCGGGAACCACCACCAGGCTTCTTCCGGCTCGCCCACGGCCAGGGCGCCGTCGGGGGTGCGGATCCAGGCGGTGAACCCGGCGGCGACCTTGTTCGACGGCACCCCGGAATACTGCACGACGACGGTCAGGTCCTGCCCGGTCGTGACCGGCCGGGCCGGGGTGACGACCAGCTCGTGATCGCCCTGCTTGGTGAAGGTGGCGGGCCGGTTGTTCACCTTGATCGACGCGACGTCCAGCACGAAGTCGAGGTTGAACGAGCTGAGGTCCTGCTCGGCCTTCGCGAGGATCGTGGTGGTGCCGGTGAGCTGGTCGGTCTCCGGGAAGTAGCGCAGGCGAACGTCGTAGTGCGAGACGTCGTACCCGCCGTTGCCGTAATCGGGGAAGTACTCGTCGCCGACACCCGGGGCGCCTGGGGCGGGCGCGGCGGTGGCGGGGACGGTGGTGCCGGCGAGGGTCAACACTGTGGCGAGCGTCGCCACCAGTAGTCGTCGCACGGTCAGGGTTCCTTCCGTCGGCGGACCGGGTCGGTCCGACGTGGATCAGTCACCTGCGAACATATCGAAAGATCTCGACGTGTGGGTCATGTCCCGGTTAAGCCCGGTAGTCGCGTCACGGCCTGGACGGCGCAGTCCCGCCGCGGGTGGCGGCGGGACTGCGCTGTGTCCGTACTTATCAAGGGGTCAGCGGCGGATCATGCCGTGCGGGTCGATGACGTACTTGCGGGCGGCGCCCTCGTCGAACTCGGCGTAGCCGCGCGGGGCCTGGTCGAGGGGGATCGGGGTGGCGTTGACGTTCTTGGCGATCTGCACGCGGTCGTGCAGGATCGCCATCATCAGCTCGCGGTTGTACTTCATCACCGGGCACTGGCCGGTGACGAACGAGTGTGACTTGGCCCAGCCGAGGCCGAGCCGGATGGACAGCGAGCCGACCTTGGCCGCGTCGTCCACGCCACCCGGATCGCCGGTGACGTAGAGGCCGGGCACACCGATGGCGCCGCCGGCGCGGGTGATGTCCATCAGCGAGTTGAGCACGGTGGCCGGCATCTCGGTGCCCGCGTCGGCGCCGTGGCCGCGCGCCTCGAAGCCGACCGCGTCGACGGCCGCGTCGACCAGCGGCTGACCGATCGACGGTGCGTCGTGGCCGAGGATCTGCTGCACCTGGTCGGCGGGGCTGCCGCGGCTCACGTCGATGGTCTCGCAGCCGAAGCTGCGGGCCTGGGCGAGTCGCTGCTCGTTGAGGTCGCCGACGATGACGACCGCGGCGCCGAGCAGGAACGCCGAGGTGGCGGCGGCCAGGCCGACCGGTCCCGCACCGGCGATGTAGACGGTGGAGCCGGTGGTGACGCCCGCGCTGACGCAGCCGTGGTAGCCGGTCGGGAAGATGTCGGTCAGCATCGCCAGGTCGAGGATCTTGTCCATGGCCTGGTCCCGGTCCGGGAACGGCAGCAGGTTCCAGTCCGCGTACGGCACCAGGACGTACTCGGCCTGCCCGCCGACCCAGCCGCCCATGTCGACGTAGCCGTACGCCGAGCCCGGCCGGTCCGGGTTGACGTTGAGGCACACGCCGGTCCGGCGTTCCTTGCAGTTGCGGCACCGGCCGCAGGAGATGTTGAACGGCACCGAGCAGATGTCGCCGACCTTGATGAACTCGACGTCGCGGCCGACGTCGACGACCTCGCCGGTGATCTCGTGGCCGAGCACGAGGCCTTCCGGGGCCGTCGTCCGCCCCCGCACCATGTGCTGGTCACTGCCGCAGATGTTCGTCGCGACGGTCTTGAGGATGGCGCCGTGCGGCGTCCGGCGCCCCACGTTGGCCTTGTTGACCCCGGGACCGTCTTTCATCTCGTAGGTCGGGTAGTCGGTGTCGCGGACCTCCACCTTGCCAGGGCCCTGGTAGACGACCGCTTTGTTGCCTGCCATCGGCTTACGCTCCCTTCCTGGCGCTGTTACCGCCATCCTGCTCGCGGAAGGGGCGCAGGAGAACGCGCTATTGTTTCGAAGGCTGTCGATACTCGCTTACTTCACGAATCGGCTCGGTGCGCCGGGACCGGCCGCTCTTCTGGGCGTACAGCTCGGCGTCGGCGTGGGCGTACAGGGTCTCGAAGTCGGTGCCGTGCCGGCCCAACTCGGCGGTGCCGATACTCACGCCGATCCGGGCGCCCACCGCGGACCGCAGCAGGTCCACCGCCACCTCGGCGGCCGGCTGGTCATGCGCGGAGAGCAGGATGACGAACTCGTCACCGCCCAGCCGGGCGACGACGTCGTGGGAGTGCACGTTCTCCCGGATCGTGTCGGCCACCCACACCAGCAGGTCGTCGCCGGCCGCGTGGCCCTGCTGGTCGTTGACCTGCTTGAAACCGTCCAGGTCGAGCAGCAGCAGGGACAGCCCGCGGTGGTGGCGCCGGGCGTGCGACAGCTCGGCCGCGAACCGCTCCGTGAAGCCGCGCCGGTTCAGCGCCGAGGTCAGCGCGTCCGTCCGGGACAGCTCGCTCAGCTTGCGGCGCTGCCGAGCAGCCTGTTCGGCCTTGGTGGCGCACACCGCGGCGACCGCGAGCGCACCGGTGAGGTGGCTGAGGGCGTACCAGATGCTCGGCGTCCCGACGAAGATCGCCACGAGCAGATAGCCGATCGCGATCCCGCCCACCAGCGGGCGCCCGAACCGGGGCGTCGTCATCACCACGAACGGCATCGGCGCGAACAACCCGATCGCCATCGTGGTGCCGACCCCGCCGTCCAGTGCCACGAGCACGAGGGCCATGCCGAACTGGAGCACCGCGAAGCCCATCACTATCTTCACGGCCGAAGGGTTGCGGCTCAGCCGGTTCGCGAGGAGCCGGACGATCGCACCGAGGCACATCGTCACCGCGAGCAGGACGATCATCGCGAGCCGGTGCGGATGACCGGTCGCGTAGAACAGCGCGTAGATCATGCCGGTGGCCGGGTCGACGACACCCAGCCAGCCACCCGCCGCGATGGCCCTGCGGCGGCGCTCCAACGGCGACACGGAGGCCCTCGTCGGCGCCGGGCCCACGCTCAACGCCCGGGTGACCGCCTCGGCCGCGGGCACCTCCCGGCTCCGCCGAGCCTTGTCCTGGTAGACCCGCTCGTCGGCGAGCTGCTTCAACTCCTCGACGGTGCTCGCCTCAGCGGGGTAACACGCGAACCCGATGCTTGCCGCAGCAGTGCCGTCCAAGGCCGCGTACAGCCGGGACACCACGACTTCGGCACCCGCCGCGTCCACGCCGCTGAGCACCGCGGCGAACTCGTCGCCACCGATCCGGCCGACCGCGTCGTGCGCACGCAACTGTTCGATCAGCGTACGGCCGGTGAACGCCAGCAGGTCGTCGCCGGCGCGGTGGCCGTACGTGTCGTTGACCGCCTTGAACTTGTCCAGGTCGATGAGCAGCAGAACGGCCGATTCGCCGGACCGCTCGGCCTCGGCGAGTTCCGCAAACAGGCGCTCGTCGAAGCCGCGCCGGTTCAGGGTGTGGGTGAGCGGGTCGATCCGGGACTGCTCGGCGAGCCGCCGCCGCAACGACGCCATCGCACCGGCGTAGCGCAGGCATGCGATGCCGATCCCGGCGATGCCGATGGTGTAGATGACGGCGTACCCGGGCGGCCCCGGATCGCCGGTCAGCACCACGGCCCAGTACGCGACGGCACTCAACAAACCGGCGGCGATGAACGGACGCGGCGGCATGGTGACGGCGAAGAGCAGGACCGAGAACGGCAGCAAGGCCCCGAAGGCGCTGTAAACGCCACCGTCGAGCCAGGCCAGGACCGCGTACGCCTCCACCGTGGCGACCAGCGTCGTCAACTGGACCCAACGGCGCAGCCGCGACCGGGCGATCACCCGCGCCGCCGCCACGGTCGCGAGAACGATGCCGAGCAGCACGGCGATGACCGCTGCCATCGCCGGACGCCGATCGCCGTCCCAGGTGGCCACGACGTACGGCACGCCACCCAGCGGGACCAGTGCGCTGCGCAGCGCACTGGCCCGAACCGCCCGAACGCGGGCGTGCGGGGCCGAGGTCGACATGCGGACGGTCCCTTCGGCGCGACGGGCAGACTGAGGCAACCCTGCACATCGGCAGAGCCGGCCTTGAGGTGAAGAAGGTGGGGCGTTGCGAGTCAGGTGCGGCACTGTGGCGAAACCGCGCCGAAACAGGGGTTTTCCGACCGAGTGTCGGCATGCTGGGATCGACACGACAGCACTGCGGATCAGTCGAGGAGACCACCCATGCTCAACCTCTCCGTGTTCCTGGAGGACAGCGCCCGCCACTACCCGGAGCGCGCGGCGGTCGTCCTGGGCGACCAGCGGCTGTCGTACGCGCAGGTCAACGCGGCCGCCAACCAGGTCGCGGCCCTGCTCGTCGACCGGGGTATCCAGCCGGGCGACAAGGTGGCGCTGTCCTGCCCCAACCTGCCGTACTTCCCGATCGTCTACTACGGCATCCTCAAGGCCGGCGCGGTCGTGGTGCCGCTGAACGTGCTGCTCAAGGGGCGTGAGGTGGCGTACCACCTGGCGGACTCGCAGGCGAAGGCGTACTTCTGCTTCGAGGGTTCAGCAGAGTTGCCGATGGGCGCCGAGGGACACGCGGGGTTCACCGAGACGGCGAGCTGTGAGCATTTCTTCGTCATCACCGCTGACCCGGCCGCGCCAGCGCCGATCGAGGGCACGGAGACGCTGGGCCGGGCGCTCGCGGGCCGGTCGCCGGTGTTCGAGACCGTGCTGGCCGCCGAAACCGACCCGGCGGTGATTCTCTACACCAGCGGCACGACGGGCCAGGCCAAGGGCGCCGAGCTGAGCCACGCCAACCTGGTGCTCAACGCGCTCACCTGCAACCGGCTGTTCCAGACCCGGCCCGGCACCGATACCCACCTGCTGGTGCTGCCGCTGTTCCACTCGTTCGGCTCGACGGTCAACATGAACGCCGGGTTCGCCTCGGCGTCGACGCTGGTGCTCATGCCGCGCTTCGACGCGGCCGGGGCGGTGCAGCTGCTGCAGAAGGAGGACGTCACCTTCTTCGCCGGCGTCCCCACGATGTACTGGGGTCTGCTCAACGCCCTCACCGAGGGCGTCGACGTCGAGCGGATCGCCCGCACGATGCGGATCGCGGTCAGCGGTGGCTCCAGCCTGCCCGTCGAGATCATCAAGGAGGTCAAGGCCCGCTTCGGCGTCCAGATCCTCGAAGGGTACGGCCTGAGCGAGACCTCGCCGGTAGCCACCTTCAGCGACCCGGACAGCGACCCGCGCCCCGGCTCCATCGGCATCCCGATCTGGGGCGTCGAGGTGCGCCTCGTCGACGACAACTGGAACACCGTCGAAGGTGCGGACGAGATCGGCGAGATCGCCATCCGCGGCCACAACATCATGCGGGGCTACTACAACCGCCCCGAAGCCACCGCCGAAGTCATGCACAACGGCTGGTTCCGCACCGGCGACCTGGCCCGCCGCGACAAGGACGGCTTCTACTACATCGTCGACCGCGCCAAGGACATGATCATCCGGGGCGGCTTCAACGTGTACCCGCGGGAGATCGAGGAAACCCTGCTGACCCACGAGGCTGTCTCGCTGGCCGCCGTCATCGGTGTGCCGCATCCCAGTCACGGCGAGGAGATCAAGGCGTACGTCATCCGCAAGGAAGGCGCGACCGTCACCGAGGACGAGCTGATCGCCTGGTCCAAGGCGCAGATGGCAAGCTACAAATACCCGCGCATCATCACCTTCGTGGACTCCCTGCCGATGACGGCCACGGGCAAACTGCTCAAGCGCGCGCTGAGCTGACCTCGATCGGCGGACGCGCCCCGAGGGGCGCGTCCGCCCGCGCGGTCTCCGTCGATTTCCGCGCGGCTGCGGCGGCACGCGCGATACGTTCAGCCGACCATGAAGGACGAGCGCATCGGTACGGTGCACCGCACCCAGGTGATCGACCTGCTGAACCAGGCGCTCGCCGAAGGCCACCTGCCCGAGACGAACTACGACACCCGGATCGTCGCGGTCAGCACGGCGACGTACGCCTCCGACCTGCTCGCTCAGGTCCAGGACCTGCCGCCGCGACTGCAATGGGATCCGCGCAACGCGGCACCGCCGACCCCGCCGGACCGCAACGCCGGCCGCGGCGCCCTGGCCCTCGGCATCGCCTCGGTGCCCCTGTCGTTCTGCCTGATCGGTGGCATCCTCGGCATCGTCGCCATCGTCCTCAGCACGCGCGGTCGGGGCGCCCACGGCGTGGGGCCGGCCCTCATCGGCCGCGTCCTCGGCATCACCAGCGTGGTGCTGTCCCTGACCGCTGTGATCGCCCTCATCATCGCCGCCCGCGCCTGATCACCGTCAGGTGTGCTGTCTCCACAGCGCGTCGCTGGCCGCTCGCCACAATTCCGGGCTGCGCGCAAACAGAGAGGTCCCCGGGCGTGGTCCACGAACACCGTCGGCCCCGCCGTAGGTGCCGCCGGCCTCGGTGACGATGAGCGACGTAGCGGCGAAGTCCCAGACCTGGCCGCGGGTCTGCACGGCCAGGTCAAGGTCACCACTCGCGACCTGCAGCGGCGCGTGTTCCGCCCAGTCGACCTCGGTGGCAACCTCGGCCAGCGGCGCGGCGATCACGCGGTCCGCATCGAGGTAGTTGGGCGGCGCCGGGACCACGCCCAGGCGGGCACCGTCGAGGGTCTCGGGACGGTCGGTGGCTACGGTGAGGCGGCGTTCGCCCGTACCGTCGAGGGCCGAGCGGTAGGCGCCGCCGCCGCGGGTCGCCCACCAGAGCGTGCCCTGCGCCGGGATCGCGGCGACCGCGGCGACGATGGCACCGCCGTACTCGAGGGCGACCAGGACCAGCCAGCGCGGGTCGCCCGTCACGAACTGTGCCGTGCCATCGATCGGGTCGACAATCCATCGGCGCAGACGTCGCCCGCCCCCGCCGTTCTCCGCGCCTTCCTCCCCCGGCGCTGTGCCGCTCTCCGCGCCTCTTTCCCCCGGCACCGTGCCGCTCTCCTCGCCTTCCTCCCCCGGCACCGTGCCGCTCTCCTCGCCGAGCACGGTGTCCTGTGGGCGTTCCGCCCGCAGCACGGCGAGGATCGCAGCCTCGGTGTCACGATCGGCAGCGGTGACGACGCTGCCGTCGGGCTTCAGCTCGCGGGGCAGGCCAGCAAGGGCGCCGAAGTGCCGGATGGCGACGGCCGCGCCCGCGAGGGCAGCCCGCCGTGCCAGCTCGAGATCGCTCAGCATGCGCCAATCCTGCCTGGCTCCGCGCTCTCCCGTGGCGGTCAGCCACGATCACTCCACGCGTCTCTGCGTCCGGTGAGTGCGCGCGACCGACAGCCGGACTCTGGCGTGGGCGTCCTCGCGGCCGAGAACGCAGTCGAGATCGGCAGTGACATCGTCGGCAGCGCTGATCACCGTCGCCAGATCGGCGGCGGGATCGACGGTCGCAGTGAGTTCGACGACGAGCTGGCCCCGGTCCCGGATGACCTTGCCCTGAGTCGAACGAACGCCAACAGTGTCGGCCAGGACCTCAGCGGCGGCAGTCGCCGGCCCGGCCGGATCGAGCAACAATCGCCCACTGCCGCTCGAGCCCGGCAGGGTCAGCATTCCCACACTGCGGCGCGGAAGGTGGGCGATCAGCCACCACAGGCCAAGCAGCAGCAACAAGCTACCGGCCCCGCCGGCCGCCCACGGCCACCACGGCTGGTCCGTGGCGTCCTGGATTAGGTCGGTCGACAGTTCCGTAGGAGCTTCCGGCCAGATCCGCCGAAGGTCACCGGTGTACCAGGTGATCAGGGCGGCGCCACCGCCGAGGAGGGCGAAACCGAGCAGGATAGCGATGAGCCGGTCGAGACCGAGCACGCGACGACGCATCAGCGCCCTCCGTCCTGAGGATGGGCCCGCACCTTGACCTTGACGCGCGGCGGAGCCTGCAAAGCGTGCAGACGTTCATCGACCGCCCGTGTGACGGCGTCGACAATTCCGGCTGCCGCGGTCGCGCGGGCAGTCACCGTCACGGTGCGACGGCTCGCCGATGCGGCAGCGGACAGTACGCCGTCGACGTCCCGGGCGGCGCTGCCAGCAAGCCGAGCCACATCGCGGGTGTGCAGGTGGATACCCGTTCGAGAGACGACCGGCAGGGATCTACGCGAACGCGGTCGTACCCCGGCGACCAGCAGGAATCCGCCGAGCACGATGACGACAGCTCCCAGCGGGACCATCCACCACAGTGGAGTGATTCCGTCGATGAAGGCCAGAGCCGGCGCAAGCCACGAGCCACTCACCAGACTCGCGGCGGCGAGGGCGTCATGCAGAAGCACGAATCCAGCGGCGGCTACCAGGATCGCCAAGACGGGACCGGTGACGCCGATGGGTCCGCTGCCGGTTCTTGGGCGAGCGGCGCGCATAGCCGGCTGGGATGGGCGGGGAAGCGGTGGCAGATCGGTCACCGGACTCGGCTCCTGGAATCCTGATGGCGTACCACCTTGGCGATGGTGACGCCGACGGCGTCGACGCGCAGGCCGGCCAGCGCGCTCAGCTGCTCAGTGACCGCGGCACGGACAGCGGCGGCTACCACCGGTGCGGGACAAGGCCAGAGGGCGATCACCTCAACGTCCGCCCGGACCCGACCGCCCGCAACATCACAGTCGACCCGAGGGTAGCCACGCCCGAGCACCGATGTCACCGCATTCGTGCCAGCCTCTGCCGGGGCGACACCGTCGACATGCAGCGCAGCGGCCTCGGCGATGCGCTGCACTGCCTTCTCCCTGATGACCAGGGAGCCGCGATAACCAGCCTCGCTGCGGTCACCGGAAGCGGGCCGGCCCTGGCCTAGCAACGTCCCGACCTCGAGAGCCGGGGCCGCACGATCAGCCACGGCTACGTCCCGGCAGCAGATTCGACAGGTCGATGCGACCCTCAAGGTGCGCCCCGATGACATATCCGACGGCGGCGAACAGCACGGCGAGTAGCACCCAGCCGAAACCGCCAGCGGCCGCAATCAGGGCGAGCAGCAACCCAGCGAAGAGTCCGACAGTGGACGAGGACATGGTCACTCCAAGACGAGACAAATAGTTCTGATCAGCGCGAAGCCTGCAGTCAGGCCGCCGGCGCGACGACGTCTTCGATGTACACGTGCACCGGCAGCGATACGACCTCAGCTACCGCGGCATGAATAGTTCGGGCGACCGGATGCAAGGGTGCTCGAGCGGACACGACGACGTGCACCTCCACCAGGCTCGTACCCAGCTTCACCC
This sequence comes from Actinoplanes sp. NPDC051859, assembly GCF_044452725.1. NCBI lineage: Bacteria > Bacillati > Actinomycetota > Actinomycetes > Micromonosporales > Micromonosporaceae > Actinoplanes > Actinoplanes sp. NPDC051859. The sequence goes on along the minus strand of NZ_JBITBX010000005.1, from coordinate 4,158 downwards.
CGGTGACCCGGCGCCCCGGCAGATAGGTGGCGACCTCACCCAGCGCCCCCGCGTGCAATCGGACCACGCCGGGAACACCGAGCACGCGCTGCGCGATTTCGTCCGCTGTTGCCGAAGCTTCTCGGTCCTGCCCGGGGCCAGCCGTTCGCTCGACGACCACGCCCTCGATAACTGTGTCCTCGCCCGGCGAGGACGGCCGCCCGGGCTCGGGAGCGCTCACCGCACTCGAGGGGTACGGTCGGCGTCATCGTCGTCATCGGACTCGAGGTGGATGTCCGCGACGGTGATGTTGACTTCGGTGACCTCGAGACCGGTCATTCGCTCCACCGAGGTGATCACGTTGCGGCGGACACCGACGGCGAGGTCGGCGATGGCCACCCCGTACTCGGCGATCAACTCGATGTCGACGGCTGCCTGCGTCTCGCCCACCTCGACGGACACTCCCTGCGAGTGGTTGACCCGTCCACCGGGGATCCGCTCACGCAGGGCTCCGACCACCCGCGCCGCACCGCCACCCAAGGTGTGCACCCCGGAGACATCCTTCGCCGCGATGCCGGCGATTTTGCTGACCACGGTGTCCGCGATGGACGTCGTGCCCTGGGAGCTTTGCAGGCCCTCCTCCCGTACCGACAGGGCACCCGATGACGAAGGCCGTGACTTGGTGGTGGTGTTGTTGGTCGGGGTCGGCTCGGTCACGACGTACTCCTCTTTCTACTGGTGAAATGCGACTCGCTGGAAGCGAAATCATCGGCAGCTCATTCGACGTACGGTCGGGCCGCCTTCGAATGTGTAGAGCGAAGCGACAGCGAAACCGTCATGCACCATCTGATGTGATCCAGATCACACTTTTTGGCGCGCAATTCTTACCGCGCTGCGGGTAGCAAGTGGACGACCGCCGTGATCAGATCTGCGCGTCAGGCTCGGCGCCGGAGCCGTGTGTTCATCGGTGAAGGAGCGTGAGGTGCTGAGCGAATCCGGAGAGTGCGGCGGCGCTACGCATGCTGCTGCCGCGGGCGCCCCGGACGAGGTCCTGGCCCGGAGATCCGGCCTGGGCGATCGCGACACCTTCGCCGAAATCGTCAGCCGACACGGCCCGGCGATATATCGTTATGCGTTCCGCCTGCTCGATGATCCGAGCGTCGTGGAGGACTGCGTTCAGGAAATTTTCGCCGATGCCTGGAAAGGTCTCCCGCAGTTCCGTGGCGACTCGTCACTACGGACATGGCTATTCACCATCGCCCGGAATCGCTGCTATGCCTACCAACGCCACTTACCGTCGTCCGGTAGCCGGCCCCACGTCGACATCGACGACGTCGCCGAGCTTCTGCCTGACCCAACGACCGATCCGGCGCAACGCAGCATTGAACACGGCCTGCTCGGCGCCCTCGATCTCGCCCTGCGGACACTGCCGCCGCGGCAACGTTCGGCCTGGATGTTGCGGGAGATCGAAGGCCTCACCTATCCCGAGATCGCGACAGTGCTGTCTACCACCGCCGACGCGGTCCGCGGGCTGCTCGAGCGGGCCCGTGCCACATTGGCCACCACGATGGAGGGTTGGCGGTGACTGAACCCACCAGCGGCGAACGCCGCCTCACACAGGCCACGGAATTGTTGCGCCAGCACACCGACGCCGGCTGGAAGGCTATGCGCGCCGACGTCCTGAACCGCGCCCGGCGGGCATTTCGGCCATCCGCACCCGTCCGGTCCCACCACGATCTCGGCGATTTCTTCATTGCTTGCGATGTAGTAGTCGCGCGCTTGCAGGCCGCCATTGACCCCGTAGCCGGCGCTGCCGCGCAACGCATCACCTGCACCACCGACCAACGCCACCACCTTGACGGTGTCACCATTGAAATCGTCGCCGCCTACGGCACCCATCTCCTCACCGTCGCCCGGCACGTGCACGAGGCCGCCGGGCGGGAGCTCAACGAACTCCTCGGTGCATACGCGCCACCACATTCCGCGATTCACACGCATGTGCATATCGAAGACATCACCGATGATCCCCATTTCTTCTGACCCGGCCCCGCGCGTCATCCACCGCGGCATGGGCAGCCTCGGGACCAGGTAGCCGATCCAACCGGCCCGGATCACCTCGCCCGCCGAACTCCTCGGCCAGGGGGACGTCGAGACCGGCGGCGAGGCGGGCGGCCTCCTGCCAGTGGTGGTGAGCAAGATCTGCGACACCGCAGGCATCGTGCACACGGGCAAGGCCGGTGTGCACGCGGGCCTGTTCGTATTCGTCGCCGGTCTGCGGGGCGAGGGCCAGCGCAGCGGTGTGCTGGCGGCGGGCCTCGTCGACGTGTCCAGCGGCGTGCGATGTCTCGCCGAGGCCGTTGAGTGCGACGCTTTCGCCGGACCGGCTGCCGGTCTGGCGGTACAGCCCGATCGCCCGCCGGTAGTGCTCGACAGCAGCCACATGACGGCCCTGCCGCAGGTGGACGAGGCCCAGTTCGGTCAATGCATCGGCCTCGCCAGGGCGATTGCCGATCTCGCGATCGAGCCGTAGCGCCCGCTCCAGATGGGCGATAGTGGTCGGGAAATGGCCCTGCCGCGCATAGACGCCACCCAGCCCTTCCAGCTGCATCGCCTTCCCCAACGGATCGCGAAGCTCGTGATAGAGGTGCAGGGCTTGCTGGGAGTGGTCCGCAGCCTCGTCGTAGCGGCCCTGCTGCCGGTGGACGATGCCGAGGGTGTGCAACGCGTCCGCTTACCCGAGCCGGTTGCCGGTCTCGCGGAAGATGGCGAGGCTCATAGTCGGCGGACTGCGCATAGTGGCCCCACCTGCAATGGACGTACGCGAGGTTGTTCAGTGCGCGGGCAGCACCGCGCGGAACCCGATCGATCGGCAGATGACGAGGGCGCGTTCGAGATGTTCGGCGGCCTGGGCGTGCCGTCCCAGCCCGCTGAGGCTGGGCCCGAGGTTCGCCCACGCGTGCGGCTTCGCGGGCCAGTCCAGGCAGCTGTTGGCCGCGTTCCGGGCATGGCTGTGCATGGTGAGGGCGTCGGCAAAGTGACCACCGAAGTCCAGGTAGAGCGCGAGGGTGGCCGACAGACGTGTGGCGTGGCCGGGCAACCCGTGGGTCGCCGCGTACGCGCAACTGGCGACCAGGTTCTGCCGTTCCGCGTCCAGCCAGGCCCGCGCCGTGGCGGTGTCGACCACCGACGGGGAGGGCGAGTCGGTGGCTCGGATGCGCGGCCGCTGAAACACCCCGGTGGGAAATAAGGAACGCTCTCGAATTCGGCGGGATCAGTCGGGCCCTGATCCGCGTGTGCCCGGACACGACAAAGCCGCCCGGTGGTGTGCCGGGCGGCCTTTGTCGTGGTGTGTGGTCAGCTGATCGTGACGTTGAAGATCGGGTTAGCGGCGAGGATTTTGAACGCGGTCAGGCTGGCCTTCGTGGAGTTGACGGAGATGTCGCGGTCGCCTTGGTCGTCCTTGGCGGTGTCGAAGTAGACGATGGCCTTGATGTTCGGCCGCTTCACCAGCTCCGGAATCACACTGTTGAACCCGGCAACCTTGTCGGTGCGCTTACCGACCCGGTGGTAGACACCCCACTCAGCAATCATCAACGGCTTCGACGCGTGCTGCGTGGTGGCCCAGTCGTAGAACGTGGGTCCGTTCTTCGCCTTACGGTCGAGCAGGTCACCGAACATGCCGTAGTGGTAGTAGCCCTTCTCCGCACTGACGTAGGAGTCCAGGCCCATCCAGTCCACGACGTCGTCGCCCGGGTACAGGTCCTTCCACCAGGACTGCGCCATCCACTTCTCATTACCCATGTACGCCATCACGTTGATCGCATTGTCGATACCCTGCGCCCGCAGCCGCTGAATGGTGTGCCGGTACATCGCGGCGAAGTCCTTGGCCTCCCAGCCCGACCCCTTCTTCGCGACGACGTCGTTCTCCGGCTCGTGGTTCAGCACCAGGAAAAACTTCTCCGGGAAGCTGCTCTTGATGCGGGCGGCGAAGCGGTCGATGCGCTGGTCCTGCTCACCCTTAGCCACCTTCGCCCAGGACGAGCCGTACGCGATTTTCCAGTTCATCAGCAGCACCCGCGGACGAGCCTTGTCACGGGCCATCGCCATCTCCGACTTGGTCGGGAACGGCTCGTCACCCTTGTGGTAGGTGTGGAAGATGTTCGCGGTGCGGCCGGTGAG